>NZ_VEPX01000002.1:0-476988 GCF_006349665.1 Bacillus sp. CD3-5 | reverse complement strand
AGGTTCTGGATAAACCTAGGGGGTACTTTGCCTTATTTTTTGCCTAAAAATGTTTACACATACTTTTATACATCATCGATATAATCGAAAAATCGCCGATAAAAATTTCATTTACTGAAACGTGCACTGCGTATTTGTAATTTGAAAATAGCCTTCTTTACTTCTCCTCGTCTTTCTCTCTCACAGCAGAAAGTACAGTTTGTTTTACCCATGCTTTTCTTCGTTTATGTTGTAGACTCCATTGGTATAAACTTTGCGCACCTAAAATAAGTGAAATGACGATGCCGCTAATTGCTATTAAAAGGGCGAAAAATTCAAGTGGCGATGATATTTTGTTTGAATCGGTGTTTCTTAACAGATCAATCATAGTAAACCCTAACATTTGGCCTACTACAGAGTAGAGCGTTAAAATTAATAATAAAAGGCTATCTTTTTTAGAGGCGACATTTTCTTGATATTTAAACAAACTATCAAGATTTTGTTTTGCATTCGAGTATAGTATCTCGATGTTAAAAAGCTTTCTTAAGCGGAAGAAAATATCTTCACTCTGTGATTGGGATACTAGCTCTAAAGAAAAGTAATTCGCCGTAAACGAATTAATTGAATAAATTAATTTCTCTATTTCATTTGTATCTTGTTCTATGTTTAATTCAGCATAAGCGTTTGCCATTTTCAATAAAACAATTTTATGAAATAGATTTAACAATAAAGCGTAATAAAACTCCCCATACATTTGACTCGCAAGTTTAGTAAATTCGCGTTCTCCTTCATTTGTTACACATGTGAATATATGTTCTTCCATTATGAAATAGCGATTCGGAGCCCATCTTTGGTAAGCGTGTTGTTTTAAATAATCATGAATATAAGGCAGATTATTTGCACTCACATATGCCTTGCCATCACTTGTTAACCCGGAAAGACTAGAAGTACGATAAACATCCACTTCATTCAGTTCCATATCTTCTTTTATAGATAATAAAGTTTGTACGTACATTCGCTGATCTTCAAAGAAAGGAAAGGTTTGAAAGTAAGAACTTCTTAATCTCTTCTTCTCAAAGAAATCTGTTACGCCATGAAATAAATAACCAAAAATGAATCTTTCCACTTGGGAATACTTTTTTCCGTTACATTCAATACAAATAGTCTCGTTTGTATCATTTTTAGTTTCAAGTACACGGAAACGGGCCGCAAATTCAATTGCTTCTGATAATGTCATGTTTGGAGCGGTTTCTACTTCTGTCCGAATTGTTAAGAAGCCAAGCTCATAAGGACAAAGTGTTACGTCAATAGAATGAATGTTGAATGGAACGGAAATAAGATTTGTTGTTAAATGTCCAGTTAAGTTAAGGTCTTTAGAATAGCGCTGTAACCCCTTTTGATGCTCTGAATGAGGAAATAAAATTTTATTTGTAAATGAAAGATAATATGCTTCCATATTTTGATGTGAAACTTGAAATTTTCCATAGTATGTATTTTCATTTTCAAGATGATCGAGTCGAAAAGGGCGAAAATCATTTTTTTGTAAGAAAGGGAACATCTCTTGTTCATATCCAGCTTTAAACGAAAACGGGAATATAAATTGAAATATAGCTGTTGCTACATCTTTTTCCTCAATTACTTGTATTGCCTCCATCTACATTGTTTCCTTTCCATATATGCTATAAAAACAACATGCCCAAATTCATTTGAAAATAACCACTGTTTTATACTTGATTAAGAATGAAAATTCAGCTTATTTAGTAGGGGACATGTATAATGTTATGTATACTGAATGTTATAAAATTGTATTTTGAAAAGGGGGATGTTGTATGCGTATTTTAGTATTAGGAGCTGGTGGCGTTGGAGGCTTTTTTGGAGGTCGCTTAGTAGAAAAGGGAGAAGAGGTTACGTTTCTTGTTCGCAGTAAAAGGAAAAAACAATTGGAGGAAAGAGGACTTGTAATCCGCAGTGTTAACGGGGATTTTTCCTTTCAACCAAATTTAATAACGAAAGAAGATCAAACTGCTCCATTTGATGTGATTCTATTTTCAACAAAAGCATATCACTTAAACGAGGCAATTCAAGATGTGAAGCCTTTTGTAGGTGAAAACACTGTGATTATTCCATTGTTAAATGGTATCGCTCATGTATCACTATTACAAAAGGAATTCGGTGAGGAAAAAGTAATTGGCGGTTTATGCTTTATCGAGACGACTTTAAACGATCAAGGAGAAATTGTACAAACTAGCGCTGCCAACAGACTTGTGTTTGGAGAAATGAAGTCTCAAGATTCAGAGAGAATAAAGCATATTTCAAAAGCATTTGCAGGTACGAAATCTAGTTTTGTTTTAAGTGAAAACATTATGCAAGATATGTGGCATAAATATTTATTTATTACTGTAATGTCGGGTGTGACGACATTAATGCGGGCACCGATAGGACCGATTCGTGAAAGCGAAGGTGGACGCGATTTTATCCAAAACTTATTTGAAGAATGTGTACAAATTATGAGATCTATGGAAGCGCCAATTAAAGATGATATTGCCGAGGAACATATGAAAACAATTGATAAAATTTCGTATAATATGAAGTCATCGATGCAGCGTGATATGGAAAAAGGTTCGCTTATTGAAGGGAAGCACTTGCAAGGATACTTACTAGATATAGCAGAACAAATTTCTATAGAAACACCATTATTAGGAGCAGTATATCAAAATTTGAAAGTGTATGAAGAAATGACCTTTAACAAATCAGCAATACAATTGGATGTATGAAAAAATAAAAAAGAAAGCAATATATAAGTGTATTGCTTTCTTTTTTTATGACAAATCATTTATTTCTTTTTGTTCTATCTGTCAAATTTATTTCCTGTTCACGTTTACCGTATAATTGATTAATTTCATTTGCTAATGCATCTAAATAGGAATCGGAAAAAATAGGCTTCTTTTCTTTAGACATATAGATCTCCTTTATTGATTTTTTAGTATTCATTATGTATATTTACCGGCGGATTATGCGCAATCATTTTAATTTTTTCTTTTTAAAAATTTTTGTTTACATTTTGAAAATAAAGGAGTATTATAATCCACAGTTTCAATTTTCTAAATCGCTGAAACCGCATGGTGCGGGGGACCCGTTCTTATGGATTAGTTCTTAATCCAATGGGGTGAATCCTTGAAAAAGGTAGGGCTACTCATGGGCCCGAATCCGACAGCTAACCTCGTAAGCGTTATATTGAGAAGGAAGGTGGAGCTTGTGCGACAAAAAAAATAATGTCTACAAGTCTATTTCGTTATGGCTTGTAGACATTTTTTGTTTTCTGAAGAAATCGTTTATCCGCTATAACTAGCAGAAAAGTTCGTACAAAATTATTGGAGAGTGGACAGCAGTGGTTTCATCTATTAAAAGATTTTTAATTGGAAGACCGTTAAAATCAACAGAGCTTGGAGAACAGAAGCTTAATAAAACGAAAGCTTTAGCTATTTTATCTTCTGACGCATTGTCATCAGTTGCTTACGGTCCAGAGCAAATTTTAATTGCTTTAGCAGGTGTTGGAGCGATCGCTTATTGGTATTCCATTCCGATCGCTGTTGGGGTATTAGTATTATTGACGGCCCTTATTTTATCTTATCGTCAAATTATTTTTGCTTATCCGCATGGCGGGGGCGCGTATGTTGTATCAAAAGAAAATTTAGGGATGAATCCAGGCTTAATTGCTGGAGGATCTTTATTAGTTGACTATATTTTAACTGTTGCAGTAAGTGTGTCTGCAGGTACAGATGCGCTCACATCTGCTTTTCCTAGTTTACATGCACATAATGTAATCATTGCGATTATATTTGTTATATTTATTACCATCTTAAATTTAAGAGGTGTAACGGAATCAGCTTCCGTTTTAGCATATCCTGTTTATTTATTCGTTTTGGCACTATTTATATTAATTGGTGTAGGGATATACAATATTTTAACGGGGCACGTGTCACCAACTTTACACACGCCGATTGGAACACCAGTTGCAGGGATTAGTTTATTTTTATTACTAAGAGCATTTGCATCAGGTAGTTCTGCTTTAACAGGTGTTGAAGCAATTTCAAACGCAATTCCAAACTTTAAAGATCCTGCACCTAACAATGCAGCGAAAACATTACTTGCAATGGGTGCATTACTTGCAGTTTTATTTTCAGGAATTGTGTTCTTAGCTTATTATTACGGAATTTCCCCAAGTAAAGAAGTAACAGTTGTTTCACAAATTGCTGAACAAACATTTGGACGTAATTTCATGTACTATTTTATACAAGGTACAACAGCTTTAATATTAATCCTTGCTGCTAACACAGGCTATTCTGCATTTCCACTATTAGCAGTTAACCTTGCAAAAGACAAATTTATACCAAGAATGTTTACGATTAGAGGAGACCGTCTAGGTTATTCAAATGGTATTATTATACTTGGAATTGCATCAATTATTTTAATTGTAGCTTTCCAAGGACAAACGGAACATTTAATCCCGTTATATGCAGTAGGCGTATTTATTCCATTTACCCTTTCTCAAAGTGGTATGGTATTAAAATGGCTTCGTGAAAAACCGGAAGGATGGGCTTTACGATTAACGGTCAATTTAATTGGTGCAGTCATTAGTTTTATCGTAATGAGTATGTTCTTTTTAACTAAATTCGCACAAGTTTGGTCAATTCTTATTTTCTTACCAGTTATTATCTTCTTATTCCATCGAATTAAGAAGCATTATGATGCAGTGGGTGATCAATTAAGCTTAAAAACTTGCGAACCTCTTATTCCAATTGAGGGGAATGTAATTGTCGTTCCGGTGGCTGGTATGACGCATGTAGTAGAGAATTCATTAAACTATGCGAAGTCTCTTTCTGCAGATCAAGTTATTGCTGTATATGTCGCTTTTGACAGGGAAGAGGAAAAGAAATTTGAAGAGAAATGGAAGAAGTGGCAACCTGAAGTAAGGCTTGTTACTTTACATTCTCATTATAGAAGTATTATTCAACCGCTAACAAAGTTCATTGATACAGTACAGTATAAAGCGAGTGAATCAAATTACCGAGTTACGGTCGTTATACCACAATTCATTCCGAAAAAAGGTTGGCATAACATTCTTCATAATCAGTCTAGTTTACTCATTCGTGCGTATTTACTCTATAAAAGAAATGTTGTTATTACAACAGTACCATATCATTTGAAAAAATAAGAAGGTTTTTTAAGGATAGCTTTACGAAAGTGAAGCTATCCTTTTTGTGTATACGCTATGCATAATTGCATACGAATCCAAAAGATATATTGATATAATTTTTGTATCTGTGAGTAAGTAGAGGTTTTTGTTGTGATATATGGATATTCCAATTGAAAAAGTAAAGTGGATTATATTTTAAAATAAAGACATGAAAGCTTGAAAATAAAGGGAATGAAAATACTTCTTTACGTTATATAAATAGCTGTGTTTAAATGACCTTACAGTATAAAACTTATATGAAAACAAAACGGAATTTCATATTTACGTACGTTATTTAGTTTAATATGAATAATATTTTTATGTAATATATTCACTGTGTGAATGTGGAAATTGCTATAAAATAGAAATTTTATACAATGTTATTCATACTAATCACATATGAAAAAATAATAAAATGTTTTGTGACGATAAGTAAGTACTGTAGCAATACGAGAGAGGTGGTTCATACATGGATTGCGGTGAGAACGTTCTCTATTTTAACCATCTCAAATTATGGGTAAGAAAATAGAATAATAAAATGCGATAGTAATAGTTGCTAATACATAGGAGGAGTTAAAGTGAAAAAGACTTTAATTACAGGGTTATTGGTTACAGCAGTATCTACGAGTTGTTTTATTCCTGTAAGCGCTTACGCTGAGGAGGGGCAAACAGAAGTGAAAACAGTATATGCACAAAATGTAATTGCTCCAAATACATTATCGAATTCAATTAGAATGTTAGGATCACAATCACCACTTATACAAGCATATGGATTAGTTATTTTACAACAGCCAGACATTAAGGTGAACGCGATGAGTAGTTTGACGAATCATCAAAAATTTGCAAAGGCAAATGTAAGAGAGTGGATTGATGAATATAATCCGAAGTTAATCGACTTAAATCAAGAGATGATGAGGTATAGTACTAGATTTAATAGCTATTATAGTAAGCTCTATGAACTAGCAGAAAACGTAAATGAAAATGAACAGGCAAAAGCAGATTTTACAGGCGCATATGGAAAATTACAATTGCAAGTACAAAGCATACAAGAGAGTATGGAGCAAGATTTATTAGAGCTAAATCGATTTAAAACAGTATTAGACAAAGATAGTAATAACTTATCGATAAAGGCTGATGAAGCAATAAAAACACTACAAGGATCAAGTGGAGATATTGTGAAGTTAAGAGAAGATATTAAAAGAATTCAAGGGGAAATTCAAGCTGAACTAACTACTATATTGAATAGACCTCAAGAAATTATTAAAGGTTCTATTAATATCGGTAAACAAGTATTTACAATTACAAATCAAACTGCACAAACGAAAACAATTGATTTCGTTTCTATCGGTACTTTAAGTAATGAAATTGTAAATGCTGCCGATAGTCAAACGAGGGAAGCAGCTCTTCGCATTCAGCAAAAGCAAAAAGAGCTATTGCCACTTATTCAAAAATTATCACAAACTGAAGCAGAGGCGACTCAAATTACATTCGTTGAAGATCAAGTAAGTAGCTTTACAGAACTAATTGATCGTCAAATTACAACATTAGAAACGTTGTTAACGGATTGGAAAGTTTTAAACAATAATATGATCCAAATTCAAAAAAATGTTGAAGAAGGCACATATACAGATAGTAGTTTACTACAAAAACATTTCAACCAAATTAAAAAAGTAAGTGATGAAATGAATAAACAAACGAATCAATTTGAAGATTACGTTACAAACGTTGAAGTACATTAAAAATAAGTAACGATATAGGGAGAGAAGAAAAATGACAAAAAAACCTTATAAAGTAATGGCTCTATCAGCACTTATGGCAGTATTTGCAGCAGGAAACATGATGCCAGCTCATACGTATGCAGCTGAAAGTACAGTGAAACAAGCTCCAGTTCATGCGGTAGCAAAAGCTTATAATGACTATGAGGAATACTCATTAGGACCAGAAGGCCTAAAAGATGCAATGGAAAGAACAGGTTCAAACGCTTTAGTAATGGATCTGTACGCTTTAACAATTATTAAACAAGGTAATGTTAACTTTGGAAATGTATCGTCTGTTGATGCTGCTTTAAAAGGAAAAGTGATTCAGCACCAGGATACAGCTAGAGGAAATGCGAAGCAATGGTTAGATGTATTAAAGCCACAGCTTATTTCAACGAATCAAAATATCATTAATTACAATACGAAATTCCAAAACTATTATGATACTTTAGTTGCTGCGGTTGATGCAAAAGATAAAGCGACGCTTACGAAAGGATTAACTAGATTATCAAGTAGTATTAATGAAAATAAAGCGCAAGTAGATCAGTTAGTAGAAGACTTAAAGAAATTCCGAAATAAAATGACGTCGGATACGCAAAACTTTAAGGGTGATGCAAATCAAATTACATCTATTTTAGCTAGTCAAGACGCTGGAATTCCGCTATTGCAAAATCAAATTACAACGTACAATGAAGCAATTAGTAAATATAATGCAATTATTATCGGTTCATCAGTTGCGACAGCTCTAGGGCCAATTGCAATTATCGGTGGTGCAGTAGTTATTGCTACAGGTGCAGGAACGCCGTTAGGAGTGGCGTTAATTGCAGGTGGTACAGCAGCTGTAGGCGGTGGTACAGCTGGAATCGTATTAGCAAAAAAGGAGCTTGATAATGCACAAGCTGAAATTCAAAAAATAACAGGACAAGTTACAACTGCTCAATTAGAGGTAGCAGGATTAACAAACATTAAAACACAAACAGAGTATTTAACAAATACAATTGATACTGCAATTACAGCGTTGCAAAACATTTCAAACCAATGGTACACAATGGGGTCAAAATACAATTCTTTACTTCAAAATGTAGATTCAATTAGTCCGAATGACCTTGTTTTCATTAAAGAAGATTTAAACATTGCGAAAGATAGCTGGAAAAACATTAAAGACTATGCAGAAAAAATTTATGCTGAAGATATTAAAGTAGTAGATACGAAAAAAGCATAATCGAATACGAATCGTTAGGGCGTTAAGTGTTGATGAATGATTTGAAGCTCCTGTTCAGTTGTGAGCAGGAGCTTTTGATATCCTTATAAAGAAAACAGGTGAAAAGTATGCAGAAACGATTTTATAAAAAATGTCTTTTAACGTTAATGATTGCTGGGGTGGCAACGAGTAATGCATTTCCTTTACATCCTTTTGCAGCAGAACAAAATGTAAAGGTGCTACAAGAAAATGTGAAAAACTATTCTCTTGGACCAGCTGGATTCCAAGATGTAATGGCACAAACGACATCAAGCATGTTTGCAATGGATTCATATGCAAGATTAATTCAAAATCAACAAGAGACGGATTTGAGTAAAATAAGTTCGATTAATAGTGAGTTTAAAGGAAATATGATTCAGCACCAACGAGATGCAAAAATTAACGCGGCGTATTGGTTAGATCATATGAAGCCGCAAATTATGAAAACGGATCAAAATATTATTAATTACAATAATACTTTTCAAGGGTATTATAATAGCATGCTAACTGCGATTGATCAAAAAGATAGCGTAAAGTTAAAAGCGGATTTAGAAAAATTGTATGCGGATATTGTAAAGAATCAAAATGAGGTAGATGTATTATTAGGAGATTTGAAAGCCTTTCGCGATAGAATGGCGAAAGATACAAATAGTTTCAAAGAGGATACAAATCAGTTAACAGCGATATTGGCAAGTACGAATGCGGGTATTCCAGCTCTAGAGCAACAAATAAATACATATAACGATTCGATTAAAAAGAGTAATGATATGGTTATTGCTGGTGGCGTACTTTGCGTAGCTCTAATAACATGTCTTGCTGGCGGACCGATGATTGCGGTTGCGAAAAAAGATATCGCAAATGCAGAACGAGAAATCGCTAATTTAAAAGATAGAATTTCTGGAGCGCAAGCAGAAGTCGCAATTTTGACAGATGTAAAAAATAAAACAACAAATATGACTGAAACGATTGATGCAGCAATTACAGCACTGCAAAACATATCAAATCAATGGTATACAGTAGGGGCAAAATATAATAACTTATTACAAAACGTAAAAGGAATTACTCCTGAAGAGTTTACGTTTATAAAAGAAGATTTACATACAGCAAAAGATAGCTGGAAAGACGTAAAAGATTATACAGAAAAATTACATGAAGGCGTAGCGAAGTAAACAGTGGACTAGTTCTGCTGTTTACTTTTTTATCCTGTTTTTGTGAGAGGTGGACTTGTAATTTGATATATAAATTTCTGATCAAGTCTTTTATATTTAATGTTTTAATGAAAAAAGCTATACTGTAAGCAAAACTAAAAATTGGAAAGGAAATACTAGAACATGGAAAATTATCTATTATTTATCCTTACAGCAATGTTAATCATAATGATGCCTGGTCCTGGTTTTGCACTAGTTACAAAAAATACTATCTCGCATGGTAAAAGTGGTGGGATAAAGACAGTTTTAGGAACGATATCTGGAATGATGATTCATACAATAATGGCTACGTTAGGACTCTCTGCTATTCTAATGAAATTTGCTATGTTATTTACATTTATAAAATGTGCTGGGGCTTTTTATTTAATTTACTTAGCTGTAAAGTCAATTAAAAGTGCCTTACATAAAAAAGAAGATATGTCAGGTCCAATAGAAATGGACTCTAAGAATATTGGGGCAATTAAAAGCTTTAGACAAGGATTTACTACGGCAATTTTAAATCCAAAAACTGCTGTGTTCTTCCTTAGTTTTTTACCTCAATTTATTGTAAGTAATCAAAATCATTTCCTCCAATTTCTTTTATTAGGAGTCACATTTACGACTTTGACCGCAATATGGTATTTGCTTTATATCTCGCTAATACGTCAATTAAGAACTTTTTTAAGAAAAGAACGAGTGAACCGTATAATGGAGGGTATTACGGGCGCAGTATTATTAGTATTTGGGGTTAGATTATTTTTCCAAAAATAAATATGTATATGAAAAGAGAAATAATCAATAGTGGTTATTTCTCTTATTTATTCTAATACTATTTCACACTTACATACTAATTTGAGTTTTAAAAATGAGTTTCTCAATAATCCGACCTGTTTGCTTAATAAAAAGATTCTACATTATGGGAGACAAGTCGTCCGTAAACGCCCAATTTGTGAGGGATGATAATCAGTAGGGGAGGGACAAACTCCCCATTGATTAAATTTCATTGTATATACTAAGCGGAGTAGAAGTTCAGGTATATAAAATTCAGTAGTCGAAATTTCTTGCATAAAGCTGTATAATGCTTGTAACGAAAAGGAAATACAGGAAAGGATTTGTATTGAGTTACTATGGATAAAGATAAACAACAATTAAGTGTTGAAGTTGCAAGATTATATTATCAATCAGATTATAGTCAGCAAGAAATTGCTAACAAATTAAATATTTCAAGACCGACGATTTCCAGGTTATTAAAGTACGCGAAAGAAAAAGGATTTGTTCAAATTAGTATAGCCGATCCATTCGCTGATTTAGATAATGTCGGTAATTTACTGAAAGAAAAATATAACTTGTTAGAAGCACATGTTGTATTTTCCCCAGTGCCAGAATATGCAACGATTACAGAGTATATAAGTAAATATGCAGCTGAGTATATGGAAAAGACGGTTAAAAACGGTGATATCGTTGGTGTAAGCTGGGGAATGACGATGTATGAAATCGCTAGAAAAATCGTACCACAACATGTAAAAGGTGTAGAAGTTGTCCAGCTAAAAGGTGGTATTAGCCATTCGAGTGTAAATACATATGCAAATGAAACCATTGCATTATTTGCAGATGCTTTTCAAACGACGCCAAGAAATCTACCTCTTCCAGTTATATTTGATAATGCAGTGACAAAAGAATTAGTAGAGCAGGATCGACATATTCATCACATTATCGAAATGGGGAAACAAGCGAATATTGCAATTTTCACTGTAGGAACAGTGCGAGACGAAGCGCTATTATTCCGATTAGGTTATTTCGATAAGGATGAAACGAGTTTACTCAAAAAACAATCGGTCGGTGACATTTGTTCACGTTTCTTTGATGGAGACGGAAATATTAGTAGTGAAGAAATTAATAAGCGAACCATCGGAATTGAGTTAGAAGAACTAAAATTAAAGAAACGCTCTATTTTAGTTGCAGGTGGGAATAGAAAAATAAAAGCAATTGATGGTGCGTTACGTGGCGGATATGCAAATGTATTAATTATCGATCAGCATACGGCGAAAGAATTGTTACATTATCAAAAAGAAGATTAGAAATAAAAGGCTTTCTCAAGATATTAATCTTGAGAAAGCCTTTTATTTTGTTATGTATGAATTATGGGATTATTTTTGAATACAAATTGCTTTTTTTTAAATAATTATGGATATTGAGATACATACTACCATTGTTAATATAAAAGTTTTGATTTTAAATAGGAAGTGTTTCTTAGTTAGAATAAGCTTTACTTACTACAGAAAAATGCCTTTCCAAAAAGAATGAACAAAATTTCAAAAGTGTATTTACATTTGTTCAACTAAGAGTTAGAATGAAGTTGTTAAAAGATATGAGGAGTGAAGATAATGAACATTGCAAAGTTAATTGACCATACAATTTTAAAAGCTAATACTACTAAAGAAGATGTTATGAAAGTAATCGAAGAAGCAAAGGAATATAAATTCGCTTCTGTTTGTATTAATCCTACATGGGTAAAGCTAGCTGCTGAAGAATTAGCTGGACATGATGTAGATGTTTGTACTGTAATCGGTTTCCCATTAGGCGCAAGTACTACTGAAACAAAAGCTTTCGAAACAAAAGATGCTATCGAAAAAGGTGCAACTGAAGTTGACATGGTAATCAACGTAGGCGCTTTAAAAGATGGCGACGACGAACTTGTTGAAAAAGACATTTATGAAGTAGTACAAGCAGCAAAAGGAAAAGCTCTTGTAAAAGTAATCATTGAAACTTGCCTATTAACAGATGAAGAGAAAGTACGCGCTTGTGAATTATCAGTAAAAGCTGGTGCTGATTTCGTAAAAACTTCAACTGGATTCTCAACTGGCGGAGCAACTGCTAAAGATATCGCATTAATGCGTAAAACAGTTGGACCAAACGTTGGTGTAAAAGCATCTGGTGGCGTTCGTACACGTGAAGATGCAGAAAAAATGGTAGCTGCTGGAGCTTCTCGCGTTGGAGCAAGTGCTAGTGTTGCAATCGTATTAAATGATGCAAAAGGTGCTACAGATAACTACTAATCATTAATGAAGTCAAAAGCAATAGATACACAAAGTAAAGTGTATCTATTGCTTTAACAATTGAAAATAATGTAAGCGGATACGAATGGGAGGAGACGGCTTATGAAATACTTAATCGGTGTTTTAGGCCTCGTATTGATTTTAGGTATCGCTTGGCTTGCTAGTAATGATAGAAAGAAAGTCAAATATCGCCCAATCATAACGATGGTTATATTACAATTCATTTTGGGGTTTCTATTATTAAATACAAGTGTCGGGAATATATTAATTAGCGGAATAGCAGATGGTTTTGGAGAGCTGTTAAAATATGCCGCTGACGGTGTGAATTTCGTATTTGGTGGATTAGTAAATCAAAAAGAGTTTTCGTTCTTTTTAAGTGTATTAATGCCAATCGTATTTATCTCAGCTTTAATCGGTATTTTGCAACATATTAAAGTGTTACCTATTATCGTGAAATCTATCGGTCTAGCATTAAGTAAAGTAAATGGAATGGGGAAACTAGAATCATATAACGCTGTTGCTTCTGCGATTTTAGGACAATCTGAAGTGTTTATTTCAGTTAAGAAACAACTAGGATTATTGCCAGAGAAAAGAATGTATACATTATGTGCATCTGCAATGTCTACCGTTTCAATGTCTATCGTTGGATCGTATATGGTGTTATTAAAACCGCAATATGTTGTAACCGCTTTAGTGCTTAACTTATTCGGTGGCTTTATTATCGCTTCTATCATTAACCCTTATGAAGTTACTGAAGAAGAAGATATGTTAGAAGTACAAGAGGAAGAGAAAAAGACTTTCTTTGAAGTATTAGGAGAATACATTATAGACGGATTTAAAGTTGCGATTACAGTAGCAGCTATGTTAATTGGTTTCGTTGCTCTTATCGCATTCATTAATGCCGTATTTAAAGGTGTAATCGGTATTTCATTCCAAGAGATTCTTGGTTATGTATTTGCGCCATTTGCATTTATTATGGGTGTACCTTGGCATGAAGCAGTTAATGCCGGAAATATTATGGCAACAAAATTAGTATCAAATGAATTTGTCGCTATGACAGATTTAGCACAAGGAAACTTTAATTTCTCAGATAGAACGACAGCGATTATATCTGTATTCTTAGTTTCATTTGCAAACTTCTCTTCAATTGGAATTATTGCAGGAGCAGTTAAGAGCTTAAATGAAAAACAAGGGAATGTAGTCGCAAGATTTGGTTTGAAATTACTTTTCGGTGCAACATTAGTAAGTTTCTTATCAGCAACAATCGTAGGATTATTATTTTAATAGATTCATATCATATAAAAAGGAATGGTGATTGTAATGAGAATGGTAGATATTATTGCGAAAAAACGTGACGGTAAAGAATTAACGACTGAAGAAATCAAGTTCTTTATTAATGGATATACAGACGGAAGTATTCCTGATTATCAAGTGAGTGCACTTGCAATGGCAATCTTCTTTAAAGATATGACAGATCGCGAACGTGCAGATTTAACGATGGCGATGGTTGAGTCTGGAGAAACGATCGACTTATCAGCAATTGAAGGAATTAAAGTAGACAAACATTCAACTGGCGGTGTTGGTGATACAACAACATTAGTATTAGGACCATTAGTAGCTGCTTTAGATGTACCAGTAGCAAAAATGTCTGGTCGTGGTTTAGGACATACAGGCGGAACAATTGATAAATTAGAAGCGGTAGAAGGATTCCACGTTGAAATTACGAAAGAGCAGTTCATTGATATTGTAAACCGTGACAAAGTAGCTGTTATTGGACAAACAGGAAACTTAACCCCTGCAGATAAAAAGATTTATGCATTACGCGACGTAACAGGAACAGTAAACTCAATTCCTTTAATCGCAAGTTCAATTATGAGTAAAAAAATTGCAGCTGGTGCTGACGCAATCGTACTTGATGTAAAAACAGGTGCTGGCGCATTTATGAAGACAGAAGAAGATGCAAAAGAATTAGCACATGCAATGGTACGTATCGGAAATAATGTAGGACGTCAAACTATGGCTGTTATTTCAGATATGTCACAACCACTTGGTTTTGCAATTGGTAACGCTCTAGAAGTGAAAGAAGCGATTGATACGTTAAAAGGTGAAGGTCCAGAAGATTTAACAGAATTAGTACTCGTATTAGGAAGTCAAATGGTCGTACTTGCGAAAAAAGCAAATACATTAGAAGAAGCGCGTGAAATGCTAATTGAGGTTATGAAAAACGGAAAAGCAACTGAGAAATTTAAAGAGTTCTTAAGCAATCAAGGCGGAGATAGCTCAATTGTAGACAATCCAGAAAAAATGCCACAAGCGAAATATGTAATTGATGTACCTGCAAAAACTTCAGGTGTTATTTCTAACATTGTTGCAGATGAAATTGGTATCGCAGCTATGTTACTTGGTGCTGGCCGTGCGACAAAAGAAGATGAAATCGATTTAGCAGTAGGATTAATGTTACGTAAAAAAGTTGGCGATGCAGTAAAAGAAGGCGAGCCATTCGTAACGATTTATGCAAATCGCGAAAATGTAGAAGATGTAAAAGCAAAAATTTATGAGAACATTTCTATTGCTGAAACAGCAGTGGCTCCTAAATTAGTGCATACAGTTATTACTGACTAATCATCATTACACTTACTTTGAGGAGGAAATAATATGGATAAGAAAAAATATATTGAAGAAGCAAATAAAATGTTAGAAAAAGCATATATTCCGTATTCAAAATTTCCTGTTGGTGCAGCGTTAGTTACGAAAGAAGGTAAAATCTATACTGGTTGTAATATAGAAAATGCTTCTTATGGCTTATGTAACTGCGCAGAAAGAACAGCGATCTTTAAAGCAGTATCAGAAGGTGAGCGCGACTTTAGTTACTTAGTTATTACAGGAGAAACGGACGGACCGATTTCACCATGTGGTGCTTGTAGACAAGTAATTGCTGAATTCTGTGAACCGAAAATGCCTGTATTATTAACGAATGTAAAAGGCGATGAAAAAGAAGTGACTGTTGAGCAGTTACTGCCTGGTGCTTTTACAAATGACGATTTAAAATAAGTTGAAAGCCATTTTGCAATTAGTAATTGCGGAATGGCTTTTTGTTTGAAAAAAAGAATGTAATATTTTGTTCATATTCCGTTCATAAACTTTGCGTAAAATGATTGCAGCGAACAGGGAAAGTTTACAACAGGAGGAATAAAATGAAGAAATTCTATAATGGTGCTTGTAGTTATTTATTAATTTATGATTTTGCTCAAAAAGTCATTTAAATAGATAGGAGTGGAAAGTATGATAGCACTTTTATCAAGTATTGTAGCAGTCTGTATGGCTGTTGGTGTCATGTTTCTTCGCTTTAAAGCAGCGAAAAAACCGGTAACGAAAAAGAAAATTATATTGCCCCCATTTTTTATGAGTACTGGTGCTATGATGTACTTCTTACCAGCGTTTCGGTTAACGTCATTAGAAATAGTAGAAGCAATTACTGTAGGACTTATTTTCTCTATATTCCTTATTAAAACAACGAAGTTTGAAATAAGAAATGAACAAATATATATGAAACCGTCAAAAGCATTTATATTTATTTTAGTTGGATTATTAGCAGTGCGAGTAGTAATGAAATCGTATTTAAGTCAATCGATTGACTTAGCAGAGTTAAGTGGAATGTTTTTCTTACTCGCATTTGCGATGATTGTGTCGTGGAGAATTGCGATGTATCGTTCGTATGCTAAATTAGAAAAAACAATAAAAAGAGCTGGAATTTCTATATAGGAAATCCAGCTCTTTTTATGTTTTATTGAAATTCTTTTGCGCGGAACTCATTTGCTTAATTTTAAACGTATTTGAGCATCTTGTAATGCAGCTGGTGTAACGTTAAGGCCATTTTGATCAACAATTTTTGTGTTTAATAAAATGGAATCTAAGCTTCCACGAAATGTTTGTGTATAGTTTTGACGCAACATTTGTTGTTCTTGTTTTTCATCAACTGTTAATCCAGATGCTTTTTCTTTTTTTGATAATTCGTTAATACGGAATAAAATGTTTTTCATTTGTTTCACCTCTAGTTTGATTTAATTATATTAGCTGCTTACTAATGTATAGTTATCATAACGTGTAATTTTAATTATGTCAACACCATCAAAAAAGGTTAAAAATTGACGAAAAATTGTAACAATAATAAAATGAATTGATTAGATAATTATTTTTTAATCATACATAGAACGCTAGGGGGATTATTATGAAATCAACATTTTTTGCTCAAAATAGAGAACGATTAGTAAACACATTACCAGATGAATCAATTACAATTTTATTTGCTGGACAAGCACCTCATATGTCAGCGGATGCACATTATAAGTTTGTGCCGAATCGGAATTTTTATTATGTAACAGGAATCGATGAACCAAATGCTATTTTTATGCTGAAAAAGTTTGGGAATAGTGTAGAAGAGACACTTTTCATTGAAAAATCAGATCCAGTAATGGAAAAATGGGTTGGGAAAACAGTTTCTAGCGAAGAGGCAGAGAAAATTTCAGGTATAAAGAAAGTTGTATCTTTAGATAGCTTTGAAAAGACGATGTCAAATATATTTTTTACAGAAAATGTGAAGCATCTATTTTTAGATTTAGAGCGTCGTGAGTGGAATGGTACAGAGACAAAAACATTAGCGTTTGCTAAACATGTAAGAGAACAATACCCCCACGTAACAATTGGTAATGTATATCCAAATATTTGTGAATTACGAGTGTTTAAAACAGAAGAAGAAATTGAAATTATGAAAGAAGCGATTGCTATAACGAAAGACGGTATTTACAATGTACTTAAGCATGCAAAAGCAAACATGATGGAATATGAATTAGAAGCCCAGTTTGATTTCACACTGAAATCTTCTGGTATTAAACATCATGCATTCAATACAATTTTGGCAAGTGGGAAAAATGCTACAGTTCTTCATTATGAAGATAATGATGCACAAATTCAAAATGGTGATTTAGTATTACTAGATTTAGGAGCTCAAAAAGACTACTATAACGCTGATATTAGTTATACATTCCCGGCAAATGGAACATTCTCTAGTCGCCAAAAACAAATTTATAATATTGTATTAAAAGCATTAAAAGAAACAACAGAGATTATTAAGCCAGGCTTAAAGTTCGCTGCATTAAATGAGCATGCTAAAAAAGTACTTGCAGAAGGGTGTAAAGCGGTTGGTTTAATTCAAGAAGATGAAGAGTTATCAAAATATTATTATCATGGTGTCAGCCATTTCCTTGGTTTAGATACGCATGATGTAGGGACATACAAAGATAGAGTATTAGAAGAAGGCATGGTTATTACAATTGAACCTGGTCTTTATATTGAAGAAGAATCGATTGGAATTCGTATTGAAGATGATATTCTTGTAACGAAAGACGGATACGAAAACTTGTCAAAAGATATCCTTAGAGAAGTTGAAGAGATTGAAGCGTTTATGAGAGAAAATAATGTACATGTAAAAAAAGATGAAGTTGTTACGAAATAATGATTGGGAAAGACGCTCAAGTTTGAGCGTCTTTTTATTTTGTTCATTTGAAACGGCGATATTTCCTCGAAAAGCATCTTCAATTTATAAAGTCAATTATATTCCAAATGTCAATGTATATGTTGATCATGCCCGGATGAAGATGGGGGAGTATGATCTGGGAATGTCACGAATACGACAACGATAATTACCACACTAATTGAAAGTAATAACAAAAAACGTCGTTGAATAAAAGTAGAAAAGGTTTCTGATAAAATTTGAAATATACATGACATAGTTATTGTTATCGTAAGTAAAAGGCTAATAAAGAGTATACTATGAGCTTGTTGAGCGTTTAACATTTCTGTAATCATTGCTCCCATCATACTTGCCATTAATCCAGAGAACATTCCTTCTAAAGCAGTGTACAGATGAAAACGTAGACCGATAAAAAAGCCGATAAATCCACTAATTAAAATAGCAAGCAAAGTAGAATATAGCAATTCTCCTTTAAATAGAATACCTAAATAAAAACCTATACTTAAACCGATACTCATACTAAAAGACATAATAAATACCATATACTCCATTAGGGTACCACTACGTTTCGAAATATATGATGTAATAATAATTGAGATACAGCAAAGCATTAAGGCAGTTAATGTATAAGCAAACATCATGATACCTCCCTGTCCTATCATTCACTTCATCATATGTTCATATAGAGAGTACTTATGCTTATTTATATCTGCATATTATCTGCACAATTTCATAAATGAAAGCAAGGTGGCGTTTGATTTTTTTACGTCTTTTTTTACGGGTGAACATGTGAAAGAAAGTGTTATATAATGAGTTTCTATTGTGAAGCAATAAAGAATAAGCGTATAATATTATAGTTATCCCATTACTCGGGACAACCCGCGAATGATAAATAAGATTGTTGTTTTATCATCGCTTCTAAACAGATAGACAATGAAAGTAACAGTGGAATACAGATAGGGAGTTATAAAATGAAATTAATTATTGCCGAGAAACCAGATCAAGGTTTGGCTCTTGTTTCACAGTTTAAATATCGCCGGAAAGATGGATATTTAGAAGTAGAAGCGAATGAGTTATTTCCAAATGGAGCGTACTGTACATGGGCAATTGGTCATTTGACGCAGTTATGTAATCCAGAACATTATCACGCAGAGTGGAAAAAATGGTCACTTGATACGTTACCGATGATTCCAGAGCGTTTTCAATTTGAAGTAACAAAGTCAAAGTATAAGCAGTTTAACATTGTGAAACAGCTGTTACATAATCCACAGGTAACAGAAATTATTCATGCGGGCGATGCTGGGCGTGAAGGGGAATTAATTGTACGAAACATTATTAATCTTTGTAACGTACAAAAGCCGATGAAGCGTCTTTGGATTTCCTCTTTAACGAAGCAAGCTATTTACCAAGGATTTAAAAATTTGCTTGACGAATCAGATACAATCAATACGTACTATGAGGCGTATACAAGGTCATGTGCGGATTGGGTTGTTGGTATGAATGCATCGCGTGTGTTTAGTATTTTGTTAAAGAAAAAAGGAATGAATGATGTATTTTCAGCTGGTCGTGTACAAACACCGACACTCGCGTTAATCGTAAAGCGTGAAAAGGAAATAGAAAACTTTAAGTCAGAGCCGTTCTGGGAAGTGTTCGCAACCTTTAATATAGAAGGAAAGAAGTATGAGGGGAAATGGGAGAAGGATAGTGAATCCCGCTTAAAAGACCCTGATATGGCGAATAAAATTGCAGCATTTTGCCAAGGTAAACCGGCAGTAGTGAAGGAAATGAAAACGGAGCGTAAAGAATTTCAGCCGCCGCTTTTATTTAACTTATCATCACTACAAGCAACGGCAAATAAAGCCTTTAAGTTTTCACCGAAAAAGACGCTTGATATAACGCAAGCACTATATCAAAAAGGGATTGTTTCTTATCCTCGTTCGGATTCCAACTATGTTACCCAAGGAGAGGCAGCGACGTTCCCTGATATTTTACAGAAGTTAAGTCAGTTTGATGAATATAAAGATTTATTACCAGCTCCGGTTGAATCGATTATGAACAATAAGCGTTATGTGAATGAAAAGAAAGTAACAGATCACTATGCCATTATTCCGACAGAGCAAGTTACAAATCCAAGTAGATTATCAGGTGATGAAAAGAAAATTTACGATATGATCGTAAGAAGGCTTATTGCAGCTCATTATGAAGTTGCAATCTTTGACTATACAACGATTGTAACGCTTGTAGATGAACGTGCTGAATTTATTTCAAAAGGAAAACAGCAAATTCAAGAAGGCTGGCGTAAAGTTATTTTCCAAGACGATAAAGATGACGAAACCATTCTTCCAATTGTAGCTGAAGGTGAAGAAGGAAAAGTTGTAAAGGTGAAAGTGAAAGAGGGAAAAACACAACCACCGAAGCGTTATACAGAAGGACAACTTATTACGTTAATGAAAACAGCTGGTAAGTATTTAGAGAATGAAGAGCTTGAGAAAGTATTAAAGAAAACAGAAGGTTTAGGTACAGAAGCGACCCGTGCAGGTATTATTACGATGCTAAAAGATCGTAAATATATAGATGTGAAGAAGAACCAAGTGTATGCGACCGATAAAGGGAAAGTATTAATTACCGCAATCGGTGACAAAATACTAGCTTCACCAGAAATGACAGCGAAATGGGAGCAGCGTCTTGCAGAAATTGGTGAAGGCACGGCTTCACCAGCTACATTTATGGAACAAACGAAAAAGTTATCAGCTAAAATTATTGAAGATGCAGTGGAAATGTCGGAGAAGTGGGATTTCACTGGATTACATGTTGAATCGATTGAACGAAAAGGATCGAAATTTACAACAGGTAAAAAGGTTGGTAGCTGTAAAAAATGCGATGGCGATGTGATTGATAAGTCAACGTTTTACGGTTGTTCTAACTACAATACAACGCAATGTGATTTTACTATCTCGAAGAAGATTTTAAGTAAAACAATTTCGCAAAAGAATATGACAAAACTCTTAAAAGGTGAAAAGACCGATTTAATTAAAGGTTTTAAAAAGGGCGAGAAAACATTTGATGCGAAGTTAGAGTGGAAAGATAATAAGATTAATTTTGTGTTTGAGAATTAGGTAGTTCCAACAAATAAAAAAATATGATAATTAAACTGTATCCTATAGAATAGACACTTAAAAAAGTCTATTCTATAGGATATTTTTTTGAATAAGTAGTACTATTTATTTTTTATTAAAAATAAAATATACAATAAAAAAATCTTTATAATTGATAATTTTTTATTGTAAAACAATAAATTGTGTATTAAAATCATTATCATAATAAATCAGTGAGATGCTTTTTATAGAAAGGTAACAAAGCTGTTTTTTATTAGAGGAGGTAAAACTATGAACGATCACAATTTGATTATTGAAAATATGGATAACCCTCATGAGTTGGAGAGAATGTATAGAAAAGACCCGAAAGCTTTTAAAAAGTCATTCTCACAAGCATGGGATGAAAACTCTGATTCTCAGGTGCTAGCTACCTGGTATGAAAGATTGCATTTCAAGGGAAAGACAAATGCAGAAAAAATATCACTGTTTCAAAAAGGTTTCTTATTCATGGGCATGTTAGCTATTCTAGCTGGGCTAAGCACTAGAATCATTTTCCACTTTGTAGAGCAGGAAGCAATTGCTCCAATTAACCTAGCTTTTGGTGTAATTCCCTTTATCGCTGCTTATTTTGTTTACAATAATACCCCGAAAAAAAGTATTATTTATTTCCTTGCAGCGTTGTTCCTAATTGCCGGGTTGTATCTTAATATGTTGCCATTAAATTATAAAGACAGCAGTATCCTTGCGTATTTACATCTTCCTATATTGTTATGGATCTTATTGGGACTTGCGTTTACAGGAAATGAATATTCAAAAGGTAGTACAAGATTAGCTTATATTAAATTTAATTTAGAATATGGTCTTCTCTACGCGAGCATGGCAGTGAGTGGAATGATACTAGCAGTATTCACCATGCGATTATTTAGCTTTGTTGACTTGGATATAGGAGAGTTCTATTTTAGTAATGTTGTTTTATTTGGAGCTGCCGCTCTCGCTGTAGTGGCTGCATACTTAGTATCATTGAATCTTAAACTTGCTAAAAATATTACACCATACATATCTAAAATTTTTAGTCCACTTGTCTTGATTACATTGTTTATCTATCTAATAACGGTAATTTGGGTCGGGAAAAATCCATTCTTGGATCGCAATTTTTTAATGGCCTTTAACGGAATACTCCTTGGTGTATTGGCGGTTACTATATTTTCTATCGTTGAGAGTGATTCAGATGAGAAAAAGAACATTTCAGACTATATAAATTTTGCCTTAATTGTTCTGGCGCTTATTATTGACACTGTCGCTTTATCAGCCATTGTATTTAGACTTTCTTCTTACGGGATTACACCTAATAGACTTGCTGTTTTAGGGGTAAACATACTGATCTGGGCAAATCTCATTTGGATTATGTTTTCCTATATGCGTTTCTTGCAAAACAAATCAGGACCGACAGCTATCCAAGATGCCGTTACGAAGTATTTACCAATTTACGGACTTTGGGCAGCTTTCGTTATATTTACGTTTCCTATCATTTTTAATTAGAAAGGTCTTGTTAACGTAACGACAAAATTGTTAAAAGAAGATGATAGATGTCATCTTCTTTTAACTGTATAGAAAAACATATTGAAATTATTTTGATGTAAAATATAATGAATTTAGATAATTAAATAAAAACTTCTTATTAAGAGAGGTGGAGGGACTGGCCCTTCGAAGCCTCAGCAACCTAATGTTAAATAAAGGTGCTAAATCCTGTAGGATCTAAAAGTCCCAATAGATAAGAATGCGGTTATAAGTAAACCTTCTTCTTATTTTGAAGAAGGTTTTTTCTCATTTAAATAGAGGTTTTGAAAGGTGGTGAGGAAGAATTAAAGAAAATATACAAGAGGAAAATGGAGGACGCAGTGAATAATGGAATTGAGGATTTAAAAGAGAATAGCACAAATATTTGGAGCAATAAAGTTTTTTTGTATTTTTTCTTAGCAAGTTGCATTTCTTTGATAGGCAATTCAATGGTTACGCTCGTTTTACCGTTATGGGTAATGAAATTAACGAATTCTCCATTACTTGTTTCTGGAGTAAACGTTGCAATTGCGACGGCGGCGATTTTATTTGCACCTGTAACAGGAACGTTAGCAGATCGAATGTCGAGAAGAAAGCTTATGATAATTGCGGATGTTATGAGATGTATCGTCATGATTTTAATTGCAGTTATAGCATTTTATAATAAAATGCTATACATTCCGTTACTAATTGTACTTATAATACGTTCAATTGGAAGTGCTTTATTTACTCCAGCTTCAAATGCAGCATTAGTGACATATGTGGAAGAAAAGCATGTTCAACAGGCGATTACACTGAGACAAATCTCAATACAAATCATATCGGTAGCCATTCCTTTAATGGCTAGCTTTTTAATTAGTCTTTTTAATTTTCATGGAGTATTTGTGTTAGATGCAATTACATTTTTTATATCATTTTTAATTTTAATGAAAATTAAATTTCCACGTGAATTAAAAGTAGGAAAGAAAAAGCCTTTTTACGAAGACTTTAAAGAGGGTTTCTCCATATTTAATAGTAATCAATCATTGAAAACATTGCTTATGAGCGCTGCGCTTATTAATTTACTTGGAGCGGCTTGTATGCTTTCGCTACAAGTAATAGTTGTTAGAGAAATGGACCTTTCTACGGGATGGTATAGTATAGTTTTTGCGGCATCACCGATAGGGATTTTAATAGGAGCATTTATTACGAAAAAGATTCGTACATATAAAACGATTACGACTGCTTTTATATGTACTGCTATTATGGGAATTTTTAATGCGGCAATGGGTACGACGTTAAATCCGATATTATTTTCAGTTTATTATTTCCTGTCAGGAATTGCATTTGGAGTAAGTAATGTATATTTTGGAGTGTTGTATAGAAAGTTAATTCCAAATGAAGTGCAAGGAAGATTTTTCGGTTTCTTAAATTCGTTATTACTAGTATCAACTCCGATAGGAATTGCAATAACGGGATATTCCCTAGAGTCAATTTCCGCGTCTATTATATTTATTATTATTGGGATTATTACGTTTGTAGTTTCGGTTATTTCATTTGTATTGATACATAAGAAATAAGTGTTGTATGAAATTTTTCAAAAATAAAAAACGTCCTATTACGGGACGTTTTTTATTATGCGTATTGTCGTTTTTTCTTAATAAGTAACAACACTTGTGAAACACAAGCAAGTACTGGTAGCTCAATCAACGGTCCAATAACGAGTGCAAGTGCAATAAGAGGCTCATTTGGAAAAGCTGTTACAGCAATAGCGAGTGCAACAGGTGAGTTTCTTGCTAACGTTGTTAAGTTTAGACTTACTGTATCTTTATAAGATAAACGCATAACGCGCCCGATAAATTGTCCTAGTACAAAATTAATAATGAAGAACAATAGAACAGGAATGAGTAATAATAAAACGACATTCATATTTTGTAGTAAATATTTACCTTGTGATGCAAACATTGCTACGATTGCTAAACTTAAAAATACAATTTGGGCAGAGCTGAAAAACGGAATGAGTGTATTCTCGAGCGTTTCAGCTTTTTTCAGTTTATTCATAATGAATTTTGTAGCGTGTGCAAGTAAAAATGGTAAGACGATTACGATAACAATACTTTCTACTAAAACAGAAACCGCTACAGTCTTCATAACACCAGCGAATAAAAATAAATAAATGGGAAGTAGTAGTACTTGCAAAATTAAATTTACTGGTAAAATCGCTGTAGAAAGTGCTACATTACCTTTTGCTATTTCAGTAAAGATTAAGTACCAATCTGTACATGGAGTAACCATTAGCATTATAAATCCAACCCAAAGTGCTGGGTGATCTGAAAGAAATAGTGATCCTAATCCCCAAGCGAGTAAAGGTGTCCATAAGAAGTTAATAGTAAGACTTGTTCCCGCAAATTTTAAATTGTGAAATCCGTTTTTTATTTCTTTTAATGGGATGCTGAGGAATAATCCATATAGCATGAAAAATAAGAAGGGAACAATAAATTTGTCTGAATACATATGTATAAAATTAAATTGTCCGAGTACGATGCCGCATGTAACAGCCAAAAGAATAATAAAAGTTTGAATCTTTTCTATAGTGCTCATGAATAAATCCTTTCTAAATATGAATTTTCCTCTCTAAATTTATTATACAAGTAATAAAGTCGTATTTGGTGTTCAATTGTATTTTAGTAAATATTTTTAATTTGAGATTTATTTTTTTATTAAAAGTTACTTGACTAAAGTAAGCGGCTATATTACAATCACTTACATAAGGTAATTAAATAACAAAAAGTTTTTTATCTTTACTTAAGGTATCAATTGGAACTTTTTATTAGAATAAGAATTTTTATGATGTTGAATAATGAATATGATAAGAAAGTTTAGGTGAAGAAAATGGGATTATTTAGCTCGTTATTTGGTAAAAAAGAAGAAAATACAAAAGTAGAGGGGAATAAAACAATGTCAAAAGTATTATTTGTAAAAGCAAACGATCGTCCAGCGGAGCAAGCAGTTAGTTCAAAAATGTATGAAACATTTGTAAGTACTTATAAAGAAGCAAATCCGAATACAGAAATTACAGAGTTAGATTTATTTGCATTAGATCTTCCTTATTACGGAAATATTGCTATTTCAGGTGGATACAAACGTAGCCAAGGTATGGAGTTAACAGCTGAAGAAGAGAAGGCAGTTGCTACAGTAGATCAATATTTAAATCAATTTTTAGAAGCTGATAAAGTTGTATTTGCGTTCCCATTATGGAACTTTACAGTACCAGCACCATTAATCACATATATTTCATACTTATCTCAAGCTGGAAAAACGTTTAAATATACAGCTAATGGCCCAGAAGGTTTAGCTGGTGGTAAAAAAGTAGTTGTGTTAGGTGCTCGTGGTTCAGATTACTCTTCAGAACAAATGGCTCCTATGGAAATGGCAGTTAATTATGTAACGAATGTACTTGGGTTCTGGGGAATTACAAATCCAGAGACTGTTGTAATTGAAGGGCACAATCAATATCCAGATCGTTCACAACAAATTGTTGAAGAAGGTTTAGAGAACGTTAAAAAAGTAGCGGCGAAATTTTAATTGATAATAAATGTAAAAAACCAACATGGATGACCATGTTGGTTTTTTAGTCTATATTTCATGTTAAAAAATGTATATTTATAAAATAAAAGAAAAGTTTGAAAATAGTATTGCAAAATATTATATAGCAAACTATAATGAGTTCAAGAATAGTTGATACTTAAATTAAATATTCAGAAAATTCAATTAGTTAAAATTGGAAAATGAGATAAGGAAATTTGAATGGGGGTTATATTATGGCGAATAAAGTACCGTTTTCGTTCATAGTTGTTATTGGATTAATGTTATTTGCACTATTTTTTGGAGCAGGAAATTTAATTTTTCCGGCAATGCTTGGTCAATCGGCAGGAGAAAATGTATGGATTGCAAACGCTGGATTTTTAGTAACAGGTGTAGGTTTACCATTACTAGGTGTACTAGCATTTGGTTTTTCGGGTAAAGATGATTTACAGTCATTAGCAAGTCGGGCTCACCCAGTGTTCGGGATTGTGTTTACAACAGTTTTATACTTAGCAATCGGTCCGTTATTTGCAATACCA
The DNA here is from genome assembly GCF_006349665.1 of Bacillus sp. CD3-5. Taxonomy (NCBI): domain Bacteria; kingdom Bacillati; phylum Bacillota; class Bacilli; order Caryophanales; family Bacillaceae; genus Bacillus; species Bacillus sp. CD3-5. Next base: position 450,248 of record NZ_VEPX01000002.1, on the reverse strand, counting down.
AGAACAGGAAATGTTTCTTATGAAATTGGTCTTAAGCCGTTTATGCCAGAGGGAGTAGGTTCTACACCTTTAATTCTTTTCACAATTGTATTTTTTAGCATCACTTGTTTTTTTTCGCTAAATCCCGCGAAAATTGTCGATATTGTTGGAAAAATCTTAACACCAATTAAGTTAACTTTTATCGGTATATTAGTAATCGTTGCTTTTATACATCCGATTGGAGATATGCAAGCACCAGTGGAAGCTTATACATCACATGCATTCTTTAAAGGATTCCAAGAAGGATACTTAACAATGGACACACTTGCATCATTCGTATTTGGAATCATCATCATTAATGCAATTAAAGAAAAAGGTGCGAAAACGAAAACACAGATTATGATCGTTTGTGCAAAAGCGACAATCATTGCAGCATCTATTTTAGCAATTATCTATACAGCCCTTTCTTATATGGGTGCTTCAAGTGTTGCAAAGCTTGGACATTTAGAGAATGGTGGAGAAGTATTAGCGAAAGTTTCTAACTACTATTTCGGATCATATGGTGGAGTATTATTAGGATTAATGATTACAGTAGCGTGTTTAACAACTAGTGTGGGACTTGTGTCAGCATGTTCTTCATTCTTCCATAAGTTATTCCCAAATGTCCCTTACAAAGCAATTGCCATCACGCTATGTGTATTTAGTGCAATTGTTGCAAATGTAGGATTAACACAATTAATTGCAGTTTCTGTTCCAGTATTAACAGCAATTTATCCACTAGCAATCGTATTGATTTTCTTAACATTCTTCCATTCATTATTCAAAGGAAGAGCTGAAGTTTATCAAGTGAGCTTAATTGTAACATTTATTATCAGCTTATTCGATGGATTAAGTGCAGCTGGAGTTAACGTTGAAGTAGTAAGCCAAGTGTTCACTAAATTCCTTCCGATGCAGGAAGTGGGATTAGGCTGGATCTTCCCAGCGATTATCGGTGGATTTATCGGATATGGCATTAGCGTTTTAAAAGTAAAAAATCAAATTCAACCAGCAGCTAGTGCGAATAAGAAAATAGGTTAAATAAAAAAGTTATAGAACTTGTTTCTATAGCTTTTTTTGTTACTATTGATAATGAAAGAAAATAAAGTAGTAGGGGAAATAAAATGAAAAAAACAATTGATCATATCGGCATCGCAGTTCGAGATATAGATAGTACGATACGTTTTTATGAAAAAGTGTTGTCAGGAACTTTAATAGATCGTTACGTAAGTGAAGCGCCTGGTGTTGAAAGCGAAGTAGCCATTCTTGAAGTGGAGGGAGATAGAATTGAATTGCTTGCGCCGACGAATAATACGACGTCGCCAATTGCAAGATTCATCAAACAAAAAGGTAAAGGTGTACATCATGTTGCATATCGAGTAGATGATTTAGATGTAGCTTTAGAAGAGTTAAAGGAGCAAGGCATTCGAACGTTAGAGCATACACTTCGAATTAATAAACACGGCAGAAGATTAATTTATCTTAACCCAGCGGATACAGAAGGAACAATCATAGAGTATTGTGATTATCCGGAAGAGAAATAGAAGAAGGATATTTTTAAGAAGGTGTTACGTAATAACGTAATACCTTTTTTATTTATGCATTTCACACTTTCTTCACAAATGATTCACGATAACTTTTCCTCTTCAGGAACTTACATAAATATATTTTATGATATAATAACAATCGACTTTAAAAATGTAAGTTGTATCTATGAAGGTAGTTACTATTTTATTGAAAGTTTAGAGGTGAGAGAGAAATAAATAGTTATACTGTATAGAAGATTATATTTAATCAGGTTAATATTTCGTCCGAGAATCCAACTCGGGAAGTAAAAATAATGAAAATATAGCGATGAGGAAGAAAGAAGTGAAATGAGTGTGAAAGTAATGAAAAGGTTAGGGACATTGTTATTCATTGTATGTGTGCTTATCATATTGATACCGAAAAGTGCATCTGCTCATGCATACGTTGTGAAATCAAACCCTACTGAAAATGAAACATTGAAGAAAGCACCGTCTGTTGTGAAAATCGAGTTCGATGAGGACATACAAATCTCAAGTTTTAATACATTGTACGTGAGAGATACATCAGGTAAAAGGGTCGATTTAAAAGATGCTTATATTGATAAAAAAAATAAAAAGCTATTAGAAGCTGGATTGAAAGAGAATCTTAAAAATGGTCTCTACTCTATTCAGTGGAAAGTGATTTCAGCTGATGGACATCCAATTCAAGGAGTTATTCCATTCCGTATTGGATTAGCGGAAGCTGGAGCAGATGATATACAAGTAGAAGAGATGGGATATGTTCCGCAAATTGATATGATCATGGAACGTGGAATTTTATATATAAGTTTCTCACTATTTATAGGAGTGCTATTCTTTAATCTTATTATGTATAAAGGGAATGCAACCTCGGTTCGATCAAGGAGTAAGAACATAATATGGATTTCCTTATTAGGGATATTTATTAGCTTGTTATTCAATCTACCACTGCAAGCGAAAATAAATGCTGATGTTTCATGGCTAGAAGCATTCAATCCTTTACTATTAAAAGAAACGTTACAGCTTTCTGTTTTTAGTTATGTTTGGATTACTCAAATGGCTCTAATTAGTTCGCTTATAATCGTTACGTATTTTGCGATGAGGCGTGAGAAGCTATCGTCTTTTAAAGTATGGAGTATTCCAATAGTGTTGTTTATTGGGATACTTGTTATGAAAGCATGTAATAGTCACGCATATGGTTTAAAGTTTAAAGATATTGCTGTTGTTATGGATTTTTTACATTTATTCGCAGCTTCATTATGGATTGGTGGTTTATCGTCCATTATTCTTCTGTTACGTAAAGAGGATAACAAATGGAATATGTATTGGGATATGATTAAGCGTTTTTCACCGTGGGCAACATGCGCTGTCATTGTGATTTTCATAACAGGTCTTTTTAACAGTACATTTTTTATTCCAACAATCCACTCGTTATTTGATACGAAGTATGGATTAGCTTTACTAGCAAAGATACTTTTATTCGTTTTCATGGGGATATTGGGAATTATTCATTATGTGAAAGGGAAAATGAGAGCGGAGCAAGGATTAGGTGCTACGGTGAAAGTAGAGTTTATCATTGGAATTATCATTTTCGTAATCGTAGCTTTTATGACAAACGTACAAACACCACCGATGCCTCCTACTGGACCTTTTACAGAGAGTAAACAATTAGATAATGGATATGAAATGACGCTAAATGTAAGTCCTAATAGAGTAGGACAAAATATATTCCATATTACTTTAAAGGATGAGAACGGACAACCTGTTACTAATATGGAACAAATCATATTAACGACTCAATCGTTAGATATGAATATGGGAAAAGGATCATTTAAAGTTTCGGCAGTTTCACCGGGAGAATATGAAGCAGAAGGTATGTATATTAACATGACAGGCAACTGGAATATACAAGTACATGGATTAACGAAATCGCTTGATAGCTTTGATACGGATTATAAATTTATTGTAGGTGGCAGATAAAGTGAAACTTTAAGCAGCCCTCATCAATTGGGCTACCCGGCAAATAGCGGGATAAAGAGTAGGTATAGATAAAAAGGAGCTAATTGAAAATGAAACGCATAAAAAAATTAGGAACAACAATGATCGCAACAGTAATTGTAATGGGAATTTTTTCGTTACCTGTTAGTGCGCACGTTACTGTAAAGCCAGCAACTTCTGACATCGGTTCTTGGGAGACTTACACGATAAAAGTACCAGTTGAAAAGAATATAGCAACAACAAAAGTTACACTGAAAATACCGTCTGGAGTAGAGTTCCAACAGTATGAACCAGTGCCAGGATGGAAAGTGGAAGAGCAAAAAGATAATGCTGGAAAAGTGAAAACTGTAGTATGGGAAGCAACAGGAGAAGGGATTTTACCTGGTCAGTTCCAGCGATTTACTTTTGTCGCTAAAAATCCGGATAAAGAGCAAAAAATAGCTTGGGATGCATACCAACAATATAAAGACGGTGAAATTGTGGAATGGACAGGCGATGAGAAAGCTGAAAAACCGCATTCACTTACTACAATTGCAAAAGGTACGTCATTAACAGGAGAACATGGTGAAGTATCTAATGTAGAAAAGAATGAAGGTACTAGTAATATGCAATTGATAGCAATTGTTTTATCTATTTTAGCGATTGTATCTTCGGTAGGTACGTGTGTTTTTATGGTACGTCGTAAAAAATAAGTAATAATGATAAGAAGGAGCCTACAATCAGTAGGCTCCTTCTTATGTCAATTTACTTCACTTCAACCCGCTGCCCTACAGCAAGTGTTTTCGGCTTTATATTTACGAAACAAATACTCACTACAATAAATAATAGTCCGATGAATAAGCTAATAGTAATTGCCTCATGTAAGAAAATTGAACTTACAATAATAGCGATTAGTGGAATAAGAAATGTATAAGCCCCAACTTTACTTGCTTCACCAGCTCCAACAAGCGTGAAGTATGCAAGCCACCCCATTGCAATAACAAAGAATGAAATAAAGAGTAGTACACTAACAAATGGCATACTCCAAGCAATACTAGACCAACTTTCAAATTCTGAGCCAAATCCGATTAAACAAAGACCACCGATAAGAAGCTGAATTGTTACCATCCAAATGGCATTCACACGGTGACCAGTTTTCTTAATAAATACTGTTCCAAGTGCCCAGCCAATCGCACATCCTAATGCAAGAAGAATGCCAATGACAGAAATATGTCCAGTTAAACTACTAGAGCTAATCACTCCTACACCAATAAATCCAAGTACAAGCCCGAAAATTTTCAAACCGTACATTGATTCTTCAAGCCATATCCATGAGAAAATACCAAGTAAAACAGGTTGTAAAAATACGATAGCGGAAAATAGACCAGCAGGCATATATTGAAGACCTACAGTTTGTAACCCGTAAAATATAATGATGTTAAGTAAAGAAGAAATAACATATAAATGCCAAGTTTCTTTTAAGTGCAACTCTTTGTATTTTGGTAAGGCGAACAGGAGTAAAATGAATCCTCCAATTAAAGTTCGAATGCCTGCAAATAAAACGGGGGGTGTATAATGCAAGGCAAACTTAGATAAAGGCCAATTGATTCCCCACATGAAAACGAGAAAGGTAAGGATTATGGCCGTCTTAGTTCGAGAAAGCTGTGTCACTGTAAGACCTCCTTGTTGTTATTCATTTCACTATGATATGATATCGACTGTAATAAATAAAATGAATCTTTTTTATGAGGAGTATAAGTGATTAGTTATGACCATTACACAACTACAAGTATTAATAAAAACTGTTGAGTTAGGTAGTTTTACGAAGGCTGCTCGGGTGTTAAATATGACGCAGCCAGCTGTAAGTCATGCCATTTCAAGTATAGAATCGGAGTTAGGAGTTACGATTCTTATACGGGATAAACGAAAAGGGTTACTCGTTACGGATGTAGGAAACAGAATTCTTGTACATATTAGAGAGATTTTGGGCAGTGTAGAGAAGATTGAACAAGAAGTTGCAATGGAGAAAGGGCACGAAGTTGGGACGATTCGAATTGGGAGCTTTCCGAGTGCTTCTGCACATTTCTTACCAAAAATGATAAACCATTTTAAGGAGAAGTATCCGAACTTAGAAGTCGTTCTTTGTGAAGGAACGATTAAGGAAGTTGAAGATTGGTTAGTATCGAGGGTTGTTGATATAGGAATTGTTATTTTGCCTAATAAAGAGATGGAGATTGTTCCATTAACGAAGGGGAAAATGGTTGTTATTTTAAGAGAGGATCATCCTCTTTGCAAGAAGGACGCTATTACAATTCGTGATTTGGAGAATGAGCCGATTATATTATGTAAGGGCGGATACGAACCACCCATTATCGATATGTTTAAACAAGCAAACGTACCACTTCGGGCTGAGTATGTAATTTCGACAGTTACGACAGCTTTAAATATGATTCAAGAAGGATTAGGCATTGCAATATTAGCTCAATTATCTTTAACGAATTTACCACAGAATGTGCAAACGAGAGAATTGGAACCACAAGTATGGAGAGAAATTGCTTTAGCTGTTCCTTCATTAAAGGATTCTTCAATCGCTGTGCAGCTATTTATTGAAGAATTTCAAGCGCTATTTGCAGAATAAAAAGAGGTGTCTCATATATCATAATGGGACACTTTTAATTTGCTTATAAAAAATCTACGAAAAGGGTTGACTTATCTTTTTGTTGTAACTATAATGATTACATCGAGGTGGTGATTACGATGAAAATTAGTAGCCGCTTTTCCATAGCTGTTCATATTTTATCTATTTTGAAAAACAATCCATCTTCACTTTGTACTTCAGACTATATGGCTGAGAGTGTCAATACAAATCCAGTAGTCATTCGTAAAATTATGTCATATTTGAAACAAGCTGGCTTTGTTTACGTAAATCGTGGACCGGGTGGCGCGGGATTACTAAAGGATTTATACGAAATCACATTGTTAGATGTGTATCATGCAGTGAACGTAGTCGAAGAAGACAAGTTATTTCATATTCACGAGCAACCGAATCCAGATTGTCCAATTGGGGCGAACATTCAAGCGGTGTTAGAAATTATTTTAATTCAAGCGCAATCCGCGATGGAAGAAGTTTTGAGAAATATTACGATGGGGCATTTATTTGAAACTTTGCAAGAAAAAATGAATGCTTAAATCATATTTATATTTTTTTTGTTATTAATGTAACTAATTTGATTACAACCATAAAGGTAAGGGGGAAAAGTTATGACTGTAAAAATGAAAGTATACTCAGATTTTATATGTCCGTTTTGTTTTTTAGCAAAAGGTCCATTAGATGAAGTAGCGAAAGAGAAAGATGTAGAGATTGAATGGATGCCATTTGAGCTGCGTCCAAGTCCATATTCCAAAATAGATCCATGGAATGAACCAGAAAAATTAGGTTCATGGGATGCTTTCATTCTTCCGACAGCGAAGAAGTTAGGAATTGAAATGCGCTTGCCACGTGTTTCACCACATCCATATACACATTTAGCTTTTGAAGGATGTCAATTTGCGAAAGAACGTGGACTAGGTAATGAGTATCATCACCGCGTATTCACAGCATTTTTCCAAGAAGAGCAAAATATTGAAGATATTGATGTGTTAACAAAATTAGCGGTAGAAGTAGGACTTCCTGAGGCTGAATTTAAGGATGCTTTAGTAACTCGTAAATATAAAGAAAAGCATGAAGAAGCAATTCAGCACGCATATGATGAAGCTAATATTATGGCTGTTCCAACTGTCATGATTGGAGATGAAGTCATTCAAGGGCTTGCTAGTAAAGAAACGCTAGAAAGGGTCATTGATAAAGAAATTGAAAAGGATAAAACAAATTCATTTGAAGGTATGCAATGTAATACCGATGGATATTGCTAATTCACTTGTTATGAAATAACAAAATAGATCATAAAACAAACATTTGGAGGAATTAAAATGTCAGCAACTACAACAAACTTAAAAGAAGCAATCGTGAACCGCCGTTCGATTCGTAAAGTAACAAAAAACGATGCAATTACGAAAGAAAGAATTGAAGAAGTGTTAAAAACAGCTTTACACGCACCAACATCTTTCAATATGCAAAGTGGTCGTATGGTTGTATTAATGGATGGAGAGCATGAAAAGTTTTGGGATATTGTAAAAGAAACATTAAGAGCCCGCGTACCAGCAGAAAACTTTGAAGCGACTGTAGAAAGACTAAAAGGTTTTCATGCAGGTGTAGGGACTGTACTATTCTTTGAAGATCAAGCAACTGTAGAAAAAATGCAAGAAAACGCACCATTATATAAAGATCAGTTCCCATTCTGGTCTCATCAAGGAAATGCAATGTTACAACATACTGTGTGGATGTTATTATCTGCTGAAGGAATTGGGGCATCATTACAACATTACAACCCAATCGTAGATGCTGAAGTGAAAGAAACATGGAACATTCCAGCAGAGTGGAGCTTAGTAGGTCAAATGCCATTTGGTGAACCAAACGAACAACCAGCAGAAAGAACGTTCTTGCCTACTGAAGATGTAGTGAAATTTTATTAAGAAATAGAATATGTAACGAGAAGGAAGCTGTGCTTAAGAACAGCTTCCTTTTTTGTAGTGGTGTTAAATTATGCGCATTTAGGGAAGAAATATAAGAAATAATCCGTTGAGAAGGGAATTAGGAAAATGAATGATGAGAAAAAATATACAGTGGTAGGTACTGATGTTGAGGAAGTAAAGCGTTTAAATAAAAATTCAGGGTTAACGTATAATCAAGTGAAAGAAATGTTAGCAAAGCAAATGCAAAAAAAGAAGTAATTAGATTGAAATCTTTCATTTTTTCATTTAGCATTTTGATTGGAGAGAGTTAAGTAAAAGGTAACTCTCTTTTTCTTATAGCTAAGCATCTTATAGAGTGGAGGAAGCAACATGAAGAAATGGGTAAAGGTAACGCTGTCTATCGCTGGAGGCATTGTTTTATTAGCGTGTGCTGGCGGATATTACGTATATAAAAATTATTTTCCAAAGGAACCTGAGCGTATCGTATATGATAAAGATAGAGTGTTAAAACCGATACATAACCAGTTAAAAGGAATTAACATAGAAAATGTAAAGATAAAAGAAAAAGAAGTCGTAAATGCGACTATAGATGAGCTTCAAAAAATGATTGATGATGGAAAGTTGTCATATGAAGAATTAACGAGTATTTATCTTTTTAGAATACAAGAACATGATCAAAATGGAATAACATTAAATGCTGTTACAGAGATAAACCCTAATGCGATGGAGGAAGCAAGAAAGTTAGATCAAGAGCGAGGTAGAAATAAAAAATCGAATTTATATGGTATTCCTGTCATTGTAAAAGATAATGTACAGACGGAAAAAGTGATGCCGACTAGTGCAGGAACGTATGTGTTAAAAGATTGGATTGCAGATGAGGATGCGACGATTGTGAAAAAGTTGAAAGAAGAAGGTGCTTTTGTTTTAGGAAAAGCGAATATGTCTGAGTGGGCAAATTATTTATCCTTTACAATGCCTAGCGGATATAGCGGGAAAAAAGGACAAAATTTGAATCCGTATGGTCCGATTACGTTTGATACATCAGGATCAAGCTCTGGATCTGCTACAGTAGTTGCGGCAGATTTTGCACCGCTTGCAATCGGGACAGAAACGACTGGATCAATTGTAGCACCAGCGACGCAGCAATCAGTAGTTGGATTACGTCCATCACTAGGTATGGTGAGTAGATCAGGCATTATTCCGTTAGCTGAAACGCTTGATACAGCAGGGCCGATAGCAAGAACGGTAAAGGATGCGGCAACGTTATTTAACATAATGGTAAGTTATGATGAAAAAGATGCTATGACAGAAAAAATGAAAGAAAAAGAAAGAATGGATTATACGAAGGACTTATCAATAGACGGTTTGAAAGGGAAAAAAGTAGGAGTACTATTTTCAATAGATCGACAAGATGACAATAGAAAAGAAGTAGCACAAAAGATAAGAAAAGACCTTCAAGATGCAGGTGCAATATTGACTGATGATATTCAGTTAAACGCTGAGGGTGTAGATAATCTACAAACATTAGAATATGAATTCAAACATAATGTTAACGATTTTCTTTCAAAGCAAAAAAATGTACCGGTAAAATCGTTAGAAGAGATTATAGCGTTTAATAAACAGGATAGTAATAGACGAATAAAATATGGACAAACATTAATTGAGGGATCTGCAAAATCTGCTATAACGAAAGATGAGTTTGAAAAAGTAGTGCAAACGAGTCAAGAAAATGCAAGAAAAGAGCTAGATAGATATTTACTAGAAAAAGGTTTGGATGCTCTAGTTATGATTAATAACGATAAAGTTCTTCTATCCGCTGTAGCTGGTTATCCGGAATTAGCGGTTCCTGCTGGATATGATAAAAATGGAGAACCAATCGGTGTAGTGTTTGTAGGGAAACAGTTTGGTGAAAAAGAGCTTTTCAATATTGGATATGCGTATGAGCAGCAGTCTAAAAATAGAAAATCACCTAAATTGTAAAAGGTTAAACGAAAAAAAGAGCTCAACTGAAGTAAGTAGGTGAGCTAATATAAATAGAATCTAACAATATAAAAAGAAAAAAAGGATTCTTCTCAATTAGTAAGAAAGATTGTCTATAGAAGTTCATAAAATGTAATATATTCAATTTCCATCCATTGAAGGGGGAGGTTAAATCTTAATGAATGAAGTGAAAAATTTCTTTCGAAGTAGAGGGTTTCAACGGTTTCTCGTTTTAATAATAGTAGCGCTTGTATTATATGGATTAAAAAGTATGATCAATTTAATATTAATTACGTTTATACTGACATTTTTAATGGATCGATTTCAACGTTTTATTTCAAAGAAATTGAAAGTGAACCGGAAAATTGTTATCGCCTGTTTGTATATCATATTAGTTTCCTTTATTGGCACGACATTGTATAAATATTTACCTGTGTTAACGATACAAATTTCGCAATTGATTTATCAATTTAAATTGTTTTTTCAAAACCCGCCTGATAATGAAATCATTAAATATGCACTTTCGACAATTAACGGAATGGAAGTATCAAAGTATATAGAACAAGGTGTAGATGTCATCTATCAATCGATAGCAAATATAGGGAAGGTAAGTTTACAAATATTATTGTCTCTCATATTAAGTCTCTTTTTCTTATTAGAAAAAGAGCGTATTATTACCTTTACTTCTAAATTTAAAGAGAGTAAGCTAAAGATTTTTTATGAGGAGATTGCATATTTTGGCGAAAGGTTTGCAAGATCGTTCGGTAAAGTAATTGAAGCACAGTTTTTAATTGCGGTTGTAAATTGTATTCTTACTGTTATTGTATTAATTGTTTTAGGATTTCCGCAGCTTCTCGTATTAGCTGTTATGATTTTTCTACTAGGGTTGATTCCAGTTGCAGGTGTGATTATTTCTTTATTTCCACTTTGTATTATTGCTTATAACGTAGGCGGAGTTATATACGTTGTGTACATACTTGTGTTCATTACAGTCATCCATGCTCTTGAAAGTTATTTTTTAAACCCGAAGTTTATGTCTGCGAAAACAAATTTACCAATCTTTTATACATTTATGATTCTCATCTTTTCAGAACATTTCCTTGGAATATGGGGGCTTATTATCGGGATACCAATCTTCATCTTTTTATTAGATGTACTTGATGTAAATAATGAGGAATCGATTAAAAAATAGAAAATAAACAAAAAGCAATCCAAAATAAATTGGATTGCTTTTTCACATATATGATTAAAGAACAGGAGCCATTGTTTCTTTCAACACTTGAACAGAGTGATCGAATTTTAATTCTTCGTCTTCACTTAATTCTACTTCTAAAATTTCACGAACACCGCCGCGATTTAAAACAGCAGGTACACCGATATACACATCTTTTTGACCGTATTGACCTTCTAAATATGCCGAAACAGTTAATACACTATTTTCGTCGTTTAAAATTGCCTTAGTAACGCGTAGAAGTGACATACCAATACCATAGTATGTTGCGCCTTTTCGCTCAATAATATGGTAAGCTGCATCACGAACGTTTATGAAGATTTTGTCTAAATCTTCTTGATTATACGTATTGTCTTTTTCAAGCAGTGTTTCTAGTTTTTGAATACCAACTGATACGTGACTCCAAACAGGAAGTTCCGTATCACCATGTTCTCCGATAATATAAGCATGAATGTTGTGTGGACCAATATTGAAGTACTCACCTAACATATAGCGGAAACGAGCAGAATCAAGTGTTGTACCAGAACCAATTACGCGTTCTTTCGGTAAACCAGATTCTTTCCAAGTTACGTAAGTTAAAATATCGACAGGGTTAGTTGCGATTAAGAAGATACCATCAAATCCGCTATCCATAATACTGCGCACGATTTGTTTAAAGATTTTTGCATTTTTCTCAACTAAATCTAAACGTGTTTCGCCTGGCTTTTGTGGTAATCCAGCCGTAATGACTACAAGGTCAGCATCTTTACAATCTTCGTAGCTACCTTTCCATACTCTAGTTGGAGCTGGAGCAAATGGAACGGCATGACTTAAATCCATTGCTTCTCCTTCAGCTTTTGCTTCGTTTACATCAACTAAAACAAATTCTTCAGCTACAGCTTGGTTAATCATGCAGTAAGCATAACTACATCCAACTGCTCCTGTTCCTACTAATACAACACGGTTAATCCCTTTTTTCATTTCAAAATTCCTCGCAATTTCATTGATTTTATTATGTAAGATAATACGTCTTACTTCTATAGATTCATATCTAGTTTATTACATTTTATAAAAGATATTCAAGTATTTGAAAATGTATCCGTGCAATTCTTTGCATGAAACATAGGAAGTAAGTTAATCGAATATAATGCAATAAAATCCTTTATTGAAGGGGAAAAGGGCATGATGCAGCCATTAACGATGGAAAGAATGCTTCATATTATTAATGGAGGGCTCGTTAAAACGAATAATCCAAAGCAGGTTGTTATTGCTGGTGCAGGGATTTCGGGATTAGTTGCAGCATTGTTATTGAAAGAAGCAGGTCATAACATAACAATTTTAGAAGCGAATAACCGAATAGGCGGAAGAATATATACGATGCGTGAACCGTTTAGCAGAGGTTTATATTTTAATGCAGGGCCGATGCGAATTCCTGAAACACACGAGTTAACTTTAGCATACATTCGCAAATTTAAATTACCGTTAAACCTTTTTATAAATAAAACTACTTCAGATATTATTTATACGAATAATATTAAAACGAGATTAAGCATATTCGAAAAAAATCCAAGTATACTTGGATATCCTATTTTAGAGAGCGAAAAAGGTAAAACGGCAGAAGAGTTAATGTTAGAGGTATTAGAACCAATACTAAATTATATTAAGAAGGATCCTGATAAAAACTGGCTTATCGTTGAAAAAAAGTATAAAACGTATTCGCTTGGTTCATTTTTAATGGAGTATTATTCAGATGGTGCAATAGATATGATTGGGGTACTTCTTGATATGGAAGCTTATATGGGAATGTCCTTAATTGAAGTATTACGTGAAATGATTTTCTTTACTTCAACAACGAAATATTATGAAATAACTGGTGGAATGGATAAGTTATCGAATGCATTCTTACCACAATTAAGAGAACATATTTTAATGCCGTATAAGGTTGATAAAATCATACAAGAAGATAATAAAGTAATGTTACAAGGAAATCATGAACAAACGTTAGAGCAATTTACAATAACAAGTGATTTTGCTATTATTACAATTCCATTTTCAGCGTTACGATTTGTAGAAGTTCAGCCATACCATTTATTCTCTTATTTTAAAAGACGAGCAATTCGTGAATTAAATTATATTGCTGCAACTAAAATTGCGATAGAGTTTAAAAGTAGATTTTGGGAGAAAGCCGGACAGTGTGGTGGTAAATCTATTACTGATTTACCGATACGGTTTACATACTATCCGAGTTATGGCATTCATACTCCAGGACCAGCTATCGTTATAGCAAGTTATACGTGGGCAGATGAGGCGTTAACATGGGATAGTCTCTCGCACAGAGATCGTATTCGTTACGCATTAAAAAATTTAGCGGAAATATACGGTGACATTGTCTATAGTGAGTTTGTCACTGGAACATCTTTTAGCTGGAGTAAAAATCCGTATTCTTGCGGTGCATTTACAGCTTTCGAACCAGGCCAAGAGCTCGAGTTATTTCCGTATATTACATCACCATCTGGAAAAGTACATTTTGCAGGAGAGCATACGACATTAACACATGGATGGATGCAAGGAGCAATAGAGTCTGGAATTCGAGTTGCATATGAAGTAAATGAACAGTGAACATATATTTACAAATCACGACTCTTTTAATAAAATAATAAATATAAATCGTAATTATTACGCTTTGAATACGCTTGAAATAAAGAAATGGATGGTCGATCAAATGAATAAAGTAGAAATTCATATATTAGGTGGCTTTTTAGGTAGTGGAAAATCAACATTATTACAAAATTTATTGTTAGCAGAAAAAAAGAAGAAGAGAAAAGTTGCAGTATTGATGAATGAAATTGGTGAATACTCGGTAGATACCGATATTATTGGAAAAGAGAATGTTTTAAGGGAACTTCTGAAAGGATGTATTTGTTGTACGCTAAAAGAAGAGCTTGAAATACAGTTGCATTCGTTATATCAACAAGAAAGACCAGATGTCATTTATATCGAAACGACAGGTGTTGCGCACCCAATTGAAGTGCTAGATGCATGTGTATCACCAATTTTAGCACCTTTCTTAGAAGTGAAATCAATTGTAGTCGTTTTAGATGCAGTAAGGTGGTTAAATCGAAGTATATTAAGTGCAAACGTTCAGCAATTATTACATGAGCAACTGAAGTTTGGTAGCCACATTTTAATTAATAAATCAGATTTACTAACAGATGCGGATAAGAACAAAGTAATTGAAGAAGTGAAAGCAATAAATAATCATGCAAAATTGTTTGAAACAAAATATTGTAATATATCTTTAGAAGACATAGAGGAAGCTGAATTTACGAATGATGGGGAACGTGAGACACTACATGTAAAACAGCATTTACATATACAAACGATGACGTATCAATTTACGAAATCGATTGATCAAGACAATTTATATGAATGGCTTTCAAATTTACCAGACAGTATTTATCGTGTGAAAGGTTTTGTGAAATTTCATGGGGACAAATATCCTCACTTATTCCAATACTCGTTCGGGGTACCGACTTTACTGGAACAAGACTTCGGGTTCCCGACGAACTTAGTAGTAATAGGGGAAGGGCTAGATAAGAAACAATTGGCTGAAGGGTTAGAGAAAGTAGAAAATAATTCTAATTAAGACTAAAGGTCTAACTTATTTTTAAGTTAGGCCTTTTTGTATGTAGAAAAACACTTGCAGATTTTGTCTAACAATAATAATTGTAAAATTCAGAAATATATTTATAATCAAATCTAAGAGGTGATTCAGGTGTCAGAAAAAATAATAATGGATGTAAAAAACTTAACAACAAAAGGACTAGAAACGAGAGAGAAATTATTGTGTGCTGCAGAAAAGGTGTTTGGTAGTAAAGGATATTACGAGGCTTCTATCGTGAATATTACACAAGAAGCAAAGGTGGCGCACGGAACTTTCTATAATTACTTTCCATCTAAAAAAGATATATTTGATGAATTGATTCGCAGATTGAACCGTGAGTTACGCTTAATTATTAAAGAAGAAATGAAGGGGATATCGAGTTATGAAGAGGCACAAAGAAGAGGTTTTCAGGCATTTTTTCGGTGGGTGAAAGATCGTCCTAATCTATATAACATTGTACAACAGGCGGTAGTAGTTGATGATAATTTATATAGATGGTACTATGCAAAGCTCGCAAATGGATTTTTAAAAAGTTTATCAGCTGGTATGGAAGCGGGAGAGTTTAAACAACTTGATACAGAAACAATTGCGTATTGTCTTATGTCAATTGGACAATTTCTAGGTATGCGATGGGGTTATTGGGAAGAGAAAGATGTTCCAGAAGATGTATTTGAAGCAGCGATGTCATTAATATTTGAAGGATTGAGAAAGAGATAAGGGAGTGGGGAACATATGCAAGGCATTGCTTATTGGATTGAAAAACGGGCCTATTTACATCCAGATCGCATTGCCATTATTACAGATGAGGAGGAAATGACATATAAACAGTTACATGAGTATGTAAATAAAGTAGCCGCATATTTCATTTACGACTTACATGTGCAAAAAGGAGAAAGGATAGCTATTTTATCGCAAAATAGCTTGGAATATATTGTGCTTTTATTCGCTATAGCAAAGGTAGAATGTATTGCTGTTCCACTAAATATACGGTTAACAGAAAATGAACTTATATTTCAGTTGAAGGATAGTGGAACTACAGTTTTATTTGTAGAGGAAACATTTCAAAATATGGCATTGTCAATGCAGAAGGTATCGTATGTACAAAGAGTTATTTCGATTAAAAGTTTAAAAGAAATAGAAGATAGAAAAATTGATAACTTTGAAGAGATAAATGAAAGCGCATCCTTTATTATATGTTATACCTCAGGGACAACTGGAAAACCGAAAGGAGCTGTACTTACACAAGAAAATATGTTTTGGAATGCGCTTAATAATACATTTGCGATTAATCTAACTATGCACGATCGCTCTATTGTATTATTGCCTTTATTTCATATTGGTGGTATTGGTTTATTCGCATTTCCAACTTTATTTGCAGGTGGTGTAATCATTGTTCCAAGAAAATTTGAGCCAACCAAAGCTCTTTCTATGATAGAAAAACATAAAGTGACTGTTGTGATGGGAGTACCTACAATTCATCAAGCATTAATAAATTGTTCAAAGTTTGAAACTACAAATTTACAATCAGTTCGCTGGTTTTATAACGGTGGTGCTCCGTGTCCAGAAGAGTTGATGAGAGAATTTATAGATAGAGGATTTTTATTTGGTCAAGGATTCGGTATGACTGAAACATCACCAACCGTATTTATGCTTTCAGAAGAAGATGCAAGACGTAAAGTAGGATCGATTGGGAAACCTGTTCTGTTTTGTGAGTATGAACTTATTGATGAAAACAAAAATAAAGTTGAGGTTGGTGAAGTTGGGGAGTTACTAATAAGAGGACCGAATGTAATGAAAGAGTATTGGAACCGGCTAGATGCAACAAAAGAAGCGATTCAAGATGGTTGGTTATATACGGGAGATTTAGCTAGAGTTGATGAAGATGGTTTTGTATACATTGTCGGTAGAAAAAAAGAAATGATAATTTCCGGTGGTGAAAATATTTATCCACTTGAAGTAGAGCAAGTCATTAATAAGCTTTCGGACGTATATGAGGTAGCGGTCGTTGGTAGGCAACATGGAAAGTGGGGAGAGACTCCAATCGCCTTTATTGTGAAAAAGAGTAGCAGTGTATTAACTGAAAAAGAAGTCATTGAGCATTGTCGTTTATTTCTAGCAAAATATAAAATACCGAAAGAAATTGTTTTTCTAGAGGAATTGCCAAAAAATGCAACTGGTAAAATTCAAAAAGCACAGTTAGCAAATCAATTGAAAAGCAGGTGAAGAGATGACGGTATATATCACTGGTCAACAGGCGTCATGTAGTAAAACAATTACAGAAACGGATTTTGTATTATTTGCAGGTTTGAGTGGGGATTTTAACCCAATCCATATTGATCATGAGTATGCGAAACAAACTAGATTTAATCAAAGAATAGCACATGGTTTACTAACTTCTAGTTTATTATCGCAATTGCTTGGTATTCATTTACCTGGAAAAGGATCCGTTTACATGGAGCAAACTATTAAATTTACAGCACCAGTTTTTATAGGAGATACAATTACAGCAACGGCTACAGTACAAGAATTTATGATGGAAAAGAGAGTTTTGAAATTGTTAACAGAGTGTCATAACCAAAAAGGAGATTTAGTATTAACAGGTGTAGCTACAATGATGGTGCCAAAAGAAGGAGGAGTAGTCTAATGAATATTGGGATTGAAGCGACTGGTGTTTTCTTCCCAAAAGACGTAGAGACGGCTGCAGACCTATCTAAAAAAACAGGTATTCCTGAGCATATTATTATAGAAAAGTTTGGATTATATGAAAAACATGTCGCAGATGAAACGATGCATGCATCAGATTTAGCTATTGCTGCTGCAAAACCAATATTATCACAAGTAGATCCTCAATCTATTGATGTAGTCATTTATTTTGGCAGTCCACATAAAGATTACCACGTATGGTCTAGTGCCCCAAAAATTCAGCATGAACTTGGATTGAAAAATGCTTATGCTTTCGAAATTATGAATGTTAGTTCTTGCTTTCCAATCGCTCTCAAAGTCGCAAAAGATATGCTCTACTCCGATAACTCAATTGAAAATATATTATTAGTAGGTGGATGTAAAGAATCTCAAATTGTAGATTATGATAATCCACGTTCGCGTTTTATGTTTAATTTCGCTGATGGCGGAAGTGCAGCTTTAGTGAAAAAAGACGCTAGAAACGGTGAAATATTAGGAAGTACGATAATAACAGATGGTTCATTTCATGAAGATGTTCGTATCCCAGCTGGTGGATCGAAGAAGGTTGCGAGCTATGATACAGTTGAGAATCGACAGCATTATATTGATGTAATAGATCCTAATAGTATGAAAGAACGTCTAGATCAGGTTTCAATCCCTAATTTTGATAAGGTGATTCGGGAGGCGTTAAGAAAAAGTGGGTTAACTCCTAAAGATATTAAAGTATTGTTACCACTGCATACAAAACGTTCTATGTTAATAGAATTGATACAGGGACTAGGGCTAGCAGAAGAACAAGTTGTATATTTAGATCATTATGGACATATGTCAGCGCTTGATCCTTGCATTGGTCTTCACTTTGCAAATGAACAGGGAAAATTACAGGCCGGAGATATTGCAGTAGTAGTTAGTGCAGGAACTGGGTATACGTGGGCAGCTACTGTGATTAGGTGGTGAAAAATTCCAAATGAACATATGGGAAATGGAGGTATTTGGAAAGGGGCGGCGAATGTAATGGTACTTCATTAATTTTTTAATAAATTTGTTTGTATGATTCAAAGAAAAAGTCATAATTACGGATGGATAACTTTGGCGAGATTGATTCTATCAGAAAGAAAAGTATGGGGAGGATCACAATGTCGATGAAAAAACGTAAATGGCTAAAAATGATGGCTGCTGGTTGGGTTTTAGGTTCGTTATTAATAACGGCAGCTTGTTCAGGAAAGAAAACAAGTACAGAGGATGAAAAGACGATTAAGGTAGGGGTTCTTGCATCATTAACAGGTCCGTTAGAATCATATGGAAAACAAACAGTGAACGGATTTGAATTAGGGTTAGACTATGCGACGGATGGAACTGGGAAAGTGGAAGGAAAGAAGATTAAGTTTGTTGTAGAAGATACAGAAACAAAAGCTGATGTAGCGGTTAAAAAAGCTACGAAGTTATTAGAAGAAGAGAAAGTTGATTTTTTAGTCGGATCGTCTAGTTCAAGTGATACATTAGCGGTTTTACCACTAGCTGAAGAATATGAAAAAATAATGGTTGTAGAACCAGCAGTAGCTGATAGTATTACCGGGAAGAACTGGAATAAATATATTTTTAGAACAGGTAGAAATTCATCTCAAGATGCAGTCGCTGGTGCGGCGGCAATCGCTAAAAAAGATGTGAAAATAGCAACATTAGCACAAGATAATGCTTACGGCCGTGAGGGAATTGCAGCATTTAAAGCTGGAGCGAAGAAATTAGGGGCAAATATTGTAAACGAGCAATATGCAGATACAAATTCGACTGACTTCACAGCTAATATTCAAAATATCATTAGCTCAAAACCAGATTATTTATTTATCGTTTGGGCAGGGGCGAATTCACCTTGGAAACAGTTGAAAGATATGAATGTGGAAGCGCAAGGTATTAAAATCTCCACAGGTGCGCCAGATATACCAGCATTAAAAACGATGGATGCATTAGTAGGAATGCAAGGTTTTTCTGTTTATTATCATACACTCCCGAAAAATAAGGTGAATGATTGGTTAGTGGAAGAACATAAAAAACGATTTAATGGTGCGGTGCCAGATTTATTTACAGCAGGAGGAATGTCAGCGGCAATTTCAATTGTAGAAGCTTTAAAGAAAACAAAAGGTGATACAGATGTAGATACATTAATTAAGAAAATGGAAGGAATGGAATTTGATACACCGAAAGGAAAGATGAAATTTAGAGAGAAGGATCATCAAGCGATGCAGACGCTGTATTCTATCACATTGAAAAAACAAGATGGTGTTGATTATCCGGTGCCAGTGTTAGAGCGAGAATTAACGATGAAAGAAACAGAACCACCAGTTCAAAATAAATAGACTGAATTTTCTGTTGTTTACGTATAAAGAGGGGTACACCCTCTTTATACGTATTTCTTTCATACTGAAAGCTTTAAAGGGAGGAATTTCGTGACACATTTGCTAGAAACGAAAAATCTTAGTGTATCTTTTGGCGAGCATCATGTTATTAAAGATGTAAATTTAACTGTACAAAAAGGAAAACTCATTTCTATTATCGGGCCAAATGGTGCGGGTAAGACAACATTATTTAATTTACTAAGTG
The DNA here is from genome assembly GCF_006349665.1 of Bacillus sp. CD3-5. NCBI lineage: Bacteria > Bacillati > Bacillota > Bacilli > Caryophanales > Bacillaceae > Bacillus > Bacillus sp. CD3-5. The sequence goes on along the minus strand of NZ_VEPX01000002.1, from coordinate 430,006 downwards.
GACAGATTTCACCCACAACAGGTGAAGTGTATTTTAAAGGGCAAGATATTACAAAACTATCGATTTCAGATCGAACACGCTTAGGAATCGGTCGCTCTTTTCAGCTTACAAACATATTCCCAGAATTAACGGTACTTGAAAATGTCCGTTTAAGTGTTCAATCATTCGTACAAGATTACTATAGTTTTTTCCCGAGTCCAGCAAAATTAAAGCAACAAGTTGGAGAGGCGAGACGTTTCTTAAAAACAGTATTACTTCAGGAGAAAGAGAATGTATTAGCGAAAGATTTGGCACATGGAGAGAAAAGAAAGCTAGAACTTGCGATGTTATTAGCTTTAAAAACAGATGTGTTATTACTTGATGAGCCGACGGCAGGTATTTCGGTTGAGGAAGTCCCAGCTATACTACAAGTGATTGAAAATATTAAGAAACATCCAGAGAGTACAATTGTACTTATTGAACACAAAATGGATATGGTACTAGGTTTGTCAGACCATCTAATCGTTTTATTTCATGGAGAGTTATTGGCTGAAGGTTTACCCGAAGAAATTATGAAAGATGAGCGTGTACAAAGTGCTTATTTAGGGGGATTATATAGTGGCACTATTACAAGTGAATAATATAGAGACGTATTTAGATCAGTTTCATATTTTACAAGGGGTATCTCTTACTGTCGAGAAAGGAACGATTACTGTACTGTTTGGAAGAAATGGGGCAGGGAAGACTACGACGTTACGTTCGGTTATGGGGTTTCACCATATCGCACATGGTGAAATTTATTATGATCGTACACAAGTAAATGGATTGTCTACACATTTAATTTCAAGGAAAGGAATAGGGTATGTACCAGAAAATCAAGGTATCTTTCACGACCTGACAATAGAAGAAACATTCGCTCTTGCTAGAGGTAAGGGTGAAGAAGCGGAAGAAAAAATAGAATGGATGCTTGAACTATTTCCAGATTTAAAGCAATTTTGGCACAAAAAAAGCGGACTCCTAAGTGGAGGACAAAAGCAAATGTTAGCAATTTCAAGAGCATTTATTAATAGTGATGGTTTACTACTTATTGATGAGCCGAGTAAAGGCTTGTCCCCCATTATGATAGAAAAATTAATGATAGCTATTTTGAAAATGAAGGAGAAAACAACAGTTTTACTCGTTGAACAAAATTTTATGATGGCTAGTCAAATTGGTGATTATTTTTATATTATGGATAACGGAAAAATTGTTCATAACGGTTTTATGCATGAATTAAAAGAGGATAAGGAAATGTGTCACAAATATTTAGGAATCTCTTAACATGAATCCGGGGTGAGAAGGATGGATGTGTTAATCAATTTATTTGTAAATGGGATTTCAACAGGGATGCTCATTTTTTTATTAGCATCAGGTCTTTCACTTATTTTCGGTTTAATGAGTGTTCTAAACTTCGCACATGGTGGTTTATTTGCGTGGGGAGCGTTTACAGGTGTTTGGCTATTTAATATGACAGGGAGTTATGTGTTAGCTTTAATTGGAGCAATAGCTATGGGAATGTTCCTTGGATTTATTTTAGAAAGATTCCTTATTAGACCGGTATATGGAAATCATGTTCGACAGCTGCTTGTTACGCTTGGAGGAATGCTTGTACTTAGTGAATGTATTAAAGTATTTTGGGGACCAAATCCAATTGGGGCAAAGTTACCGTTATGGCTACAAGGAAGTTTTACGTTCGGAGGCGTTATATTAATTAAATATCGTCTATTCGTTATCATAATTGGGGTTATCATATACATTGCATTATTATTATTGCTCAAAAAAACAAAGATAGGTCTTATGATACGCGCAGGCGTAATGGATAAAGAGATGGTTCAAGCGCTCGGTATTAACGTAAAAGCGATATTTTCTTTCGTCTTTTTATTAGGCGCAGGAATGGCAGCGTTGGGAGGCTTCTTATTAGCACCGTATTCAGGCGTTATTTTCGCCGAGATGGGTATGCAGTATGCGATTTTGGCTTTCATAGTAGTAATCATTGGAGGGTTAGGAAGCGTACAAGGTTCAGCAATCGCTTCTTTAATTGTCGGATTGGCGGGTGCTTTTACAGCGTATTTTATACCGGATTTATCACTTGCAATCAATATGTTAATGCTACTGTTTTTCTTAATCGTGAAGCCAAATGGACTTGTTGGTGAAAAGGGGTGAAATGGTGAACAGCACATCAAATCGAATTAAAGTATACTTCGGAGTATGTATGCTCATTTGTTTAAGTGTATTTCCATTCGTAAATGATTCACGGAGCTTGTTAATTTTGTTCACTCAAATCTTCATCTTTGCTATTTTTGCAATGAGTTTTGATGTATTGCTTGGATATACAGGAATTGTATCATTCGGCCATTGTATGTTCTTTGGAATAGGAGCATATGGCGTAGCACTTTTATTTGATCGACAAGGAGTATCCATAACGAACTTTTTAATAGGGATAGTAGCTGCAATTATCATTTCAGCCATTGTTAGTTATATAATTGGTTTGCTTTCTTTACGGCTGAAAAGTCATTTTTATGCAATGTTAACACTTGCTATTTCACAGTTGTTTTTCGTACTTGCTGAAAAATGGCGTGGGCTCACTCACGGAGGAGATGGTTTTACATTTGGTGTACCAGACGTATTTCGTGATCGTTTTACGTTTTATTATGTAACACTTATATGTTTACTTATCATTTTTGTTCTGTTACGTCTTTTCACAAAATCTTCTATTGGAAAAGTATTAAAGGCAATTTCACAAAACGAGCAACGTGTTGAAGCACTAGGATATAAAGTTCTTCATTATAAAATTATTGCTAGCATTGTTGCAGGAGTAGTAGCTGCAATTAGCGGTGGTTTATTTGTTATCACTTTACGCTTTGTTAATACAACTGTATTTTCAATTGAAATGACATTAAATGCATTGTTGATGACGATGATTGGAGGCGTTGGAACGTTAATAGGAGCCATTGCAGGAGCTGGAATTATTGAATCCCTAAAATATTATTTATCAGAACTAGCTACAGAGTATCCGATCTTTGAGCGATGGACGATTATTCTTGGTGTATTGTACATTATCGTATTGCTAGTTTTCCCGAAAGGATTAGTTGGCACGGTTAAGGGACTGAAGAATATGAAACGGAATAAGAAGGAGAAAAGTGCAGAAGTGGAGCAAAATGTGTGAAAAATCAATTGTATAGAATATGAAAATCCCTCTTTTAGATTCGGAAAGGAGGGATTTTTATTGCTGTATGTAAATTTAGTTCTTTTATAAATATTATATTAATTAAATAGTTCATCAGGGATTTGTTTGAAAGAATTTTGATTCGTAAAGAAATGAACAGCTAATTTCTCAATTGGAACATCTTCAATTGGTACTAATTTATCATTTTTAATTGGTAAAAAGGCTATTCCTTTTCCGTCCTGAATAAACTCTTCTATAAGCGAATAAGAATCTAATTGTTGAAGTTGGCGCTGAGATAAATTATTTTCTTTTAGAAATTGTATCGTCTTATTCCTAAAAGGGCACTTTTTGTCATTACTAACGAAGAAGAGTTCCTTTGAAAATTCAATGGTACACTTTTCTTTCGGTTTTAATAAGCCGATAGAAATTGAAGTGGAAAATACTTTTTTAAACGATATGTCTGGGTAATCCTCATAAGTAATGACCATATCAACTTTTTGTTGCTGCAGTAATTTTTGCAAATGACTACTATTTTCTACATATATTTGATAACTCCTAAAATTTTCTTTAATGCGCTTGCTTACATAATTAGTCAAAATAGATTGTGACGTTGCGATTATATAAGAAGACCCACTTGTTTTAATTTTATTTTTTGCTTCTTCTACTAGCGTTAATATTTGATTTGTGTAGTCTAATAAAATGTCACCAGAAGGTAATAAAGAAACGCCTTTGTTATCTCTATGTAGTAAAGGTGTTTCTAACTCTTGTTCTAATTTTTTAATTCGCTCAGTTACGTTCGGTTGAACATACCCTAATTCTTTCGCAGCTTTACTAATAGAACCTTCGCTAGCTACAGTTTTGAATATAATAAGATCATTTATTTCCATTTATCACAGCCCCTTATACGATATCATTATAAATGATACCAAACATAATTTATACCTATTTTACGTTAGTCAATCATCGGTTTATCATTGTGTATATAAGATGGAAAGTGAGTGATAAACATGATTGGAATGCAATATAAGGTCATTTTGCCGAAAGATTATGATATGGAGATTATTAAGAAAAGGGTAAAGGATAATGGGTATAAAACGGATGGTTTTCAAGACCTGAATTTTAAAGCTTATTTAATTACTGAGGCAGATAAGGACGGAAATTTCTATAACTGTTATGCACCTTTATATATTTGGAATGGTCATGAAGGAATGAACAAATTTATCTTTGAAGGGTATTACGATAATATTTTACAATCTTTTGGATGGCAACAAATAAATATAGGTGTTCCATTAGTTGTTAATGTAAAGGGTGATTTTAAGAAATGTAGATATGTTGTTGAATATGAAGGAAGTATTTCTGCAAGTGAATCATTGAGTGGGATTCAATCTATCATTGTGGATCAAAAGGTAGAAAATTGTTTAGGAAATGTAATAGTATATAATCCAGATAAAGGGGGATATAGTAAGTTTAATTTTTATGAAGAAAAGCCTGATATGGTAACGAATAAAGGTACTACAGTATATGAGATTTTGCACATTTCACAATGATATCTTGTTGAATGCTAAATTAAGTAAAGGGGTGAAAATATATGCCTTTTGTGAACGTTTATTATCATGAAAATATATTAAATGAAGAAGAATTGAAAAAGATAGGTGAATGTATTCATCTTTCATTAATTAAACATTTTAACATCCCTGAAAATGATTTTTTTGAAATGTTTGTACCTTATCAACAAAATCATTTTTTATATGATCCATATTATTTATTAGAAAGAGGAGAAAAGAGAACAGAGAATATGATGTATGTTTCTATCACATGTGGACCAGGAAGAACGATAAAGCAGAAACGCGATCTGTATCAGTCAATATCTTTGAGGGTTTCTGAATGTTCTAGTATAAAAAGTGCAGACATTTTTATTACACTTAACGAGACAGCCGCTGAAAATTGGTCGTTTGGTCAAGGATTGGCGCAATTGGTAAAAGTGAAGGGGGAGTGAAATGATGAATGAATCCATTGAATATTGTATTCAAGAGAAAATGAGAGAAAAGGCACCTGCATTTGCTCATTATAGTGAAAAAATATTGTTCGAGGAAGTGTGGCGAGATGACACTTTAACATTAAGAGAAAGGAGTTTATGTACAGTGTCGGTATTAATCAGTCTTGGTAATACAGAACAATTACCATTTCATTTGCGACTGGCCAAACAAAATGGAATTAAAGAAAATGAAATGATTGCATTAATAACACATATGGCTTTTTATGTTGGTTGGCCCAAAGCAGTAGGCGCTTTACATATAGCAATGAATGATATGGAAAGTTAAGAATAACGATAAGAAAGAATTCATTTAAACATGAATTCTTTCTTATCGTTATTTATGTAATACTTTAATGAGATATTTTTCACTTTTTCTCTTGCTTTTTTATCACTTGCGTAGTAAAGTGATAGTAAGATTTACGATAGGAAGTGATCAAACATGCGTGATAATACGATAGGATCATTAATATGGTTACGTTTAATACGATTTACGAACCAAAGTAATCAGATGTCAAATGAGTTTTTAAAACGTTTTGATTTAACGACTGCTCAATTTGATGTGCTTTTACAAATACGTACGTATCAACCACTAACACAAATGGAGTTAGCTGAAAAGGTAACTGTTACACAAGGCGGCATTTCTCGAATGTTAACGCGTCTTGAAAAAGAAGGATATATAGTACGAAAACAAGATTGGAAAACGAAAACAATTAGTCTGACAGAGCAAGGGGAAGCTGCCTTAGAGAAAGCATTGCCAGAGCAACTTGCATTTCAATCATCTTTTTTTGATGATGTATTGAATGAAGAAGAACAGAAAATATTATACGAGCTAATGACGAAAGTTCATAAGCACAGTGAAAAAAAAGAATTACCGAAAGAGTAATTTTTTTTACAACATCAATTGACTAATCAAGTGATGTTGTAAACAATAGAGAAAAACATTGGACTTACAAAAGTTTTTAAAAGAGAAACTAATAACACTTCATTAAAGGAGAGAGTAATGATGGAAAAATACCGTATGAATACAAGTAAAGGAATGGAGTTTGGATTATATTCAATTGGGGATCATGTTTTAAATCCACATAACGGAGAGAAAATTAGTGCTGAACAAAGAATTTATGAATTAATTAAAACAGCAAAGTTAGCGGATGAAGCTGGACTTGATGTATTTGCTGTCGGTGAAAGTCATCAAACACACTTTACAACGCAAGCTCATACAGTTATTTTAGGAGCGATTGCGCAAGCAACGAAAAATATAAAAATTGCAAGTTCAGCAACGATAATAAGTACATCTGATCCGGTACGAGTATACGAGGACTTTGCTACACTTGATTTGATTTCTAATGGACGTGCAGAAATTGTGGCTGGTCGTGGATCTCGTATTGGGGGATATAGTTTACTTGGTTATGATGTGAATGATTATGAAGAGTTATTTGAAGAGAAGATGGATCTTTTATTAAAAATTAATAAAGAGGAACATGTAACATGGAATGGACAGTTCAGAGCACCGCTTGCGCATGCATCGGTTATTCCAAGAGCTAAAAATAATAACTTACCAATTTGGCGTGCAGTTGGTGGCCCACCAGCTAGTGCGATTAAAGCAGGACGTGCAGGTGTACCAATGATGATAACAACACTAGGTGGCCCAGCTATTAACTTTAAAGGATCAGTAGATGCTTACCGTGAGGCGGCTGCTCAAAGTGGATTTAATCCAGCGAGTTTGCCAGTTGCAACAACGAGTTTATTTTATACAGCGAAAAATTCACAAGATGCACTTAGTGAATACTACCCTCACATTAATGCTGGTATGCTTACGCTACGCGGTGGCGGGTATCCGAAACAACAATTTACAAATGCAATAGATTACCGTGACGCGTTAATGGTTGGTAGCCCGCAACAAATTATTGAAAAAATGCTTTACCAATATGAATTATTTGGGCAACAACGCTTTATGGCACAAATTGATTTTGGTGGCGTACCATTTGATAAAATTGAGAAAAACATCGAATTAATTGCTACTGAAATTTTACCGGCTATTAGAAAACATACAGCAAAATAAATTAAAAAATACCGAGAGTCTAATCGATTCTCGGTATTTTTTAATTTATTTTAGTTTGAAAAAATGACAAAAAAGTGAATTTTTAATCTGAAAAGAGGAGGTTATTTCCTATTTTTGAATAACAATATTTCATGTTTGAATTTTAGAAATACATTTTTCTCTTGACAAAAAAACAACGAAATTATCCATTGGTTAATAGGACATTTTTTCGTGGGAAAGTCAAGTGTATAAAGAGAGGAACGATTATTTTATTGATGCAAAGATAAGTCTCATATTAAAAAAACACATTTTATCGATAAGAAAAATCTAATTCAAAAAAATACCAAAAGACATATTTCAGACAAAATGATGTCAATAATACGTCAAAAATCAGCTGAATTTACTATGCAGGTATATTATACAATTCGATTAACGAATAAAACACTACAGAAATAGTGAAAAGGTAAAAAATAGCATTAAAATAGTTTGAAAAACTGAAACTTCGTATTTTTCGACAATACATACAAAATGTTTTTGTCTTTTCGTATTTCTTAATAATTGAGCTTGATAAGATTGCTCAATTAACTTTTATTATAAAAACTATGAAGGAAGTGATTGTAGTATGGAAACGCTCGAATTGGCACGAATACAATTCGCATCAACAACGATTTTCCATTACTTTTTTGTTCCGCTGTCTATTGGTTTAGCTTTTATCATTGCGTTAATGCAAACGTTATATGTAGTAAAGGGACAAGAAATTTATAAGAAGATGACGAAGTTTTGGACGCAAATATTCCTTGTTAACTTTGCGGTAGGTGTAGTAACTGGTATTCTACAAGAGTTCCAGTTTGGTATGAACTGGTCAACCTATTCACGTTTCGTAGGTGATGTGTTTGGTCCATCACTTGCAATTGAAGGTTTATTAGCATTTTTCATTGAGTCTACATTTTTAGGTTTATGGGTATTCGGTGAGGATAAATTACCGAAGCGAATTCACCTTTTATGTATTTGGCTCCTTTCAATTGGAACAATGTTATCAGCATTTTGGATTTTAACTGCAAGTGCATTTATGCAATCGCCAGTAGGATATGAAATGGCAGCAGATGGACGTGCACAAATGAATGATTTCTTAGCAATCATTCAAAACCCACAATTATGGGTACAATTCCCGCATACCATTACAGCGGCAATTGCAACTGGTGCATTCTTTATTGCAGGTGTGAGTGCATGGAAAATAACGAAAGCGCAAGAAACGGAAGTGTTTAAAAAATCATTCCGCATTTCTATCATTGTTGGAACACTTACAACTGCGCTAGTATTATTCTTCGGTCATGCGCAAGCGCAACAATTAATTAAGACACACCCAATGAAAATGGCAGCAGCTGAAGCATTATGGAATACGAGTGAAGATCCAGCGCCATTTACAGTATTTGCGAAAATTGATGCAGAGAAGAAAGAAAATTCGTTTGAAATTCAAATCCCTTATATGCTAAGTCTATTATCATATGATAAATTTAGCGGTCAAGTAGAAGGGATGAATCAAATTCAAAAGCAATATGAAGAAAAATATGGGCCTGGAGATTATATTCCACCAGTACACACGATGTTCTGGAGTTTTAGAGCGATGGTAATGAGTGGAACATTTATGCTTCTTCTAGGAGCGTACGGATGGTTCTTATCAAGAAAAGATCGATTAGTTGAAAAAACTTGGTATTTAAAATTAATGGTGTATGCAATTTCACTACCGTTTATCGGTAATACAGTAGGATGGATTATGACTGAAATGGGACGTCAACCTTGGGTAGTTTTCGGTGTTATGAAAACGGAAGATGCTGTATCTCCAAATGTTACGTTCGGAGAAGTGCTATTCTCTTTAGTTTCGTTCACATCATTATATTTAATTATAGGTGGAATTACAGTTTACTTATTCGTTCGTATTATTAAAGGACATGAGAATAAGAAAGCGAAACAGGATTCTCAAAGCCATGATCCATTTGATAAGGAGGATGAGTATGTTATCTCTTAATGAGTTGTGGTTTATTATTATTGCAATTTTATTCGTAGGTTTCTTTGTTCTTGAAGGTTTCGATTTCGGTGTAGGTATAGTTTCAAGGTTTTTAGGAGAAAACGATTTAGAGAAAAGAATATATTTAAATACAATTGGTCCATTCTGGCACGCGAATGAAGTATGGCTTGTTTGTGCAGGTGGCGCTATGTTCGCAGCATTCCCGCACTGGTATGCAACTTTATTTAGCGGGTTTTACATTCCGTTTGTATTTATGCTTCTCGCTTTAATTATACGAGGTGTTTCTTTTAAATTCCGTGCGAAAATAGATAATCATAAATGGAAAGGTTTTTGGGATTGGGGTATGTTTTTAGGGAGTTTACTACCTCCTATCCTTTGGGGAGTTGCCATTGCTAACTTTATGGTAGGTATTCCAATTGATGAGACTAAAAATGCTGTAGGTGGATTCTTACAATTACTTCATCCATTTGCGTTACTTGGAGGAGTTATGTTTCTTCTGTTATGTATTGTTCACGGATTGCAATTCCTTACTATACGTACAACAGGTAAGTTAAGAGAACGTGCACGTATTGCTGCGTTGAAAATTGCACCACTTGCAATTATAGCACTTCTTATTTTTGCCGGTGTAGGGTTATGGAAAACAGATATTTTCACTGGTCATGGTACAGAGTGGATTATGGTTCCAATCGGAGCTTTTGTAGCGTTATGTGCGTCAACATTATTAAACAAAAGAAGAAGAGATGGTTGGGCTTTCTTTATGACAAGTTTAACAATCATTTTACTAAGTGCAAGTGTGTTTGCTGGCATGTTCCCACGTGTCTTAATTAGCTCGTTAGGGTCAATATACGATTTGACAATTTATAATGCAGCATCAGGCGATTATGCACTAAAACTGATGACGTATTTTTCAATTGCTATATTGCCATTTGTTTTGGGAAGTCAAATATGGAGTTTCTATGTGTTTAGACAACCTGTTAAGTCAGATAAAGATTTGGAGTACTAATGAAAAGAAAAAGAGGACTTCCGTCGTATCCTGGTAGCCGAGTTTTATATGTAGTGCTAACAATCATTAGCATGTTAGAAGCTTTTAGTATTATTGCACAAACAGTGTTTTTAGCGAGGGCTATTACGTTTTTATTTCAGGGAGAAGCAGTGCAATCTATGTTAAATGAAACTGTTTATTTTGGAATCACGTTTGCAGTACGTCATTTGCTAGTTCGAATGTCACAAATATTAGTGGAACGTTTCGCTGAAAAAACAGGATCGCTACTGAGAAAACAATTAATAGAGGCGTATTTCACATTAGGGCCACGGTATGTTCAAACTGTTGGAACAGGTCATCTGGTTACCTTATCGATAGAGGGTATTGAGAAATTTAAAACATATATTGAATTAACAATTCCTAAAATGATTAGAAGTAGTATCGTACCAGGACTAATTGTACTATATGTTTTTACACTAGATATTGAGTCAGGAATCATTTTAGTTGTAACGATTCCTATCGTAATTATTTTTATGATCCTACTAGGATTAGCAGCGCAGAAAATGGCGGATAGCCAATATGAAACATATCGTGTTCTTTCTAATCATTTTGTAGATACGCTAAAAGGATTAGAAACATTAAAGTATTTAGGTCAAAGTAAACAACACGAAGGAAAGATTGAAAAAGTAAGTAAAAGATATAGAAAAGCAACGATGCGTACTTTGCGGGTTGCTTTTCTTTCTTCATTTGCATTAGATTTCTTTACGAGTTTATCAATTGCATTTGTAGCGGTCGGATTAGGGATACGTTTAATAGATGGAACAATTGTACTATTGCCAGCCCTTACGATTTTAATTTTAGCTCCGGAATACTTCTTACCGATTAAACAAGTTGGAGCAAATTATCATGCTACGTTAGATGGACAACTTGCAATGGAGCAAATAGAAGAGATTTTACAGCGACAAAAAGAAATAGGGAAGAAAGAATCTAATGTAGACTTAATATGGAATTCAACTAGTAACTTGAAATTACAAGATGTAAAAGTAAAGAATGATGAATCTGAAAAAGCTATATTAGAGGGAATTGATTTTACTTGGAAAGGCACTGGCGCTATAGGTGTAATTGGTGAAAGTGGGGCAGGGAAATCGACTTTAATCGACGTATTAGCAGGGTTTTTAACTCCTTCGGGTGGAAAGATGATTGTAAATGGTGTGGAAATTGACGGGTCTACTCGTGAAGAGTGGCAAAAGAATATTGCTTATATTCCGCAGCAACCTTATATTTTCCCGCTTTCATTAAAAGATAACATTTGTTTCTATGAAACAAATACAACTGATGAAGAAGTGGAAAGAGTTATGAATGAAGTCGGTCTTCGTTCACTTGTTACATCGCTTCCAAATGGAATGTATGAAAGAATTGGAGAAGGTGGGCGTATGCTGAGTGGCGGACAAGAACAACGTGTCGCAATGGCACGAGCCCTTTTAAGTAAAAAGCCAATTATTTTATTAGACGAGCCTACAGCACATCTTGATATTGAAACTGAATTTGAAATAAAGCAAGCGATGTTACGTCTGTTTGAAGGTAAGTTAGTATTTCTTGCAACGCATCGTCTTCACTGGATGAAACAGATGGATCATATTTTTATTTTAAATAAAGGGAAAATGATAGAAAGTGGAACGTATGAAGAGCTTTTAAAGAATGAGGCATTACATTTTCCTAGGAAAGAGAGGGGATAGAGATGAGTAACTGGATTAAACCGTATATACAGCAAAATAAAGGTAGAATGACTGTAACTATTTTCCTTGGTCTTCTTGGAGTTAGTTCAGGGGCGATGTTACTTTTTATTTCAGGTTATTTAATCTCTAAATCTGCTCTTAGACCAGAAAATGTAATGGCAGTTTATGTACCTATCGTTGCAACACGTGCGTTTAGTATAGGACAAGCGGTATTTCATTATTTAGAGCGTTTAGTTGGACACGATGTTGTATTACGCATATTAGAAAAGATGAGAACGAAACTATATGGGATAGTAGAACCACAGGCGTTATTTTTCCGTTCGCGATTCCAAACGGGTGATATGTTAGGGGTATTATCCGAAGATATAGAATATTTACAAAACCTATATTTACGTACAATATTTCCTAGCATATTAGCATTAGTCGTATATAGCATATTCGTACTTGTTATCGGTACATTTGACGTAGTGTTTGCACTTATTGCAGCATGTATGTTGGCTATTATCGTTTTTCTTCTTCCATTTATATCATTACTTTTAATGAAGAAACATCATGTTACTTTAAAGCAAGGAAGAAACCGTTTGTACCAACAACTAACAGATGCTGTTTTTGGATTATCTGATTGGCAAGCAAGTGGTAGAAAAGATGAATTCATTGATAAGTATGTAGAGCAAAATGATCAGTTGTTAAAAATTGAGAAAAGAATGAAGCGCTGGAATCATATTCGGGACAGTATCATTCAATTAGTAGTAGGGATTGTAGTCATTTCAATGATCATATGGACTGGAAATGAGGTGGCAAGTGAACAGATTGCACCTACTGTTATTGCAGCTTTCGTCTTAATGACGTTATCTGTCACAAACGCGTTAATTCCTCTTTCAGATGCTATCGATCGAATTCCATCATATGTAGAATCTGCACATCGTCTCAATCAAGTAGAAGGTAATGGTGTTTTACAGGATGAAAAGGAATTACCTAGAGATAAAGATTATGTTGCACCAAAACATATAGACATTGAATTAAATCATGTATCGTATAGTTACCCACATAGTAATGAAGTTGTATTGAAAGACGTATCATTACAAATAAAAGCAGGAAAAAAAATCGCCATTTTAGGAAGAAGCGGAACTGGAAAATCTACTTTGTTAAAATTGTTAACAGGTGCGCTAAGCCCGTTACATGGTGAAGTTTTATTGAATAGTGAACATGCTCATACGAATCTTTTATCAAAATATATTTCTGTATTGAATCAAAAGCCGCATTTATTTGATACGACAATTGGAAATAATGTGCGAATCGGCAAACCAGAGGCTACGGATGAAGAGATATGGAAAGCTTTAGAGAAAGCACAATTAGCTTCGCATATTGCTACTCTTCCAGATGGATTACAAACGAAAATGCATGAGATGGGAAAAAGGTTTTCTGGCGGGGAGAGACAACGAGTTGCTTTTGCTAGAACGCTAATGCAAGAAGCACCAATCATTGTACTAGATGAACCTACAATCGGCTTAGATCCAAAGACAGAATTATCTTTAATAGAAACGATGTTTTCTGCAACGGAAGAAAAGACAGTAATTTGGATTACGCACCATCTTGTAGGAATTGAGCATGTTGATGAAGTAATATTCCTTGATCGTGGTCAAATTGTGATGCAAGGTAGTCATGAACAACTTCTGAAAGAAAATGAGAAGTATCGAAGACTATATGAGTTAGATAAAGGAATATAGTTTGAATAAGTAATAATTGTAAAAATAGCTACGCCTAATGGTGAAGCTATTTTTTATTTTGAAATGATTATTTTATTCTTTTTTTGATGGATGGCAAATGTATAGGATTGTTACGAATGAAAAATGAATTTCATATTATACATATAATGGAGGGGATATACGTGAAGGAGCAGTATAAAATTATTGTTTTAAGTGATGAATTATCAAGGGAGAAGATTCAAAATACATTAGACAAAAATAAATGTAAAACAATCGTTCATCTTGTAGACGTTTCAGCTATTGTTCAAATAGAAAATTCTTTTCAATATATAGTCATTTGGAGAATGGACGCAGAAAAACTTACAAATGAATTGATAAATAGGGGCGTGCAAAGTTCAAAAATTATTAATTTAACAAAATACATGTATGAATGGAGGAATAAATTAATTTCTATCTATCAAATAAATCCGGATCTTATGTCTTTATATATTGCTATGAAAAAAGCAAAGAGTGATCCAACGTATGAATTGTTTGCGACAGGTTTATCTTACCCGCATTGTGGTATAAGTACGGAGATCCTCTCAAAAAAGTCAATAAAATTTACACTTCCATCGCAAGACCTGTACTATGATTATTTAATAGCGTCACAACTGCTATCAAACGATCATTCCTTTCAATATTGTTTGATAGGAATAGCCTATTTCTCTTTTTACTTTGACATGTCGTTATCATCTGAAGCATATAGAATTCACAAAGTATATTATCCATTGTTTCAAGATGGTCATCATACTGTAGTTCACTCTCCTCTACCCACTGATGGATTCTCCCATCTAAATACTCCGAAACCACTTCTTTCTATTTTTAATTTGCATTTTGAATATATTTTATTAGATAAACTAAAAGATGAATCATTGATACTGCCCTGGATAAATGCTGAATGGAATACTACTCCTCTTCATATTCCTTTTGAAGAACACGGGAAAATAAGAGCGGCTTCACATGCTAAATTGGCGTATCCTCAAACTTTAGTTGAAAATAAAATAATTTTTAAAAAATATTTAGAATTACTGTTAAAACATGATATAAAACCACTAATTGTTGTATTTCCTGTTACTTCACATTATTTCAATTGTAGTAGTAAGAAATTAAAAGAAGATTTTTATAATGTTATGAACGATTTTCAATCTCAATATTCTTTTCAAATTATAGATTTATTTGATTCACCATTATTTTGCGATGATGATTTTTATGATAGTGATCATATGAATAAAAAAGGTGCAAATAAAATGTCCATGTTATTAAATATGTTTATTCAGGAACGAAAAGTATGATAATTTGTTTCATGTTTGCATAAAAGTATATAGGCTCCATACAGTTAAAGTAATGTGATTTTTGTGTCGCGTATATAAATAATATGCGAAGAGGTGAGAGAGTTAAAATGAGAACTCGTATTGAAAGAACTGAAGAGGTGGTAGAGCAACTTCCGTTGGTAAGTGTATTAATTCCTACGTATAATCGTCCTCGTTACTTTGAAAAGGCGCTATGTAGTGTGTTAGAACAAACGTACCCTAATATAGAAATTATAGTTGGAGATGATAGCACGAATGATGAAACAGAAAAAGTGTTACAAAAATACTTATGTGATCATTCAAATATTATTTATATAAAAAACAGATCAACTCTCGGACAATTTGAAAATGCGCTCATGTTATTTAATGAAGCGAACGGTGAATATATAAATTTTTTAATGGATGATGATGTATTTCATGTGAATAAAATTGAAAAAATGATGAAGTATTTTTTCGATGATTTAGATAATGAAATTAAGCTTGTAACATCTCATCGTCAAGTCATTGATGATAAAGGGAAAGAGCTACGACATATTTATTCGACTGTCCGTTTATTTGAAGAGGATACGATTATAGAGGGAACAGAATTAGGAAATAAGGTAATTGTGGATCAAAAAAATTATATTGGAGAACCGACAACAGTTTTATTTCGTAAAAATGATTTACAAGAACCGTTTGGGATTTTTGATAAGAGGCGGTATTTATGTAACGTAGATATAGCTTCATGGTTATCTTTATTAAGTAAAGGAAAGGCAGTATACATAGCAGAGACACTGAGTTACTTTCGATTACATCCAGATCAACAGTTAAATGAATCTAATAAAATGATGGATGGATTAGAAGATTTTTCACATAGTATTATAGCTGGAGAAAAATATGGTTTCTTATCTAACGAAAAAGAGTTAGATGAAGCGATAACTAATTTTCTAGAATATGCAAGAAGGATAGTTCCGTCATCAATATTATATACATTAGACTATTATCAAAAAATTAAAGAAAAGAAAATAAACATAGAAAAGAAAAAACAACATATAAATAATAATTCGCCTTTACCGAAAGTAAGTATACTGATTCCTGCGTACAATAGGCCGTATTACTTGGAATTGGCGCTTAACAGCGCTCTGAATCAAACATATGAAAATATTGAAATTATTATTTCTGACGACAGTACAAATAATGAAGTCAATGCGATGATTCAACCGTATTTACGTGAATATGAGTGTATTACATATGTTAAAAATGAAACTCCGTTAGTTGCTGAAAACTTTAATAAGTGTATAGAACTTGCGAACGGGGATTATATAAACTTTTTATTAGATGATGATTTATTTCATCATGAAAAGATCGAGAGAATGATGAAATACTTTTTGACGTTAGAAAATATTTCATTTGTGACGTCTTATCGTGAACTGATTGATGAGAACGGAGAGATATTACCAGCCTCAACATTGAATATGAAAATTGCGAAAGAAACTACACTTTTTGAAGGAAAAGAGTTAGGGAATTACATATTGAAAAATTTAAAAAATATAGTGGGTGAGCCGACAACTGTTCTATTTAATCGAGATATGTTTGAAGGGAAGTTTGGGTATTTTAAAGGGAAGGCTTATTCTGCTATTAATGACATTGCAACTTGGTTAGATATGATGAGGAAAGGGAAAGTAGTTTATATAAAAGAGCCTCTTAGTTATTTTAGACAACATAGTGGACAAAATCAAAAACAAATGCATTTTATTTTAATGACAATTGACGAATGGATTGAATTAATTATAGATGCATATAATAGTGGTTTTTTAAGTTCTGAGAGGGATTATAAAGAGAGCCTATCTTATTGTTTAGAAAATGCAGGATTTATAGTTAAAGATGCAGTAAGAAATGGAGAACTAGATCAAATTTATAATGAAAAGATTAAAAAAGGATTAAACAAGCTAGTTGCTCATATATTTGAGAAAGAATCTTGTTATTGTCAATATTGCAATCAACAATTTGAAAAATTTTTACCTTGGCCAGCACATTATGATTTTCCGAAATATAAATTTGAGATGTGGAATAAAGATACAGGGATATGTCCAGTTTGTAGTTCAATGGATCGTGAAAGATTGTATCGTGCGTACATTGAAACGGAAACGGACTTGTTAAGTAGAAAATACACCATGCTTCATATTGCACCTGAAGCGAATGTAAGGGATTGGTTTAACGAGTATAAAAATATTACGTATGTATGTGGGGATATAGAACCAAAGGATCCATTAATGAAGGAAATTGATGTTACAAGTATTATATATGATAGTAATACGTTTGATGTAATTTTATGTAGCCATGTATTAGAACATGTTCTTGACGATGATAAAGCAATGCGAGAGTTATATAGGGTTTTAAAACCAAATGGATGGGGAATTATTCAAGTACCAATCGTAATGAATGTAGATTCTATTATAGAGAATAAATTAATTGTAACACCACAATTGAGAAAATTAGCTTTTGGTCAAGAAGATCATGTGAGAATTTATAATCAATCGGGATTCATTCAACGATTAACGAATGCAGGATTTAAGGTGGAATTATATAACATAGCTGAAAGACAAGGAATGAAAAGTGCGAGGAAATTTGGATTATCTGAAACAGATATGCTCTATATTGTCCGAAAATGATAGGAAGGAATAAATAGATATGGAGAATATTCCTTTTTTACGTGCTTCAACTGTACCAGTAATTGAGTATTTAGATGAATTGAAGGAAATTGATGCATCGCACATATATACGAATTATGGACCTATAAATCAACGTTTTGAACAAACAATTATGTCGGGATTTTTTCAGAACAGGGGAGCTGTTACAACAGTAGCAAACGCAACGTTAGGGTTAATGGCGGCCATTCAACTTAAGAAAAGAAAAAAAGGAAAGTATGCCCTCATGCCTAGTTTTACATTCCCTGCAACTCCATTAGCGGCTATTTGGTGTGGGTTGGAACCTTATTTTATTGATATTTCAATAGATGATTGGTATATGGATAAAACAGTACTCTGGGATAAGATTGAAGAATTAAAAGAAGAGGTTGCGATTGTTGTCCCGTACGCAACTTTTGGCTCATGGATGAACTTAGAAGAATATGAAGAATTAGAGAAAAAAGGTGTTCCGGTTGTCGTAGATGCGGCACCGGGATTTGGATTAATGAATGGAGGGATGCATTACGGTCAAGATTTTAGTGGAATGATCATATATAGCTTTCATGCAACAAAGCCTTTCGGAATTGGTGAAGGAGGGCTCATATATAGTAAAAATGAAGAAGATATACAACGTATTAAAAGAATGGGGAATTTCGGATTTGATACAAATCGTGAATGTACGATGATGGGGTTAAATTGTAAAATGTCTGAATATGCGGCCGCGATTGGGATTGCAACTATGAAAAAATGGGATGACAAATTAAAAGAACGCACCCGTATTTCTGAATGGTATAAACAATTGTTACAAAGTAATGGGTTAATGAAAAAAGGGTGGCAACTCCAAAAGACAGAAGCAGTTATTCAGCAATTTATGCCTATTCTTTGTCCGGAAGAAGTTCGCAACAAACAAGTAATCGAAGACCTGAAAAAACAGAAAATAGAAGCTAGATTATACTTTTCGCCCTCTTGCCACCAACAAGTTCTTTTTAGAAACTATAAGTCTACAGATTTAACAAGAACGAATAAAATAGCAAAACGAATAGTAAGTTTGCCTTTATGGGAAGGAATGACGAAAGAAATAGTAGAACAAATTGTAATCTGTTTAGGACAGAAGGTGGTGTCGGCAGATGAATAGTTTTTATAGTCAAGAAGAGCTAAAGAAAATTGGATTTTTATCTGTTGGGAAAAATGTATTGATTAGTAAAAAAGCAAGTATATATAATCCAGGTGTTATATCAGTTGGTAATCATGTAAGAATTGATGATTTTTGCATTTTAAGTGGCAAAATCACAATTGGAAGTTATTCGCATATATCAGCGTATACAGCGTTATATGGAGGGGAAGTTGGAATTGAAATGCATGACTTTGCAAATATATCAGCTAAAACCTTAGTATATGCGGTACTTGATGATTTCAGTGGAAATACTTTAATGGGGCCAACTGTCCCGAATCAATATAGGAATGTGGAAACAGAAAAAGTTATTTTTAAAAAACATGCGATTATTGGCGCTGATTCTATTATTTTTCCAAATGTAACTATAGGAGAAGGCACAGCAGTAGGTGCGATGAGTATGGTGAAAGAGAGTTTAGAAGATTGGTATATTTATGCTGGAGTTCCCGTAAGAAAAATAAAACCTCGTCAAAGAAAGATGCTGGAGTTAGAAATTGATTTTTTAAAAAACATTCATTCTTAACAAAAAGAAGGAATGTTTTTTATTTTTATGGTGCAGCAGAGTGTGTATATAAACGTATTATGTTTTAAATTTTGCTGACCAAGGCAATACTGAGCCATAGTGAATGTAAAGTTAGAGGGCGAGCGTATATGTTTGATGAGGATGGGATTGTTTTAATTATGGAACCGGCTGATGAAAGAAATTTGAGGAGATTTATTTTTTCAGTACCAAAGTCAGTGTATGAAAAGAAGGGGCTTACATTACACTATGGAACAGCTATAGGACAAGGATATACGGATATAATTGAAGATATTATTAGCGTACATATAGAAGTAGATGTTGTAACAGTAATCGGGCATGTAAGAGGGTAAATAGCTATTTGAAAAAAGGTTATAAGTAATGTAGCTAGAAGTTAGGATAGAGAAACTTACAGACAATTATAAAGACGAAGGGAGCCTAAAATGAAAATAAAATCAATTTTATTAGTATTTATAGTTACAATTGGTTTGATGGGATGTTCACTCGTTGAACAAGGAAAGAACTCCATAGATTATGCTCAAAAAGCGACAGATTATGTAAATGAAATAAGTGCGTTTGCAAATGATGCACCAGCATTAGCTGAAAAGGCTGTTAATGATAGTGAAGCTCGAAAAGAATTAGAAGCGAAGCTTAGTGAAATTAAACAAGATATACCCGTTTTTAATGAATTAACACCGCCTGATGTAGCAAAGGATCTTCATCAGCAAATCGTCGGATATAACGAAAAGTTAAATACGTTAATTGATACGGCGATGACAAAAATAGAAGAAGGGAAAGTGAATGTAGAAGAGTTTAAAAACTCTGAGCTTATGCAGACGGTAGATCAAGTTCGAGATTTGAAAGATAAGGTGCAAAATTTAGGTCAATAGTAAAAGGCTCCGTTTATCACAAACGGAGCCTTTTACTATTGGATACAATAAACGATTACACCAACGATAATAATCATGTTGCCGATGAGTTTACGTTTCGTTATTTTTTCCCCTAGGAAATACCAACCGAAAATTAATATGATGATATAACTTAAGGATTCTAATGCTGATGCTTGTTTTAATGCCATTCCCTTCATGGCGATAACATTTAATCCAGCGTTAATTACAAATAAAGAGTAGCCAATAATAACATAAGGATTCACATATTCTTTTATTCTAGAATCGTATTGTTGCAAAGTAGCTTTTTTTAATAATATTTGTGAGTAATTAGCTAAAATTATCCCGAAAATAAATAATAACATATAACTATTCATCTTTTGTCACCACCACAATTCCGACGATAATAATAGCTGCACCAAGTAAATGATTCCACTGAATCGTATCTCCAAATAGAAATACTGACCAAAGCATTGACCATAGTATAATAATCCCGCGATGTGAATATGCTTTTGATATTTCGAAATGTTTAATTACTTGTTGCCATAAAATTGCATATCCAAATAAAAGTATAACTAGTCCGAAATAAGCAATAAAAAATGAGATGGAAGCAATGGGAAATTTAGCCGCCCATTTCATGTAAACCATAATGATAGAATATATCAAAAAAGCTACATGTAAAAATAAGTAATTTTTAATAGTTGGTTTCATTTATTCACTCTCTTTTGCATATAAATATATATTTATACCTAATTTTTCTAATGATAGATATTGGAACGTATTTAGTTTAATCTTTCACATTCCAAATTATATAGTATCATGGCTTTTATTGTAAAACAATAAAAGCCATGTATTCATTTTTTCCAAGGTTCTACAATATGTATCGTTTTATTTGTTGCATCTGAATACCCAATCATTATTTTAGGGTTATTTAGAAAAGCATCATAATCAATATAAGGTAATAAGGAATTTGAATTCATGCCACCAATTGTTGACATGATACAAGAAACATTAGGATTTCTTATTAAAGCATTTAGTTCCTCAGCACGCTCTTGTATACTACCCGAACGATAATAATCATATCGACCTGTTAGTGAACCTTCTAATATATGAAATCCTTTCTGTTGTAAGTAAGATTTCGCTCGTTCAAATCTTTTAGGAGAAGTGTAGGTTACTGGAGAAGAAGGTGAGTAAATCCCAATTGTGTCTCCGTATTTTAATGATTTTGGAAGTGGCATTTGTATGAATCCCTTCTATTAATAGTTTTATTCATAAGGATTTATCATTGAATATTCTTATATTTCGGTATTGTTATTGTAACATACATGCATTGAAATAATAATTGCTGTAGATGAATAAATATGCTTTTTACCTTGACGATATAAAGGGAAAGTTGTTATGGTTAAATGTGAGTGTATAAAAGGTTTGTTAAAGGAGTTTTGAAATGAAGCGGTTAAAATGGGGAAGGCTGACAGTCCTATTAGTCATTGTTTTAGGGATATGTTGGTTCTTATTCCAAGGAACTCAAAAGAGTGCAACAAGTATAGAGGGACAACCTTTACAAGTGGCAGAACTACCTAAAACAGGATTAGTTGAAAAAGTAGTCCCACCAAAGTACATACCACCGGAAATTGATGCAAAAGCAGCTATGATTATTGATGCGAGTAATGGAGATATTATTTATCAACATAATGAAAATGAGGCTTTTGCGCCAGCAAGTATGTCTAAGATGATGACAGCATATCTTCTATTAGAAAATGTACATAATGGGAAAGTTCGCTGGGAAGATCCGGTGAAAATGAGTGCGAAAGCGGCACAAACAGAGGGAGCGAGAATCCCAGTACAAGTTAATGACACATTAACTGTTAAAGATTTATATCATGCATTAATGATTGAGTCAGCTAATAATTCAGCTGTGGCTTTAGCAGAACATATGGCAAAATCGGAGAAAGATTTCGTTCAGCTTATGAATGCAAAAGCGAAACAGTTAAAAATGTCGGAACATGCTAAATTTGCAAATGCTTCTGGATTACAAGAGCCCGATGGAAGTGAAACAAAAATGACGGCTGGTGATGTAGCAAACTTGGCGTATCATCTTATAAAAGATTACCCAGAAATATTAGAAGTGACTCACTTACGTCAAAGTCAGTTAGCATTTAATAATATTAATGTTATAAGTACAAATGATATGTTAAACAAAAATAATAAAGCTTTATATATAGAAGGAATAGACGGATTAAAAACAGGATTTACAGATAGCGCAGGGTATTGTTTTACGGGTACAGCAAAACAAGGTGATACTCGTATTATTACAGTTGTTATGGGAACAAAAGGTAAAACAAAGCGTTTTACAGAGACGAATAAGCTAATGTCTTATGCATTTGGCTTAGTTAATTAAGTGAAATACTGAGTTGGATCATCATATAAGAAAGGCAATTTGTTGTTACGTACTATCGGTAACAACAAATTGCCTTTTATTTTTTAGCTCTAATAAAGTAAAAAGGTAAAAAATGTGAGTGTTATTATTTGAGTTTATTATTGTTTGTTTATATTATAAAGTTAGAAACTTATTAATGATAAGTTTTGAGGGGCATATGATGTGTACATAGGAAAAAGCCTCAAATGAAAATTGGAGGGAATTATGATGGCAAAAGATTTTTACTCAGCAATTGAAGACAGAAGATCTATTTACGCAATTAGTAAAGAACAAGTAGTTTCTGATGAAAAAATTCAAGAAGTGATTTATCATGCTGTAAAACATACACCTTCAGCTTTTAACTCTCAGAGTGCTCGTGTTGTCGTCTTGCTTGGAGAACAACACGATAAGTTATGGGATATTACGAAAGAAACGTTACGGAAAATTGTACCTGAAAATAACTTCGCTTCTACGGAAGAAAAAATGAATGCATTTAAAAGTGGTTATGGAACAGTTCTATACTTCGAAGATAGTGAAGTGGTGGAAGAACTGCAAGAAAAATTTGCATTATACAAAGAGAACTTTCCAATTTGGTCTCAGCAATCCTCAGGAATGTTACAATTTGCAATTTGGACAGCTTTGGAAATTGAAGGGTTTGGTGCTACATTGCAACATTACAATCCATTAATTGATGAAGAAGTGAGAAAAGAATGGGGAGTTCCAGAAAATTGGAAGCTTATTGCGCAAATGCCGTTTGGTAAACCGGTTGTACCTGCAGGTGAAAAAGAATACCAGCCTTTAGAAAACCGTGTGAAAATTTATAAATAATGTAGGAACGAGTGGGGGAATTGTTTATCCCCCACTTTTTATAAGTAGTAAGGATTTTTTTGATAGGAATTTTTTATCTGATTTTTTAATTCGTTTTTACGTGTTTCAATAGTTGATATTTTTTGTAAGGTAATAATTGAAACGAATTGAAAAAAAGCATAGTACAGTTCTATATTTTTATTTATAGGATCATCTATTATGTTTTTCATAAATATACCTCCCTTTTGATTCCACTATTTGCAAGCAATAAAACGATCATCTTAAAATTCAATTGCTTTCCGTGTAGGGTAAATAAAATGTGTATAGATTAAAACGCTACTATATATATGATAATATAAATAACCTATAAATTCCATAGACAGCTAAAAATGGGTAGCGGAATGTGTACATTCGTCAAATTAGAACAGAATTTTTGAAGTTAAATCTTACAAATCGTCAAATCTTTTAAAAGTGATAGATAGTATCAAAAATAGTTTTCTAAAAATATTATACTATTGATAAAAAAAGTGTTTTTTGTCATGATAAGAGTATACTTCATAGGAGGAACTATACTAGGAAATACATTCTTTGCATTGTGTTAGATGAATAGAATTTTTTAAGTGGATAGAAAATATATACTAAGATAATGAATGGTATGTCGAATTTTCAATAAAATACATAGGAAATATAAAAAAAGCATTGCAAAAAGAGTAAGTTTAATGGTAAAGTTCACATGAAGTTCACACGGATTTCACTTCGTTCGTTTAAAATGAACTCTGTGTGAAAAATAAAACTCTTGTTAAAAAATGGAACTTAATGAATATTTTACTTTGATAATATTGTAAAGTATTAAGTTTATAAGTTTTTTTTAAGAGGATAGTAGGGAAAGGAAGTAAAGACAACTTATGAAAAAAGTAATTGCAGGTTTAGCAGCAGCTTCAGTAGCAGGTGTTGCAGTTCCAGGTATGGATTCTGCTCATGCACAAGTTTCAAACGAAGCGCTAAAAGAAATTAATGGACAAACTCAAACACAAACGACTGTAACTGAAACAAAAACTGTAGAAACAAAATCTGACTTAAAATACACAGTAACTGCTGATGTATTAAATGTTCGTTCAGGTGCTGGTACAGGACATAGCGTTATTTCTAAAGTAAAACAAGGTCAAGTACTGCAAGTAATTGGACAAGAAAACGGTTGGTTCAAAGTAACTGTAAACGGTCAAACTGGTTATGTAAGTGGTGACTTCGTAACGACTGGTGGTAAAACAGGAGCTACTGTTCAACAAGGAACTGGTACTTACACAGTAAACGTTTCTTCACTTAACGTACGTACAGGCCCAAGTACATCTCATACAGTATTAGGCTCTGTAAATAAAGGTAAAACAGTACAAGTTGTTGGTGAAGTACAAGATTGGTTTAAAATCAACTTCAATGGTGGAACTGGATACGTAAGCAAAGACTTCGTAACAAAAGGTGGTTCTGCTGTATCTAACCAAACACAACAACCAACTACAAACAACAATACTACTACAGTTCAAACTGGTGGTTCTTATGTTGTTAACACTGGTGCTTTAAAAGTACGTACAGGCCCAGCTACATACAACGCTGTAATCGGTGGTGTAACAAACGGTACAGTATTAAACGTTACTGGCGCTGAAAATGGTTGGTACAAAATTAACCATAACGGCCGCACAGGTTACGTAAGTGCAGACTTCGTTAAGTTTGTAAAAGGCGGAGTAAACAACGTTACAAATAACAATAACGTTACAAATAACGTTCAACAACCAGGTAAAGACGTACAAAAACCAACAACTGGTGGAGATACATCTTCAATCGCTGGATTCGCTAGATCATTAAATGGTTCACCATACAGAACAGCTGGTACAACACCTGCTGGTTTTGATTGCAGTGGATTCATTCACTACGTATTAAATCAAACTGGTCATAAAGGCGCTCGTCAAACAGTTGCTGGATACTGGAGCTCTAAAACAAAAACTAGCAATCCACAACCAGGTGATTTAGTATACTTCCAAAACACTTATAAATCAGGTCCTTCTCACATGGGTGTTTACTTAGGAAACGGTCAGTTCATTAGTGCAGAAACTGATGCAACTGGTGTACGTATTAGTTCTGTGAGTAACTCTTACTGGAGCAAGCACCTATTAGGTTACACAAAAGCATACTAAGAAAAAGTAGATTATATACTTTTCGTATAGAGAAAAGGCTTTCCAGGGAAACTTGGGAAGCCTTTTTATAGTTTAATAAATTGGGATGTAATAGTTTTTACTGTAACTTCCCGTTTAAAAATCGAGCGTATAGATCATGAAAGTAGTTGGGGCGGAATAAGTTTGCTGCATGTCCTGCTAACGGTATTTCTTTATATAAAACGTTAGGAAGAATGGACTTTAAATCAAAAAGACAAGATTTATAGAGATGATCATGTTCGCCCATTACCCATAGAATAGGGTGGGGAAGTGATTTTAATTTAGATTTTAAATCGAATTCTAACCGGTGACGTAATGATTGAGCAATAATTGATGAATGTAATTGCAATCCGAACCGATAATAAATATTTCTTGAAATGACTGCGAACGGATTTGCCTTTAGTATGCCACTTGGAAAAATGGTATTTGCGTATTGAGAGAGCCATTTAGAGTAATCGTCTCCTCGCTTCTCCCAAAACTTTTGAAATACGTTATATAAAAGGGAAGGGTTATTATAATGTCCACCAATATGACAAATGCTCAAAACTTTTTCTGGATGCATTTGTGCAAAAATGGTAGAGATATAACAGCCGTAGCTTAAAGCGCAAATATGAGCTTTTTGAATGCCTTCTTTTTCGTATAAATTCAATAATTGATCAACGAGACGCTGTAATGAAAATTCGATAGCTTCTCCTTTATCATCGCCGTGACCCAATAAGTCATAAGTGATAATGTTGTAAGAGGCGGAAAATCGTTTATGCTCTTTTTTGAAAGCACGACGATTGCCGACTAAACCATGAATAAAAATAATTGTTTCCTTTTTAGAATGTATATTTGTTTGCAAAAAGGATACTCCTTTCAATAACTGGAGATTTATATAGTATTGTAAATTAGTTATCTATCATTCACATAGAATAATATTAAGTACCAGGTAATAATATCAGATATTTATATCTGTTGTAAAGATGAGTTTTTATGTATATTTTGTAAAAATAGAAAAAGTGTGTTTACATTCAGTTTACATTTGTATTGTATTCTATTTTTAGAAAGAACAGTTTTGTTTAACACGAGGAGATGACAGAAATGGAAGTTAGAAATGAAATAAAGAAAAAAGGGAGTTGGAGGCAGTTTTTACGCCTTATTCAAGATACAAATCCTCCGAAAGGGATTCTTGTTTTTGCGTTATTCATGAGTTTGCTTTCTACGGGAGCGAGTTTATTTATTCCGATGTTAACAAAAGGATTAGTAGATAATTTTTCACTTTCGTCAATTAGTACAGGACAAATTGTTGGGCTAGTTGCATTCTTTATTATGCAAACTATAGCTGCAGGATTATCTATATATTTACTAAATTATATAGGACAGAAGATTGTAGCCGGACTGAGAGAACGTTTGTGGAAAAAGGTACTTATATTGCCAGTATCTTATTATGATCAAAATAGAACAGGCGATACAATTAGCCGAATGACAAATGATACAGGTGTTGTGAAGACATTAATTTCTGAGCATTTGTCAAATTTATTAACAGGCGGTATTTCAATTGTCGGATCATTAATCGTATTATTTGTTTTAGATTGGAAAATGACACTTTTACTTTTAACGGTTATTCCATTATCAGTACTGATCTTAGTTCCACTAGGACGAAAAATGTATAAGATTTCAAAAGCACTTCAAGATGAAACAGCTTCTTTTACAAGTGTGCTAACGCAAGTATTATCAGAAATTCGTTTAGTGAAATCTTCGAACACAGAAAAAAGAGAATATGAAACTGGAAATAAAGGTATCGAGAAGTTATTGCAATTTGGTTTGAAAGAGGGAAAAGTGCAAGCGTTAATTTCACCAGTTATGTCGTTTGTTTTAATGGCATTACTTGTTATTATCGTAGGATATGGCGGGATGCGAGTTTCTAGCGGTGCATTAACAACTGGGGAACTAGTAGCGTTTATTTTATATTTAGTTCAAATTATAATGCCGATGAGTCAATTATCTATGTTCTTTACACAATTCCAAAAGGCAATTGGTGCAACGGAAAGAATTAATACTATTTTAGAATATGAAGTAGAAGACCATGAAACTGGTGTGAAAGTCACAAATGCTAAGCAACCAATTGTTCTTGAAAATGTACATTTCGAGTATAACGAAGAAGAGCAAGTGTTAAAGAATATTGATTTCACAATTGAATCAGGAAAAGTAACAGCGATCGTAGGGCCAAGTGGTAGCGGGAAAACGACATTATTTTCACTATTAGAACGTTTTTATGAGCCAACTAGCGGTGCTATTAAATTAGGGAAAGATGCAATTACGAACTATTCATTACAATCATGGCGACGTCAAATTGGTTACGTTTCACAAGATAGTCCGTTAATTGATGGAACGATTCGGGATAACATTTGTTACGGCGTTGAGGGAGAAGTGACAGATGAAGAAATTGAAAAAGTAGCAGCGATGGCATATGTGGATGCATTTATTCATGACTTACCAAATGGATATGCAACAGAAGTTGGAGAACGTGGTGTGAAACTTTCTGGAGGACAAAGACAGCGAATTGCCATTGCCCGGGCGTTACTTAGAAATCCACAAATTCTTATGTTAGATGAAGCAACTTCTAGTTTAGATAGTAAATCAGAGTCTGTCGTTCAAAAGGCATTAAATAACTTAATGAAAGGCAGAACAACGTTAGTTATTGCACATAGACTTTCTACTGTAGTAGATGCAGATAAAATTATCTTTATAGAAAAAGGAAATCTTACAGGAAGCGGTACACATGATGAATTGTTACGCACACATGACATGTATCGTGAATTTGCAACGCAACAATTGAAAATTAAAGAGGGCGTATTATAAAATGAATCATCAGTGGGGCTTATACTCCGCTGGTGATTCATTTTTAAAAGTTATATAAAAGATGCTACGTAGAAAGGAGAGGTTTTCTTTGCTACCAAAAATTTTAATAGTAGATGACGATCCACATATTAGAGAACTTGTTTCTGTATTTTTAGAGAGGGAAGGATTTCAAACATATGAAGCAATTGATGGTCTAGATGCACTTCAAAAAATAGATGAAGTGAAAGTTGATATGGTTATTCTTGATATCATGATGCCGAATATGGATGGATTTGATGTATGTTTTGAATTAAGAAAATACTATGATATTCCGATTTTGATGCTAACTGCTAAAGGAGAAACATCTCAAAAAGTAAAAGGGTTTCATCTTGGTACGGATGATTATCTTGTAAAACCATTTGATCCGATAGAACTAGTAGTGAGGGTTAAGGCGTTATTGAAACGTTACCAAATTACAGTGTCGCAATCAATTCAAGTTGGAACTGTACTGTTAAATCGTAAAACATTTGAAGTTACAATTGGAGAACAAACGGTTACGTTACCGTTAAAAGAATTCGAATTGCTCTTTACTTTAGGCTCTAAAGCGGGGAGAACTTGTTCGAGAGAGCAATTAATTGAAGATGTATGGGGATATGATTTTGAAGGGAATGAGCGTACACTAGACGTTCATATAAATCGGTTACGTGAGAAGTTCCAAGAAGAGAAGTCGAAATTTAGTATTAAAACGATAAGAGGCTTAGGATATCGCTTAGAGGTAAGTAAATGAGAAAAAGAGAACGAATGAGTAAATTCAAGATGCTGAAAGTAACGGGAGCGATAATAGCACTCTTTTCTTTTCTTACTATTATTTGGTCTACAGCATTTTATGTATTATCTAGTATATTGGATGCCCTTGCAATACATTTATCTCCTTTTGTTACCTATCTCATTAGTGACATACTCAGTTTTATATTTATGATTCTTCTTTGGATATTAATTGCAGTATTAATGAGACCGAAGCGAGAGGCGATGATTTGGACTATTATTGAACCGATACAAAAAATTGCAAAAGGGGACTTCTCCGTAAAAATACGAAATGAAGAGAAATATGATGGAGAAATTGGTGTGCTCGTAAAAAGCATAAATGATATGACAGATGAACTGAATGCGATGGAGAAAATGCGCCAGGAATTTGTATCGAATGTTTCTCATGAAATACAGTCACCATTAACTTCTATAAAAGGATTTGCTAGAGCACTACAAGATACTAATCTTCCTGAGGAAAAAAGAGAGCATTATCTTACCATTATTGAAACAGAAACGACGAGATTATCTAAACTAAGTCAAAATTTACTGAAACTAACTCTTTTAGAGTCGGAAGAATATACACCAGAAAGAGTAACTTATCGATTAGATCAACAGTTAAAACAAATTGTATTAAATAGTGAACCGCTTTGGGCTGAGAAAGAAATTGAATTAGACCTTGATTTAGAAAAAGTGCATATAACTGCTGACCAAGAAAGTATGAGTCAAGTTTGGATTAATTTAATTCATAATAGTATTAAATTTACTCCAAGTAGCGGTACGATTTCAATCAAGCTAAAAGAATATGAGACATTAGTGGAAGTGCGTATTCGCGATTCGGGAATTGGAATATCTGAAGAACAGAAACAACATATTTTTGAGCGTTTTTATAAAGCAGACTCTTCACGAAATCGTGCTTATGGAGGAAGTGGCTTAGGTTTAGCGATTGTGAAAAAAGTACTCGATCTTCATCAGGGGGAAATAAAAGTCGAGAGTGAGGAAGGGAAGGGTACGGAATTTATTGTTTGTATTCCTAAGTATAAAGAGAAATAGTGTTAGGGGCATATCTTCTAACACTATTTTTCTTTATACATACATTTACCATTGCTGCAGCTATACTGATAAGCTTTTCCTTCACTATTCATACGGTATGAGTAATCAGATTCTTTATCTTTTTTAAAGTCAACGTATGCTTCTGCACCGTTTTTATCATCATCAATATCAACGAATTGAACATGGCGTATAGAATAATCTTTCTTTTTACTTAAACCTCTTTCTTGCAAGTTTTTATGAATACCCTCTACTAACTCGTCAAACAATGACCAGTTTAAATTAAGATTTTCAAATGACTCAGTATGTCTTCCTACAATGCCGTTGTCTTGTATTATTTTATTATTATCGTATGTATAAGAGTATGTAAAATAAGGTTCGTCTTTATATACGACTTCCGCATAATAGCCGATATTATAAAGAGGAGTATATTTTCCGGTTATGCTTTGTATTTCTTTTTGCTTATATCCTTTTATAGTATGGAGATATTCGTTAGTATCTTTTTCTATTACTTTATAATGTAGTGGATTACCAAATATAAAGTACATAGCCAAAAATATGATGCATAGTCCGACTGCAGTTAGTGACAAGAACCACTTCTTTCTTTTCATACACATACACCCTTCTGTGTGGGATTTATTGCTATTTTACATGAATTATGGAAAAAACATGAGAATTATAAATAAAAAATTTCTGTAGTTACCTACAAGTAACCTACGCACATGAAAGTGCATCATTGCCTTTTTACATAAACATAGATACAATTTTAATATAATACATAATTGAGATGATTAAGGAGTGTTATACTTGGCAGAATTATTACAAGGCAAAAATGCTTTAATTACAGGAGCAGGTAGAGGGATTGGTCGCGCTGTAGCGATCGCATTAGCGAAAGAGGGCGTAAATGTCGGTCTTTTAGCTCGTTCAGAAGAAAACTTAAAAGCTGTAGCGAAAGAAGTAGAAGCAGAAGGCGTAAAAGCTGTTATTGCGACTGCTGATGTTTCCTCATATGAAGAAGTCACTACTGCAATTGAGACGTTAAAAAACGGTTTAGGATCTATCGATATTTTAATTAATAACGCTGGTATTTCTAAGTTCGGTAAGTTTTTAGAACTAGACGTTGCTGATTGGGAAAAAATCATTCAAGTAAACTTAATGGGTGTATACTATGCAACTCGTGCAGCTTTACCAAGCATGATTGAACAACAATCTGGTGATATCATTAACATTTCATCTACAGCGGGACAAAAAGGTGCACCTGTAACAAGTGCATATAGTGCTTCTAAATTTGGTGTTCTTGGCTTAACAGAATCGTTAGCGATGGAAGTTCGTAAACATAACATTCGCGTAACTGCTTTAACTCCAAGTACAGTAGCAACAGATATGGCTGTAGATTTAGGATTAACTGACGGAAATCCTGATAAAGTAATGCAAGCAGAAGATATTGCAGAGTTTATCGTAGCGCAGCTGAAATTAAATAAACGTACATTTATTAAATCAGCAGGACTTTGGTCTACTAATCCGTAAGGGATACATGTATAAACAAAAGAAGGGATATCTATTTTGTAATGAAGTAGATGTCCCTTCTTTATTTTTTGTATATGAGACAGAATTTTCGGTATAATCAAAAGTGGATAGTAGAAAAGCATGCTGACATTGCGCGTAGCAATATTGAACGCGCTAATTTGAATGATAGAGTTGAAGTGCGAACAGGATTAGCTTTAGATTCTTTACAACAAATAGAAAATGAGAAGTATGAACCATTTGATTTTATCTTTATAGACGCTGATAAAAAAATAACCCTGCTTATTTTGAATGGGCACTGAAACTATCACGCCCTGGTACTGTAATTATTGGGGATAACGTAGTACGTGAAGGAGAAGTTATTGACAATACGAGTAATGACCCTCGGGTACAAGGGATACGTCGCTTCTATGAGCAATAGCTACTGAGCCACGTGTAAGTGCTACGGCGCTTCAAACAGTCGGAAGTAAAGGGTACGATGGATTTATAATGGCAGTCGTAAAAGAATAACGAAAGGAGATAAATAGAATGAAAAAGATGTTTGAAAAGTTATAACATGTATCGTATACAACGCAGTTAGCTCGTGGACCTCCAACGTACTTCAAAATATAAGTTTATATTAAAAATTGGAGGTTAGGAATAGATGAGAACTGAAAAAGAAATGCTGGACTTAATTATAAATACAGCAAAAGAGGATGAAAGAATTCGAGCTGTCATCATGAATGGATCGCGTGTAAATCCAAATGTGAAAAGAGATTGTTTTCAAGACTATGATATTATGTATGTTGTAAAAGATATACAATCCTTTATGTCTAATCATAATTGGATTCATAGATTTGGAGAAATAATGATTGTACAAATGCCAGAAGAAATGTCATTAGTTCCACCAGATGGAGACGGGAAGTTTCCGTATTTAATGCAGTTCATGGATGGAAATCGGATTGATTTAACATTAGTTCCGGTTGATTTAATAAAAAAGTTCGTTGGACAAGATAGCTTAAGTAAATTACTTCTCGATAAAGATAATTGTATGGAAGAATTCCCGCCAGCAAGCGATAAAGATTACTTAATAAAAAAGCCTACAAAAAAAGAGTTTTTAGATTGCTGTAATGAGTTTTGGTGGTGTAGTACGAATGTGGCAAAAGGGTTATGGAGAGAAGAGCTTTCTTATGCAAAAGGAATGCTTGAAGGACCAGTGCGAGATATGTTCATCGTAATGCTAGAATGGCATATTGGTATGAAAACAGACTTTACAGTTAATGCAGGTAAATTTGGAAAGCATTTTGAGCAATATTTTGAAGAAGATATGTGGGAGCAATTTAAAAAGACATTTTCTAATGCAGAATATGAAAACATATGGGAATCATTCTTTGTCATGGGTAATTTATTTAGGGAAGTGGCGAACGAAATTGCTAACGCTTATGGATATCCGTACCCGCAAGGTGATGATGACAGAGTGACAAGTTATTTAAAACATGTGAAAGCTTTACCGAAAGATAGTACATCAATTTATTAATAATAGTCAGCAGTAAGACTGTCCAAATGACGGACAGTCTTATTTTTGTTTATGAATAACAATTTCTCTAACAAAGTGCAGAGGAATCACATATGAAAATTTAGGGAGGTTTTTATCATGTATTATTTTTATTCGCCACAAATGTTTACTCCATATCAATGGGGACTAGAACGAAATGTTTCGTATGCTTATATGCCATATAACTCATTTTATTATGGAGACTATATAAACTCATTGCCATACGCATATACCCCTCAAAATTATGAAGTACAAATGAAAGCAGATGAGCGTGGATCGTGGACGCCATTTTCTTGGGTTGAAAAATATGCGTACGCATTTTCAGGACCGTACAATAAAGCGGAAGTTGCTCTTACATTTGATGATGGACCGGATTTAGAATTCACGCCAAAAATATTAGATAAGTTAAAACAACATAATGTAAAAGCGACTTTTTTCCTGCTTGGTGAAAATGCAGAAAAGTTTCCAAATGTAGTAAAGCGTATTGCGAATGAAGGGCATGTAATTGGTAATCATACGTATAGCCATCCTAATTTAGCGAAAGTAAATGATGCTGAGTACCGTAATCAAATTATAAAAACAGAAGAGATATTAAATCGTTTAGCTGGGTATGCACCGAAATTTATTCGCCCACCGTATGGTGAAATACTTGAAGATCAATTGAAGTGGGCAACTGAGCAAAATTTTATGATTGTACAGTGGAGTGTTGACACGGTTGATTGGAAAGGTGTAAGCGCTGATACGATTACAAATAATGTGTTAGGGAACTCATTTCCTGGTAGTGTCATACTTCAGCATTCAACTCCAGGTGGACATTTGCAAGGGTCCGTAGAGGCGCTAGACAAAATGATTCCGCAGTTAAAAACGAAAGGGGCACGTTTTGTAACACTTCCAAGTATGTTCCAGACATCGAAAGAAAGAAAGTGAATGTGTTATGAATTGGAAAAAATAGGGTCGTATCGTATAATAAAAGTGTAAGTTAGGGGGGATATAATTGAGCTATGCATTAGTAAACATAGGAATGAGCATATTGATTGGTGTTATATTTATACTTGCTGCACTTATTCTTCGAAAAAATCCACCAACGGATATTAACGCTGCATATGGTTACCGTACGAAACGATCTATGAAAAATAAGGGACTATGGGATGCGGGGAACAGATATAGCGCAGAAGTGATGAAACAAAATGGATTCATTATGATGTTGATAGGAAGTTTTATTAGTATACTGTTTAAATATCCCCATACAACGTTAGCGATAATAATCTTTATGCTAGTACTAATCATTCGCTTATTCATACGAGTAGAGAAAAAGTTGAAGACACTTGAGCAATAATGAAAAATAGGACTCCCGACCGATATTAGTAGGGAGTCCTATTCTATTTACAAATCATTATTTTTTAGTAATTCTTTTCCTTGCTCTATAACAAATTCATAGTATGCAATATCATATGGATAAATATCTTCAAATGTTATCGTTATCGGTTTATTGTTTAAGACAGAAATAGCTGTAAAAGATGAAATCTCTCTTTTTAATAGTTGTAGAAAAGAAGTTGCATGTACTTTCATCACATCGTCTACTTCTTCACCTGGTGCGAATGGAAGTGGATCGATGACATTGTGAAAATACATATGGCAAAACTCGCGATCCGTAAGATTTGAAATTTCATAATCTATTGTAAAGATTCCTTTGTATGCTAAATCGGTCGTTTGAAAGGAAAGGCCTAATTCTTCTTCAATTTCACGAAGACCGCCAATTTGTACATCTTCATCATGCATTATATGTCCAGCTGAAGTAATATCCCATATAAGTGGAGCTTCTTTCTTATTTTTAGAGCGTAATTGGAAATATATAAAAATATCTTCATCATCTTTTTCTACAAACCAACAATGAAATGTTTCGTGCCAATCACCGTCACGATGCACTTCATCACGTAATTTCTTCCCAATTGTATTTCTTTCAGAATCAAATATCGTTAACCACTCTGTCATTTTAATTCCCCTTTCTGCAAATTTTATTATACAATATTTGTATTGAATTTTGGGAAAATAAAGAAAAAAGGGGGTCGGTATTAGTGGGAATAGAGAGTAAGGAAATAAAATCGATTATTTCAACTGAGGTAGAATTACGGAAAATATTAGGGGAACCAAGTGAGCGCGCTTTGAAAAAGGTTATTTCATCATTAGACCACCATTGCGTAGATTTTCTTTCTAAATCTCCTTTTCTAGTACTATCTACTGCAAATCAATTAGGAGAGTGTGACGCTTCGCCGAGAGGAGATGCACCTGGATTTGTATTCGTATTTAATAATAATAAAATTATCATTCCAGAAAGACCAGGCAATCGTCGTATAGACTCCATTTTGAATATTATTTCCAATCCACGTGTAGGATTAATCTTTTTTATCCCAGGCCTTGGGGAGACACTCAGAATAAATGGCCGAGCGTATATAACAAATGACGAAGAAATTTTGCAAGAAATGCAGGCAAATGGACGCAATCCGTTACTTGGAATTGTGGTTGAGGTAGAGGAATGCTATATCCATTGTGCAAAAGCTTTTATTCGTTCAAAAATGTGGGATCCAGAATTTTGGTTACATAAAAAAGAGTTACCTTCAGCAGCAAAAATGTTGCTGGAGCATGCGAAAGTAAATACTTCAGAAGAAGATGTTGCACGTTCTTTAGAAGAAAGTTATACGAAAAGATTGTATTAACAAAATTATATTAATATATTTTTTTGCAAGTATCTATGTGTTTTAAAATGGGATATTTATATATAAACTGTTAATTTATAAGTAGAGAAAATTACAAATAGGTAAATCAATCTGTAGATGAATAACGCTATTGTAAAATATAATAAAAGAAGTTTTTGAAAATAGTTAGTAAAAATAGGCTTGCTTTTTAAAAAGTTGATAACTATAATAAATTAACAAATAGACATGAACGAAAAAGTAACGATAAGGACACGAAATCATTTTTACGGTTTACAGAGAGGGAAGTCAAGGGTGTGAGCTTCCTAACACGAGAAATGATTTTACCACCTTTGAACTTCAATAGTGAACGAGTAATCTAGTAATTATTGACGGAATCAGCCGTTATCTGAACTTGAGCAATCTAGGGAGAAATATGTCTAGGTTGGAACAAGGGTGGAACCACGAAAACACATTCGTCCCTTTCCTAGGGATGAGTGTGTTTTTTTATAGTTTTAGAGATTGAAAATTGAAAATAATTAAAAAATAGTATTGATTTTGTTTTTTATGCGAGTATAATGAGTTAACAAATAAACATGAACGAAAAGTAACGATAAGGACATGAAATCACTTTTACGGTTTACAGAGAGGGAAGTCAAGGGTGTGAGCTTCCTAACACGAGAAATGATTTTACCACCTTTGAACTTCAATAGTGAACGAGTAATCTAGTAATTATTGACGGAATCAGCCGTTATCTGAACTTGAGCAATCTAGAGAGAAATACGTCTAGGTTGGAACAAGGGTGGAACCACGAAAACACATTCGTCCCTTTCCTAGGGATGAGTGTGTTTTTTTATTACTTTGAAAGGAGGTGCTGTAACATGAAACGATTTGTACGTACGGAAATAACCACCACCTGCATGATTGAAAAGCAGAGCAAGGTGATTGATAAAGATAAAAAATAAAATTGTAGGAGGAGATTAGAAGATGAATAATGTTGTTAATGTAGGGGTGTTAGGATTAGGTACGGTCGGAAGTGGTGTTGTCCATATTTTGAAAGAACATTGTAAAAAAATTGCACTTGATACAGGGTATGAAGTGAAAGTGAAGACAGTTGTTGTACGTGATTTAGAAAAAGAACGTGATGTTTGTATTGATGGAATCGTAGTAACAAGTCATGTTGATGAAGTTCTAAATGATTCAAATATTGATATTGTAGTAGAGGTAATGGGCGGAATTGAAGAAGCGAAGCAGCATATTGTTAAGGCTTTACGAAATAAGAAACATGTCGTGACAGCAAATAAAGATTTAATGGCTGTATACGGTGCAGAACTTCTCCAACTGGCAAATGATAATGATTGTGATTTGTGTTATGAGGCAAGTGTAGCGGGCGGTATTCCGGTGTTAAGAGGGTTAACAGACGGATTAGCATCAGATCAGATTGAAAAAATAATGGGAATTGTAAATGGTACAACAAATTACATGTTAACAAAGATGAGTCAAAATGGATGGTCGTATGAAGAAGCTTTACAGGAAGCACAAAAATTAGGTTTTGCAGAATCAGATCCGACAGCGGATGTAGATGGGCTAGATGCGGCGAGAAAGGTAGCGATTCTTGCAAACTTAGGTTTTTCGATGAATGTTTCTTTAGATGATGTGCAAGTAAGAGGGATTCGAAAGGTCGAAAAAGAAGATTTACAAATGGCTGAAAAGTTAGGGTTTACTATGAAGTTAATTGGTAAAGCAGAGAAACAGGGATCAGCTATTCATTTAAGTGTAGAACCAACACTTTTACCAAGTCATCATCCATTGTCAAATGTAAATAATGAATTTAATGCGGTATATGTTCACGGTCAAGCAGTAGGAGAAGTAATGTTTTACGGACCAGGAGCTGGGAAATTACCGACTGGTTCTGCAGTAGTAAGTGATATTATTTCAATCGTTAAAAATATGAATCAAGTTCCGAAAAATAAAAGTGCGTTAAAAGAGCCAGAACCATATGAATTACAGGGAGATGAAGAAGTTGTTTCGAAATATTTCTTACGTATTTCATTACGAGATGAACCTGGGATGTTGCAAAAAATAACAGAATGTTTCGTTAATTATTCTGTAAGTTTAAAAGAAGTTATTCAGTTACCTTTAAATCGTGAACTTGCAGAAGTCGTTGTTGTGACACATCAAACTTCAAAGTATCAATTCGAACAAGTTTTAGGAGCGATAGAAGATGTCGCAAGTGAAATAAACAGTTACTACATTATTGAGGAGGAAAAACAATATGTATAAAGGATTATTAAAACAGTATGCTTCTTATTTACCGGTCAATGAAAATACACCTGATGTGAGCTTAATGGAAGGGAATACACCACTTATCCCGTTATTAAATATATCAAAACAATTAGGAATTCAGTTATACGGTAAGTATGAAGGAGCGAATCCGACAGGTTCTTTTAAAGATCGAGGTATGGTAATGGCAGTTGCAAAGGCGAAAGAAGAAGGGTCAGAGGCAATTATTTGTGCATCAACTGGTAATACATCAGCATCGGCCGCAGCATATGCGGCACGCCTTGGAATGAAATGTATTATCGTAATCCCAGAAGGGAAAATTGCACATGGAAAATTAGCGCAAGCAGTCGCTTACGGAGCTGAAATTATTTCAATAGAAGGGAATTTTGATGATGCACTTAAGGCTGTAAGAAATATTGCTGCGGAAGAGCCAATCACATTAGTTAACTCGGTAAATCCTTATCGAATTGAAGGGCAAAAAACAGCAGCGTTTGAAATTTGTGATCAGTTGCAACGTGCACCAGATGTTCTAGCGATCCCTGTTGGGAATGCTGGAAATATTACAGCATACTGGAAAGGTTTCTGTGAATATGAAAAAGAAAAAGGCTATAAGAAGCCAAGAATTCATGGATTTGAAGCGGAAGGAGCAGCTGCTATTGTAAAAGGGCATGTAATTGACGAGCCAGAAACAATTGCAACAGCGATTCGCATCGGTAACCCAGCAAGTTGGTCATATGCAGTAGAGGCTGCTGAGCAATCTCACGGTGAAATAGATATGGTATCAGATGAAGAAATTTTACATGCGTATAGATTATTAGCAAAATCGGAAGGGGTTTTCGCTGAGCCAGGATCAAATGCTTCATTAGCTGGCGTAATGAAACATGTTCAATCTGGAAAAATCAAAAAAGGAGAAACAGTTGTTGCAGTTTTAACTGGAAACGGCTTGAAAGATCCTGATATCGCAATCTCTTCTAATACATTAGATATTGCAAGTGTTTCAAATAATATAGAACAAATTAAAGAGCATATTAAAGGGGTGATTATGTCGTGATACCATTAAGTATTCGTGTTCCTGCTAGTACAGCGAATGTTGGACCTGGATTCGATTCAGTAGGAATAGCTTTGTCATTATATTTACATGTAGTAGTTAAAGAAAAAGCTGATAAATGGCAAGTGATCCATTCCTTTGAAGATTCAATTCCGATAGACGATAAAAATTTAATTGTTAGCACGGCATGTAAAGTATGTCCTTCTTTATCACCCCATATAATAGAAGTTACTAGTAACATCCCACTAACAAGAGGTCTAGGAAGTAGTGCATCAGCAATTGTAGCTGGGATAGAGCTTGCGAATCAACTAGGCAAATTGAACTTAACGACTGATCAAAAAGTTCAAATTGCTACAAATTTTGAAGGTCATCCTGATAATGTTGCTGCTTCTATATTAGGAGGAACTGTAATCGGAGCACTTGATGGAAAGAATGTTTCGGTTGTAAGAATTGAAAGTAAGGAATTGGGCGTCATTTCTCTTATTCCAAATGAAGAGCTAAATACAGATGAAAGTCGATCTGTATTACCAGATGTATTCCCGTTTCATGAAGCTGTTAAGGCTAGTGCAATAAGTAATGTATTAGTAGCTGCTTTATGTCAAAAGAAATGGAAAGTTGTAGGCGAAATGATGGAAAGGGATCATTTTCACGAGCCGTATCGTTTAGAGCTTGTACCGTTATTACCATCTATTCGTAAATGTGCAAAAGAATTCGGTGCATACGGTACAGCGCTTAGCGGTGCAGGACCATCTATTTTTATATTAACGCCTTATGAGAAACGTCAAGAAATTGCTGAGCAATTAGCGAGAGTATTTACGTCTATGAAAGTGTGTGAGCTAGAAATTGATCATAGAGGGATTACTGTAAATAAAGAAGAACATATAGAACTATAAAAAAGCTAGCATCGCTAGCTTTTTTGCTATGAATTTTTTAGTTAGCATATAAAAGAAATAATGTATAATTTAGTAAAGTGTATATTCATTTGGAGGTGATCGTATGAAGCAAGAGTCACCGGAAGAAAAAAGAGAACGTATAAGGCAAAGTGAATTGAAAAACAATTCTACCGGTTCTTTACATGATGGGCTCAACAGAGCTGAAACGGGTAGTCCAGTTGATATGGCGGGTGGTATGAATTGGAAAGGTACAGCGCTAGTAATTTTAGTGCTAGTTTTAGCGTATATTATATACACTTATTTTTTTAGTTAAGAAATGCATGTTAAAGCTTTGAATGATTTGCTTTTATAATTAGTGAGGATGAAAAAACACGGTTATTGTACTATATATATTAAGCAGATTATAGTTGTCCATATATATTTATTTTTAATCCCAAAATAGAGCTAGCATTATGCTGGTTCTATTTTTTTGCCACATTCCTGTAACAAAGCCTCTGTATATTCAGTGGTGGAGGTGCAGAAGATGAAAAAAATGATAGCAATATGTCTTCTTACAACGATGTCATTTTCGACTTTAGTCGGATGTGATGTAAAAGGTAGCAATACTGTTCAAGAGTCTAAAATAAAGAAAGCAACGTATAAAGAATTTACTTATGATGTCAATCCAGAGACTTTCACGTTAATTGTAGAACATGATGGCGTAAAGGAACTGGCATCACAGTCCTTGCCGAAAATGAAGGTGTCGAATGTAAAAAAAGAAAAGGATCGTACATCTTGGGAATATCCAGATCAAAAAGTAAAAGTGAGTCTAGAGAAGAAAAAAGATCACTTAAATATTGAAGTAGAATCGACTGGTGCAGAAAGCTTTACTTGGCCGAAAGTACAAGCTGAAAATTATACACTTCCGTTATGGGAAGGGAAGCAAATTTCGAGTAATGATGAAAATTGGAAGAAGTTTTTAAAGGATGATGCATATTCATTTGCTGAATCATTTTCTATGAAGTTTTTCGCATTAAATGGGTTGAAATATTCAATTGTATATATCGCGAACAATATGTTTAATAATGAGGTGAAATTTCATTCGGATCCGAAAATCGGGTTTGATTTTATACATGAATTTCCGCGTATAAATAAAAATAAAACATATGGATTTCAAGTATATGTGACAAATAATGATGCAGTAAGTATTGCTAAACTGTATAAAGACAATATCGCTCGAAAAGGTGAATTTAAAACATTAAAAGAAAAGGCTAGAAAAAATAAAGAGATAGAAAAGCTTTACGGTGCAGCTCATTTTTATTTTTGGAATCAAAATGGCTTATCAGAAAGTAATGTAAATTGGCCAAAGCTAAGAGAGAAAATAAATAGCCCTTTGTTTAGCCATATAAAAGAGCTTATTCAAAAATATAGTTCAGAGCCTGGGGAATTGAATGTATTAGATCAAGTAAGTAAACAAGATTTCATTGATAAGTATCAAAAAAATGTTATTTTACGTTATATAAACGAAGTGTTATCAATGAAAGAATTTTATAAAGATGATATTTTTCAAAACGTTAATCAGGAAGCTAGTGTGCTATTAAAGAAAGGTGTAGGTCACTTAACGAATACAGAATTGTATAGCTTAAATAAGCATTTATTAAAGTCGCTACTTGGTGATGCGGTTGAAGAGGTAAGTAAATGGGGTAATGCAGATGGAACGGACATACTAAAGGAAATGAAAGAGGCAGGAATAGAAAAAGCGTGGATTGGTCTGCCAAACTGGGAACAAGGATTTATGCAACCTAATTTCGTGACAGAAGCTAAGGAAATGGGGTATTTAGTTGGTCCGTATGACTCGTATCATTCCATTCACGAAAAAAGTGATAAAAATTGGAACACAGCATCCTTTAATGACCCATCATTATACGAAGAGGCTACTGTAACGAAGAAAAATGGAGAAAAGGTGCAAGGGTTTTTAGGTAGAGGGCGAAAATTAAATCCAACTTTATCTCTGCCTAGTGTAAAAGAACGCATGAATGATATATTACAAAATGGTCCTAAATATAATTCATGGTTTATTGATTGTGATGCGACAGGTGAAATTTACGATGACTATTCAGCGAAACATATAACGACACAAGAGCAAGATTTAAAAGCACGTTTAAAACGAATGGACTACATTGCGCAAGAAAAGGGTATGGTCGTTGGTTCTGAAGGCGGAAATGATTTTGCTAGTAGTACGATTGCATTTGCTCATGGTATTGAAACGCCTGTAATTAAATGGGACGATGAAGATATGAGGAAAAACAAAACAAGTCCGTATTATGTAGGCGGATATTGGTCACCGAATCAAAATGTTCCAGAAAAATATGCAAAACAAGTACCGTTAAAAGAAGAGTATAAACAAGTGTATTTAAATCCTGTATATTCAGTACCGTTATATAAATTAGTATACAATGATTCTATAATTACAACGCATCACTGGGAATGGGGAAGCTTGAAAGTAAAAGATGAGGTCGGAAACCGTATGCTATACGAATTATTGTATAACGTTCCTCCGTTGTACCATTTAGATGAAGTAGAGTGGAATAAGCATAAACAAGAAATTACGCAGCACCTGAAAGTTTGGAATGAAGTTCATGAAAAGGCAGTAAAAGAAGAAATGACGAACTTTGCATATTTGTCAGAAGATAAGTTAGTACAATCAGCTTCGTATGGAAAAAACATTGAAATTATTGTGAATTTCTCAAATGAAGAGATAGAAACACAAAAGACGAAAATAAAAGCAAAATCAGCTTTCATTATTAATAATGGAAAGCAAACTATGTATACACCAAACTAATAAAATTATAATATATGAATTTAAAAACAATTTTATATAAATAGTGACTTGCCAAAAATAAGCACGAGAGTATAATGTGAAATGGAGTACATATTGGATTTGCGCAGTAACCTTACAAAATTGTAAGGTAATTGAAAGGAAATTCAATATGAAGGTTAATAGACTTGCATTATAATTGGGAAAGAGAAAGAGAGGCGAATGGATATGAGCTCTGAATTAGAACAGAATACGAGAAGCAGTAAAAAACGTTCTAAAAGAAAGTCAATAAAATGGTTCATTTTAATTCCGTTTTTCCTACTTATTTTTGGTGGAGTAGGATATGGATCGTTAATATATAATAAAGCAAAAGCAGTAGTAAGTGATGCATATGCAAAAATTGATAAATCATCGAAGCGTGATAAAGAAGTTGAACCTTTAAAGGATAACATTTCAATTCTAATCATGGGTGTTGATGGTAGTGAAATGAGAAAAAGTCAATACGGAGAAGCTGTTCGAACAGATGCACTTTTATTAGCAACAATTAATAAAGATGATAAATCAGTTAAATTAGTAAGTATTCCGCGTGATTCACGTGTATATATTCCATCTAGAAAGAAATTAGATAAAATTACACATGCACACGTATTTGGTGGTGTTGAAAGTACACGCGATACAGTGGAAAGATTTTTAAATGTTCCTGTTGATTATTATGTGAAGTTTAACTTTGAATCATTCGTACAAATTGTCGATTCACTTGGTGGTATTGATATTGATGTACCAGTTACTTTCACTGAACAAGATAGTAAAGACCAAGCAGGTATGATTCATTTAGAGAAAGGCTACCAACATTTAAATGGAGAACAGGCACTTGCGCTTGCAAGAACGCGTAAAATTGACAGTGATGCAATGCGTGGTCAAAGACAACAACTTGTAATTGAAGCAATTGCTAAAAAAGCGATGTCTGTTCAATCTATTAGCAAAATGGGCTCTTTACTTGATGC
Source organism: Bacillus sp. CD3-5 (assembly GCF_006349665.1). NCBI lineage: Bacteria > Bacillati > Bacillota > Bacilli > Caryophanales > Bacillaceae > Bacillus > Bacillus sp. CD3-5. The sequence goes on along the minus strand of NZ_VEPX01000002.1, from coordinate 385,829 downwards.
GGTTGATAAAAATATGAAAACGAACTTAACTTTCGATGATATGCTTGCTATTACGAAAAATATGGCAGGATCTAATTTGGAAATGGAAAAAATGCAAGTGGAAGGTACGGATAAACGTATCGGAGGCATTTATTATTACATTCCAAATGAAAAAAATGTGAAAGATATTTCGGAAAAATTAAATGAACATTTAGGTGTAACACCAAAGCCAGTTCGAAATGAATAATAAAAAAGATTGGCCTTTGCCAATCTTTTTTTATCGAGATGGATTTGTAACTTTTCTGTAACGATTTTTTATACTTAAATCATTTCAATTTATATAAACAAAAGGTGCAATTATACGATATACTAGAGGAGAAGATTTGGCAATTAACTCCTAATGCTGAAGAGAAGCAAATGCAATTCATCAAAACTATAGAACGAATCGATTTGATAGGAGATCGAAATAGACTAAAGTAAACTTTCTTGAATATTGTTCAAAATGCCATTAAATATTCACATAAAAATGGTAAAGTATATATTGAAGCGACTAAAAATAAAGGACAAGCAGTGATAAAGGTGAAAGACGAAGGGATTGGAATTGCTAAAGAGCATTTACCGTATATAGAACAGTCATTTTACCAGATTAATAATTATGCTACAGGTGCGGATCTTGGTTTAGCCATCGTTAAAAAAATGGTGGAGCTTCATGGAGGTACAATAAATATTATAAGTAAAGAAGGAATAGGAACGACCATTTTGATAAAACTCCCATTATAATACATATAAAATCTGTTTATATAGTGTAATAAAATAAATAGATGTATAATTATATTGGGTGATTTATATATAAGATTAATAGGGAGAGGAATTCGATAGAATGGAAAAAGTTTTTAAAATTAAACGAGTAGTATTCGTTTTAATAGCGATTGCAGCAGTAGCTATTGGGTATTTCATGTTTCAATCCATTACTTCACCAGCAAAGGCTGTTGCAAAACAAGAAAATGTAGTACAACTCGCAAGTGAACAACCGAAAGTAGAAATGAATAAAACGGCACCAAGTCGTTTTAATGGTAAGGAAAGAAAAGTTGCTTATCTTACATTTGATGATGGCCCGGGGAAATATACGGCTGAATTATTAAATACGTTAAAACAACATGATGCGAAGGCGACATTCTTTTTAATTGGAGCGAATGTAAAAGAGTTTCCAGATTTAGTGAAACGAGAAAATGCAGAAGGTCATTATGTAGGAATGCATAGTATGACGCATAATTTTGCAAAGTTATATAAAAATGGCGAGTATGTAAATGAGATGAAAGAAGATCAAAGCTTAATCGCCAATATTATTGGGAAATCACCTAAATTAACACGTCCACCATACGGTTCAATGCCTGGATTAAATGAAAGTCTTCGAAATAAAGTGGTAGAGGGCGGCTTTAAAGTGTGGGATTGGACAATTGATTCATTAGATTGGAAATATAATAAAATGCAAGTTGATGCAGCTGCAGCACAAATTGCTCAAAATGTATTAACAAATGCAACAAAACCACAAGAAGTCATTTTAATGCATGATATTCATCCGCAATCAGTTGCTGCTGTGCCAGCAATTTTAAAAGGGTTAAAAGAAAAGGGTTATGAGTTTGAAGCTTATCATGAAGAGAGTCACTTCCCAGTGAATTTCTGGCATGATAACCGTATGTAATGGAGGAATGAACGTTGAAGTATGGAAAAGTAGCAGTAGTTGGAGCACTATCAGTAGGACTATTAACAGGTTGTTTCGGTGAAAAACCAGAAGAAAACCTATATACAGCTTTTGAAACAGCGGCGACACAAGAGAAATCATTAGTTGATGAAGCGAAGAAATTAGAGAAGTTAGAGAAGGAAGGCCAAGAACTATATTCTCAAATTTTACAAGAAGGTAAAGATCATAATGACGCTGTTATGAAGAAAATAGAGCAGGCTACTGCCAATGTAGATAATCGTGAAAAAGCTTTGAAAAATGAGAAAGAAATGCTAGAAAAAGCTCAGAAAGAAACGAAATCTGTTCAAGGAAATATAGAGAAGCTTGAAGATAAAAAGTTACAAAAACAAGCGAAAGCAGTAGAAGAGTCGTATAAAAATCGTTATGATGCATTCCAAAAGATGAATGAAAATTATACGAAGGCGTTAGCGACCGAAAAAGAATTGTATGAAAAATTAAAAGTAAAAGAAACGAAATTAAAAGAGATTGGTGAAAAAGTTAAGGCTGTTAATGAATTAACTATGGAAGCACAAAAATCAAAAGAGCAATTTAACAATTTTACAAAAGAGTATAATGACAGTAAATTAGCATTCTACAAAGATGCAGAGATTAAGATTAAAGATAAGAAATAAAGAAGAGTTTTAAGAGTAATAAAAAGCCGGAGAAACATCGTCACAAATGTTTTTTCGGTTTTTTATGTTAAATGAATAGAAAAGACTGGAATTGATATCATAAAAGAGTTATAGTGAATTATTCCAAGGGAAACATTGTAAAGTAAGGAGACTGGAAATATGTCATATGAATTTTTACTCAAATTAGGTTTAGCACTCTTTTTAGGATTATTCATCGGGATAGATAGGCAGCTAAAGAATAAACCACTTGGTGTGAAAACAAGTATGGTTATTTCTGTAGCAAGTTGTTTAATTACGATGGTTTCAATTGAATCTGTACATGTATATTCTGTTCCAGGGCATACAAATATGGATCCCATGCGTTTAGCTGCTCAAATTGTGAGTGGAATTGGTTTTCTTGGAGCAGGTGTTATTTTAAGAAGAAGTAATGACGTTATTTCTGGATTAACGACCGCCTCTATGGTGTGGGCTGCTTCAGCTTTAGGTATTGCGATTGGAGCAGGATTTTATTTACAAGCGACGGTTGCTATGATTTTAATTATTTTAGCAATTAATGTACTTCCGCAACTTGTGAAAATTGCAGGACCATATTCATTAAGACAAAAGGACTTGTCTATTAAAATTACTGTAAAAGAGCATCATGAGTTAGATGGTATATTTAAGCAGATTAAAAATTTAGGAATGCATGTAAAACGCGTGAAGATTAAAGATATAGATAGTGGAGCATTTCAGCAATTAGAGATGGTTATTTTAGCTCCAGAAGATTTATATACAACTGAGCTATATAGTTCACTAAAAGAGATAGATCGTGTTGTTTCAGTTGAAGTGGAAAGTAGATAATTGTAAGAAAAAAGAGTGAAGTTGAAGTGAATTCACTCTTTTTTTGTTTGGATTTTTAAGGAAGTAAATTGATATAATGATGAGTAAGCAAGGGGGGAGAAATGATGGAAATACATATTAGAAGAGCGATAAGAGATGATATACCATGTATAGCAAAGGTCCACGCTGATAGTTGGAAAACGACATATAAAGGCATATTCCCTAACGAGATTTTAGAAAATATAACATATGAGCAACGGGAAAAACAATGGGAAAATATTTTTCAAAAAGAATGTAATCATCAATTTAGATTTGTAGCAGAGACGTTAAATGGAGAAATAGTTGGATTCATCGATGGAGGAGCAGAAAGAACTGGTACATATAATTGCGAGGGAGAATTATATGCGATTTACCTTTTACAAGAGTATCAAGGAATGAAAATAGGACAAAAGTTATTTCAAGCTTTCTTATCGGATTGTAAAAACAATGATATGCAATCACTTTTAGTATGGGTTGTTACGAATAATCCTTCTAAAAAGTTTTATGAAAAGTTTAATCCAGAAAAAATTGATACAAAATTTTTAGAAAGATTACAGGTGGAAGAGACAGCGTATTGTTGGAAAGATATTAATAATATTATTATGTAAAGTGTATGTTTGAAAGAGGTATACCAATTAAAGTATACCTTTTTTGTTTCACTCGAATGGTTTGGACATAATGCGAAAGATATATGAAAAGAAGAAATGAAAGTACTAACAAATAGAAATTTAGAAGTAGTAACTTCTTAGTATAAAATGATGTAAGAGTCTCTCATTGTAGAGACTCTTTTTTAAAAATATAAATAACCAAAAATTACCATGTATTTAAATTAAAATTTAACACAATTTATATATAAATAAGGAGGTGATTGGTAATGGCTAGAAATCGTAATTCTAATCAATTAGCATCACATGGAGCACAAGCGGCTTTAGATCAAATGAAATATGAAATTGCACAAGAGTTTGGTGTACAACTTGGCGCTGATACTTCTTCACGTGCAAACGGTTCTGTAGGCGGTGAAATTACAAAACGCCTTGTAGCGATGGCAGAACAACAACTTGGTGGCGGATATACTCGCTAATTGTAGAAGGTTATAGGAGAAAGGAAGGATTCTTCCTTTCTTTTTTTTTCAATTAATTGGTATGGATATATTGTGAACTGGATTCAAAGAATAGGAATAATACTATATTTTCCCCAATTTCTTTTGTTGTGAATGGAAAGTAGTAAAAATGTAATAGCCCTGGTGGAATGAAAAGTTACGTTCCAGCAGGGCTATTATATGGTAAGAAATATATGATGAAAGGTTTCGAAGCCAACATGTTAAAAAAAGAAAACTGTTGTTTGATTGCGCTTGCATCAGTTCCACTTGTTATGACATTAGGGAATTCAATGCTCATTCCAATTCTGCCGACTATTGAAAAGAAATTACATATTTCATCGTTTCAAGTATCCATGATTATTACCATTTATTCTATCGTAGCGATTCTACTTATACCGATTGCTGGTTATTTATCAGATAGATGGGGACGAAAGATGGTAATGGTTCCGAGTTTGCTGATTGCGGCTATAGGAGGAGCGATAACTGGTTGGGTATCTTGGAAAGTTGATAATCCCTACACTTGGATATTAATCGGTAGAGCGATTCAAGGTATTGGTGCTGCTGGTGCGATGCCAGTTGTTATACCGTGTGTTGGTGATTTATACAAAGATGAAAAACAAGTTAGCACAGGTTTAGGAATCATCGAAACATCCAATACGTTTGGGAAAGTGTTGAGCCCTATTTTAGGGTCTGCTCTGGCTGCCATTGTATGGTTCTTGCCGTTTTGGGCGATTCCAGTTTTATGCGTAGTATCAATTGTTTTATTACTTGTTCTAGTAAAGGCAAAGAAACAAGAAGGAGAAGTACCGCCACTTAAAGAGTTTATCAAATCTATTCTCGCTACGTTTCGAGAAAAGGGAAGATGGTTGATTGCCATTTTTGCATTAGGTGCAATTATTATGCTTATTTTATTCGGAATTCTCTTTTATCTGTCGACTATACTGGAATCAAAGTATGACATTCATGGTATATGGAAAGGGTGTGTACTTGCGATTCCGTTACTTGTACTGTCACTTAGTTCATATATGGCTGGCAAAAAAATTGGAGATAATCAAAATGTGATGAAGAAGTGTATTTATATTGGTTTTTTAATGGCTGCTGCATCAGTTATCATTCCTTTATTTATAAAAGGGATTTATTTACTACTTCTTTGTCTCGTTATTATGGGGATAGGAATTGGTATGGCACTCCCATGTTTAGATGCTCTTATTACACAAGGGATTGAAAAGGAGCAAAGGGGGACGGTTACGTCATTTTATAGTTCTATGCGATTTATCGGTGTAGCAGCTGGACCACCTCTATACTCTTTTTTCATGAAAGGTGCTGACCATGAAGTGTTTTATGTAACAAGTATATGCGCTGTTATCGGTGCTGTTATAGCGATCATTTGGATTAAACCAGCAAAAGATGCAAAGAACGTAAAACAGAAACCGGAACCTACTTCATAATTTGAAAGAGAATTGCATGATGTTTTCAGTAACATGCAATTCTCTTTCGTTCATTAAGAATAAATAACTTGTTTTAACATATAAAGCGCGACACCCCATATGATGAGACCAGAAAATTTATTTAATAACACGATTGTCTTTCCGGTTGAGTCCATTCTTTTTAGAAATTTCCCCGCGAAAGCTAAGCTTATAAACCAAATCCACGAAACGATAATAGTTGCAAGTGTGAAAGCCCATTTTTCACTTCCTATGTATTGAATAGAATTTGTTCCGATTACACCGATTGTATCTAAAATTGCATGTGGATTTAATAACGAAACCGATGCAGCAAAAAGGATTTGCTTTTTTAATGGCATGCTGTTTTCTTGTTTTATATCGTTGGAAGGGTTACTTCTCCAAATAACAAAGCCCATATATAGGAGAAAGAAAAATCCAATTATATATAACGAGTTAGTTAGCCAAGAAAAAGTAAGGAGTACAAGGGAGACACCTTGCACCGCAATCAATATGAGTAACGTATCACATATTGAGGCAGTTAATACGACAGGGGCTGTCCTCCAAATGTTTGGTTGGCTCGCACCTTGATTAAAGACGAAAACATTTTGGACGCCTAATGGAATAATAAGACCAAATGCAAGAATGATACCATGAATAATTGCCTCACTCATCATATTACCTCCTATTTAAATTTATTATGATAGTGTATATTGTATAGAAGAAATGAAAATTTGTATCCATAAGAGGAGAATATAATGAAACAATATGTAATTTGTCAAATTATCAATGGAAAAAAATATTTAGCTGCTTATGCGGAGACGAAGCAGGAAGCAATTGAAAAAGCAGAATTGTTAGGATTACGAACGGGAACTCGATACACCGTTATTACTGCAGAGGAAGCAGAAGGGTTAACTTATCCTTAAACAACGTATAATAATGATGCAGAAAGTAAATAAGCTTAGTAATATATTATATTACTAAGCTTATTTTTTTGAAAGCGTTACGTGTTCTCGTATAAAAGATAATAATATTATGAGTCAAGTTGGCGGAAATAACGATTTGATTTTCGATCCTGATTTCCGCTTCTATAGTTATCAATATATTGTCTGAAGTTCCACGATTGTAAAAACTTATTTGCGGCGTTATAACCAGAATTGTATAGCCACTCTTTTTCTTCCATTGTTAACTCAAAGTTTGTACTAGTAATGGACCCTGTTGGGATTGTAATTGTTCTTGCTTTTGATTCCTTGTCTAAATGACGTAAATCATGGGCTTGCATCATTGTTTTAAAAAGTCCTTTGAACATGGAGATAGGCTCGTTGTAGTGGGCTGGGTCAGCTTGAATCTCATCTTTTACGAAATGAAACCCAAAAGTCGGCCAGCGGGGAGAAGTAGGAGAGTCGAAAATCCAAATTGGATAATTGCTTAAAATTCCTCCATCAACCATATAACAAGGTTGCTTCCATTTAGGGGTTCTCCATTTTACGGGCTCAAAGAAGAAGGGGATTGTACTACTCATTCTTACAGCTTTAGCAATAGAAAAGCGATAATTTAAAAATCCGTAGTTTGGTAAGTCATCGGGAAAGATAACCATTTTACCATTACTTATATCAGAAGCAATAATTTTAAGCTTATTTAAATCAGGTAAATCTGTAAATAAGTGAACTCCTTTTTTTCGCAGTAATTCTTCAATCCATTCTTCTATAAAAATATTAGAGTAAATACCAAGACTAGTCCATGCGCTTAATCCTTTGCCGATAAATGGAATTCTGTCAATAAAGGTTTTCTTCGTAAATTTATTATAATCAATGTCAGTTATAATCGTTTTTAACTCTGAGCAAGAATATCCTGCTGCTAGGAGCGCGGCGATAATGGAACCAGCTGATGTTCCAGCTACACGCTCCCATTCATAGCCTTTTTCAGCTAACGCGCAAATTGCCCCTACATGCGCAATTCCGCGTACACCGCCTCCTTCAAAAACACCATCAATCTTCATCCATCATACTTCCTTTCGCATAAAGTATTTGAAAATGGCAAAAAAGCACGTATTGTACGTGCTTTTTTACAATAGTTTTTAAATTTACTAGCAGCCTACAAAGCCGCCCCAACAGCTAGCTCCAATGATGATTAGAAGGATAAATAAAACGATTAATAAAGCGAAGCCTCCATAACCACATCCACCACAACTACCGCCGTAACCGTAACCGCCGCAACTATATCCGTAACCCATGTGGAATTCCTCCTTAAATTAAAAATAAAAATGAACGAGGGGAAAATGTACTGGAAGAAATAATGAACTATCGTGTTTGTAGGAACAATGTATACTATGCTTTTTTAAACTTGTTCGCGTATGAAGGAAGAGCCCGTTTTTTTGGAGGCTTGTTGTTTTTATAAAGAATGGAGTATAATTTTTGTGCGATGATACAAATAAGTATGTAAATATAAGGAGAATGTATGAATAAACAAATTGAAGTATTAATTGATAAATATGGGCTGACGCATTTAAAAGAGGAACTTATGAATACTGTATTTCCTTGTATAAGAGTTGTGCCAAAGCAGGAGGAAACAGTAGCGATAGGTAGTTCGAAAATGGGAGGGATTCCTGACTTACCAGCTACATTTGAATACCCAACGCATAAAGGAAATCCGTTACAGTTTATCGCTCAATTTAATTTAAATGATTTACAAAATGTTGGTATGGATCATAATCTTCCTAAGACAGGGATGTTATATTTCTTTAGCGTTGAAAATTACTTTGAAGCAGATGTGAATCCAACCGAAGCGGGACGTGTACTTTATTATGATGTTCCTGTTGAGCAATTACGGAGAGCGGATGAATTGCAAACGAATTATAACCAGTGTACAACTACTTTTGAACTGACATATAAATTGCCAGAGCTTTTCATTGAAGATGAGAATGATTCAGATCGTTTCTTACAATTACTTGAAGAGCTAATCCCAGATAACTACGATAACCATCAAATATTTGGTGAGCCATTTTCTGTACAAGATGAGGTATTGTACGAAACTGGACAGTATATGGAAATAGACCCGCAGCAAATGACGCTTTTATTCCAAATTGACTCAGATACTAAAAATTGTAATATGATGTGGGGAGATTTAGGGATGCTTTATTTCTGCATTGGAAATGAAGACTTGAAAAATCGACGTTTTGAAAATGCATGTTGTGTATTACAAACTTGTTAATGAAGAAGGTTGTTCTTATAAAAAGAACAGCCTTTTTACAATGTTAAATATGCATAATCTCATATGACCTATACGAAAAAGTATTGTATACTCTGAAACTATACGATACTTTTTCGTATAGTTATAGAATGTAAGGAGTGACATGATGGGAAAGACAAGTAAGTATGTGACAGCTGCCGCACTTTGTTCAACGATAGTAATGGGGGGCTTACAGGCTTCATCTGTATCTTATGCTGCTACGAATTCAACTGTAGCGACATCACAATCAGATGCAAAGTTGTTAAATGATTTTAGAAAAGAATTAAAAAAACAGGTTGATAATCGAGAAGAAAATATTACAATCACATATAAAACAAAAGATGGAAATGCTAGAAATGTGATGGACCAATTGTACGGCGAGTTTAATAAAGTTGTAGATGCAGATGAGTATGTAAAATATAATGTAGCGTCTACTAGATATTCTATTAAAGGATTACCAGGAAACTATACGTTTACACTGCAAGTTAAGTACCGTGAATCAAAAGAGCAAACACAATATGTAAAATCTCAGGCGAAAGCGATTATAGGCTCGATTGTAAAACCAGGAATGGATGAACATGAGAAAGTAAAAGCTATTCATGATTACGTTGTAAAACATGTATCGTATGATACGTCTTATGGAGCATATACAGCATATGAAGCGTTAGCGAATCGTTCTGCCGTTTGCCAAGGATATACGTTATTAACATATGAATTACTAAAAGAAGCGGGCATCCAAAACCATATTGTAACAGGTACAGGAAATGGACAAGCTCACGCATGGAATTTAGTGAACATTGAAAACAAATGGTACCACCTTGATACTACATTCGATGATCCAGTGCCAGATAAAGCTGGACGTGTAACATATTCATATTTTAATATGTCTGACGAGCAGTTAAGTAAAGATCACGAATGGGATCGTAGCAAATATCCAGCGGCAACTACAAGTTATTTCAGTGAATTAACAAATAAAATAAAAGCTGGTAGCTCAAAAACTGTCGTATATGAGCAGATGTTAAAAGAAACAAATCTACAATACTTATCTGCAGAATACGGAGCAGAAAATTATAATGAATTTAAGAAAAAGTTACAGCAACAGTTTGCAGCTAAACCAGAAAAAGTAGAAGTGCGATATAAGCAGTCCATGGATGGGACGATGCAAGATATAAAGAAAGTATTAAATGAAATAAATTGGCCAAAAGGTGCAAAGCGTGTGTCTTATCAAGTAGCGCCTTATAGTGCATTGGCGGGTTATTCATTAGCTACAATTACGTTTACGTATTAAGCAATGGGAAAAAGCATCTGTAAAAGATGCTTTTTTTATTTATTGATTACTTTTTAATATTAAGAATTATGTGATAAAATAAAAGGATAAGGATGTGAATGCGGAATGAACTTGTTCGAAAGTAATATATTTACATTGATATATACTTGTTTAGTAATCGGACTTGTCGTTTTATTTTTCCTATCATTTACTTTGTTTATAAGAAGAGTATTGCAAAGCAGTGCTGCAAAAAAAACAACAAGTGATGCATATGAATCAGAAGCTAGATCGAATTATTGAATTGCTTGAAAAAGATAAGGAATAGCGATAAAAGAAGTATGAAAAGGGGAAAGAGAATGGCCAATTATATAAAAGAATTACGCGAAAAAGTAGGGCATGATTATGTTTTCTTAAACTTTGCCGGTGGTTTTGTATTTAATAAAGAAGGAGAAGTATTACTGCAAAAAAGAGGCGACTTTAACGCTTGGGGCTTTCCAGGGGGGGCCATGGAGATAGGAGAATCGGCTGCGGAAACTGCAATTCGAGAAATAAAAGAAGAAACCGGGTATGATGTAGAAATAAATGAACTTATTGGAGTGTATACAAAATATTTTCAATCATATCCAAATGGAGACAAGGCGCAGTCAATTGTGATGTGTTTTTCATGCTCAATAGTTGGAGGCGACAAAAAAGCAGATGGTGATGAAACGTTGGATTTGAAGTTTTTCCCGTTAGACGACATGCCACCGTTATTTTGTAAACAGCATGAAGATTGCCTGCAAGATTTATTGGAGAAAAGGGTAGGGGTATATCGTTAACATATAAAAAAGAAGCTAAATGAGATTAGCTTCTTTTTTATGTTTTATTTATTTCCACCAATCATCAAACATTGATGCTGGTACTTGTCTTTTATGCTCACTCACTGTGTAACGTTTTTCAATCTTTTCTGCAACGTCAGCTGGAACTGTTTTACCTTCTAAATAGTCATCAAGTTGATCATACGTAATACCTAACTCTGTTTCATCAGCTTGACCTGGCTTTTCATCTAATAAATCAGCTGTTGGCATTTTTAAGTAAAGTCGCTCGTCCGCACCTAATTCTTGCAATAGAGCGCGTCCTTGGCGTTTCGTTAATCCCGTTAATGGTAATAGGTCTGCACCACCATCTCCGAATTTTGTAAAGAATCCTGTTACAGCTTCTGCAGCGTGATCTGTTCCGATAACAAGGAGCCCTTTTTGTCCACCGATTGCATATTGTGTAACCATGCGGATACGTGCTTTTACGTTACCTTTATTGAAATCTGTTAACGATTCATCTAATAAGTTTTCGTATTGATTTGAGAAAGCATCAACAGTTGAAGCGATATCAAATGCAACAGATTGATCAGCTTGAATAAATTGTAATGCTAATTGCGCATCATCTTCATCTTTTTGCACTTTATAAGGAAGGCGCACGGCGATAAACGTTGCATTACCACCTTCATTACGAATTTCCTCCACTGCAAGCTGAGCTAAACGTCCCGCTAATGTAGAGTCTTGTCCGCCACTAATTCCAAGTACAAATCCTTTCGCACCTGTTTTTTTTACATAATCTTTTAAGAAATCAACACGTTTACGGATTTCTGCTTTCGGATCAATTACAGGCTGAACGTGTAATGCTTTCATAATCTGTTCTTGCAATGTCATTATGTTTTCCTCCTATTCATATTAAAGCGGTAAATAAGTTTATATGTATATTGGTACATACTTCTATCCTTTATTATTTCGCAAAATTAACGAATATACAATAGGATGTGTGTATGAATATGAATGTAGTCATTATAATGAAACTGCATCGTTTAAGCAATTTTTTTGAAACCTTTCAATAATGTAAGGTTTTTGTCATTTGAATCAATGGAAGGGATTTCCGTACTTTACTAATATAAGAACATAGTTAGTAGAAGGGCGGAGAAGTAATATGAATATTAGAGAACTCGCATATCGGAATGTGACGCGAAATAGACGAACATATTCAGCATATTTTTTAAGTAGTGCATTTGCTATTATGGCCTTTTTTGTTTATTCGTTTTTTGCGTTTCATCCAGCATTAAGTGCTGGAGAATTGGGACAATACGTGTTCGTAAGTATGTCGTTTGCACAGTCCATTATTTACTTATTTACATTTTTCTTTATTTTATATTCGATGGGAATGTTTTTAAAAACGAGAAAGCGTGAATTAGGAATTTTAATGATGTTAGGTATGACGAAATATCAATTAAAGCGTCTTATCTTCTTTGAAAATATTATGATTGGGATAGGGGCAATTATTTTTGGGATACTTGCTGGAATGCTATTTTCCGGAATATTACTATTTGTAGCTCCAATGATATTAAAGTTAGATATTTCCTTACCCTATTACATTCCAATGAAAGCCATTGTTGTAACGAGTATGATGTTTTTCGTATTATTTATGATCATTTCATTGTTTAGTGCAGGAATGATTCGAAAAAATAAAATTATGAAATTGTTTAGAGGATCGGCAGAAGCGAAGCCGGAACCGAAAGCATCCATTATTTCTTCTATATTAGCAGTTATATTGCTTAGTGCCGGATATGCAGGAGCGCTTATGTCACACGGTGCAATGGTATTTATCATGATGATTCCTGTTACAACGGTAGTCATTATTGGTACGTATTTGCTGTACAAGCAGTTGAGTGTTTTTACTATTAGACTATGTAAAAAAAGTAAACGTTTTTATTGGACACAGACAAATATTATTACGTTGTCAGATTTAGCTTACCGTATGAGAGATAACGCAAGAATGTTCTTTATTGTAACGATAATTTCAACTGTAGCATTTTCAGCAATAGGTACATTAGTTGGGTTTACATCAATGACAAAGGCGATTATGGAGAGACCAATTGCGTTTCACTATCATTCTAAGCAAGGAAATAGTAATGAATCACAGCATTTGAAGATGATTGACGAAGGGTTAAAGAAACATAGTATAGCAGCTTCAAAAACTAATATTTCAACGAAGAAAACGGAGGAGCAGTCGTTAAGAAGCGCCACGTTTATAAAGGAATCAGACTATAAGGAATATGCGAAGTTAACAGGAGAACCCTTTCATGCGGTATCAAAAAAAGAAGTTTTATTTTTGGCAGTTGATATACCAGGACCACCGATGAAAGAAAGAAAAGAAATTACGTTGCCGCATTTGAATGAACCTTTAAAAGTGAAAAAAATTAATACGTCTTCATTAAGTAAAATAATAAGAGGTAACGTTTATGTAATCTCTAACAAGCAGTATGATGCATTACAAGATGGATTTAAAGAGGAAAAAAATTATGTATACAAAACAGAGGGAACGAAAGATGAAGTTGAGGTTGGGAAAGAACTAACGCATCAGATGAAACCTTATGAAGAACATGCAACGTTTAGTGCAGAAGAGTACGCACAAAACCAAAGTTTACAAATTGCAGGACCAATTCTATTTGTAGGTTTCTTTATCGGTATTGTATTTTTCGTATGTGCAGGAAGCTTCCTTTATTTCCGTTTGTTTTCTGACTTGGAGGATGATACTCGTTTGTTTGAAATGATTCGAAAAGTAGGCTTAACAAGTGGAGAATTATCGAAAGTAGTTACAATCAGGTTGGGACTTTTATTCTTCGTTCCAATAGGTGTTGCAACATTACATGGGGCAGTAGCGTTAACTGCACTCGGACAGATGTTTGAGTACTCACTATTTAAAGAAAATGCGATTGTATTAAGTATTTTCATAGTAATTCAAGTTGTATATTTTTTACTGATTCGATTTCGTTATTTAAAACAATTGAAAGAGAGATTACGTATTCGTTAAATGTGTTTTTTTAACTTGAGTACAAAATTTTCTAAAAAGAGGCAGGTATTACCAAAAAGTGATAAAATGGAAAAAGCGAGGTGAAAAAATTAATAAATAGTAAGGGAGGAAGTAATATGAAAGCAACAGGAGTTATTCGAAAAGTAGACGAATTAGGACGAATTGTAATTCCTAAAGAATTACGTGATGTATTGGGAATACAAATTAAATCACCGCTTGAAATTTTCGTAGAAGAAGACAAAGTCATTTTACAAAAATATCAACCTTACAATGCTTGTCAAATAACAGGTGATGTTTCAAATCAAAACATATCATTAGCAAATGGAAACATTACTGTTAGTATAGATGGAGCGAAATATTTAATAAAAGAAATAGAGAAGTTTTTAAACAAGAGTGGGGCTTAGTCTTAATTTATATTATTTTAAAAATTTCATATCATTCTTGAAAGACAATAAAAGGACCAATTTAGTGGTCCTTTTATTTTGGTTATTGGTTGTACCAATCGGATTTTTGATGTCTACAAATTACGAGATAAATAAAAGAGTAGTATAAATTTCGTAAGCCTTATTGAGAAATATTTTTAAGGAAGGAAAACGAAACAACTAAAACGAATGTTACATGTAAGCATTTTCAAAAGTGGTCTGAAATGAAAATAATATATTTTCAGGAGGGATTACGATGAACAGTAGTACAGCGAATAAACAAAAAGGTATACAATTGATTCCTTTTACAGTAGATAAGGTAGTTGAACAAGTAAATGAAATTCCACCAGGTGTACAACTCATTCATGCTCCACAAGTATGGGAGAAGAGTGCAAAAGGTAAAGATATTGTTGTTGCCGTATTAGATACAGGGTGTGATATGAATCATATAGATTTAAAGGATCGTATTATCGGCGGAAGAAATTTCACGAAAGATTACGAAGGAGATCCAAATATTTATCTTGATAATAACGGACATGGTACTCATGTAGCTGGGACAATTGCAGCGACTGAAAATGGAGTTGGTGTTTTAGGAGTGGCACCACTTGCTAAAATGTTAGTGTTAAAGGTTTTAGCAGGAGATGGTTCTGGAAGTTATGAGCAAATTATTGAGGCGATTCATTATGCTGTAAATTGGAGAGGGCCTAATAAAGAAAGAGTTAGAGTCATTTCCATGTCACTTGGTGGCCCGCAAGATGTTCCAGAATTACATGAAGCAATTCAAAATGCGGTAAAGCAAGATGTTCTCGTCGTATGTGCTGCTGGGAATAATGGAGATTGTAATGATAATACGGAGGAACTAGATTTCCCAGGTGCATACTCAGAAGTAATTGAAGTCGGTGCCGTCAATTTAGAGCGGAAAATCGCATGTTTTAGTAATTCAAATCAAGAAATTGATTTAGTGGCACCAGGCGATGAAATATTATCTACGTATCCTGAAGGGAAATATGCGGTATTAAGTGGAACTTCTATGGCCACACCGCATGTCGCTGGAGCGCTGGCATTGCTCATAAAGCAGTGTGAAAGGGAATATGGTAGAAAGTTATCAGAACCAGAAATATATGCACAACTTATTAAAAGAACTGTACCTTTAGGATATGAACGTACATCTGAAGGGAATGGTTTATTAGATTTATCCCGCTTTAATGGGCAGTAAGACCCCCACCTCAAAATTCAGCGAAAGCAAAGAAGTTAGGTGGGGATCAACTGCCCATAAAAGTCCGATTGGTGAGGGCTGATAATCAGTGGGGGATGAAGAAAACCCCCACTGATTAAAGTTTCACTTTATTAAAAGAATAGAAAATACTAAAAACATTTCATATTCATATGAGATGTTTTTTAGTATGATTCTGTCGCATGTAACGGGAAATCTAGTCATGCATTCTTTTTCAAGAAATGTTTGTCGCAGCTACATCTATTTTTTGAAGTAGAAGTTATGCATACATTAAAAATGAAAAGATTGATTTACTTACGGGACAATTCTATCCGGATTTTTTTAAAAGACATTCGTCAATTATTACGTATACGTTGTTCAGTAGTGATATCGAAAAAGTGTGCTTTCGCTAAACTAAAAGCTAATAGAAGTGTATCGTTAGTTTTAATCTCGGAACGAGCGTTAATTCGCGCAATAAAGTTTTGGTTTGAAAGTTTTCCATGAATCATCGTTTCAGCACCTAATAATTCAGCAACTTCTACTGTAATTTCGACTGTGGATTCAGGAGAAGATTGAAGAACAATAGGTTCATCATGTATGTCTTCAGGACGAATACCGAGTATGATTTTTTGTCCATTATACCCTTTTTGGTTTAATGTTTTTAGTTGACCATCTGGTACTTTGAAGCGTATATCTTCCATGTGAAAATAGCTATCTTGTAATGTCCCAGTAAAGAAATTCATAGCTGGAGAACCAATGAATCCGCCAACAAATATGTTCTCAGGAGTATCATATACTTCTTTTGGAGTTCCAACTTGCTGGATGAGTCCGTCCTTCATAACAACAAGGCGTGATGCCATTGTCATTGCCTCTGTTTGATCATGTGTCACATATATAGTGGTCGTATTTAAACGGCGGTGAAGTTTAGAAATTTCTGAACGCATACTTACGCGTAATTTTGCGTCTAAATTCGATAGAGGCTCGTCCATTAAAAATACTTTTGCATCCCGGACTATAGCTCTTCCTAATGCAACACGTTGGCGTTGTCCACCTGATAATGCCTTCGGTTTTCGTTGTAAGTAATCTTCAAGCCCTAAGATTTTCGCTGCCTCTGTTACGCGGCGATTAATTTCATCTTTCGGAAGTTTACGTAGTTTTAAGCCAAACGCGATATTATCATAAACAGTCATATGCGGGTAAAGTGCGTAATTTTGAAATACCATCGCAATGTTGCGATCTTTTGGGGCAACATTATTCATACGCTCTCCATCAATGTAAAACGAACCATCAGAAATATCTTCTAAACCTGCAATCATACGTAGAGTTGTTGATTTCCCGCATCCAGAAGGACCGACAAATACGATAAACTCTTTATCTTCAATATGTAAATTAAAGTCTGAAACAGCAGTAGTTTTATTATCATAAACTTTAAAAATATGATCTAATACAAGTTCGGCCATACATATTCACTCCTTTTATATAATTAATCGAATTATAAGATTATTTAAAGTGTAAGTAAATTGGCAGTGTGCACAAAAAAATAAGGGACTTTTATGCAAGTTTACAGATTGAAGATACGAGAAAGCTTCTTTAGATATAAGTTCATCTATAGATAAGAGGAATAAGTGAAAAGAGCTTCCAAGTCATGCAAGAGTTTATATAACGATTATGGTATAAGAAAACTGAATATTGTCTTTCATGAGACATCTAAAGAAAGAAACGCCATATAAACTGCTACTGCACCTTCAAAAGTTTTAATATTAATTCCTGTTTTTTCAATAAATTTATCAATTCGATACTGTAAAGTATTACGATGTAAATATAATTGTTTCGCTGCAAGAGATACATTTAAGTTACATTCAAAGAATACTTTAACGCTATCTATTAGTTCTTTGTCATTAGAAATGTGAGCTAATAATTGATTCGTGTATTTTTTTCTTTCTTCTTTCGGTAATGAAATTATTAATTGATAAGGGAGCAGTTGTTCAATGTATGTAATTTTTTTATATAAATAGGGAGAGAGAATAGAAAATAATTTCCGCTCCCATTGATACAGATAAGCAAATTCAGTTGTTTGCGAATAGCGCTTTCCAACAAAAAAGGATAGGGATATAAAAAAGTCCGTTTCTAGTGTATCTAGAACTGTTTGCAATACAGATTCTAGCAAGTTTTCTTCTAAGATGAGGACGCCTGCTTGCGAAGTTTCCCATATCATTGTAGTAGGAAAAGAAAACATGGACTGTAAAGCATCTTGAAATTCATCTCTCTCTACTATAGGTTGTGTTGTGAAGAAGTGTAAAAAACGAACTGATAGTATAGAAATGTTGCTATTTTTGTATAATGCTTCATACCACAATTTTTCTTTTTTTGTTTTATAAAATGTGTCAGTATGAATAGGGGTTAAGATGGATGAAAGCAATTGATGTTCTCTTTGGTGTAATCGGATTTTTCGAATCCCGATTTTGTTTCCATCAACTAAAAACCAGCTATAATCTTCAGACAACACAGCTTCATTGATTTTGATATCCTCACCATAATATGCTTTTAATTGTTGAATCATAGGAACACTCTTCTTTCAAAAATTATAGTAACAATATAGTAAAGAAGTATAGATTCATTGTAATTATCTTTAAATTTTCGCACTAGAATCTAGTTTGTTTTTGCTAGAATTTATAGCATTTCTGTATTGTGAAGGTGATAGAGTCGTTTCCCGTTTAAATGATTGTGCAAAGAATGATTGGGAAGAAAAACCGGTAATAGTTGAAATGTTAGAAATCGAATAATTAGTAGTTTCTAACAATATTTTACTTTCTCTAATACGAGTTTGAATTAAATATTCAATGGGTGAAACACCGACGAATTTCCTGAAAGAATGGGATAAATAATATTTATTAATATGACTGATTCTTGCTAATGTATCTAGGCTAATATTTTCGTGAAAATGCTGCTTAATATAGTTTTTAATCAATTCAATATCTTTATTGATTTTTTGAGTAGATGTTTTCTCTACATTAAAAGATTTTTTTCGCATCATCTTAAGTAGTAAAATTTCCAGAATATTTTGTATAATTAAATCGTAATCTTCTTGGTGGTTTTCCACTTCCTCCACCAATTGCTGAAGATAGAAGAGAAAGTTTTTTTGATCCTGACTATAATTATGAATAGTGACTGGGCTAGGATTTTCTATGGATGAAAAGGACAGACCTTGAATACCAAGTGCGATATATTCAAGCGGGTAATCCGTATCAGACTTTTCCGTGTGCTCGATATTTGGATTAATGATAATCAAATTGTGTTCTTGGACAGGGATTTCTTCTTTATAAAAGATAAAAGTTCCTTTGCCCTTAGTAATATACAATAGCTCTGTAAAGTGATGAGCGTGAATGGTACTATGCCAATCTTTATCGTATTTTGATTTTGTTATATAAAGAAGTTTAACTGGAAGATGGTTTCGTTGAAATTGTGGAATCTCATATACTTCATTGGACAAATGAATCCCTCCTTCGTAGACTTTTTATTTATTTTATCCTTTATCAAAAGTTTGTTCAAATCCCATTTCAAAAATTGATTGCAGCAATTGAGAATAAATGTGCAAAAGAAGGCATTCGATTTTTGAAACAAGAAGAAAGCTATACTTCAAAAGCCAGTTTCTTAGACAAAGATCCAGTTCCAGTTTGGTCTAAGGATGATAGGACCCGTTATCGCTTTAGTGGCAAACGAATCACTCGTGGTCTGTACCAAAGTAAAGCAGGAACATGTATCCATGCTGATATTAATGGTGCGCTGAATACATTGAAAAAAATCAGGAGTTGTACAATTGTATGACAATCTCAAAGTGAAAACGCCAATTCTATTAGAAGTACAAAAACGTAAGGCTGTTGCTTCGTGCATAGCTTAGTGGGTGCGTCAACCATCCATGTGTACGCGACTCGTCGGGGCTTGTAGCACACGCCGGATCCATCTGAGTGGCGGCTTCTTCCTCAAGGGAAAACTGCTCTTTTTCGAAAGGGTGGTACAAGTGGGGAAACAATCGTTCGTTGTCAGTACCAACCAAAAACAGACTTGGGGTGTTACCATAAGGTAGCATGAATGCTAGAGCGTCAAACTGTCTAGCGTTCGAACTCAAGCTCCCACTGAAAGGCTTTATCTCAGTGGGGTAGTTGACAAAGATTTTAGTGGGATATTCAGTAAAAAGCAAGATATCTAAAAAACAGAACAAGATGTTTATTGTGAAAGCGTTATCTATTTTGTATTCTTTAATTATGAAAGGTAGATTAGGAGATGGGGGTCAGATAAAGATGAAAAAAAAGTTATTGTTGTCTGGGATGACAGCTTTGTTATCTTTTAGTTTAATAGCTTGCCAAGGTAATACTACAAAAGTTGATAACGCTAAGGATGGTAAGGGCTCCAGTGGAAAACAAACCCTTCATGTGGCAACACTTGAATCGGCTTATGGTAAAGAGATGTGGAGCAAAGTGATTGACGCATATGAAGCTGCTAATCCAAAAGTTGATGTTAAATTGACAGTGGACAAAAATCTTGAGGATGTCATAGGTTCAAATATGAAAGCAGGAAAGTATCCGGATGTTGTGTTGTTGGCAACCGGTAGAAAACAGGCGCTAACAGAAACCTTGATTAAAGATAAAGCATTAGAAGACATTACCGATGTTTTTGATAAAAATGTTTATGGTGAAGATGTTAAAGTTAAAGATAAGTTAGTACCTGGGCTTACTGGTACACCTGCCACTAATCCTTATAATGACGGTAAAATTTATATGGCACCGATGTTTTATAGTCCAACTGGATTATTTTATAATGCTAGTTTATTAAAAGAAAAAGGTTGGGAAGTGCCGAAGACTTGGGACGAAATGTGGGCTTTAGGAGATAAAGCGAAAGCAGAAGGGATTTCATTATTTACTTATCCTACTACAGGTTACTTTGATACATTCTTCTACTCTTTACTACTGGGGGTGGGTGGACCTGAGTTTTTTAATAAAGCTATGAAATATACAGATGGCGTTTGGGAAACTTCTGAAGCAACAAAAACTTTTGAAATTATCGGAAAATTAGGAAAGTATACAGAGCCAACTACTGTTGCGAATGCAAATGATAAAGACTACAAGAAAAATCAACAGTTGATTCTCGATAACAAAGCTTTGTTTATGCCAAATGGTACGTGGGTAGTTGGTGAAATGAAAGAAGCTCCTCGATCTAAAGGGTTTGAATGGGGCATGATGGCTTTACCGACAATTGATGCTAATAAGGACCGTTATGCATTTACTTTCTTTGAACAAATGTGGATTCCTTCTGCAGCTAAAAATAAACAACTTGCTAAAGATTTCATGACGTTTGTTTATTCGGATAAGGCAGCTGAAATTTTTGCTGAGTCGAGTGCTATTCAGCCTATCAAAGGCCTTTCTAATAAACTGACAGGTGAAAATAAATCATTCTATAGTATCTATGATAATGGAGTGAAAGTGGGAATAGGTGGATTTGCTGCAACGAAAGCTGTTGAAGGTGTAAGTATGCCAGATACATTATTTAGAACGATTGATAGTGTTGTTTCTGGTGATAAAAAGGTGAAAGATTGGCAAAGCTCTGTTGAAAAAGTGAGTGACCAATTACGGTCTGCATTAAAATAAATTCGTTTTCACTATGTACAATGGTGAGTCGTCTAGTCTCACCGTTGTACTTATTAACTGAGGTGATGGCATGAATAAGACGACAGAAAAAAGAATTTTTATTTTTGTTTGTACTGCACCCGCACTAATCCTGTTAGCCATTTTTATGATTGTTCCTACGATTGAGGTGTTCAGGATGTCCTTATATAAGTGGGGAGGATTTTCTAATAATAAGGTATTCGTTGGGCTCGATAACTTTAAGATTTTATGGAATGATATGAATTTCTTTCGATCTCTCCAAAACAGTATCGTATTAATTGTTATTGTGACAATTATCACGATGGTGATGGCGATCTTGTTTGCTTCTTTGTTAACGAGAGAAAAAATAAAAGGTAAAGGCTTCTTTCGAATTATATTTTACCTCCCTAATATCTTATCAGTTGTAGTTATCGCGGGAATATTTTCGGCAGTTTATGATCCGACTACAGGATTGTTAAATAATATACTTGCTTTATTTAACCTGGAAAATCTTCAAAAGATGTGGCTCGGCAATCAAAAAATTGCTATTTACAGCATTGGCGGGGCACTCATTTGGCAAGCAATTGGTTACTATATGGTCATGTATATGGCGGCAATGGCAAGTATTCCGGAAAGTTTTTATGAAGCATCCGCTTTGGAAGGGGCTGGACGGATCAGGCAATTTTTCAGTATTACTTTACCATTAATTTGGAATAACATTCGGACGACGTTAACTTTCTTCGTTATTAGTACGATTAATTTAAGTTTTCTACTCGTTCAAGCAATGACTGGCGGGGGACCTGACGGATCGACGGAAGTGTTTTTAAGCTACATGTATAAGCAAGCTTACACGAATTCTTCTTACGGTTACGGTATGGCTATTGGAGTGGTCATTTTCCTATTCTCATTCGCATTATCTGCAATTATAAGCCGTGTCACTAAAAGGGAAGTGTTGGAGTATTAAGGAGGTCCAAAACGATGGAAACACAAAAAAGAATGACTACAGAAACAGCTTATCGAGATCCCAAAATGATGGAAGCCGAAAAAGAACTGATTGTAGAAGCAGCTTATAAAGCTCCAAAAACAGTTAAGCCCCAAAAAGGTATGACTACAGAAGCAATATATCGCTGTTTTATATATGTAGCACTCATTACGTTAGCAATTTCTATCATTATTCCTGTTGCATGGGTTTTCTTAGCCTCAGTGAAGAAAAATTCGGAGTTTTATGGAAGTCCTTGGGCCATGCCGAAAAGCTTCTATTTTCAAAATTTTATCGATGCTTTCCAAAAGGCTAACATGGGTACTTACATGTTAAATTCAGTCATGGTAACTGCGTTGGCTCTGGTCATTTTATTGATTGTGGCCTTACCAGCAGCCTATGTGTTGGCAAGATATACTTTTAGAGGAAGCAAATTAATAAATACTTTTTTTAAAGCTGGGTTATTCATCAATGTGAACTACATTGTTGTTCCAATATTCTTAATGTTATTGGACGGAGATACCTTTTTACAAGGCCAGCTTGGTGAAGGATTTCTACTAGACAATTTATTTATTTTAGCTTTGGTATATGCGGCGACAGCGTTACCATTTACCATTTACTTGTTGTCTAGTTTTTTCCAATCCCTACCATCTACGTATGAGGAAGCGGCATTGGTCGATGGTGCCGGATATTTTAAAACAATGATTTCAGTCATGATTCCGATAGCTCGTCCAAGTATCATTGCCGTCATTTTATTTAATTTTCTTGCCTTTTGGAACGAATACATTATTGCCTTAACATTAATTCCAGGACCAAATAAAACGTTACCTGTTGGGTTAATGAACTTGATGGCAGCTCAAAAATCTGCTGCGAATTATGGTCAAATGTATGCGGGGATGGTTCTAGTCATGCTACCAACTTTGATTTTATACATCATTGTTCAAAAAAAATTAACACAAGGAATGACCCTTGGTGGTTTAAAGGATTAGAGGAGGATTTACATGAAAAAGAAAATAGGCCGTGTTACTTTACCGAGTGAAGAAAATTTCCTACAGGAAACAAAAGAATTGATGGAACGATGGGGGGCGGATGCGATTCGCGATAGTGATGGAACGAAACTAGATGATGAAATTAAACAGTTGGATGCGAAAATTTATACGACCTATTTTGTTGCACGAGCTCACAATGAGTTCGCAGAGAAGCACATGGACGAATGCCAGCAATTGTATTTAATGAGCTTGTTCAATACGGCGCTTACTGACACCCTTGAAATTGATTTTATGAAAGGCTACTTTGAGGAACAATTAAAGCCAGATTACATTCACAGTCCTAAAAAATACTGGGAGGTAATCGATCGGACAACAGGAGAAATTGTTGATGTTAATGATTGGGAAGTAAACGAAGAAAAAAATTGTGTTTTGATTACGAAGGCGATTCCTTGGCATGAATATACAGTTTCATTCCTAGTCTATGCGATTTGGGATCCAACTCAAATGTACAATCATATAACGAATAATTGGGGCGATAAGCCACATGATATTCCTTTTGATGTTAGGCAGCCACATTCTAACGAATTTATGAAAAACTATTTAAAACAATGGCTGACAGAAAATCCAGATACAGATGTGGTCAGATTTACAACGTTTTTCTATCATTTTACTCTTGTATTTAATAATCTTGGCAAAGAGAAATTTGTTGATTGGTTCGGATATGGTGCTAGTGTTTCAGTTGCTGCTTTGGATGCCTTTGAAAAAGAAAAGGGCTATCGCTTAAGGCCAGAGGACATAGTTGATCAAGGTTATTATAATACTGCATTTCGCATTCCAACTCCTGCATTTTTAGATTATATAGATTTTGTTCATAAGTTTGTTGCTGAAGAAGCAAAGAAACTTGTGGATATCGTCCATGAAAGTGGAAAAGAAGCAATGATGTTTCTTGGTGATAACTGGATTGGTACAGAGCCATATGGAAAATACTTTGAAAATATCGGATTGGATGCAGTTGTAGGAAGTGTGGGCGGCGGAGCTACATTACGTATGATTGCAGATATACCACATGTTCGTTACACAGAAGGGCGTTTCTTACCATATTTCTTCCCAGACACGTTTTACGAAGGTAACAACCCAACGATTGAAGCGAATGAAAACTGGTTAACGGCGCGAAGAGCTTTACTGCGGAACCCTGTTGATCGTATCGGCTATGGTGGTTATTTAAGTTTAGCTTATCAATTCCCGGAATTTATCTCCTACATTGAAAAAGTTACTGAGGAATTTCGTGAAATTCACGACACGATTAAAGGTGTTCAACCATACAGCGGTCTGAAAGTTGCAATTTTGAATTCATGGGGCAAGTTGAGAACTTGGCAAACACATATGGTTGCACACGCTCTATGGTATAAACAAATTTATTCTTATTTAGGTGTTTTAGAATCGTTAAGCGGGGCAGCCGTAGAAGTTTCGTTCATTAGTTTTGATGATGTCATTAACGAGGGGATACATGAGGATATTGACGTTATCATAAATGCCGGCGATGTAGGCACAGCTTTTTCAGGAGGTGCTAATTGGATTAATGAAAAGTTAGTCACTACAATTAGGGCCTGGATGTATAATGGCGGGGGGTTCATAGGTATTGGCGAACCGACAGCCTATCAGCATGAAGGACATTATTTTCAATTGGCGAACGTCTTAGGTGTTGACAAAGAATTAGGGTTTAGCTTATCAACAGATAAATATTTTATTAACCCTGTTGAAAATCACTTTATTTCTACTGATAGCACCCAATTTGATTTTGGTGAAGGAATGAAAAACATTTATGCGTTGTCAGATAAAACCGAAATAATCGAATATTCGAATGGAGAAGTCCACCTTTCAAGTCATTCGTTTGGAGAAGGCAGAGCTGTTTATATTGCAGGGCTGCCATACAGTGAAGAAAATACACGTTTGCTCATGCGCGCGTTATACTATGCTGCTAATAAAGAAGGAGAATTCCAAAAGTATCATGCGAGTAATATTTATTGTGAAGTCCATGCATATCCATCTATTCAAAAAATGGCAATCGTTAACAATTCAATGATTGAACAAACAACGGCTGTCTACGACGGACAAGGAAATAGGAAAGAAGTGACGTTAGCACCTAGTGAAATTAGATGGGAGGATTTTTCAAATGAAGGCTAATATTTTATTCATGATTAAAATTGTTGTGTTTATCGTATGCCTCTCTTTAATTATTTTTTACCAAAAGACAGCTGGTAAATTCGAACTAGGTATGATGTTGATTGGGGTAGCTGGTCTCTTAGGGCTACTGTATGACTACAATCGAAAATACGTATAAATTGACTAAGGCAAGTGAATTGATTAAGGAATCGCACATATATGTTCAACGATAACAAGTATAGAAATTTACTCAATACTTCAAATACAAACCTAGGGGTGCGGACAAATGAAAAAGGCAGTCGGCATTGATATTGGGGGAACGAAGATTGCAGCGGGAGTCATTTCGGATACAGGCGAACTGCTTGAACGCGTGGAAATAAAAAGTGATCCTTCAGACCGAGAAAAAATGTTTGGTAGAGTTGTAGAATCTGTGGAACAAGTTCTCAAAAAATCATCGATTTCCATCGCTAATATCGAGGGGATTGGCGTTGGGGTACCGGGAAAAGTAGATCGCGAGAAAGGAATTGCCATTGTTCAAAACAATTTACCTTGGAGACAGTTTCCCATTTCAGTTCGTTTACAAGAGCAATTTCGTATTCAGCGGATTACGATTGACAATGATGTCTATATGGCAGCTTATGCCGAATGGAGAGCAGCGCATGTAAAAAGGAATGAAACCTTTGTGTATGTGACTATAAGTACGGGAATATCTTGTTCCATCATTCATAAAGGCTCATTTTTTAGGGGGGCAGGATTTGCTGGAGAACTTGGTTTAATTCCTGTCCTCATGAAGGGGGGCAATGAACGATTAGAAAAAATTGCTGCTGGGCCTGGGATTCAGAGAATAGCCGAAAGGGACTTACAGGTAGATACGATTTCAACAAAGGATGTTTTTGCTAGTTATATAAATGGTGTACCAGAATATCAGCCCATCATTAATGAGGTAGCTGATTGTTTAGCACAAGGTCTTTATAAGATTTCCTGTTTATTAGATCCGCATAAAATGGTTTTTGGCGGAAGTGTTATTGTGAAAAATCCATTTCTACTGGAGTTGATTAAAGAGAAGTTAAAAAGTTATCAGCTTCCTGAGCAACAACATCTTTTGGAGCAGATGAGTATCAGTACATTGGCACAAAATAATGGAGTTGTTGGTGCAGGATTACGAGTATTTGAAGGAAAGTAATGGGATGGCGCCGGTCTTCATTTATGGAGAAAATGATGGCAAATAGGTAGAGGAGTGGGCGAATATGTTTACATTAAGTCAAGACAAATTAGTTTCGTTAGGCGCGTCGATAACAACGGCGGAAATAAGACGACAGCCTGATTTATGGGATGAAACATTTGCATTATATAAGGAGAAAAGCGAGGGGATTGATGAGTTTTTACAAAAAATAATAACGAAACACAACCGGGTTCGAGTTATTTTTACAGGGGCTGGAACGTCTGCCTATGTCGGTGATACAGTCACCCCTTATTTAATAGAAAAAGTCGATGAACAACAATGGGAAGTACTAAGTATTCCGACCACTACTCTAGTTTCAAATCCTTACCAATTTTTCAAAAAGGATTTTCCGACCTTACTCGTTTCATTTGCTAGAAGCGGAAACAGTCCGGAAAGTATTGCTGCTGTACAATTAGCTGAGCAAATAGTAACCGATTTGTATCAAATAACGATTACTTGTGCGAAAGATGGGAAATTAGCTAAAAGGGCTGTGAATAATGAAAAAAATTTATTACTATTAATGCCTGAAAAGTCAAATGATCAAGGTTTTGCAATGACAGGAAGTTATACTTGCATGGCTTTAACAGCATTACTTATTTTTGATTCTATATCGATAGAAGAAAAATCGATGATAGTGAAAAAAATCCATCAAATGGGTGAAAGTGTCATTCAAAGAGAAGACGTTATCCAAAAGATAGTAGATTTAGATTTTGAACGAATTATTTACTTAGGTTCCGGTAGTTTAGAAGGTTTAGCAAAAGAATCACAATTAAAAATATTAGAACTGACGGCTGGAAAAATTGTTACCGCATTTGATTCACCGCTTGGCTTCCGGCACGGTCCAAAATCATTTGTAAACGAAAAATCATTAGTTTTTGTGTTTGTTTCTAACAATCCGTATACACGTCAATATGATTTAGATATGTTAAACGAAATGCAACAGGACAACATTGCCAGCTATATATGTGCCATCGAGGTTAATGGAGAAACGAATTACGCTGGGAATAGGTTTGTATTTGGCAGCGAGGCACAGTCTGTACCAGATGCTTACTTAGCATTACCTTTTGTTATGATTGGGCAAACAATATCACTGTTAGCCTCCGTGAAAGTAGGTAATACACCAGATACACCTTCACCGACAGGAACGGTGAACCGTGTCGTTAAAGGTGTTACTATCTACGAATATGAGTAACTAGGTTAGGGGAAACATACATGTCTATTTTTATCTTTGCAGATAAGTTTTTTCTTGAAGAGATGGTCACAGGTCCTGGATTTTTAGAGATAAAAGACGGAAAATTCGGTGTTTTTTCAGAATACAGGCCGAAGGAAGCGGCAGAAATTATTGAGTATAGAGGGCATTGGATCGCTCCTGGTCTAGTAGACACACATATTCATGGATTTAGAAATCACGACGTTATGGACAATAATTTTGGAGGACTGAACCAAATTTCGGTAGGACTCCTTTCTTGCGGCGTTACATCCTTTTTACCGACAACTTTAACATCCTCAATAGAATCGTTGAATAATGTCGTTGAAATGATTGGTGCCAATTACAAAAAAGTACAGGGCGCAAAAATTAAAGGGATCTTTTTAGAAGGACCGTTTTTTACTGAAAAGCATAAAGGAGCACAAAACACGAAATATTTTTGTGACCCATCAGTTGATATGTTGAAAGATTGGCAGAAATTATCAAATGATTCTATTAAAAAAATTGCGATTGCACCTGAAAGAAAAGGAGCAGCGGAATTCATTGAATATGCTGTAGGAGAAGAGATTATAGTAGCATTGGCCCACAGTGATGCAACGTATGAAGAAGCAAAGCGAGCGGTTGAAAAAGGAGCTTCCATTTTTATTCATACTTTCAATGGAATGAGTCCATTGCATCATCGTGAGCCAGGGATGGTCGGAGCGGCCATGAATTTAAAAGATGTTTTTGCCGAAATCATATGTGATGGACATCATGTACATCCCGTTGCATCAAATATTTTAATGAATATCCGCGGTAGAGAAAAGGTTGTTATGGTGTCTGATTGTATGATGGCTGGAGGTATGCCTGAAGGAATGTATCAGCTGGGAGAATTTCCTGTGAAAGTAAAAGATGGGATGGCTCGTTTGGAAAACGGAAGTTTAGCAGGTAGCATTTTGCAATTAAAAGATGCTGTCAAAAATGTCGTCGAGTGGGGAATTGCCTCACCTGAGGAAGCAATTTACATGGCGAGTACGGCACCAGCTAAAAGTATGCAGCTCGATGGTGAATGCGGGAAGATTGCCGAGGGATATGATGCTGACTTTATTGTGATGACGCCAGAGATGGATGTAACTGCTACCTATCTTGACGGTGTATGCCGTTTTCAAGCTTAAACAAATTTCTGAAAGAGGGATTACCAATGATACTATCTGTCACCATGAATCCATCGGTCGATATTTCCTATCCGATTCATGAGTTAAAGTTAGATGTTGTTAACCGTGTAGAAGCGGTTCATAAAACTGCTGGTGGAAAAGGCTTGAATGTTGCGCGAGTGATCGCTCAAATGGAAGAAGGTGTCCTAGCGACAGGTGTGCTTGGTGGTACGATTGGGGAATACATTATTCAAGAATTAAATAAAGCCAATATTCCAAATGACTTTTTGAAAATCAAAAAAGAATCAAGAAATTGTATCGCCATTCTTCATGAAGGGATGCAAACAGAGATTTTAGAATCTGGGCCAACATTATCTAGAGAAGAAGGCGTTAGTTTTTTAGAGAAATTTGAATTTCTACTTACAACAGCTTCACTTGTGACAATTTCGGGCAGTTTACCGAAAGGATTACCGACTAACTATTATTATCAAATGTTAGAAATCTGTCATGAAAATGGAATTCCAGTAATTATGGATTCGTCAGGGGAATCTTTGAAACAAGCGATGCTTCATAAAGAAAAACCATTTGCCATCAAACCGAATAAAGCGGAATTATCACAACTGTTGGGCATTGATATGAAAGCGGGAATTATAGAACTAAAGCAAGCATTAAACAATGAATTATTTACTGGAATTGAGTGGATTATCGTGTCGATGGGTAGTGAAGGTGCATTTGTTAAGCATAGTGAGGACTATTATAGAGTTATGGTCCCGAAAATAGAAGTGGTTAATCCTGTAGGGGCTGGTGATGCAACAGTTGCAGGATTAGCTGTGGCACTACATCAACATCAAACGGTCGAGACTGTTCTGAAAACGGCGATGACTACAGGAATGTTAAATACGATGGAAGCTGAAACCGGTTATATTAATGTGAATAAGTTTAAGCAATACTTTGATCTCGTTAAAGTTGAAAAAATAGATTGATAGAGGAGAATGTTAATGCTAGAACTAACCAAAAATAAATTGGAAGCTCTAAAACGTTTATCTGCTGAAAATGGAATAATTGGTGCATTGGCTATTGACCAACGTGGATCGTTGAAAAAAATGATTGCGTCTGGCGGTGCGAGTCAAGTTGGAGATGAGGGCATTACCCGTTTTAAAGAAGTAGTTTCTGAGGAATTAACACCATTTACAACAGCGATCCTTTTGGACCCGGAATACGGTTTGCCAGCGGCTAAAGTCCGAGATAAAGAATCAGGCTTAATCGTAGCGTATGAAAAAACTGGATACGATGCGTCAGAAGTAGGACGGTTACCAGATTTATTACCAGAATGGTCAGTGAAACGATTAAAGGATGCCGGTGCCGATGCAATTAAATTCTTACTCTACTATGATGTCGATGAAGATGAAAAAATTAATAACTATAAACACGTTTATATGGAACGTATCGGATCTGAATGTGCAGCTGAAGACATACCATTTTTCTTAGAGATTGTTACGTATGATGCTGAAAGTGATGATGTGAAAAGTAAAGCATACGCAAAAATAAAACCTTATAAAGTGATTGAGTCCATGAAGGAATTCTCAAAGCCGCAATATAAAGTAGATGTATTAAAAGTAGAAGTTCCAGTAGATATGAACTATGTGGAAGGATATACAGAAGGTGAATTTGTTTACAGTAAAGAAAGAGCAGCTTCTTATTTCAAAGAACAGAGTGAAGCAACGAAGCTTCCATTTATTTTCCTTAGTGCCGGAGTAAGCGCAAAATTATTTCAAGAAACATTAAAATTTGCTAAAGAATCTGGTTCTACCTTTAATGGGGTATTATGTGGTCGGGCAACTTGGAAAGACGGTGTCATGCCGTTTGCTATAGGCGGTGAACAAGCAGGTCGCCATTGGTTAAAAGATGTTGGTAAAAGGAATATTGAAGAATTGAATCTCGTGTTGAAAGAGACGGCGAATTCATGGTTTGCTAAAGTAAAAGTAACAGCTGAGCTTCAAAGTTAGTACAATATCTTTTCTTTCATATGTCCTTCATTTCTTGAACAAATATTTGCACCAGAACGACTTTTTAAATGGAATGAATAAAAATGAGTAGACATTCGTCTGCTCATTTTTTAGTGCGTCCAGTATGGTCGCAAATCCTAGATTAAAAGCCCAGAACAGTTCATGACTATAGGGAGGAGAAGAACCTTTATATATAAACCGAAGAATAATAATTATCGTATAAAATTCAGTGAAAAACCCCCTTGAAAAGGTGATAATACCCTTGTTTTGTAAGCGTTTTAAAAAGACAATATAACTAAAAAAAGAAACAATATCTTTATTGAGTGGGCACTTAAAAAAAACTATTCTAAACATAAGTGAAAGCGGTACCTTTCAGGTTTTGGTCTATTTTTAAAAATGAATGTGCAGGTATTGTTTTTAACTAAATTTTAAAATCCAAAGGGGGAGAAGAATTGGAGAGTAAGCATTTCAAAAGAGCTTTTAATATCCTTCTTGCACTTGTGCTAATTGTGCCGACATTTTTAGTGAGCATGATTGTACCATTGCATGTAGGAGCAAATGTGTCTAATCCTTGGGTCACAATTTCATCTGGTGGAAACGAAATTAATGCATTAATAGAACAAAATGGAAAGTCCTATGCAAGGCTTGGAGCAGGTGCTGGAAACGATAACGGGGCTAAAGCTGCAATTTTTCAAGAACAAAATAAAGTCGCTAAAGAAGCGGGAACGATGGCGTATACCTTTACTCCAGAAACCAAGGGCGAAGATACTAGATTTGGTTTCTATCCTCATTATATTGACAATAATAACTTCGTTTTTGTAGGCTACGATTCACTTGGATGGTTCTATGAATACAAATATCAAGAAAAAGGTGATTGGTTAAGAACAAGACCGAATGTTCCACTTCCAGAGGCTGGGACCGCACATTCCATAAAAATTGATTATAAAGGAACCACTATGAACATTACTTTAGATGGAAAAGATTTATTTGGACCGGTTACTTTACCCAATGATGTAAATAACCTCCTTACAGGTAAGGAAGCAGTTAAACTTGGTGCTTTTGGAGATAAAAAAAGTCAAGTCCTCATTGAATTAGGAGATGCACCTGGGGATGGAGGCACGAATCCAGGAGATGAAAAACTTGTCGACATTACGGATAATAAACTAGAAGAAGGCGATTTGAAAATTATCTCTGGCGACGGAAAAGTTACCTATAATGAAGATGGTTCAGCAACTTTTAGTGTTACATCTACCCAAAAAAATCGAATTGTCTACAACCAAATGAAAGGGATTAAAAACGGTGTTTTTGAAGCGGATGTTACTACGAATACTGATAAGATGAATCGTTTTGGATTCATTTATCGTGTTCAAAATGCATCTGCATACACATATGTAGGAACAGGAGATACGAACGATCAGTATTTTGGTGAAACATTTGGACCTATAAACAATTGGACGTCGATGACTTCAAACGTGCCGTTACAAGCAAAACAAACATACCATTTACGTTTAGTATTCATGGACGATGTTGCGACGTTATACATTGATGATAAAAAGGTCGACTCTTGGACATTAACTGGTGGTGTAGATCAAGCAGGCGGACTTGGGTTTGAAAAAAGCAGAGGTGCTGCCGATATTACGATTTCTAATATCAAAATCAAAGAATACAGTGCGCCAAAACCTCCAGATACCACGCCAGTAGAAGATACATTAAAGTCAAAGTATATGGATGTTACTATTGACCAAGTATTCCCGCGAATTGTGAAATACAAGGTTGACGATAAAGTAATGAATGGACAAGAATCACCTGTGTACGGATTAAAAGTAAATGGTTCCTTATACTATCCTAAAGTAAGCTTTGAAAAGTTAAGCGATAGTGAAGCGCTATATACATTAAAAGTTGTGGATGAAATGAAAAACCTTGATGCTACATTTAAGGTATCTTTGAAAGTGAATGATAATAAAGTTATTTATAGTTTCGATGAAATTAAAAATAATGGTAGTGCTAAAATTGAAACAGTTGAGTTTGCTGATATGAACGTTATCTCAGTAAATTCGGAACAAAAAGGTGCAAAAGCTAAATTAACGAATATTAGTACTGATGTTAGGAAATCAGGTGATGTAGATGTAAGCGTAGATTCTTCTATGGGAGAAATAGGTACATCTACTAAAAATTATACAGCATTTTTGTCAACTGACGAATTGAGTGCAGGTGTATGGTCCAGTTCAGAAGTGGATGGCTATAAAAACTTAGTTGCGAATCGATATGTAAATAAAAAAGGTGCAAAAGCAATGGGAATAGGTTCTAGTGCACTCTATTACCAAAGAGAGTTTATGCCAGAGCCACAAAAAAATAAACCAACTATTAAAATAGCTATTGCTAAAGATTTGAATACTGATAATAAGACAGATTGGCAAGATGCGGCGATTGCATACCGTGATATTATGCAAGATATTAAAGGATATCAAGATGTAAATAATAATGTTGGAATGCGTATTGCAATGAACTTCGGATCACAAGCACAACAACCGTTCTTAAAAACAGCCGATAATATTAAAAAGGTTGCACTTGCTACAGATGAATTAGGGCAGGCTGTTTTATTAAAAGGATATGCAAACGAAGGACATGACAGCGGTCATCCGGATTACGGTAATGTAGGTGAGCGTATGGGTGGCGCTAAAGATTTGGATACGCTTATTAAAGAGGGACGTAAGTATAATACCCAATTTGGTGTCCATATCAATGCGCAAGAAGTTTATCCTGAAGCGAAAGCTTTCAACAATGATTTTATTGATCGTCCAAATTCTTTAGGTTGGGGATGGCTAGATCAATCTTATACAATTAATAAATTAAAAGATTTGTATTCTGGAGCGCGTGCGAAAAGACTAGATGAATTGAAAGCTGCTGTTCCAAATCTCGACTTTATTTATTTAGATGTATGGTATCAAAATCAATGGGAATCAAATAGAATAGCAGATCAATTTAAAGATAGAGGCTGGAGGTTAACAACGGAATTTGGTGGTTCTATGGCCAATTATTCAACGTGGCAACACTGGGCTACCGATAAAAACTACGGTGGACCGGAAAGTAAAGGTATCAACTCAGAAGTACTACGCTTTATTAGCAATCACCAAAGAGATTCTTGGGTGTTGAACTGGCCTGAAGTAGGAGGAACTGCTGATCATCCGTTACTTGGTGGATTTGAATTAGCTGGTTTCGAAGGATGGCAATCTGATAAGAATTTTGATAATTTTATTCGCATGACATTTGATACGAATCTACCTACTAAATTCTTACAAAAATATTATGTGACGAATTGGACAGCGGTAGAAGGGGATAAAAGCAAGACAAACTTAGAAAAGGAAATAAAATTGAAAGACCCAAGTAATGGGGATGTTGTCGATGTAACTAGAAAAGACAATTCTAGGGAACGTGTGATTAAACTGAATGGAAACGTTGTACTTGATGGACACACTTATTTAATTCCTTGGGTGAAACAAGATTTTAAAAATCCAACTTCTAATTCTGATAAACTATATCACTGGAATTTGGAAGGTGGTACAACTACTTGGGCACTTCCAGATGAATATAAAGATGTTTCTACTGTTTATGTATACAAGTTGACAGATCAAGGTAGAGCAGATATGAAAGAAGTCAAAGTTGTAAATAATAAGGTAACTTTGACAGCTAGTGCTGCAACTCCTTATGTTGTTGTACCAAAAAGAGATAAAGGTTTGGAAATCCTTGACTATGATTGGAGCAAAGGTGCTCATATATATGACGCGGGATTCAATACAGGAAAAGTAAGTGCTTATACAACTATTCAAGGTGATAATAAAGCTGTAAGCGCCGTTAGAACGAATCAAACTGGAAGCAACCGTAATGTAAGTAGTGGAGATTACTATTTGAATATCGATAGTCCGTCAAAAGATACAACTGTTTCTCGTGTTCTTACTGGTTTAGAACCAGGTAAAGATTATGTGGCAGAGGTATATGTTGAAAACAATAGTGATGTAAAGGCGGGAATTACAGTAACAGGTGGGAAAGAAGACGTTAACAATTACACACTTCGTAGCCTGCAAAAGAACTATGTTAAGGCAGATTCACATGCTTCAAATGATGGATACAATAGTAAAATGCAAATTATGCAAGTAAGCTTTACAGCTGTAACGAATAAAGCTAAATTAACTCTAAGCCGTGATGCTGGAAAAGGAAACACAAAATTTGATGATATTCGGATCGTTCAAAAGTCCTTAAAAAATTATGTCTCACCAACGGAATTCAAACAAGATTTTGAATCGGTAGTACAAGGTATTTACCCATTCGTTATCGGTAACACAGAAGAGGTAGAAGACAACAGAATTCATCTGTCTGAACTGCATGCTCCATATACACAAAAAGGATGGGCAGGTAAAAAATTAGTCGATGATGTATTAGGGGGGAATTGGTCCGTTAAAGTGAACACTGGAAATAAAGGTTTGCTGTACCGCACGATTCCTCAAAATTATCGTTTCGAACCTGGCGTAACTTATAAAGTATCATTTGACTACCAAACGACAGCAAATGCATTCCGCTTTATTTCAGGGGATCAAGAAATTGATGTTCGAGATATTGCGAGTGCAAAAGGATTGAGTGTGAATAACACTCTTACTGCATCTACTGACACAAAAACAGCAGAGTTTACTGTGACAGGTTCTGAGAACGGTCAAACTTATGTTGGAATTTTCAGTGATGGAACGAATTTAAACGGGGATACTGGAGCAGGTACGTTTATTTTAGATAATTTACGTATTGAAAAAAGGTGACTATAGTGGAAGAGACACAGAGATAAAGATCTCGAATTAAGATAAAGATAGTTTTATAGTTCCAGTAATATTGTGAATGGAAAAGAGGTTGACCTAAAAGTAGCTGAATAGCTATATGGGTTAACCTCTTTTTCATATAAGTATGTCACCACAACAAAATTACGGACGGAAAGGAACGATTCTCTTAAGTTTATAAAGTATAAAAAAGAAGTTGTCTCTAAAAGATCATTTTTAAGGACCTTTTGAGACAACTTCTTTTAATATAAAGTAACTGAATCTAGTTATTTGACACTACTTCAATAACTAGATTATCAAGCATAATATCTTTGTAACCGTTAAAGTTAGCTTGTGAGCCTTTCACACCGCTAGTATTAGCTGCTTTATTAGTGGAATAAATGCCAAACCAGCTTTGCCCCGATTTATCGCCTGTTAAAGTAAAGGAATATGTGCCAGCTTTTGCATTCTTATCACTGCTTGCGGTTGACTTTAATTCCTCTTTAGTTAATACCCCTTTTTCCTCAAATGGAGCATTACCTGTCACTACCGCATACGTTCCATCACTACCTGCTTCATAATCAAAGGTAATTTTATACGTTACTCCTGGTTTAAATGTGAAGTTTTGAGGGATCGTTTGGTACACAAGGGTATCGCCTTCCGTTAATCCATTCGTTTTAAGTGACCATTTACCTGAGATAACATCACTTACTATTTTTTGATTCCAACCTCTTTGCGTATATGGTGCATGGAATTCAGAAAGGTGGGTTCTATTATCTTCTACGCCTTCAATATTACCAATTACAAACGGATAGATGCCTTGTACAACATTTTCAAAGTCTTGTACGAATTTGGTATCGCTTACTTGGTTTGCGGCATTACTTTCCACGATGCAGATATCATCAAAGTAACTTGCCCCATTTCCAGCATCTCTTGATAAATCAATCGTTACATCGGATGTTTTTTTACCAGTTTCAAAAAACACATACATGTTTTGGAAGTAACTTGTTCCATCCACAGTTGAAGTCATTTGACCATCAGCTTTTGCTTGCTCTGAGCCTAATGTATTATGTGCGTATGCTCTTACATAGTTTTTAGCGATAGATTTACCAGTACTATTTGTATAATCTTTGCCGTTAGAAGTAATTGTGATGCTTGCTCGTGCTTCACTTCGGTTGTCTATACCAACATATGCAGCATACTTTGTATTAGGTTTTAGGTCTGTTAATTTTTGGGTAACATTTACTTTCTTTTTATTGTTGGAGATTGTTAGCATATTATTATTACCTTCACTCTTCGTGATCTGAACTGCTTTTGAGTCTCCTTTAATTTTCCAATCTTTAAGGGAATTGCTGTTAAATCCAGTATCTATAAGATGCATTCCTTCACTCCATTTAACATCTTTATTGGATTTTGGCCCTTTATAAATTACATATGCAGTAGATTTTTTTGCATCTAATGTGATTTTTCCATTTTCAATTTTAACATTTTTCATTTTCTCTTTACCTAATTCTGTTAACTCATACACTTTAACGGTACCTTGCCAACCAGTAGGGACAGTCCACGTTGTTTTTCCACCGTTTGTGTTCCAGTGATATAATTTTTCATTATCTGCTGATAATTTTTTACCATTTTGATCCCAAGACCATGGGAATAAATACTTTTCGTCACCAGGTTTACCTTCAAATATTTTCTTACCATTTAATGTCATAGTTCTTGTTCGATAGCCATCTTTATCATTTGCAAAATCATTTGATTTTCTTTCAATTGT
Organism: Bacillus sp. CD3-5; assembly: GCF_006349665.1. Classification (NCBI taxonomy): domain Bacteria; kingdom Bacillati; phylum Bacillota; class Bacilli; order Caryophanales; family Bacillaceae; genus Bacillus; species Bacillus sp. CD3-5. Next base: position 348,203 of record NZ_VEPX01000002.1, on the reverse strand, counting down.
AAGTGTATTTTCATTAGATTCGTCCTTTAATACTGTCTTCATACCTGGTACCCAGTTGTAAGTTTGTTGTTTATCATCTATCATTTCAACTGCTTTGCCATTCTCCCACTGTGTTACTTTATAATGTTGAATGAATTTGGTTGGAACATTCACCGCAAATAAGTTATCAATATAGGCTTTGTAGTCACTTCTACCTTGCCAACCTTCAAAGTCTTTCATACTGTATCCACCTAATAATGGAGCATCTGCGTCGCCTCCATACTTAGGATAGTTGCCAATCCATGCATCTTTTTGATGGTTTTTAATGAAACGAGTGATGGTACTATTAATGCCTTTTAAGGTATACCCGCCGTAAGTTAAATCGGCTGCCCAGTGTTGGAATGTGGAATCATATTCATTCGCATATCCCCACTCACTGCCTAAGCGCCAACCTAAACTATTAATTTCTTTACTTAATTGACGGCTCGGCCATGTACTATTATCACCTGACTGTCCATTACCCCAAACATCTACATAAATAAAATCTAATTCATTCTTCTTCCCACCAAGAGCATCATATAAATCTTTGAATCGTTGTGCTCTGCCATTTCTTAAATCATAATCAGCATTAATGTTTATTCCTTGATCGATCCAGTTCCAACCATACTTATAAGTTCCATCTGGATTTTTTAATAAACGATCTTCTTGGAAATATTTTGACTCTGGATACGTTTCACTTGCATTCACATGAACACCAAAAGTTGCCCCATATTCTTTACCCCTTGCTAGCAATGTTTTCATGTCCTTTGCCCCGCCAATTCGGGTTCCAATGTCAGCATAATTTAAATGACCAGAATCATGCCCTTCACTACCGTACCCTTTCAGGAGAATAGATTGTCCTAGTCCATCAGTATTTAAGTGGAATTTTTTTACTCCGTCTAAAGCCATTAAGAAAGGATTTTGGGCTTGACTGCCAAAGTTCATGTTAACACGATAACCAACTAAGTCTGGAACTTTTTCTGCTCCTAGAGGTTCGTTCATAATTTTTCTATAAGCAATTGCTCCATCTTGCCAGTTTATCTTTTTATCATCATTAGCGTCAGCAGTAATGATAACCTTCACAGACGGCATTTCATCTACTTTATTAACTGTCCCATCTTCTAGCTCTAGAGTGCCATCTTCTTTACGATGTTCTTCTGACTTTTGATACGTCCAGAAGGTACTACTTAGACCAATTGTTTTTTTACCTGCACTATTAGTTGTAGCATTTGCTGTAATTCTTTGAGCGTCAGTCTTTGCAGCATAGGAATCTGGAGCTAATTTTTTTGCTAAATTATTCTCTGTATTCGACCATATACTTGCACTTAATTCATCAGTAGAAAGAAAAGCATACATATATCCTTTTTGCTCTTCATCTTTCGTATTTAAATTTTCATCCACCTTTACTTGTCTGTCACCATTAATATGTGTATTTGTTGACATCTGCACGCCGTCTAGCACTGCATCTTTTTGACTGTTATTTACAGAAATTAAATGATGATTTGGAATTTCAATTGTTTTTACGATATTGTTGTCGATGATCTTTGTAATATTGAATTCTAATATATTTTCTTTAACAATCATCTCAGCAGTAATAACCGCAGAGATATTGTGAGTAGTGTCTATTACCGTCATCTCATATACGATTTTATCTGATGAAACTTTTGCTTTTATTTTTGGTTTTACTGCTACGTCATTAATAAGGATTGTATCTAATGCCTCAGTCTGTCCATAAAAAGTCTTTCCTGCTCCATTTCCAGATTTTAAATCGTATTGAATGACTCTTGGAAAATTTGCATCAACAAGAACGTTCATTTGATTAGATGAAATAACTGTATTAGGATTTTGAGAAATAATTTGATTTTCAGTTTGTATAGTTTCTGTGTTTCCCTCAGCTTGGATTAGGGAAGCATTTGTAAAACAAGTAGAACCTACGACACAACCCGATACAAGTGTTGCGATTGTCCTCCTGAAATTCTTTTTTGATTTTTTCATATGTACCCCCTCGTTTTCATTTTTGCACTTTTGACATTGATGATCCTTCAAAGGTATAGAGCACTTTTTTACCTTTGAAAATTAATATTTTGATAGAAAGTGAAACCAGCATAGTAGTTGAGAATCTATCAAAACCAGAAGTAGTTTCCAGTGTCTATCTGTACCACTAGATTACTTTTTGTAAAACGCTTACACAAGAGAGATATTGCTCTGTTTTTTAGAAATATTGTTTTTTGTAATGCTGAAAATAAGGGGGCGGTGATACTAAAGCAAGTACATTTATTATTCAAATGGTGGCTTTAGGGGGAGAGACAAAGAGGTAAAGAGCAAGCTTTAAATCGCCGGAAATCGTTCTTCAAAAAATGTTCCTTTTTATGTTTTAGTGAGATGTTAAAAGTGAAAAGCAAGATGTCTAAAAAATACGACAAGATGTTGATTGTAGAAGTTTTTTTACGTACGTATAATGTAACAGAATAGCTTGCTAAACAGGCGATTCAAGTATGCTAATAGCTTCTTTGGAGAAAGAAAAACGTATATTAGTATGGTGGCCCATACGTCTGTTCATAAAATGATAAAAGACACATAGAACTAGCATCGTGACAACATAAACAGCTAAAAGGTTAGAGGAGGTATATACTGATGATATATCAAGCTATCCAGCAGTTAATTGATCGAGCTATTGAAATTCAATTAATTGACCAAGAAGATGAAATATATACAAGGAATAAAATTCTTTCTTTACTTCGTTTAGGTGATTTTGTAGTGGAAGCGTCAGCGCCCACATCTACAAAGAAAGCAATTTCGGAGTTATTGGAAGAGTTGATTGAATATGCTTGTATGCATAAAGTCATTGAATCAGTAATGGACGAGAGGGAGATTTTAGCAAGTGCAATTATGGATATTTTTATGTCCAAACCGTCCATTATCAATGCTCTTTTTTATGAAAAATACGAACAAAATCCGAGGGCTGCGACAAATTACTTTTATGAATTAAGTAAAAACAGCAACTATATACAAATAAAGCAAATTGCCAAAAATATAAATTATAAAGTAAATACGGAATATGGTGCCATTGATATAACAATTAATTTATCAAAACCGGAAAAAGACCCGAAACAAATTGCTAGAGAGAAAGTATCGGAAAGTACAAATTATCCAAAATGTTTACTCTGTATTGAGAATGAAGGATATAGAGGCAGAACTGGACATCCAGCACGCTCGAATCATCGTATGATTCGTATGAATCTTACAGATGAAAGCTGGTTTCTACAGTATTCTCCGTATATTTACTTCAATGAACACTGCATTGTATTGTCTTCAGAACACCGTGATATGAAAATCGACCGTCAAACATTTTTACGTTTGTTAAAATTTGTAGAAAAATTCCCACATTATTTCCTTGGGTCCAATGCAGATTTGCCAATTGTAGGAGGATCTATTCTAACACATGATCACTATCAAGGTGGAAACTATGAATTTGCTATGGCAAATGCATCAAATGACTTCATTTTTGAACTCACTAAATTTCCAGAAATGCAATGTTCTATTATTAAATGGCCTATGTCAGTTATTCGCTTAAGAAGTAACGACATAGAACAAATAGTAAATGCAGGGGAGTACATATTAGAAAGGTGGAAGAGATATGATGATCCGTCTGTTAATATATTTGCATTTACGAATGATGTTCCGCATAATACGATAACTCCAATTGCTCGTTACCGGAATAGTATGTACGAATTGGATCTTGTTTTGCGGAACAATCGTACAAGTGAAGAACATCCTCTAGGTATTTTCCACCCTCATGCGGAAATACAACATATAAAAAAAGAAAATATCGGTCTAATTGAAGTAATGGGGTTAGCTGTACTACCTGCGCGTTTAAAAACAGAACTTCAGGAAGTGGAAAAATTTTTACTTAACATTCCAAGTGATATTCCAACGCCTCATATACGATGGGCAGAACAATTAAAAATCAAATATGACAATCGGATATATGAACAAAATGTACAGGAGATTATAAGAGAAGAAGTGGGCAGAAAATTTATACAGGCGCTTGAAGATGCTGGTGTTTTTAAACGAGATGAAGAAGGGATATCAGCGTTCAAACGTTTTATTCAAATTTTAATTTAGGAAGGGACTTGGTAGTTATAGTGAAGAACAAAATACTCAATGAATAAAACCTCACAGTATTAAAAGAATAGAAAAACTAAACAACATCTCATATTCCTATGAGATGTTGTTTAGTATGGTTCTGTCGCATGTATTATGACATCTAATAAACCGGGGAATCTAGCATTTAAGTCATCTTCACGAATTGAAATGAAACGTTGAGTTCCTTCAAGGCGTGTATACATAACACCGGATTCACGTAAAACTTTGAAATGGTGTGATAAAGTTGATTTCGCGATTGGAATGTTTAACGCGCCACAAGATTGTTCGTTTTTTTCTAGTAGCATCGTTACAATTTGTAAACGAATTTGATCGCTAAGTGCATATAGAACAGAAGAGAATTGAATTTCTTCTCGATTTGGATGATAGAGAGTACGCATTTTTTCACCTGCTTGTATAAGTTAATATATTTGCACTATAACATATAAAGTGGTATATTTCTATTGTTCGAATATATTCGAACAATAGAAATATAGGGGGAGAAAAAATGAAGTATACAAAATTGCAAAAGGCAGGACTACATATTTCAAAATTGGGGTTAGGAACAAACGCTGTAGGGGGACATAATTTATATGCTGATGTGAATGAGGAAGAAGGAAAACGATTAATAGAAGAAGCTATGGGGCAAGGGATTACATTTTTTGATTCAGCAGATTCATACGGTTTCGGTAGATCAGAGGAATTGGTGGGAGAAGTATTGAAAGGAAAACGCCATGAAGTTGTACTTGCTACCAAAGGTGGAATACAACCGTTATTAAATGGAGAGGTTTATATGAATAATGAACCGAGCTATTTAAGAAATGCTGTAGAAAATAGCTTAAGAAGACTACAAACTGATTATATTGATTTATATTATTTACATTTTACAAACCCAGAAACAAGTTACATAGATTCAATTGGAGAACTTACTCGCCTAAAAGAAGAAGGGAAAATTCGTTCAATTGGAATATCTAACGTAAACGTAGAGCAATTAAAAGAAGCGAATCAGCATGGGCACATAGATGTTGTACAATCGCCGTATAATATGTTAGATCGTACTGCTGGGCAAGAACTTTTGCCATATTGTATAGAATCAGGTATTTCATTTATTCCTTACGGGCCTCTTGCTTTTGGGATACTAGGTGGTAAATATACAGAAGATTTCAAATTGAATAAAGGAGATTGGCGTCAAAGTGTAAATCTATTTGAAGAGAATACATATAAGAGCAACTTTAAGAAAGTTGAAAAGTTAAAAGACATAGCTAAAGAAAAGGATCTCGAATTATCGCATTTAGCTTTAGCATGGTTATTAAACCAAAAAGGAATTGATACTGTTATTCCTGGTGGGAAACGAGCGGAGCAAATAAGAGAAAGTGTAAGAGCGGTGGAAGTTTCAATGAATGAAGATGTCATGAAAGAGATTGAATCTATTTTAGAAGATTAGTTGAAAGGAGAAGATTTAAATGAAAAGAGTACTAGCTGTATTCTTTACAATCATGTTTATGATCGGTACAGATACTTTCTTAATTTCACCACTGTTACCCACATTACAACAGGTGTATCATATTTCAACTGAGTTGTCAGGGTGGATGGTGAGTTCATATGCTTTAGGATATGCTGCATTTGCACTTATCGCTGGTCCTATATCAGATAGTTTAAACAGAAAAAAAGTGATGGTAATAGGAATGAGTTTTTTTGCGTTAAGTACGTTTTTATGTGGAATTGCACCGAGTTTTCGATGGATGCTAGCATTTAGATTTTTAGCAGGTGTAAGTGCAGCCTTTGTATCTCCACAAGTGTGGGCATCTATTCCGCTGCTTATAGAGAAGGAACAAATTGTAAAGGCAATTGGGATTGCAACAGCAGGATTGTCACTCTCTCAAATTTTAGGACTGCCAGTTGGATCATATTTAGCAATGATACACTATACAACACCATTCTTTATCATTGGTATATTATCAGCGCTACTTGTTATTGTTATTTATGGAGTATTACCAGAAATACAACCGGTTCATATAAGAGAAAAGAAAACAAATATCTTAAAGCGCTATAAACAATTACTTTCAGATTCTAAGGTTTCACTTTCTTATTTTGCATATTTTGTTTTTCAAACTGGTAATTTTGCTGCATTTTCATTCTTCGGTGTGTGGCTTTCCATTCAATTTGGCTTGCAAATTCATGAAATAGGAACAGCTATGCTCGTATTAGGATTAGGAAATTTAACTGGTAATATTTTTGGGCCTAGAATCGTAAATAAAATTGGTTATAACCTTTCATTCTATGGTGGAATTATATTTACAGCAGTTCTATATACATTACTTCCTCATGTAAACAACATTATAATTGTGGAGTTTTTATTCTTTGTTTTGTTTTTTGTGACAGGAATTTTGTTTGTATTAATGATGAGGCACTTACAAAACATATCTATCGTAGCCAGAGGAACAGGAGCGGCTCTAGCGAATGCTTCTATGTATATGGGTCAAATGATTGGAGCGGCAATGGCAGGAATGCTATTTGCAGCGTCTCACAATTTTATATTTGTAGGTAGTTTTACTGCGTTATTATATATTTTAGCTTTATTTCTGTTTAGAAAAAGTGAAAGACTAACTGAGAATCGTGAAACAGGAATTGCGTCATAAAGTCTTTACAAATAAAAAAAGCCCAAAAATAAAAATCCCTATAGAGATAGGGATTAATATATCGGCATATAGCTCCTTGGAAAAGGATATACTGAGTATAACATATAGGACTACTTATAATTGTGAAATAGATGTGAAAGTAATGTGAAAAATAACATAATAAAAAGCACTGTTTTAGCTAATGAACTAAAACAGTGCTTTTCTCTTTGATTGAACAGTTGCTGCATTTTCATCATGTATGCCTGCATCTTTAATAATTCGTTGTTTTGCTTTATTTAATAGATGGTTTACTGCTTCTCCAAAATAGTTAGCTTCGCTTTTTGTGCGGGCTTCTCGTAAACATTTATAGTTTTCTAGCAGTTCCTCTTTTTCAGTGTCTGTTAAGAAATCTTCTATTTTCTTTTTTGTCATACGAAACACCCTTTCTTCTGACAAACGACGCAATAGAAAATATTTATTGTTTATTATAGCAATAATTTTTAAAAAAAGTATAGACTAACGTCGCAATAATTTGTCAATTTCTTGAATCTTCTCATCAGCTTTCCCAATTTGTGTGTTTTTAGCCTGCTCACCACCAAGCGCTTGATGTAGTAAGAAAGTCTGACCAGAAATAGCAGTCACAATGGATACTTTAATAATTTCTTTTATTAAGGTGACATCGAATAAAACGAGTCCAAGAAGTGCAGCTAGACTGCCAGTGAAAATATCAGTCAAAAACCCAAAGTGAAAAAAAGTTTTCAAACGGCGTGGAAGCAATAACTTACCTTGGTTATTGATTAGATGGGAAACGAAACCGGTAATGCCACCAACGAGAACAGCAGTTAGCCATTGATACATTTCCATCGAATCCACTCCTTTTAGTGAATAAGATTCGATTATTTTATATCGATTCCTTTTAATATTTCATAGAAACATATTGAGAAAGTTTGTTTGGGGGTATTACGTATTCAATTTAGTTATAACAGAAAAATCTGATATATTTCAGTCTATTATATGAAGCTGTTATTCCTTAATATGAATACAGAAAGGGGTGCGTGATATGAATATAGATTACCGAATAAGAAGTGTGGATGGTTATACAAAAAATATAGGGGAATTAGTAAGCATGCTGGAGCATACAAGGGCTGTAACATTCCTGAAAATAAGAGATCTATCGGTTGAGCAATTAGATTTAATGATACCGAGTGGGGGGAATTCCATTGGAGCGTTACTAAAGCATATAGCAGCTATTGAAAAAGCACATCAGCTTATTTCATTTCAAGAGCGTGACTTTACAAAGGAAGAATTAGAAATATGGAAAGACGCACTCTATTTAGGAGAATCGAGGAAAACGATTCGTGGTCATGAAATAAAGTATTATGTACAGCTTCTACAAAGTGTTCGAGAAGAATCACTGAAGTATTTGAGTGAACAAGGTGATGATGGATGGCTTATGTCAGAAAGAAAGTGGCCTAATGGTGTAGCGGCATAACCAGTACTATTTGTAGTTTCACGTGCTAGAAGATGAGATTAGTCACCGTGGGCAAATTAGAATGATGAAAAATAAATTATTTGAAAATTACGTTAAATAAGGTAGCTTTTTAAATAAATATTCCATATAATGAGAGTAATTAAAATGAGAACGGGGTGATGTATTATGGCGAAAATAACTTATATGAATCATAAACCAAATACAAAGGTGGATGGAAAGGGCGATACTATATAAGTGAGCGCACGATCCTTCCACTTAGCTTACATTAGGGAGGATATCAATTTGAATCAAAATATTTTAGAATCGTTCGGCTGGGATTCTTTCTTTGAGGAACAAGCTGTAGAGAACTTTGAGGTAGGGCGTATTTTACTTGAGCATAAGCATATATATCGAATTATTTGTAATGATGGTGAATATATGGCAGAACTGTCTGGAAAGTTTCGGCATGAAGCAGTAATGAAGGGAGATTATCCAGCAGTTGGTGATTGGGTGTATATAAAGAAAATAGAGAATGAAAAGAAAGCAATTATTCATCGTATTTTTCCAAGAAGAAGCTCTTTTTCTAGACAAGAGGCTGGTAATCGAACGGAAGAACAAGTAATAGCGGCAAATGTAGATTATCTATTTTTAGTGAATGCACTTAATCATGATTTTAATGTAAGAAGAATGGAACGTTATTTACTATTAGCGTATGAAAGCGGTGCAATGCCTGTAATTGTTTTAACAAAGAGTAGCTTATGTGAGGACATAGAGCAGAAAATTGTTGAAACGGAAGCTGTGGCAATTGGTGTTCCAATCTTCGTCGTTGATAGTGTAGAGCATACCGGTATTGAATCGTTGCAGCAATTCGTTACTTCAGGAAAAACAATTGCTTTAGTCGGGTCATCAGGGGTTGGAAAATCCACTTTGTTAAATGCACTTATAGGAATTGAAGTAGCAAAAACGGGTGATATTCGTGAGGAAGATAGTAAAGGAAGGCATACGACAACTCATCGTGAATTGTTCCGATTACCGAGTGGTAGTTTAGTTATTGATACTCCTGGTATGAGGGAGTTGCAGCTTTGGGAAGGAAGCGATGCAATTCAAACGACATTTTCTGATATTGAAGAACTAGCAAAAACGTGCCGTTTTAGGGATTGCAAGCATGAAAATGAGCCAGGGTGCGCAGTGCATAATGCAATTGATAACGGAATGATTACGATAAATCGTTTGCAAAGCTATAAAAAATTACAAAGAGAACTGGCGTATTTTATGAGAAAACAAGATACTATTCTTGCAAGAGCAGAGCGTGACAAGTGGAAGAAAATTTCCAAACAACATAAAAAAATGTAAGAAACCAAAGGAATATTCCTTTGGTTTTTTACATTTGTAAATTTTATAATAATATTATTCAAATATATAGACAAATAGAATTTATTTGTTTAAACTTTACAAAGTATTCATCATAATAGGTTATGAAAATAATAATTCGGGAATGGGAAATATTTGCAATTAACAAGATTTACCTTATAAAATTGAAAAGCAGGAGGTTTGTAATGGGTAGACTATTAAATTCGTTTCGTGATATGAAAGTAGCAAAAAAACTACTAATTTCATTTTTCATCATTTTAATTGCGGCTGTCTCTATTATCGGAGGCATGTCTTATCAAACAGCTAAAAAGAATTTTGAATCACAAATTACGAGTAGTGCTCACGACAATATAAAAATATTAGATAATTTAATTAATCAAATGATTGAGGCGAAATTTAATGATGTAAATAATTTTGCGCGAGTGATTCAAGGTAATATGTATCAAGGGGATAATCAGGATGAATTAAGAAAAATGCTATCTCAATATATCAATTTGAATAAAGATGTGGAACAAGTATATGTTGCGGGCAATGATAAAAAATTTGTACAAGAACCAAATATACAAATGGCAGCAGACTATGATCCAACAGAACGTTCTTGGTATAAAGATGCAGTGGCAAAACAAGGTGGTATTGTAATTACTGAGCCGTATAAGGCAAAAGGAAATGGACATATTGTCGTAACGATTGCAAAACAAGCAGAAGATAAAAACGGTGTTGTAGCGATAGATTTAAGTTTAGATAATTTATTAAAAACAACGAAGTTAATTAATATTGGTAAAAAGGGATATGCTTTCATTTTAGATGGAAAACAAAAAATAATTGCACATCCTCAAGAAAAATCAGGAGAAAAAGCAGCCGATTCTTGGGCGAAGAAAATTTATGAAGATAATCATGGTGCTTTTTCTTATACGTATGACGGTAGCGAAAAACAAATGGTATTTGCTACAAATGTAAAAACAGGTTGGAAAATTGGCGGGACTATGTACTCAAATGAAGTAATTGAAGCTGCGCAGCCTGTATTTTATAATATGTTAATTGTTATGTTCATTTCATTAGTTATAGGTGGGGCACTTATTTATTTTGTGACGCTTTCTATAACGAAGCCATTAAAAAGATTAGTTGTCACTTCTAAAGAAATAAGTGAGGGAGATCTAACGCAAACAATTGATATTCATTCTAATGATGAAATCGGTCAACTTGCAAAAGGATTTAATGAGATGACAGATGCATTGCGAACATTAATCGGAAGAATTAATACTTCGGCTGGACATGTTGCAGCAGCATCAGAAGAGCTAACGGCAAGTGTAAGACAGGCGAGTGAAGCAACTGAGCAAATTACGATGGCAATGGACGAAATATCAAGCGGGGCAACAACGCAAACAACAAGTGTAGAAAATGGTGCAATGTTACTATTTGATGTAACAGAAGGCATTCAGCATGTAGCAAATAGTTCATCATCAATTAGTACGGCTTCTGCTCATACTCGTGAAAAAGCAGAGAATGGTGGAAAACTAGTCGGAAAAACAGTAAATCAAATGCAGTCAATTGCAGAATCTGTTTCACAATCAGATGAGGTTATTCAGTTACTAAATAATAAATCAAAGCAAATTGGTGACATATTAGAAGTAATTCAAAATATTGCAGATCAAACAAATCTTCTAGCTTTGAATGCGGCAATTGAAGCTGCAAGAGCGGGAGAACACGGAAGAGGATTTGCAATTGTTGCAGATGAAGTACGTAAATTGGCGGAGAAGTCTAGCGTATCTTCTAGTGAAATAAGTAAATTAATATGTGAAATACAAGATGACATGAGTAAGACGGTAAAGTCTATGGGTCATGTAAATGAAGAAGTTCAATCTGGACTTGTTATTGCAAATGAAACGAAGCAAAACTTTACTGAGATTTTACAATCTACAAACGAAATTGCCGATCAAATTAAAACGATGGTTGAAACGGCTAACGGGATGTCAAAAGGTGCAAATGAAGTGTCTATTTCGGTAGGACAAATTGCAATGACAGCGCAGAATAATGCGACGAGTACTCAAAACGTTGCAGCATCAGCAGAAGAACAATTAGCGTCCATTGAGGAAATTAGTTCTGCGGCGGGTACATTATCTCAAATGGCTGAAGAATTACAAGGGTTAATTGAAAGATTTAAAGTATAATAAAGGACAGACTACCCCAAAATAGCAGTATGCGATTTTGGGGTAGTCTGTTTTTACTATGTAACATGAAATGTGATAGAGAGTATGTTTATGATGTTTCAAGGTATATCATGTATAATATTTGTCGAAAAATAGAGGTATTTGTTAACTTTATGTATAATTATAATCATATAGAATGCAAATAAAGGAGATTATTAATATGGGAGTGTACTGGGGGACCAAAAGACATTCTTGGCTTAGTTATGTCTCATTTTGGTTAAGTATTTCGTTTTTCATTGTTTTTCTCATTGAAGTGTTTATTTTAAAAGCACTTTCAAATAGTTCGGTGCAAATTGTTAAATACTTTTATTTTATATTTGTACCAGTAAACATCTTTCTTAGTTTAAAGTTACTCTTTAAGAAGAATGAAAAGAAAGCATTACCTATTTTTAGTTTCATTGTATCATTAGTATTTACAATTTTAATACTAGTATTAGCATTAGCAGCTACTGGAAAGTTCTTTTAAGGAGAGTGATGTAAGTCACTCTCTTTTTTTGATGTGAGCAAATAATGATTGGGAATAGGTTTAAAATTTAAGGGGGATTAAGTAATAAAGTAAGCCACATAATAATGAAGACTGAATAAAGTGTTTTATATACTTATGAAGCAAATGAATACGGTAAAAACGGCGATATATGGTACAATACATATGGATATTGATAGAGATAAAGGGTATATAAAATACTCATCGTTTTTTAGTAAGAGAGGAGTTATCTTATGCTATACGAGGATTTGATGACATTGTTTCAAGCAGCTCCGAAAGAAGAAGGTAGAGGCGGCTGGAAATATATAATCCAGGAACGAAATGATAAATATGAAATTGTTAATGAAATGTTGAAAAATCAAATGAGTGTTGAATTGTATTTTAATGAATATGATGAGGTGAAAATCACTTTATATAAAGATGGAATGCCTATTTCGACGATGCAAAGAATTGCGATTTCAAAAGTTGAATTAGATGAAGAAGAAGAAGGGATTCAATTCGTTTTAGAACGTATGCCTAGTCGGATGATTCGGTTGCAATTAAAGCCGTATTTAGCACTCGAAATGGGGCCGTACTGGGAAGTGTGTGATGATTGTGAATGAACATATAAAAGAAGCATCCAATAACATGGATGCTTCTTTTATGTTTTTTGAAGTTGTTTAAAAGCAATAATCGGAAGTAAAACGATGCTGACCCACCCGATTATAGGATATAGAATGTGGAGTAATTCACTGTAACCAACGTAACTAAAGCAATAGCTTATTAGTAAAATGAAGAAAATAATATTGTTATTTTTCCAGCCAGTGATGGATTGCATTTGTTTTGTCATTCCGAACACATTGCCAACTAAAGTTGTGAATACTTCACCGAAAATGATAAGAACAAAGAAAAAGTGAAAAGTGGCATTGAATTTTCTTATGACTTCAGCCATTGGAATGTTATATTGATAAAATTGGTCGACGGATAAGATAGCTAAATGGCTACATAATAATATTAAAGAAAGTCCTGCCCCACCTAAAATACCGCCCCATAAAATGGCCTTTCGATCTTTTACTTCACTGGCTAACGGGACGAGGACGCTTTGGGCGAGAGAAAGATTTAAGGCGACATATGTAATAGGACTAGTTATCCACTTCATATTCCAGTTTTCTGCAGGAATAGTGTTACGAATAGGAGTTGTACCGTGAAAAAACGTTGTAATAGCAAGTCCGATAATGAAAATCATCATAATAGGTACGACAAGTGTATTAACTTCAAAAACCCCTTGTAATCCGCGACTACCTATAATGAGACAGGCGATTACTGTAATGAAAATACCGAGTTGTCTTGGTAAACGAAGTTGCTCTTCAAATACCGCTCCAGCGCCTGATAACATAACGCTCGTTACACCAAATAATACGAGTAATAATAGTGTATTTACAACATTTCCAAATACATCCCCAAATAAGTATTTGTTAAATTCTTGCGCTGAAAATGCACCGATTTGCGAGGAGAGTAACATCATTTTTGTGCCAAGCCAAATAAAAAAAAATCCACTTACACATATACCAATAGTTCCATAAAATCCGTTCACTGTAAAAAATTCAACAATTTCTCGTCCAGTAGCAAATCCAGCTCCAACGACTGTTCCAATATAAGTAGCAGCGACTTTCTTTGCTACTTGCCATTGTTGATTGTCCATGTTATCCCTCTTTCTACTACGATGAGCTTGATTTACTATTATGCATATGTATGAGCTTGGACAATTAGACGTATGAACTGTTAGAAAACATACATGAATGAAAAGATATTAGGGAAGTATTAAAGGTGTTAAAACTTTGTTACATATGAGCCAATCGTTCGAGAGGATAGGAAAAGTATGGTAATATGTAACTAGGTTCTTAAAAGACAAACATTATGAAATGATAAGAGGAGTGGATTGTATGAGTACGAAAACAAATGTTGTTGAAGTATTAAACAAGCAGGTAGCAAACTGGAATGTGTTATATGTGAAACTACATAATTATCATTGGTATGTGACAGGACCACACTTCTTTACATTACATGAGAAATTTGAAGAGTTTTACAATGAAGCTGGAACGTATATTGATGAATTAGCAGAACGTATTTTAGCATTGGAAGGTAAGCCGTTAGCGACAATGAAAGAATATTTGGCAACATCTAGTGTGAATGAAGGGACAAGCAAGGAATCTGCAGAAGAAATGGTGCAAACATTAGTGAATGATTACTCTGCATTGATTCAAGAATTAAAAGAAGGCATGGAAGTTGCTGGTGAAGCGGGCGATGAAACATCAGCGGACATGTTGTTAGCAATTCATACAACATTAGAACAACATGTATGGATGCTAAGTGCGTTCTTAAAATAAAGTGAAACTTTAATCAGTGGGGGGGCTTCCTGCCCATTAAAGCGGGATAAATATAAGAATATAAAGAAAAAAGTCATTGAAAAATTCTTTCAATGACTTTTTTGTGATTTTTCAGTTTTCTTTTATGCTATAATATAGTAAAAAGGAGGCGATGCGATGTTTCGCTTTTTCAAAACTGGAAAAGAAGAGCGTGAAATTACGAAAGATGAATTGGAACAAGCGATGGCCAAGTTTCTAGAAAAGAATGCTAATATCGTTTATACAGTATTAGTAAATGATGATTATACAGTGAATTATGATTTGTTAAAGCCGTATTTACCTGCATTTCCAACAAACCATTTTCTTATTACGAAGGAAACGCTTGAGGTATTTGAACATACAGAAGAAAATCTAAACCTAGTTAAAGAAATTGATATTGTACAAAAGGCAGTAGATCAATATGTAACAGAAAAAGAAATGTTTCCAATTGTAGAAGGTAGTGAAGATCGCCTCATATGCGGAATGAAACTAGGACCTTACTTAGATCGTATATTAAAAAGAGACTTATATATTTCAGAAAAACATTATTTAGTTTCAAGTAAACCAGATAGAAAAAAACAAAAGAGTGGGTAGATGTAGTGAAAACAACAATAAATATATTGTTGTCTTTTTTTGGGGTTATTAAATTATTGATTTTTCAGTTTATTAAACTTTTTACTAAACTTATTGGATAAAGAGGAGTAACGATTAAGTATCACGCCAAGAATAGAGTATTGTTAGCATGAGTTTTATACAAAGATTACAGAATGGTATAAAGGTTTGAAAAATAAATATTATAAAAGGTTACGGGGGATGGGTGCATGAAAAATAGTATGACTTACATTCAATTATTAAATGAAACGTTACATTGCTATGCAAGTAAAGGAAGTTTGGAAGCATATACTTATATAATGGAGCATGCTAAAGGTATAGTAGGGAATGAGGCTCAAATATATAATTTTAAATATGCATTAGCGAGTGCAGCAGGACTTGAAGAAGAAGCGTTGCATTTAATGAAGGAAGCTATTATAGAAAAGGGTTTTTGGTATGGAAATGAATATTTAATTTCGGACGACGATTTAAAACCACTACATAAATTTGAAGAGTTTCATCAAATGGTTCAATTATGTAAAGAAAGAGAAGAGTTAGCAAAGAAAACAGAACGAGCAGATGTGAAATATATAGACAGTAAGAAAAAAGAAAAACTATTTATTGCAATGCACGGAGATCAAGAAAATATAGGAATAGTAGAACCATATTGGAAATCTGTTTTGGATCAAGGTTATACGTTGGCTTTACCACAGTCTTCGCAAATTCAGTTTTCAGATGGGTTTGTTTGGGATGATATACATAGAGGGAAAGAGGAATTAAAAGAGCATTACGTTAATTTTAAAGAAAATTATACAGTAGAAAGTGTAATAATTGGTGGCTTTTCTGCTGGAGCAAGAGTAGCTCTATATACAATTTTACAAAAAGATATAGCTGTGGATGGGTTTATTTTTATGGCACCGTGGCTTCCAGAGGTTGAAGAATGGAATGAGTTGCTAGGAGTACTACAGGATAAACATATAAAGGGATATATAGTCTGCGGTGATCAAGATGAAGATTGTTTCGAATGCACACAGCAATTTGTACAATTATTAAGAGATAAGAATATAGAACATAAGTATAAAATTATACCTAACTTAAATCATGATTATCCTATTCACTTTGAAGAGGTATTGAAAGAAGCTATTGAATATATAGGGAATGAAAACAATAAGTAGTAAGAAAAGGAGATGCATCATATGTGATGTATCTCCTTTTTAAAATTATAAATTAAAAGCATTTGCCAATAAGCGATAAGAATTCAATTTATCTTCAAATCGATGAGTAATTGTGACAATCATAAATTCATCAGTATTGTACGCTTTGCTTAAGTTTACGATTTGTTCTTTCACAGAAGATGGATCACCGACAATCATACGTTGACGATTTTCTTTTATACGGAATAAATCATAAGCGCTGTATGAATAATTTTGAGCAGTTTCGATAGAAGGTGTACCAGTTGTACGCTTTCCTTGTTCTAGTAATAAGATTGATAAATCTAAACTAGAAGCAATTTTTTCCGCCTCTTCAGTTGTTTCACCGCAAATAACAAAAATAGCTACGATTGATTTTGGTTTATCTCCTAAATAGGAAGGTTGGAATTGTTTTTGATAGGCCTCCATTACCTCGGGTCCACCGTATCCGTTTATGAACTGTGCGAATGCAAAAGAAGCACCTTGTTGTGCGGCAATCTTTGCACTCTCTCCGCTAGAGCCAAGCAACCACATGTCAGGAGATGTGGGAATTACAGGAGTAGCCTTTAAATTTGCATAATGATGGTTTTCTGGTACTTGATCATGTAAGTACATTGCAACATCTGCAATTTGCTCTGGATATTGATCAAGTGAGAGCATTTTTCCTTCTTGAAGTGCGCGAGTTGCAATGGGCATACCACCAGGTGCTCTGCCGACACCAAGGTCAATACGATTCGGATAAAGCGCTTCTAAAACACGGAAATTCTCAGCAACTTTATACGGACTATAGTGTGGCAACATGACACCACCCGAACCGACTCTCATCCGCTCCGTTTTCGCTGCAATATGAGAAATAAGTATTTCTGGACTTGAGCCAGCAAGGCTTACAGAATTGTGATGTTCTGATACCCAAAAGCGTGTATATCCGAGTTTTTCAGCTTCTTGCGCAAGCGTAACTGTATGTGAAAAAGCTTTGGCTGCCGTACTACCATCTGAAATAGGGGATTGGTCTAATACACTTAATTTGATCATAGAATATACCTCTCAATCTTAATGTACATCCTATTATATATTTACTTACGAAAAATGCGTAATGAAATGCTCAAAATAAAAAGTGGATAAATTACATATCCACTTTTAACGTGAAAATCCTCGTTCATAATGATTCATTTCGACTACATTTAGAATATATTCGTAGTTATCAATCTCAAGTTTTAGTTGTTCACGTTCTTTTTTAGATAGATGCATATTACTAAGTTGGTTGCATAGCTGTTGTTTCTTTTCTTCTAAATACTTTTTTGTAGCATTGTAGTCGTAAGTTGGTTTCATTTTCAACCACTCCTTATTTGCTGTTGCTATATTATACGAAGCGTAAAGAGATGTGAGAGCTATCTCTTATGTATTTTTAGTGAATATTCAACTTGCTCTGTTGTTATGTTTATAGAAATTTATGAATAAAATGCACTAAACGACTAATGCCCATTTGATGAAGTAAGGGGTGGAATTGTGCAGAAAGATATAATGTATAACACGGAGATGGATGAAACATTAAAAATTATAAATAAAGGATTAAAGAAGACGACGAGCCCGAAGCAAATTATTGTAGTAGGGGCCGGCATGGCTGGATTAGTTTCGGCATCTTTATTAAAAGCTGCGGGACATGAAGTGAAGATTTTTGAGGCAAACAACCGGGTAGGTGGCCGCATAGAGACAGTTAGAATGGAAGATACCGGTTTATATTTGGATGTAGGGGCGATGAGAATTCCGTATTCGCATACATTAACGATGGCATATATAAGAAAATTTGGGCTACAGGTAAGCCCTTTTATTAATAGGAATGAGACTGATATTATTTACGTAAACGGCCGAAAAACGACATTAAAACAATATGAAAAAGAGCCAAATATATTAAAGTATCCTGTGGAAATGAATGAAGTTGGGAAAACGTCTGAGGAGCTATTATTGTTAGCGGTACAGCCTATTATAAATTTTATTAAAAAGAACCCAGAGAAAAATTGGGATGTTGTAGTAAAGGATTTTGGGAGATACTCTACAGGACAATTTTTAAAATATCACCCTTATCAATATAATACTTACTTTTCACCAGTAACAATTGAGATGATTGGCGTTTTGTTGGATTTAGAAGGTTTTTTAGAAAGGTCATTCGTTGAGACATTACGTTTTTTATACATTATGCAAGAGGAGAGCGGATTTTGTGAAATAATAGGCGGTAATGATAGATTGCCAAAATCTTTTTTACCACAATTAGAGGAAGATATTATATATAATCAAAAATTAATGAAGCTACATCAGCATGATAATGGTGTGACAGCTTTCTATCGAAACGAAGAAACGTTTGAATATAGTAGTATTACAGGGGACTTAGTTATTGTTACCATTCCGTTTTCGACAATGCGGTTTGTAGAAGTAGATCCATTTGATTCTATATCTCATGAGAAATGGAAAGCAATTCGTGAATTGCATTATATGCCAGCGACAAAAATAGGAATTCAATTTAAAAGTCGATTTTGGGAAGAACAAGGACAGTTAGGTGGCAGAATTATAACAGATTTGCCAATTCGTTACGCATATTATCCAAGTCATGGAATTGGAGAAAAAGGACCTGCTATAATGTTAGGCAGCTATACATGGTCTTATGATGCGTTGTTATGGGATGGGTTATCAAAGGGTGACCGTATTTATTACACATTACAAAACTTAGCAACGATATTAGGCGGTCAAGTATATGATGAATTCTTATCTGGTATATCAAAAAGTTGGACGTTGGATCCATATGCACTTGGAGGGTTTGCTCTATTTCAGGCAGGTCAAGAATCAGAGTTGCAACCAGCGATTGTCAAACCAGAGGAAAGAATATTCTTTGCTGGAGACCATACAACGTTATATCACGGATGGATACAAGGGGCAATTGAATCTGGCGTTCGTGTTGCGGTAGATGTAAATGAATTAAATGTATAAAATTCAGAAATTTCTTTACTGTATAGTTTGAGATGGATATTATTATATATAAAAGAATTATAAGGAGTGTTGAAAGTGAATCCGTTATTATTCGATTTTCCTTCTGAATTTTATACTGAAAGGCTATTGATTCGAATGCCAAAACCAGGTGATGGTAAAGCTGTATACGATGCCATTCAAGCTTCTATGAAAGAATTAAAACCATGGATGGTTTTTGCGCAAAAAGAGCAAACAGAGGAAGAAGTAGAAGTGAGCATTAGAAAATCGCATATTCAATTTTTACAGCGTGAGGATTTAAGGTTACTAGTATTTTCGAAAGAAACAGGCGAGTTTATCGCATCAGCTGGATTGCATCGCATTAATTGGGATATACCCCAATTTGAAATTGGGTATTGGATTGATTCGAGGTTTAGTGGAAAGGGCTATATGGTCGAGGCTGCAAAGGGGATAACAGATTATGCTTTTTCTGAACTGAAAGCAAATCGCGTAGAAATTCGTTGTGATTCTTTAAATAAGAAAAGTAGAGCGATCCCTGAGAAATTAGGGTTTAAATTAGAGGGTGTGTTAGAAAGTGCGAGTGTTGCAGTAGATGGAAATGGATTAAGAGATATGTGTGTATTTGCGATGACTAGAAATACATATGAAAAAGAAGAGCTGTAGAGAAACGGCTCTTCTTTTTGTGCATTATGGTACAGGATGTCCGTTAGAGCTTTCAAAAATTGTAAACCATTGTTGACGGTCTAAGTTAACTTTTGTAGCAAGAGCGGCCGTTTTAACACGATCTAATTTACCAGAGCCAACGATCGGCATCATATTAGCTGGATGTGCAAGTAACCATGCATACATAACAGTATCGATGCTAGTAACACCTAGTTCAGTAGCGACTTTTTGAACGGTTTCACGTACACGTACAGCGCGTTCTGATTGACCAGTAAAGATTTCTCCGCCAGCAAGAGGTGACCAAATCATTGGATTGATTCGTTTTTCCTGACATAAATCAATTGTTCCTTTTTCAAAATGCTCAAGCTGCAGAGCTGATACTTCAATTTGGTTCGTAATAAGCGGGAAATCTAAGTATGAACTTAACATATTGAATTGGGAAGGTAAAAAGTTAGATACCCCAAAATGACGAACTTTTCCTTCCTGTTTTAAGCGTGAGAACGCTTCTGCCACTTCATTTGGATCCATGAAAGGATCAGGACGATGGATAAGTAATACGTCAATATAATCTGTATGTAAATTTTTAAGTGATGCTTCTGCACTTTGAATAATATGTTCTGCACTAGTGTTATAGTGAGCAACATATCGCTCTGGAAATTTCGGTGATGGGGGAGCGATTCCACATTTTGTGATGATTTGCATGTTTTCACGTAAAGAAGGCTTTAGTTGTAACGCTTCTCCGAACAGTCCTTCACACGTATAGCCACCATAAATATCAGCATGATCAAAAGTAGTAATTCCCATATCCATACAATCTTCAATGAAAGAAAGTAATTCTTGTTTTCTCATATTCCATTCTGCTAAACGCCAAAAACCTTGAATAATACGAGAAAATTCTAGCGTTTCGGCCATTTGAACTCGTTCCATTATAGTACCCCCTTGATGAATGATTATTTTTGAAAAGGCTTTCTAACTATATATTATTATATAGTTAGAGGGGCGTACAAACAATAAATATGTTTTGCTACAAAAACGATTATTTCTATATGATATAATGTAGAAACATATAGCTATAAGGAGAGGTACAAAATGATTCCAGTAACAATATTAACTGGTTTTCTTGGATCAGGGAAAACGACATTATTAAATCGCATTTTATCAGAGAATCACGGTCAGAAATTAGCGGTGATTGTAAATGAAATCGGGCAAATTGGTATTGATAATCAGCTGATTATGAATGTCGAAGAAGAGATTATGGAGATGACGAATGGATGTTTGTGCTGTACTGTACGTGAAGATTTACTCGTTGCTTTAAAACAATTACTGGATGTAAAAACAGAAGGGAAAATGGACTTTGATGGATTAGTAATTGAAACGACGGGTCTTGCAAATCCAGGTCCTATTATTCAAACATTCTTTTTAGATCCTGTTATTCAATCTGCATACCAAATTAACGGTGTTGTAACAGTAGTAGATAGTTATCATATACATAAACATTTTGAAAAAGGACTAGAAGCAAAAGAACAAATTGCATTTGCCGATGTTGTATTAGTGAATAAGTTAGATTTAATTGAAGAGAGAGAAAAAGAACATCTCTTACATGAATTGCAAGGAATAAACCCGACTGCAAAGTTAATTCAGTCGACTAACTGTGATGTGGATATTCCATCGTTACTACAAATTCAAACGTTTAAAACGAAAGATACGTTACAAATTTATCCTCATACAGAGCATAATCATTTAGAAGGTGTAAAATCGTTTGTACTACGCGAAGAGCGTCCGTTAGATTTACAAAAACTAAATGAGTGGATGTCAGCTGTCGTTCAAGAACTAGGAGAATATTTATATCGCTACAAAGGAATTTTATCGATTGATGGAGTGGATAAACGTATCGTTTTCCAAGGCGTACATACGTTATTTGCTGCTTCGTATGATAGAGAGTGGCAAGAGGGCGAAGATCGAGTAAGTGAAGTTGTTTTCATCGGAAAAGATATTAATAAAGAATGGTTCCAAGCACATTTCGAGGAGTGTGTGAAATAAGTCTGCGCATATTGCAGGCTTATTTTTTGGATTAACTAAGCACTTTGTAGAAAAATGCTAGATTGCAAAAAATGAAGGATAATAAAAAAGCCTGTTTTCACAGGCTTGTATGTTCATCTAAAAGTAACTCCATTACAACACCTACAACAGGGCCTTCATCATCAATATCGCCATTTAAACGGAATCCAAATGATTCATATAATCCCATTGCAAGTTTGTTATCTGGATGTAAACTTAAATAAATTGTTTTACATTCAAATTTATTTTGTAAGAATTGAATGAGCAAGCGAAGGAACCGTTTTGCGTATCCTTTTCCTTGATATTGTTGGTCAATCATAAAGCGATCTAACCATACGCTTTTACGTTTTTCACAATACCATCCATACATTGCATATCCTACAAGTGTTTCTCCATCATATAAACCTACTGACGTTCCGTTTCCCTCATATAATGATTCTGCTAAAGAAAACGCATTGCTTTCAATAAATTGCTGCTGGTCTTTTGCGACGTTTAAAGCAGCTACCGAACGCCAATTTTTTTCTGTTACTTCACAAATGTGAAGAGTCATAATTCCAACTCACCTTCTAAATTGATATAGCTTGAAAGCTAATATGGATAATTTTACTTGTTATTTTGGTCAAGTCAAGCAGAAACACATAAAAAAGAAGCTGAATATCGTATTCAGCTTCTTATCAAAAGTTGGTTAGTTAGTAGCTTCTTTCAATGTGTTTACGTTTTCTTCCATTAAAGTGAAGTAATCTTTATTATTTTTCGCATCGTCTTCAGAAATAGTAGCTAAGTGATTTAAGCGTAAAATCTTTGTACCTGTTTCTTTTTGAATAACGGATGCTACTTTTGGAGTAGAAAATGTTTCAAATAAAATATATTTTAGATTATGTTCTTTTACTGTTTTTGTAATGTCAGCAAGTTGTTTTTGAGATGGTTCATCAGAAGCTGAAATACCGGCGATAGCAATTTGTTTCAGGCCATAGCGTTGTTCCCAGTATCCATAAGCCGCATGAGAAACTAAAATATCTTTCGTTTTTGCATTCGCAACTGCTGCTTTAAATTGATCATCTAAATCAGTAAATTTTGTTTGAAGTGCTGCAAAGTTTTTTTCGAACTCTTGTTTATGGTCAGGTTGTAATGCTACAAGTGCATTTTTAATTTTTTCTGCTTGTTTCATTGCTAGAGTAGGGTCTAACCAAATGTGTGGGTCTTTATCGTGATGATGTTCATCCTCTTTATGGCCGTCTCCGTGATCATGATGCTCTTCTTCAGTAGAAGTACGCAGTTCAATACCTTTTGATGCATTTACAATTTTAACGTTTTCTTTTTGTAATGTTTTTTCCATTTTTTCAGCAAATGGTTCTAATTCAGCACCGTTATAAACGAATAAATCGGCTTTTGCAACTTGTACTGTTTGTTTC
Source organism: Bacillus sp. CD3-5 (assembly GCF_006349665.1). NCBI lineage: Bacteria > Bacillati > Bacillota > Bacilli > Caryophanales > Bacillaceae > Bacillus > Bacillus sp. CD3-5. Next base: position 324,617 of record NZ_VEPX01000002.1, on the reverse strand, counting down.
TGACTTGGCTCAAATGTATGAGAATCGGCACCAGGCGGATAAATTGCTTCAACAGTTACATAGTCGCCACCAATTTTTTTTGCGAAATCTGCAAGAGGAAAAATAGTTGTATAAACAGTTAGCTTTCCGTCTTTCTTGGCATTACCTTCTTTTGTATTTGAGCAGCCAGTAAAAATTAAAGTGAAAATAAGTAAGAATGAAAATATAGTCAATCTTTTAGGCATGAAGTTCTCCTCTTTTCTTTTTTTACGGATATATTTTCCCCAATTATAGAAGAAAAATATCATTTTAATACAAAACGGAATAATTACGTTTTAGTTTGCGAACTTAGTATAATACATCTTTTATAAAGTTGCAATAAATAATAATCATTCCGATTTGATTTTGTTATAAAGTTGTCAAATATAGATGTGTTATTTTTGCAAATACATGCATATGTGACAACGCAGTGTTCATATATATATGAAAGGAGGGTTTAGAGGGGGATGAGTGTTTGGGTTACTTAATGGAAGCTATTTTATTGATATTAGCGGTAGTACTACCATTAGCCGTAGTCTTAATTTTTTTAAGAAGATTAATAAGTAATTTAGGAGATGCATCAACCGTAACAAAATTACGAGAGAAAGATGAGAAAAAAGAGTGAGTAAAGCACTATGCGTACGCATAGTGCTTTACTTGTGGTAAAATGAGAGAAGGAAACTCCTAAAAGTTGTATGTTACTAAAGGAGAGAAAAGTAAAATAAGAGGTATATGCATATATGAATAAGCGAACAGCGTTAGTACTTGGTGCAAGTGGTTTAGTTGGGCAAGAGATAACGCGTCTATTACTTGAATCAGATTACTACGATTCGGTTACTATTTTTGTAAGAGAACCAATGCAATGGCAACATGAAAAGTTACAGCAAAAGCAAGTAGATTATTTGGCATTAGAGGAATATAAAGAGTTCTTTGCTGTAGATGACGTATTTAGTTGTCTAGGAACAACAATCAAAAAAGCAAAAACGAAAGCTAATTTCAAAAAGGTAGATTATGAATATACGTTACGAGCGGCTTGTTTAGCTGAAAAACAAGGGGTGCAAAATTTCCTTGTTGTGTCCTCAATGGGAGCGAATCCTAAATCGTTTTTCTTTTATTCACAAGTGAAAGGAAGAATGGAAGAGGAATTGCAAAAGTTAGTAATTGGTGGTATTCACATTTTTAGGCCATCTTTATTAGTAGGAAATCGACAAGAATTTCGCTTTGGTGAAAGAATGGCGGAAAAATTATCTCGTATGATTCCTTTTATATTTAAAGGAGCCTTCAAAAAGTATAAACCAATTTCCGCTAAAGATGTGGCGAAAGGGATGTATATAACTGCATTGCGAGAAGAATCAGGTATCCACATTTATAATTCGAATGAAATTACAACGATAGAATAAATAAAACCGAGAAGAAAAGCTTCTCGGTTTTATTTATTTGTACTGATTTTCCCAGGCGCTCGCTCGTATTGATACGGTTCTTCTAATTCTAAGCCAAGTTCATTGGCGGCTATTCTTGGGAAGTAAGGATTGCGAAGTAACTCACGTCCGATAAAAATTAAATCTGCTTCGTTATTATTTAAAATTTTCTCTGCTTGTGCCCCGGTCGTAATCAATCCAACTGCACCAGTTGCAATGTTAGCATGCTCTTTAATATGTTTAGCATATTGTACTTGATACCCAGGATAAACATCGATGCGCGCAGGTACAACAGCCCCAGAGCTACAATCGATTAAATCCACTCCTTGTTCTTTCATCCATTTTGTATATTGTACATAATCTTGAACTGTTAACCCGTCAGGATGATAATCATTTGCTGAAATACGAACAAATAACGGTCCGTTCCAAACCTCATTTATCGAGTCAATGATTTCCCGTAAGAAACGATATCGATTTTCAGGTGAACCACCATATTCATCAGTCCGCTTATTGGTAAGTGGAGAAAGAAATTCATTAATAAGATAACCGTGAGCACCGTGTATTTCAATAACGTCAAATCCAGCTTGTTTGGATCGTACTGCAGCTTGCTGAAAAGCTAATACAGTATCTTTAATTTGGTGTTTGCTCATTTCTATTGGCATTTTCATTGTTTCATTAAATGGAATGGCTGAAGGAGCTAACGCATCTGTTTCTAATTCTGCTTTTCTTCCAGCATGAGCGAGTTGAATGGCAGCTTTTGCACCATTATCGTGTATAAAAGTTGTCGCTTTATGTAAGCCTTCAATTAAACTGTCATCCCAAATGCCTAAGTCTTTATTTGAAATTCGACCTTCAGGTAACACCGCTGTTGCTTCAATCATAACTAAACCAACTTGACCAGCAGCTCTTGTTCCATAATGAATAAGATGGAAATTCGTTACTTGGCCATCCTCGTTTTTCGATGAATACATGCACATAGGTGACATAACAATCCGGTTTTTTAATGTAACGTCTTTAATTGTATAAGGTGAAAAAAGTTTGTAATTCATCCAATAGCCTCCTAGATTGAATTTTCTTACATTGTATCATTCTCGTTTTTGTTTCTCGAATAAAACGCTTATACGAAAAATTTTGTCTATTCGTGTTACAATAATGAATATGAATTGAATTGGAGGATGACATATGTACCAAGCTTATTATGAAAGTGAATTAGGCTTGCTAGAAATTACAGCGAACGATAAAGGAATTACGTCTGTTATATTTGTTGATGAGAGACAAGAAGAACATACAAATGAAATGATAGATCAATGTATAAATGAGCTCGATGAATATTTTAAGGGGAATAGAAAAGAGTTCACAGTCCCGTTGTCTCCTGAGGGAACAGCATTTCAAAAAAATGTATGGGATGCGCTCTATACGATTCCTTATGGCGTAAGTGCTTCATATTTAGATATTGCAGAGAAAGTCGGAAATACGAAAGCTGTACGAGCAATAGGAGGAGCAAATAGTCGCAATCCGATTTCAATAATCGTTCCGTGTCATCGTGTAATAGGAAAGAGCGGAAAACTTGTTGGGTATGCGGGCGGTTTATGGAGGAAAGAGTGGTTATTAAAACACGAAGGTATTTTGAAATGACGTATGGATGGGAAGAGGGATTGTTTTGAAATGTATAAATTGTGGGCAACTTTGCGAGGGAAATCAGTTAAATTGTGAAAGTTGCCAGCGGACTTTGCATACTGAACAGGGTGAAGGAAGTTCGCTAATAGACAAGGAATTAGAAGTATATGTAGGGAGACAATATCCGTATTACAAAAGGAAATGGGAGCTTGAGGAAAAGCGGATTGCTAGGTGGAGCTGGAATGGTTGGGCAGCTATTTTCAATGTAGGTTGGCTCGGATATCGTAAGTATTATTTACCTGCAGCTTTATTTGTAGTGTTATTATTAGCGTGTGATGCGTTTTCTTATTATATGGGCTTCAACGTAGCATTGCCGATCATTAATATGGTGCCTCTTACGTTTCTATTACTTGTTTTTATTTTATTTGGAATGGCGATTTTTGCGAATGGATTATATTATCAATTTGCAGAAAGGCGTATATATCGAATAAAAGCAAGAGAAATTCAAGATGGATCGGTTGAAAAGTACCTCATTCGTGATAGTGGTGGAACGAGTAAAATGGGAGCAACAATTGTTACGATTTTAGCGGTTGCTAGTATTTTTATCAGCCATTTCTTCTTCCCGACTGATCGAGATATTATTCAAAAAGTTCGTACAAGCTCTCTATATGAATATCCGTTCTTTTCAATTGGTGAATCGTTTGAAAATTATTTTAGAAATCCGGGTTGGACATATTATCGTGGCACTGAAGGATTAGAATTGGTAGAGTTCCAAGGGGATAGTCCGGATATGCCAAGGAAAAAGGTTACGATCCAATTTGTTGTTGATTATAAATTGGGTGAGATTGAGCCATACTCACTTATGATTAATGGCGAATCTAAAAATGAGGAAGAATTTTTAAAGATAATGGACGAAATATTTAAAGTTCAAAATCCATTTGACATAGAGGATGGATTACAAGTAAAAGAAAAAGAAGTGGATAGTAGAGCTCTCTATCCGCTTCTTTTTTTGTATATACGAAAATAATATTTGAAATAATCTGAATCTTTTGTATAATAATATGTATTATACTGGCTTTCATTTATCCCGCTTTAATGGGCAGTAAGACTCCCATCTCAAAATTCAGTGGAAGCAAAGAAGTTAGGTGGGGGGGGCAACTGCCCATAAAAGCCCGATTGGTTCAACTAATAATCAGTGGGGGATGAAGAACCCCCCCACTGATTAAAGTTTCACTTTATATATATAGATTGGGGGAAGGAACAATGAAGAGAAAGGCAACAACGATTGCTGCAGTTGCATTATCGACTAGTGTATTAGTTGCAGGTTGCGGAAATGGGGAGAAGGCATCTACAACGAAGAAAGAAACAGGTAAGGGGGCAGCAGATAAGCAAGTATTAAACTTACTAGAAACAGCTGAAATTCCTTCAATGGATACGTCAAAATCAACAGACTCTGTATCATTCCGTGCCTTTGTAAATGCAATGGAAGGATTATATCGTTTAGATAAGGATAATAAACCAACTCCAGGTATGGCAAAAGACGTGAAAATTAGTGAAGATAAAAAGACATATACATTTGAATTACGTGATGCAAAATGGTCAAATGGTGATCCAGTTCGAGCGCAAGATTTTGTATATGCATGGCAACGTACATTAGATAAAGCAATGGCAGCTGAGTATGCATTTATTTTATTTGATGTGAAAAATGCACAGAAAGTAAATAAAGGAGAGTTACCGTTAGATCAATTAGGAGTGAAAGCGAAGGATGATAAAACGTTAGTAGTAGAATTAGAACAACCAGCACCATATTTCCTTGAGCTTACTTCATTCCCAACATTCTTCCCTTTAAATGAAAAATATGTGAAAGAACAAGGAGATAAATACGGATTAGAAGCAGATAAATTATTATATAATGGACCGTTTACGATGAGTGAATGGAAACATGAAAGAAGTTATCAGTTAAAGAAAAATCCTAATTATTGGGATAAAGATACTGTGAAGTTAGAAGAAATTAATGTGAATATTGTAAAGGAAACAAGCACAGGAGTAAATTTATATGATAGTGATCAAGCGGACCGTGTTATTTTAACTTCTGAATTTGTTGATAAATATAAAAAGAATAAGCCAGATGAATTTAAAACGAAGTTAGATCCACGTATGTATTTCTTACGATTTAACCAAAAAAATGCAACGTTTAAAAATCAAAAGGTTCGTGAAGCAATTGACCTAGCATATGATAAAAAAGGAATTGCAAATGTTATTTTAAATGACGGATCACTGCCAGCATATTTCTTAGTACCTGAAAAATTTACGACAGGACCAGATGGGAAAGATTTCCGTACTGTAAATAAAAATTTCCGTGACAGTAAAGATAATGCAGCAAAAGCGAAAAAATTATGGGAAGAAGCAAAGAAAGAACTTGGCCAAGATACAATTACAGTCGAATTACTAAATGATGATAACGGTAGTCGTAAAAAAGTAGGAGACTTTATTAAAGAAGAGTTAGAGAAAAATTTACCTGGTATTAAAGTGAATTTAAAACAACAGCCATATAAGCAGAAGTTGGATTTAGAAAAGAAATTTGAATATGAATTCTCTTTATCTGCATGGAGTCCAGATTATCCAGATCCAATGACTTATATTGATATGTTTGTTACTGGAAGCTCATTTAATGAAATGGATTATTCTAATCCAAAGTATGATGAGTTAGTAGCGAAATCAAAAGGAGAACTATTAAAAGATGATAAAGCACGCTGGAATGCACTTGCAGAAGCGGAAAAAATCTTAATTGGTCAAGATGCTGCCATTTCTCCTACGTATCAACAAAGTACCGCATACTTAGAGAAACCATACGTAAAAGGTATTGCAAATCATACGTTTGGTGGGGACTTCAGTTATAAATGGGCATATATTACAAAAAAATAGTATAATAAAAGATGAGTGAATTTTCGCTCATCTTTTATTTGTATAGGAGGAATTAGAGTTGTTAAAAGGAATCAATCACCTATGTTTTTCAGTATCTAATTTAGAAGATTCTATTACATTTTACGAAAAAGTATTGGAAGGAGAATTATTAGTTAGAGGAAGAAAACTTGCATATTTTAATATATGTGGAGTATGGATAGCGCTTAATGAAGAAATACATATTCCAAGAAATGAGATTCATCAATCTTATACGCATATTGCGTTTTCTGTTGAACAAAAAGACTTTGAACGTCTACTACAGCGATTAGAAGAAAACGATGTTCATATTTTACAAGGAAGAGAACGGGATGTAAGGGACTGTGAATCTATATATTTTGTTGATCCTGATGGCCACAAATTTGAGTTTCATTCAGGGACATTGCAAGACAGGCTTAATTATTATAGGGAAGATAAACCTCATATGACGTTTTACTAAGGGGGCAAAGAAAGTTGCATGCGCTAGTAATTGGTGGAACAGGAATGTTAAAGAGGGTGTCTATGTGGCTTTGTGAGCAAGGGTTTCATGTTTCTATTATTGGAAGAGATGAAGTGAAATTAGAAAATGTTAAACGAGAGAGTGCTATACCAGAAAATATCACATGCCTTCCGTTAGATTATCATAATGATGACGATGTAAAGTTAGCTATTAAAAACACAATTGGGAGGAATGGCCCAATAACATTGGTTGTCGCATGGATACACTCAAGTGCAAAAGATGCGTTATCACTTATTTGTAGAGAATTAGACTTGTCGTCTGAAACATACGATGTTTTTCATATTTTAGGCAGTAAAGCGTCGAGAATAGCCTCGCACAAAATAGGGGGTAAGCGATGTAGCTATCATAGAATAATTTTAGGTTTTATATTAGAAGATACATACGCAAGATGGCTTACTCATGAAGAAATATCGGATGGGGTAATAAAAGGAATTGAAAGTAAATGTGATGAATGGATTGTAGGACGAGTAGAACCGTGGGAATTACGGCCAACATGGTAAGGGGGAATTGAAGTGAAGACAACGGTATATGTAACAAGGCATGGTGAAACGGAATGGAATGTAGCGAAGCGAATGCAAGGGCGAAAAAATTCTGCTTTAACTGAAAATGGTATACTGCAAGCTAAGCAATTAGGAGAGCGAATGAAAGATTTATCTATTCATGCGATCTATAGTAGTCCGAGTGAAAGAACCCTTCATACTGCAGAGTTAATAAAGGGAGAACGTGATATACCGATAATCGCGGATGAGCATTTCTATGAAATTAGCATGGGTATATGGGAAGGACAGACAATTGATGATATAGAAAGGCAATACCCAGACGACATACAGTTATTTTGGTATGAACCACATCTTTTTCAGTCAACATCAGGAGAAAATTTTGAGGCTGTTCATAAAAGGGTAATTGAGGGGATGCAGCTTCTTTTGGAAAAGCATAAAGGAGAAAGTATATTAATTGTCTCCCATGCGGCAGCAGCAAAATTACTTGTAGGACATTTTGCGGGTATTGAAATAGAAAATGTATGGGATGATCCGTTTATGCATAGTGCTAGTCTAAGTATAATAGAATTTGAAGATGGTGAAGGTGAAGTGAAGCAATTTGCAGATATAAGTCATTTTCAATAAAGCGGGATAAACGTAAAAAAGGCCGCAAAACGGCCTTTTTTTGTAGGCATAAAAACTAGCAATTACGTTTTTTATACCAAAAGTGATCAAATTTCTTGTGTTTGCAAGATGGGAATTTATGTCTGCCACCTGTGCAGTCGTTCCGTTTATTTCCATCATCACACGAATCGTCGCAAGAGCCACCGTGTCCATTAGGGAAGAATTCGCATTTTTTACAGTAACATCGTTTTGTCCAGTAAAATTTCTTTTCAAAGCGTACACATTTTGTAACGAACGTACAATGCTTTCTGCGAGTGCGTTTTGTAACTAACACACATTCTTTTCTACGTGTTACTTTCGTAACGAACGTCCATTTTTGAACGCGCACACGCGTACATTTCGTAACAAATGTCCACTTTTTAACATGCGTACATTTTGTAACGAACGTACAATGTTTCACGCGAGTACATTTTGTTGTAGGGCAGTTACAATCTTCGCTACACTCTATTTTTGTAGTGCAATCATCATCACAATCAAACGTACTTGGATCTTGATGTAAGAAATCTTCCATCCCCGCACTTTTGATTTCCTCAACAGCTTTTCTAATATCACGTTTCATAGAAATCCTCCTTATCATGTATTCAGGTGAAAAGGTATTCTTTTTCATTAACAGGATATGTATATAGGTATCTTTCTGAACAGGACAAGAGTGTAATTTTATATAAATGGTTGATAGCGGATGTATGGACAAGGCAAAGTGCATACATTGAATGAAGAGAACTGAGAAGGGATGTGAAAATATGCTACCTTCATATGATTTTTTTATTCATCCAATGAACCTAGTGGAATTGAAAAAAGACATTTGGTCAGACAGTCCAGTGCCAGCAAAATTAACTTATGGAAAAAAGAAGTATGACATTGATATCGTATATCGGGGTGCTCATATTCGTGAATTTGAGAAGAAATCTTATCATGTTATGTTTTATAAACCGAAAAAATTTCAAGGTGCGAAAGAGTTTCATTTAAATTCTGAGTTTATGGATCCGTCTCTCATACGAAATAAATTATCTTTAGACTTTTTTCATGATATTGGTGTACTTTCACCGAAATCACAACATGTGTTTATAAAAATTAATGGTCAAATTCAAGGTGTATATTTACAGTTAGAATCAGTGGATGAAAATTTTTTGAAAAATAGAGGATTACCGAGTGGTTCTATTTATTATGCGATAGATGATGATGCGAATTTTTCTTTAATGAGTGAGAGAGATAAAGATGTTAAGACCGAGCTTTTTGCAGGTTATGAATTTAAATATTCGAATGAAAATAGTGAAGAACAGCTGAGTGAATTTGTATTTCAAGCGAACGCTTTGTCAAGGGAAGCTTATGAAAAAGAAATTGGAAAGTTTTTGCATGTAGACAAATATTTAAGGTGGTTAGCTGGCGTCATTTTTACGCAAAACTTTGATGGTTTTGTTCATAACTATGCACTATATCATAACGATGAAACGAACTTATTTGAAGTGATACCGTGGGATTATGATGCGACTTGGGGGCGAGATGTACAAGGGAGACCACTTAATCATGAGTATATTCGTATTCAAGGTTATAACACATTAAGTGCAAGATTGTTAGATATACCTATATTTAGAAAACAATACCGAAGTATTTTAGAAGAAATATTAGCAGAACAATTTACCGTTTCATTTATGATGCCGAAAGTAGAAAGTTTGTGTGAATCGATTCGTCCTTATTTACTACAAGATCCATATATGAAAGAAAAATTAGAAACATTTGATCAAGAAGCTGATATGATTGAGGAATATATAAATAAAAGAAGAAAGTATATACAAGATCATTTACATGAATTGGATTAATTTTGAAAGAGATTGGAACATTATCAATCTCTTTTTTTGTATAATAAAGATGTATTGGTAGAATTGACGTAATATGTACTTAATAAAGAATGGGGTGTGGAAACATGACAGTAAAATGGATTGAGTGGGCAAAACAAATACAATCTATAGCTCAAGCGGGTTTAACGTATTCTAAGGATGTGTATGATATAGAACGTTTCCAACAATTACGGGATATTTCCATTTCGATGATGTCACATTACACTAAGACAGATTGGGAAGTTGTAGAGAAGTTATTTGCAAGCGAGACAGGCTATCAAACACCTAAAGTCGATATAAGAGCAGTCGTTTTTCAAAATGAAAAGTTATTATTTGTGAAAGAAAAAAGTGATGGAAAATGGGCACTGCCAGGTGGATGGGCTGATATCGGCTATACGCCGACAGAAGTAGCAGCAAAAGAAGTTTTAGAGGAGACGGGGTTTATAGTAGATGATTTTAAGCTACTCGCTATATTTGATAAAGAAAAACATCAACCATCGCCTTCAGCAACGCATGTATATAAAATTTTTATTGGCTGTAAAATTATTGGTGGTGAAAAGAAAACTAGTATTGAAACAGATGATGTGGAGTTTTTTGGTGAGGATGAACTGCCTAATTTATCGATTGCTAGAAATACAGAAGAGCAAATTAAACAAATGTTTGCCTACATAAAAGAACCTCAGAAAGAAATAGTAATAGATTAATAATGCGTATGTCGGTGATATTGTCGGCATGAAGATATTGGCAGAATGCAACCTTTATGTAATAATGGGATGGTATGTGAAGAAAAAAGGAGATAGAAAATAAAATGTTAGCAAGCATAATAGATCAGTTATTGCAATTTTTTGCAAGTTTAGGTTACTTTGGAGTAGCACTAGCTTTAATGATTGAAATTATCCCGAGTGAAATTGTACTTTCGTATGCTGGCTTTTTAGTCGCAGATGGTAAAATTAGCTTTGTTGGTGCAGTTATTGCTGGAACAATCGGTGGTACTTTAGCCCAAATCTTTTTATACTGGCTTGGATACTACGGAGGACGTCCAGTTGTAGAGAAATATGGGAAATATCTGCTTATTAATAAACACCATTTAGACATAGCAGAAAATTGGTTTAAGCGTTACGGAGCAGGAGTAATCTTTTCGGCACGTTTTATCCCAGTCGTACGTCATGCAATTTCTATTCCAGCAGGATTAGCTAAGATGCCATTAAAACTATTCACACTGTATACAGTAGTTGCGATTATTCCATGGTCAATACTATTTATATATTTAGGTGAAAAGCTTGGTGGAAATTGGCGACATATTAAAGAGTATGCATCTGATTACACACATTACATAATTATAGGAGCGATTCTCTTTATTGCTCTATACTTCGGTTTAAAGTATTTCAAAAAGAAAAAAGCGGCACGTTAAAGTCAATGATTTTTCATTGGCTTTTTTGTTTGTTTCGGTTCTAAAAAAAAGGAGTTGTCCATAATGTGTAATAATAAAGCGTAGCGGAGGAATGTGATGAAAGGGTCACCGTTTATACGTGGAACGATATTTTTAACAATGGCAACGATGATATCTAAAATGTTAGGGTTTATATATGTTATACCATTTACAGCTATGGTCGGTACGAGTGGGTACGTGTTATACACGTATGCATATCGTCCATATACGATTATGCTCAGCATTGCGACGATGGGATTACCACTTGCGGTTTCAAAGATGGTATCAAAATATGATCAACTAAATGATTATCATACGGTTAAGAGAGTGCTGAAAAGTGGAATGGTGTTTATGTTTATAATGGGAGTTATTTCGTGTTTTACGTTATATATGCTAGCTCCGCATTTGGCTAAACTTGTAATCGATGGAAATGATCAAACGGGGAATAGTGTAGCGGCGGTCACTACTAATATTCAAATTGTCAGTTTTGCGTTAATACTTGTACCAGTAATGAGTTTATTAAGGGGCTTTTTTCAAGGGTTCCAATCGATGGGGCCTTCTGCTCTAAGTGTAGTTGTAGAGCAATTTTTTCGGGTATTAACCATTTTGATAGGAAGTTTTGTCGTTTTATATATTTTAAAAGCCTCTATCTCACTAGCTGTTGGTATTTCAACATTCGGTGCTTTTATGGGAGCGATAGGTGGACTCACTGTTTTAAGTGCGTATTACATAAGGAGAAGAAAGCACTTAAAGAAAAAAGAAATGGCAAGTATACCACAAACAACGAAATCTTTTTTCTCACTCTATAAGGAGCTCTTTACATATTCAATACCATTTGTTGTGGTTGGTTTAGCAATTCCGTTGTATCAGACGATTGACACATTTACAATTAATAAATTGCTTATACAAATGGGATATATGCAAGGAGAAGCAGAGAAGATTAATGCAATAATTGGACTTGTTCAGATGGTTGTACTTATCCCAGTTTCCGTTGCGACCGCTTTTAGTATGTCACTCGTACCTGAGATGACAAAAGCTTATACAGCAGGAAATGTGAAGTTACTGTACAAACATTTTACGAGGACGAATCTATTAGTAGTAGGTATTACGATACCCGCGGCAATTGGAATGATGGTGTTAGCAAAACCAGTGTATACTCTTTTATTTGGTGCCGGAAATGATCCGGGGATGGGAAGCGTTATTTTACAGTATTACGCTCCTGCTTGTATACTATTTTCGCTTTTTACAGTAACGGCTGCAATGTTGCAAGGAATTAATCAACAACAGAAAACAGTGTTAGGGTTAGTGATTGGCATTATTGTGAAGATAGTTTTAAATATTGTATTGCTTCCGTATTTTGATTATGTAAGTTTTATTATTTCAACATACGCTGGTTATACGATTTCAGTTGGCTTTAACTTGTGGATGCTTTCTAAATATGTTATAAAGGCAACATAAGCTTTTTAAGGCAGAGAGCACTCTGTCTTTTTCTTTGTTTATAATATTTTTCTTGTAAAAACGTTTTCAAAATAATTTTTCTATTGAAATTTAAACGTATGTTTCATATGCTGAGAATGGCGGTTCAAAAACTGTTGTTTAAGAGAGGTAGATTCCTACATGTAAAAAGAATCGGGGTGATAGTATGTTAAATATTTATTTAACAGACCGAAACGGAAAACTACAAGAGGTTGAGGAAATGCAAAAGGGTTGCTGGATTAATGTACTTCATCCAACGGAAGAAGAAATTCAATATCTAGTACAAACTTTAAATGTGGACTTAGATTTCATTAAAGACCCTTTAGATGATGAAGAACGCTCTCGTATTGAAAAGGAAGACAATAATACTTTAATAATTGTGGATATTCCAACAGTTAGACATGATGAAGAAGGAAATTCGATTTATGACACGATTCCAATAGGTATGATTGTAATGCCAGATTGCTTTGTGACAATTTGTTTAGAAGAAAATCCAATTTTTGAACGTTTTATTAATCAACGTATTAAAGAATTTTATACGTTTAAAAAGACACGCTTTGCACTTCAGCTCTTATATACAATTTCTACTTATTATTTAAGATACTTAAAGCAAATTAACAGAAAAACAATTGATTTAGAGCACCAATTAAATAAATCGATGAAAAATAAAGAGATTTTCACATTGCTAGGCCTTGAAAAAAGTTTAGTTTACTTTACAACATCATTAAAGGCGAATAAAATTGTAATTCAAAAATTAATGCGTAACAGTACATTTTTAAAAATGTATGAAGACGATCAAGATTTATTAGAAGATGTATTAATCGAAAATAAACAGGCGATTGAAATGGCGGAAATATATAGTCACATTTTAAGTGGAATGATGAATACTTTTAGCTCCGTTATATCAAATAATTTAAACAGTGTTATGAAGCTGTTAACGTCTATTACAATCATATTATCATTACCAACGATGGTCTCTAGTTTCTTTGGAATGAACGTAAAGGTTCCGTTTGAAGGTGAGGCTCAAGGTTTTGTAATTGTACTTATAATATGTGCAACATTATCTTGCGCTTTAGCATTTGTATTTTGGAAGAAACGTTACTTTTAACGGTAAGAAAGCTGCTCTAGCATAGTTGCATAACTGCGCTAGAGCAGCTTTTTTGCTATGAAATCGAAAGTTTCGAATAGAATAAAACCTATAAAATGTAATGTATATGAGAGGGCTGAATTCCGTATAAGTCTTGTTCAATTCATAAAATGGGGTTAAAATTACATATTGTTAATGAAAAGTTGGAGGAAATACATCATGGAATTGTTTCAATTACCGAAAGCATTCCTGCAAATGAATACAATCTTTATCTCCATATTGATCGAAGCACTTCCTTTTGTGCTCATTGGTGTATTTATTTCAGGATTCATTCAAATGTTTGTGACAGAAGATATGGTAGCAAAATGGATGCCGAAAAATCGATTTCTGTCTGTTTTAATGGCTACTTTTTTAGGGATGATGTTTCCGGGCTGTGAATGTGGAATCGTTCCGATTGTTAGGCGATTAATCGGAAAAGGGGTTCCGCCATATGCTGGGATTGCATTTATGTTAACTGGGCCAATTATTAATCCGGTCGTATTATTTGCAACATATGTTGCCTTTGGAAGTAGTATGCACATGGTATGGTATCGTTCTATTGTAGCGATTATCGTAGCAATTATCGTTGGAATTATATTATCATTTATGTTTAAAGAACATCAATTACGAGATGATCACTTCCCAGAAGTGAATCATAAGCGTCCATTACGTAAAAAAATGTGGGATGTATGTACGCATGCTGTTGAGGAATTTTTCTCGATGGGAAAATATTTAGTATTAGGTGCGTTAATTGCAGCGGCAGTTCAAACGTTCGTACAAACTTCAACACTACTTGCTATAGGGCAAGGGCCGTTCTCTTCACCTGCTGTTATGATGGGACTTGCTTACATTTTATCACTTTGTTCAGAAGCAGATGCGTTTATTGCTTCATCATTCCAAAGTACTTTTTCAACAGCATCACTTGTCGCGTTCCTCGTATATGGACCGATGGTGGATATTAAAAATATGTTTATGATGCTTGCGACATTTAAAACGAAATTTGTAATTGTCGTTACAGTTACAGTTACACTTGTTGTTTATGCAAGCTCACTACTCATTTATGCGATGGGGTGGTAGGTTATGTTTCGAGCATATATATTATTAGGTTTTACAATCTTAATCGCGCAGCTTCATATTTCAGGTAATATTACGAAGTATATCAATATGAAGTATGCCTATTTATCAACAACAGCAGCTATTATTTTAGGTTTCTTAACGATCGTTCAAATTATTATCGTTTTCCAAAAAGAACATGAGAAAGAACAAGGAAAACAGGATTGTAGTTGTGATCATAGCCATTGCGGGCATGACCACTCAAAAGATGAGAATACATGGTGGAAAAAAGTATTTTCGTACACATTGTTTTGTTTTCCGATTGTTTCAGGATTATTTTTCCCGATTGCAACGTTAGATTCTGATATTGTTAAAGCGAAAGGGTTTCACTTTCCTGTTGCACAAGCGGAAAGTACAGATCCATTTATGAGAAGGCAATTTTTAAGACCTGACACGAGTATATACTACGGAAAAGAAGGATACCGTGGTGTAATGGAGAAAGGGAAGAAAGAGTTTGTAACGAAAGATAGTGTTACTTTAAATGATGAAAACTTTCTAAAGGGAATGGAAACAATTTATAATTATCCTGGCGAATTTACTGGGAAAAAATTATCATTTAAAGGTTTTGTTTTCAAAGATGATTCTTCTAAAAAAGAACAATATTTCTTATTCCGTTTCGGTATTATACATTGTGTAGCAGATTCGGGTGTATATGGTATGTTAGTGAAAAAACCAGAAGGGGTAGAATGGAAAAACGATGATTGGATTCAAATAGAGGGAGAAATTTCTACTGAATTTTATCAGCCGTTCCATGCGAATATTCCTGTTTTAGAAGTAACGAAATGGAATAAAGTTGAACAGCCGAAAGAGCAATATGTATTTAGAGGAGCCGATTGATCACATCGGTTCTTTTTTATGGACTAAGAGTTCTGAATGTTGTTAATATTAAATGAGTAGTTGTAATAGGCTCATACTGTTCAAGTGTGAATGGGGAAGGGAACTCTTGCCAAACTTCTTTGCTCTAGCCGAATTTTGTGGTGGGATTCTTATTGTCTACAAATAGCGGGTTAAATAATTAAAGAGGTGATAACAATGACTGAAGTAAAGGGAAAAACAGCTAATGAGTCCAGAGTGTTTAAAACGAGCCGAGTATTTCCAACAGATTTAAATGATCACAATACGCTATTTGGTGGAAAGATATTAGCCGAGATGGATATGGTTGCTTCTATTTCAGCAACGAGGCATGCAAGAAAAGAATGTGTCACAGCCTCTATGGATTGGGTAGATTTCTTACATCCTGTTCGCTCTTCAGATTGTGTTAGTTATGAATCCTTTGTAATTTGGACGGGTAGAACTTCTATGGAAGTATTTGTGAAGGTAGTAGCGGAAGATTTAATTTCAGGTGAGAAGCGTATCGCAGCAACGTCTTTTGTTACTTTTGTTGCACTGAGTAAGGAGAATAATCCAGTTCCTGTGCCGCGAGTAATCCCTGAAACAGAGGAAGAGAAAGAATTGCATCGCATTGCAGTGTTACGTGCAGAACAACGTCATATACGTAAGGCAGAGAGTAAGAAAGTAGCTACATTACTAACTTTTTGAATTGAATATTTAGTTGTTAAAGGTATTATAACAGAGCGAAATGTTCTTCATATGAAAAGCGGACACCTAAAAATAGGTGTCCGCTTTTATAGTTTTTCTATCCGCATATCATGTGACAATAACTACTTAGCAGAAGCAAGCAGCACCGACGATGATTAAGAGGATAAATAATACGACTAATAGCGCGAATCCATTACCATGTGCGAAGCCCATTGTTATTTCCTCCTTTTATTTTAAGATACAACATACAATATGCAAATGAGCTATCGTTTGATATGGACATATATCATGCAATGACATATTTTCTTGAATGATATTGTATTAAAAAAGGGAAGATATAGAAATAACAGTAAGTGGAGAAAGGAAAATATCCATGAAACACTTTTTCGTTGTAATCCTTTGTGTAATAGGTGTATTCATTTGGATGAACATCGATGTGGAAATGGGGAAAAAAATGGCTAGTGAATATGAAGTAGGACAAGTTCGATTAGGTGAATTTCAACTGTATACGAACGGTGAAGAGTTATATACGAATTTATTTGAGGATATACGTAATGCGGAGAAGTACATATATATCCATTTTTATATTGTAGGTAAAGATGAAATAAGCAAAGAGTTTTTGCAGTTGCTCGAGAAAAAGGCATCTAGCGGAGTAGAAGTGAAATTGTCAGTCGATCGAATAGGTGGATATAAGCTGAAGAAAAAGGTAATTCGTCAACTACAAAGCAATGGTGTCCAGTTTACGTTTAGTAAAAAACCTAAATTGAAACATTTATTCTATTCGTTGCATCAGCGAAATCATAGACGAATTGTTACGATAGACGGAAAAGTATCATATATCGGCGGCTTTAACATCGGAAAGGAATACCTTGGACAAGATCCGAAATTTGGCCAGTGGCGTGATTATCATGTGCGAGTTAAGGGGAATGGTGCCACGGATATGGAAAGAAAATTTGCTGCTGACTGGAAAGAAGATACGGGAGAAAAAATGCCTGTACATGAAAGTCTACCTGCAATTGGGAATGTAAAATATCAATATTTATTTTCAGATGGAAAAGGGTTATGGGAAAAATATGGAGCGTTTTTAAAGCAGGCTAAAAAGTCTTTAATTATTGCTACACCATATTTTGTACCAAGTAAAGAAATGATGAAAGAGTTAAAAGGTGCATTAAACCGCGGTGTCAATGTGAAAATTCTCGTACCATTTAAAAGTGATGCAGTATTGTTAAAACAAGCTGCCTATCCGTATTTGAGAGAGATGAACCATGCTGGGGCGGAGATCTATCAATATCGGAATGGTTTTTTTCACGGGAAAGTAACAATCATTGATGGAGAAATTGTTGATATAGGTACAGCGAATTTTGATAATAGAAGTTTTTATTTAAATTGTGAATCTAATTGTGTCGTATATGATAAAACAGTTGTTGCTGACGTATGGGATCGACTAAAAGAAGACTTCCATAAATCAAAAAGATTTTCGGAAGAAGATTTTGAGAAAATTAGTAAATGGGATTGGTTTTTAGCAAGAATAGCAAATGTTATAGCATCATATTTATAGCATATAGACAAAAAGTAGGGAGGCACTTTCATGGATTGTATGAAAGAATTGATGAGGTATAGTTATATGCTTATATATAAGGTTGGGGAGTATACAGGACAGGTAAGAGACGAAGAATTAAAGGAGCTATTACAGCATCATTTACCATATATGTTGCAAGCATATAATGAACAAGTGAATTTTCAAGAAGGAGAGAATGTACAGCATATAACTTGTGAACCAATTTTATTTCATTTTCATGAAATGGAAAAGGAAACTGATAGTAAATATACAGGTGATATTTATATTGCAACTTGTTATATTTCGCATTTGAAACGGTTAGCGTTAAAGTTTGCTCAAGTGGCAGTTGAAGTTGCAAATCCAGAATTTCGCTCGTTTTTAGAAAACTGCTTCCTGAAAATGAATCGTTATGCCTATAGTGTATGGCAATATGTCGTGAAGAAAGAGTATAAGATTAAACATGTATATGAAAATGAGAAGTTTGCATAAGAGACTAAGGCGGAAAGATAGGCGCCTTAGTTTTTTACTTTTCGTGGAGAAAAATGACTATATGTACATAGTTATTATCAGAAAATTTACAAATATTTACCGTTTATTTACTATTTTTCAATCTTTCCTTTAAAAATAGAGAGTAATATGGGATTGTACATATTCTATCAAAAGGAGGAAACGCAAATGAACAAATGGGTTAAATCATTAACTGCTATGGCACTTGCAAGTTCTTTATTAATGGTAGGTTGTAGTAAAGGTGAGGACAAGAAGAAAGAAGACGATACAACAACACAACAAGAGGATAAAAAGGATAAAGAAACAAGTGGAACTGAGAAGTCTACGGATTCTAAAGAAAAGAAATAATGTAATAATAGAGCTTCCTCTTTTATGTGAGGAAGCTTTTTTGTTGTAAATTGATTGAGATTATTGAAAAATAGAGAAAGAATGAAAGAGGGGGAAAACAAATGAAAGTATGTATATTGGGAGCAACAGGGCGAGTAGGTTCAAACATAATTAAATTAGCATTAAAAGATTCAGCAGAAGTGACTGCATTAGCGCGTGATTCAAGTAGAGTAGAAATAAATCATGAAAGATTACGAGTTATAGAAGGTAATGTATTAAATGAAAATGATATAAAGAAAGCGATAGAAGGAAGCGATATAGTAATTAGTGCACTTGGAACGGATCAAAATGGGACGTTAGCGAAGAGTATGCCACAAATTATAAAGAAAATGGAAGAAGAAGGAGTTCGTAAAATCATTACAATAGGAACAGCCGGTATTTTACAAGCAAGAACAAATCTAAATTTATATCGTTTTCAATCAACGGAATCAAAGAGAAAGTCGACAACAGCAGCAGAAGATCATTTAGCTGCATATAAGATACTTAGTAGTAGTAATTTATGCTGGACGGTCGTTTGTCCGACGCATTTAATTGACGGTGATGTGACAGGTATATATCGAACTGAAAAAGATGTATTACCAGAAGGAGGAGAAAAAATAACAGTTGGTGATACAGCGCAATTTACGTGGAATCTGTGTAGTGAAAACCAATATGAGAATAGCCGGGTAGGTATTTCCTATTAAAAAACCATCCCGAAATTGGGATGGTTAAAAGACGATATAACATACAAATATGATAATCATAATGATTTGGAGAATGGCTTTCGCTACTGTACTGCTTAAAAAACCAACTACAGTAGCAACTCCTACTAGAAAGGCGTCTTTTGGCGCTTTTTTATGCATGAGTTCTGTAATAAATACAGATAAGAACGGTATGATAATTAAACCGAATGGTGGGAAGAAGAAAGATCCGACAATGATAGAAATCATACCGACACGTTCTCCCCATTTAGAACTTCCATATTTTTTTAAGAAATATCCATTTGCAATAAAATCAGCAACGAAAATGAATAGTGTGAAAATGACTTGAATAATCCAAAAAGAAGTTGTTAGTTCTCCACCATTTATACCGAAATGGTAAATGAAATATCCAGCCCAGACGGCTAGGATGCCCGGGATAATAGGATAAATAAAAGCTAGGAATGAAATAATGAAACAGGCAATGATACAGATTGTTAAGAAAACAGTCACTTTATAACTCCTTTTTTATATCTAATTTATGTACAGCAATTTTTTTCACTTGATGTCCATCAAGTTCTAATGCCTTAAATTGAAAACCGGCATATTCGATGGAGTAGCCAGCTTCAATATTTACGTCAACTGCTTGCGATAATAGCCAGCCTCCAATTGTATCTAAGTCGCTTTCATCAATATGTAAGCCAAACATATCATTTACTTCAGAAATAAGTACTTTTCCATCTAGAACAGTAAGTTTAGGCGTACGTTTTTCAATCATAGGTGATTCATCTGCATCAAACTCATCTTGAATTTCTCCAATGATTTCTTCGAGAATATCTTCCATTGTTAAAAGGCCAGCAGTACCACCATATTCATCCATGACGATTGCCATCTGAACGCGATTCTTTTGTAGATGAACTAACGTTTTGCGAATGGGAACAGTTTCAAAGACAGTTAGTACTGGATGTATGTAAGATTCAAGTGGCTTATGAATGCCTTTCGTTTGATCATGAAATACTTCTTTCGTATTGATCATACCGATAATATCATCTTTATCTTTTTCGATGATAGGGTAGCGTGTATACTTTTCAGTTGCGACGATATCCATATTTTCTTCTAACGTATTTTCAGTAGATAAGCAAATCATTTCTGTACGAGGGACCATAATTTCTTTCGCAACTCGATCATCAAATTCAAAAATATTATTTACATATTTATATTCGGCTTGATTTATTTCGCCGCTTTTGAAACTTTCACCTAAAATGAGTCGTAGTTCCTCTTCAGAATGGGCCAGTTCATTTTCTTTCGCAGGTTCTAAACCGAGTAGTTTTGTGAAAAAGATAGCCGTACTATTAAGTAACCAAATGAACGGGTACATAATTTTATCAAATAAAATAAGTGGTCGTGCAAACTTAAGCGTGATTGCCTCTGCTTTTTGAATTGCAAAAGACTTTGGAACTAATTCACCTAATACAACATGGAAAAATGTAATCACGCTAAAAGCGATAATAAAGGATAAAGTATTTGCCATTGTTCCAGTAATATTAATCTTTTCAAAGAGCGGTCGTAGTAAATGTTCCACAGTCGGTTCACCAAGCCAACCAAGCCCTAAAGAAGTGATTGTAATCCCGAGCTGACAAGCTGATAAATAAACATCTAAATTAGATATGACACTTCTTGCAGCTAAAGCTTGTTTATTGCCTTCATTTGCAAGCTGGTCAATTCGACTTTTTCGTACTTTTACAACAGCGAATTCTGATGCAACGAAAAAGCCGGAAATAAGGATAAGTATAATGATGAGAAAAATATTTAATATGTCCAAGTGTATTCTCTATTCCGTCGCTTGGAATAAAGATGTCACCTCCTGCAATTATGTTATACTTTTATAATAAATCCAAATGAAAAGAATAGTCAAAGAAAAAGGGTAAATATTGGTATGTTTCTGCAATGGTTTTTGAATTTGCTGTTATTTTGTCCGCTATACAAAAGGAATAACCCCCTACTTTCAGATTATAGAGGGTTATTTCAAATTAAGGTTTTGGAATACTTCTCGTTAAAGCGTATGATTGTTGTTTAAAGTAGTTTGTCGTCCACAGTGTTTGAAGGAACGAGAGTATGCAATACGGGATATACAAAAGCAATAAGCTAATTGTAACAATAATAGGTGCATTCCCGCCGAATTGAACGATAAATTGCAATAGTCCACTTGCGTGAAAAATGCATTCCATAAAAACGAATGAAAGTATAATGGAACCTAAAATAGATTTATGATTCGAAGTAAGTGCCAAAAACAATGTATCTACAAGGAAAGAAGATTGTTTTATTTCATATTCATTTGTATTACTTAAGAAAGGAATCCATTTTTTTATTGCTTGCATAACGATAATCATGGAAGTACTACAAACGATGATAAAAGATGAGTAGTAAGGAAGCTTTATAAAGTTTGCGATGTATAGGAGTAGTAATAAGACTGAGCATTGTAATAATACAGTACAAAAAGAGTACGGTATCCATCTTAATAAAGAAGTGAACCTCTTTACCGAATGAGGTGCTTTAAAAAATAAATGGCCGATGCCTAAGCTGATGAAGAATCCAATCGCTAGAGTAAAGGTAAAACGAACAATCGATAAAAAATATACTTCCCATATGTAAGGGAATAACGGTGTTGAATGATTAGCAGTATGTACCATCTGATTTGCTGAGAAAAAGATAGATTCGTGCATCCAATCAATCTTTGGAACTGTCATCGAAGAAAGTTGTGCGAAGTTATGGAAAATGCTTATAAAGCCGGTGATGTATGAGTATTTATGTGTAATGAATAAAGTTGGAATAGGACTAATGATAAATATAATGAGAACACCAACGATAAATTTATATATATGTGAGCGCAATAAAGACATGTAATCACCTACTCTTTGAATATTCAGAAAATTCTTATTCTTATTTTAGCTTTTTTCGGAGTAAGTTACAATATATTTTTCTTAAAGAAGTTTAGTATTGTAGTGGATAGAATTGAATGAAACGTGAATAAATTATGACAAGAAAACGAATAATTTTCAGAAAAATAAAATAAATTATTTATTTTTTTCTGAAAATATAATATAGTTATGGCACAGAAAGTATTTTAACATAAGGAGGCTGTTTATGAGGATTAAAGGGAATTATGTGCCGAAAAGGGAAGTTTTATTTTGCTCAAGTTCAATTACAGTAGGGGAAGCGCTAGAGCATTTAAATAAAACTGGTTATCGTTGTGTACCAGTTTTAGATGAAAAAAAAGAGAAATATTTAGGGAATATATATAAAGTAGATATTTTAGAATATAAAGGTTCACTGGAAGAGAGTGTATTACAACTATTAAACGATAAAGAAGGATATGTCAGAGAAGATTCTTCGTTCTTTAAAGTATTTTTTACAATAAAAAAATTACCTTATTTATCAGTAGTTGATGAAAAAGGAGTCTTTCTTGGGATTTTAACGCATAAAAAAGTTTTTGAGCTATTAGAAGATGCTTGGGGCGTTCATTCTAGTAAATATTCTGTCATGATAGGGACACAGGATTATAACGGGGCCATTCAAAAATTATCGACTGTATTAAAAAAATATACAGGTATTCAAAGTTTAATGACTTTTGATAATGATGCCTTATTAGTTCGTAGAATCATGTTTACATTAGGAGAAGAGTTTAACGATGGTGAATTAGAGGTGTTATTGAAAGATTTAGAAGATCACGGATTTAGAGTTGTGTATGTGGAAGAGATGAAAAATCCACGTGAAGTTGAAACGATAGAATAATATGCAAAAGCCGTCTAATTATGTTGGATGGCTTTTGTTATGTTACAAATTATTTGAAAATAACGATAGGATAATAAGTGAGTCTGAAACAATATTTGTGCAAAAGAATAAAAAATGTAGATAATTTTGATTTTCAAAAAAGTCAATTTGAAAATATGTTTTTATTTTTCAACTAAATATGTTACTATATGTGTGATAAAAACAAAGAGGTCTGACAACTATACTCCACGCAATACCACTCTAATGATTTAAAAATTCAAAAAAATCAAAAATCAAAATTAATAATTAGAGTAAAAATAAGGGGACTGGAGAAATTATGGAGAAAGACACTGCTTTGTAAGGGGCATATTTTATCAGCTTGAACAGAGAGGAGGATGCATAGCATATTGTGAAAATAGAGATAAACAATGAAAAAGTGCTATGCAAATGAAAAGCATGAAGGGACGTTTAAGGCCAGGTGATACGGTAGCAATTGGTTTAATGTTATTTGCACTATTTTTAGGGGCAGGAAATTTAATTTTTCCACCAGTTTTAGGGCAACAAGCTGGAGAGAATGTTTGGGTTGCTACAATTGGATTCCTTGTAACGGGAGTCGGATTACCCCTATTAGCTGTAACAGCTGTCGCGTTTGTAGAGGGGGACTTGAAAGCGCTATCTTCTAGAGTTCACCCTATATTTGCGTTTGTTTTCCCATTAATTAGTTATTTAGCGATTGGACCTTTTTTCGCGATTCCGCGTACGGGAGCCGTTTCATTTGAAATGGGTATGAAGCCATTTTTATCAGAAGCATTAGTTTCCGAATGGTACATGCTATTTCTTTTCACTATAATTTTCTTCGGAATAACTTGGTATTTATCTTTAAATCCATCAAAATTAGTGGATTGGTTCGGGAAATTTCTTACACCATTGTTAGTATTAATTGTTGCTGTAATTGTCGGAAAGGCAATTGTTGATCCGATTGGAGAACCAGCTGCACCGCTAGAGGCATACAAGGAAAATGCTTTCTTTGGTGGATTTATTCAAGGATATTTAACGATGGATGCAATTAGTGCGCTTGTATTTGGAATTGTAGTTGTACAAGTTATCCGCTCTAAAGGAATAAAAGAGAGTAATCAAATTGCAAAAATAACAGTAGTATCAGGTATTATCGCTGTACTTGGTTTAACGTTAATCTATTTATCACTTGCTTATCTTGGTTCAACAAGTACATCACTTGGGGTATCAGAGAATGGTGGGCTTATTTTAACAAATGTTGTAAATGAGTTATATGGAACAAGTGGTAAAATTTTATTAGGACTTGTTATTGTACTTGCTTGTTTAACAACTTCTGTTGGATTAACATCAGCTTGTGCGGGCTTCTTTACAAACTTATTCCCAAAACTTTCGCATAAAACAATTGTAACAATGGTATGTGTATTTAGTTTAATTGTATCTAACCTAGGTTTAACACAATTAATCGCAGTTACTTTACCAGTGTTAATGATCATTTATCCAGTTGCAATCGTATTAATTGTACTTTCTTACTTCCATAAATGGATTGGGAAGCGTAATACCATTTATATTGGAGCTATTTTAGGTGCGTTGTTAATTAGTTTCTTTAACGGTTTAGAAAGTGCGAATATTAAAATTGACGCGATTTCTAACGTACTACAAATGTTACCATTATATAAAGAAGGAATAGGATGGTTAATCCCATCATGTATTGGCGGGATCCTCGGTTTCTTCTTCTATAAATCAAATGAATCAAGTGAATTACAAAAGAAAGGTGCTTAGGCGCCTTTCTTTTTTTAAAGGGGATTTTTTTGTTTTGTCTAAGTAATAAATGAAAGGAGTGATAAAATGGCTAATTTTGAAGATTTTTTAACTTTGGATTTACGGATTGGGACTGTAACACATGCAGAGGAATTTAAAGAAGCGAGAGTGCCAGCGATTAAACTAGAAATTGATTTTGGAGAGCTTGGAATGAAGCAGTCAAGTGCTCAAATTACGAAGAGATATAACCCGGACGATTTAATTGGTCAGCAAATCGTTGCTGTTGTAAATTTCCCGCCAAAACGTGTAGCTGGATTTAAATCAGAAGTGCTTGTTTTAGGAGGAGTACCTGAAGCTGGTGATGTTGTATTACTGCAGCCTAATATGGAATTACCAAATGGAACAAAAATTAGTTAATGTAAAGGCGGGAGAACATGGATATTGGACAAGAATATTTACAATGTGCCATTTCAAATTTTAAAGCAACAAAGAAACAAGGGGAACGGGTGCTTTCACAATTATCATATGAACAGATTGAATGGTCTTCTCATGAAGAAACAAATAGCATAGCAATTATAATTAAGCACTTGCGCGGTAATATGCGTTCTAGATGGACGGATTTTTTAACATCTGACGGTGAAAAAATAGATCGTAACCGAGATGCTGAATTTGAAGGTGGTTATTCTTCTAAGGAAGAGGTACTCGCAGCATGGAATGAAGGATGGGAATATGTTTTTAAAACGATGAATATGCTAACGCCGGAACATTTATTACAGACGGTATATATTCGCGGTGAAGCGCAAACTGTTATGCAAGCAATTGAAAGACAAATTTCTCATTATGCTTTGCACATAGGCCAAATGATTTATATCGGTAAAATGTTAAAAGAAAATGATTGGGAATGTTTAAGTATTCCTAGAGGAAAGTCTAACTTTCATTTAGAGAAAAAACGTTCAACATAATAATAGGAAAGAAACCGATATAAAATTGGAAGTAAGAAAACAAGCCAAATGATAGATGGCTCTACAGTCATAAGAATGCTACCAACAATCAGCCCATATATAATAAGAAAGAAATTAATAAGTGTATTCACAGGGATAAATCGTGAGAGAAACACTTGCTGTCGTTTAAAACAATCACTATGAAATACATAAAAGCGGAAGTACCATGTGGTAGTAATAAGATCTTTCTTTCGCGTAATTCTTTTTTTGCAGTTATGACAGATGAACGGTGGTCGCATCTCATTACACTCCATTTTTTATATTTGTAATAGTGTAAGACAATAGTAGGTATAAAGTGTATATCCCTATATATGCTCCTGAAATAAGAAAAAATGGATTTAATAAAATTCCATGAATGCTTGTCATAAAAACTAAATCTTGCATTAAAACATCATATATATGAATAGAAATAATTGTACCGAGTACATAAAGTGCGAAGTACGCTGAAATATGTAACACAACGCGGATTGTAGAATGCTTAGCGAGCCAATAAAAAATAAATGATAATACAATGGGTAATGTTCCTATTAGTAGCTTCAATTCATTTCACCTCATTAACAATATAGCCTGAATTTAGACGGTCTATTCTCTAGAGCTTGTACATAACTTGAAATAGAGAGGTGATAGTATGAATCGAGGCTTTTTTTATGTGAAATTCACGAGTGTACGTAAGTTAGTATTATTTATTATTGCTACAGTACTAGCGACTTTTTTTCTTATTAGTATGATGGTAACCTCTATGAAAGAGACAAAGTCAACGTATTTATATAATTGGTTAAATGAGTTATCAATGAATGGTTACATGTACGTTCTTGGGAAAGAGAATCATTATTTTACACAGGAATATCGAAATTTAAATCAAGATTTTTCAATATCTTCGTTTCTCTTTTCTATGGCTACGAATATTCGTTTTAACGATGTATGCAGTTTTGTCGGTAAAGAGCTACCTGGTTTCGGTAAGTACGATACAGAAATTGTTATTGCGGGTGAAGGAACAAATTATTCTAACTTGCCTATAGAGTCGAGCGTTCCACTTGAAGAAGTAGTAAAAGAACGGACTGGAGAAGGTGGACAGGCTCAAAAGCCGGATACGAATAAAGAGAAAAAGCAACCAGCTCAAACGACAGGAAAACGACAAGTTGCATTTATTTATCATTCGCATAGCTGGGAATCTTATTTGCCATTATTGAATTTAACAAATGATCCAAATCCGAATAAAGCAACAAGTTCCGTAACGAATATTTCAATAGTCGGCGACCGATTTCGTGAACAATTAGCAAATGAAGGAATCGGAGCAACTAACGACAAGACTGACGTTGGGCAAAAGTTGATTAGTAAAGGGTTAAATAGTAATAGTTCTTATAAAATGTCACGGGAAATTGTACAAGAAGCAATGGCCGGCAATAAAGAATTACAATACTTCTTTGATCTACATCGTGATAGTGCTCGGAAAAATGTCACGACAAAAATAATCGGTGATAAATCATATGCGAAGCTTGCGTTTGTAGTAGGGAAAGGTAACAAAAACTATGAAAAAAACTTGCAATTAGCAACGGCATTACATGAGACCATTAGTAAGAAATATCCAGGCGTTAGTCGTGGTGTCATTCAAAAAGGATTCCAAACAGGAAATGGTGTCTACAATCAAGATTTGTCAGGACAAGCGATATTAATTGAAGTTGGTGGCGTAGATAATACAGAGGAAGAACTAAACCGATCGATTGATGTACTTGCTAAAGCGTTTGGTGAATATTTTTGGCAGGCAGAAAAGGTGAATGGATAAAGTGATCTTAAATTAGTGGGAGAGTCTGAAAAACGTGAGTGTAATGCTTGCGTTTTTTTGTAATGATGAGACGTCACAGAATAGACATAATTTGTCGTTGTTATAGTAATATCGAAATTTGTCAAATTATACTGGGAGATTTATAAAGGGATTTTCGGGAAAGTAGAGAAAATCTTTTTACAAGGAAAGCTTTTTATCATGAAACTGGTAGGGTGATTGAAGTGATTAGGGAAATCCAAATAGAAGATGCAGCATCATTTTTGCAATTAAGTAAGCAATTAGATGAAGAAACGAAATTTATGTTATACGAACCAGGAGAAAGAAAATTTACAGCCAAGCAACAAGAACAAATGATTCATCGCTTTATAGAAAATAAATATACAACAATATTCGTAGCAGTTGAAGAAGAGAGAATAGTAGGATTTATTTTAGTGAATGGAAATCATATTCAAAGAAAGCGACATGTAGCAAGTATTGTAATTGGTATTTTGCAAGAGTATAGCGGGCGAGGTATTGGGACTAGATTGTTTAAAGAGGTCGAGAAGTGGGCAAGATTACAAGATATATGGCGTTTAGAATTAACGGTAATGGCCCACAATACAAGAGCTCAGGCACTATATAAAAAAGCTGGATTTGAGAAAGAAGGTGTCAAAAGAGCTTCTCTTATTATCGATGGAGAGAACATCGATGAGTATGAAATGGCCAAATTATTAAAATAAGAGGTCGTTATATGAAAAAAAGATGGATACTACTTGGTATCGTAGCGATGATACTCATTGTTGGAGTAGCAGGAATTAATTATAAAATGTATAAGGATAAGCAGGCGCACGAGGTGAATGTAAATAACATATTTCCGAAAGCGAAAGAAACGATTGCGAATATGGATGGGGATATTGCGGTAATTAGTAATCCGAATTCGATGCTTGTGCTTGTGAATAAAAGTAGGCGTTTACCAGATGGGTATAAACCGCCAGATTTAGTTATTCCGAAAGTGCGCTACTCAAGTGAAGGTGATCAAGAAAAGAAAAAAATGAGGAAAGAGGCAGCTGGTGCGCTTGAGGAAATGTTTCAGCAAGCGGATAAGGAGCGTGTTTTCTTATTTGCAGTTTCTGGATTTAGATCTTTTGATCGACAAAAAGCGTTAAATACAATGTATAAAAAACAAGATGGAGAAGCAAAAACAGCAATGTCGAGTGCAGTTCCTGGAACGAGTGAGCATCAAACGGGGCTTGCTATGGATATTACATCGCAATCTGCTAAGTTTCAGTTAGAGACAATTTTTGGTGAAACGAAAGAAGGGCAGTGGCTTTCTGAAAATGCCCATAAATTTGGTTTTGTCATTCGATATACGAAAGAGAAGGAGTCGCTTACTGGTTATCGATATGAACCATGGCATGTGAGGTATGTGGGGAATCCACAAGCTACATATTTATATGAAAATCAACTCACGCTTGAAGAAGTAGCGCAGTGAACAATTGAGGGGAGAGAAGGGTTATGACGGTGTTATATAATAAAAAAGTACACGCATATGTGACAAGAGAAAAAGAAGGAGTTATGCAACTGCTTGTTTTTAAACATCGTGATATACCTGAAGCTGGTATACAAGTGCCAGGGGGAACGGTTGACGAAGGGGAAACGCTAGAAGCAGCGATTTTACGTGAAGTACAAGAAGAGTCTGGGTTACGTCATTTATGCATAGAACGATTCCTAGCTGATTACATCATACATGTGAAAGAAAAAAAGGAATATCAAAAACGTCATTTCTTCCACGTAACATTACTAACAGATGTAAAGGATAGTTGGGAACATATTGTAAGTGCCGGTGAGGAAGATGAAGGCTTAGTATTTTGCTACGAATGGATTGATATTGCGAAATACCCTGAATTAGCAGGGAAACAAGGTGAGTTTTTACATTTGTTAGATGAAGTATACGCACAGTAATAAAAGAGTCTGAAACGTAAATTCATTCGTTTCAGACTCTTTTTATTTTTCAGGAAATAAAAGGGTTTTATATTAGTGAGTTGAATTCTATTAAAGGAATTGAAGTTGTATATGCGAGGGGCGGAGAAAATGAAAAAGTAATAGAGTCATGTTATTAATAAAAGGACTTATAGAAGGAGAATGAAAATGGAGATGCAGTTCAATGCACTATTACACAAAGAATTAACAATTTATGATATACAAGCAATGATGGAAGCTGGGCAATTAACTTCAAAAGAATTAGTTATGTATTACCTTCATAGAATCGCAAAGTATGATCAAGACGGACCGAAAATCAATTCTATTTTAGAAATCAACCCAGACGCTATCTTTATTGCAGAAGCGTTAGATCATGAAAGAAAAACAAAAGGTGTAAGAGGTCCACTACACGGTATACCTGTTTTACTTAAAGACAATATTGAAACGAATGACTCTATGCATACAAGTGCAGGTACAATTGCGTTAGAACAAAATATAAGTAGTGAAGATGCATTTCTCGTTACGAAGCTGCGAGAAGCAGGAGCAGTGATAATAGGGAAAACAAATATGACAGAATTAGCAAATGCAATGTCATTTGAAATGTGGGCTGGATATAGTGCAAGAGGTGGGCAAACAATAAACCCTTACGGTACGGGTGAGGATGATATGTTTGTTGGTGGCTCAAGTACAGGATCTGCCATAGCAGTTGCTGCTAACTTTACAGTAGTATCGGTTGGAACAGAAACAGATGGTTCTATTTTGAGTCCAGCTGTTCAAAACTCTGTAGTCGGTATTAAACCGACTGTTGGTTTAATTAGTCGTAGAGGTATTATTCCATTTACGTATTCGCAAGATACAGCGGGGCCATTTGCTAGAACAGTAACAGATGCTGCTATATTGCTAGGGAGTTTAACTGGGGTAGATGAGAAAGATGTAGCTACTCATAAAAGTGAAGGGATAGCAGAGCGTGATTATACGAAATACCTTGATGTTAATGGGTTAAATGGAACAAAGATTGGTGTATATAACAAAGCACCAAAAGAATATTATGAAACTGGTGAGTATGATGAAAAATTGTTTAAGGAAACGATTGAAGTATTGCATAGTAAGGGTGCGACAGTCGTAGAGGATATCCATATTCCATCTTTTCATAGGGAATGGAGCTGGGGAGTATCGCTCTATGAACTAAAGCATAGTTTAGATAACTATCTTTCGAAATTACCTTCTACTATTCCAGTACATTCTATTTCAGAGTTAATGGAGTTTAATGAAAATATAGTAGAAAGGGCTTTGAAATATGGACAAACTAAGTTAGAAAGAAGAAAAGATTTTCCTAATACGTTAAGAAATCCAGAGTATTTGAATGCGAGATTAGAAGATATATATTTTTCTCAAGAACAAGGCATTGATTTTGTATTGGAAAAATATGATCTTGATGCGATATTGTTTCCTTCTTACATAGGTTCTACTATATGTGCAAAAGCAGGTTATCCGTCTATAGCAATACCTGCGGGATATATGGATAACGGGAGACCATTTGGAATTACGCTTGCAAGCACTGCTTTTCGTGAGGGGACTTTAATTAAACTCGCATACGCTTTTGAACAAGCGACAAAGCATCGGAAATCTCCTAACTTATCATAAATAAATAGGGCAGGAAATCCTGTCTTATTTATTTTGTTCATTAAAGTAACATGTTTTTTTGCTTTGTCTTATCATATTTTAATAAGTTAAATGATAAACAAGCAGAGCACAATATAAGGATTGAAGCGAGAATATAGATTGTACGAACACCGAACAAATCGGTAATAATGCCAACACTCAGCATAGAAAGGCCAGAAGCTGTTGAGAGAAGAGCGCCGTGAGCTGTATACATCTTTGATAATAAAGATGGAGCAACGCTGGATTGTAAAACAGTTGTTTGAGAAATATCTCTAATTTGGTAACATGGGCCCATTAGAATGCATAGGAATAGCGCAATAAACCCGCTACTTGTTATACCATATAAAAATGTAAGAATACTAAACAGAAGAGAGCCTATCGCCATAGAGCGTATTAAATTGTTTTGAATGTATGTACTCATTTTCCACGCTAATAGACCGCCAATTAACGTCCCAACATAATAACTTGTATTAATAAATCCCCACCATTCTTCTCCTTTATGAAGGACAGTTGTTACATAAGCCATCGTAATAGCACCGATCCATATCGTCCCTGCAAAAGTTTCAATTAAGTCCATACATGTAACAGTACGGAGAGAAGGGTTTTGAAATAAGAGCTTCCAACCTTCCAATAAAGTATCACCTTTTGAAGAAGAAGGCTCTATTACTCGTTCAGTATGTATGGATCGTAATGAAAAGTGTAGTGCAACACATCCGAAAATCATCAAAATATTATTCATCATGAGTGTAGAAGAAGCACCGATAAGAAGCACAATAACACTTGTAAATGAATAAGCAGCGGCTTGGGCAATTTGTGTGGAAAAGGAAAAAATACTATTTACTTTTACTAATTTTTCTTTCGGTGTAAGGCGCGGAAGAATACCGTATAGTAATGGAGCGCTCCAGCCACTACATAATGAAATGAAAAAAATGAAAATGAATAGTACTACAATGTTTGTGGAAAGGACCGGGAATAATATCATTAATAAAAATAATAGAGCAGTTTTTATCCATTGTAGTGTAAACAGTAATGAATAAGATGGAAAACGATTCATTATAAGTGGTGCAGATGTATTTGCTATAAGATTAGTTATGACTTGTAATAATGGAAAAAGAGCAGTTAATGTAGCTGATTTCGTTGTGATATACATATGAGTTGTAATAATCATTATGTATACGATGTCTGCGAGAGTAATGCATATTTTCGATCCTAAATAGTAAGTCAATGAACGTTTTTGCAATAAGTACACACCCTTTCTGGGGAAAATATGACAGTAGTTATAATAATTATAATTTGAAAAATAAATTTTGAAAGAATTAAATTTTTTGTCACTTTTTGAAAGGGATTTTCATGTATAATGAAGAATATATTGATATATTATTTTAATAATACTCATTGTAACAGTGAAAATGTACAATAGCTTGTAGTAAGCGCCCACGTATGAGAAAGGGCGGATAAACCATTCTTTTCTTCATATACATATAGAAAATGAGAAAGAAAGTGAGGGTTGCATATGGCTGCTTGGGTAATTTGGTTTATAATAGCTGGTATTTTATTTATTGCGGAAATGTTGTCGATTACATTTTACATGCTTTGGCTTGGAATTGGAGCTGTTGTCGGAGGTCTTATTGCTTTGTTTGTTCCTGAAGCACTACTGTTACAAGTTATTGTTGGTGCGATTGTAAGTTTAACATTGACTTTCTTTACGAAAAGAATTTCAAAAAACTTTCGAGAAGCAAAAGGTTTTACTGATACAGTAGATATGCTTGCAGGTAAAAAAGGGATTGTTATGCAAGCGATTACAAATGAGGCGAACGGCATTGTGAAAGTGGATGGAGATACTTGGACAGCTATTGCAGATGATCCAATTGATGCCGGAGAAAAAGTTATTGTTATAAAGAGGCATAGTACTATATTACAAGTAAAAAAGGAGAGTGAATAAATATGGTAGCATTAACGTTAACGATTATTTTTGCACTAATTGTTGTTACATTTATCGCATTAACAATTAAAATTATTCCACAGCAAAAAGTTGGAGTCGTTGAAAGATTTGGTAAGTTTCAGCGCGTTATGCAGCCGGGATTAAATTTATTAATTCCGATTGTGGATCGCGTTCGCGTATATCACGACTTGCGTATTCAACAAACGAATGTACCACCGCAGAAGGTAATTACGAAAGATAATGTACAAGTGGAAATTGATACGATTATTTTCTATCAAGTCGTTGAACCTGAACTTGCGACATATGGTATTTCGAACTATGAATATGGTGTTCGTAACATTACTTCAGCAACGATGCGTCAAATCATTGGTAAAATGGAACTGGATGAAACGTTATCTGGTCGTGAAAAAATTTCAACTGAAATTCGCTTAGCGCTTGATGAAGCAACAGAAAAATGGGGCGTTCGCATTGAACGTGTTGAAGTTGTCGATATTAACCCGCCAAAAGATGTGCAAGCGTCAATGGAAAAACAAATGAAAGCAGAGCGTAATAAACGTGCGATCATATTAGAAGCTGAAGCTGCAAAACAAGATAAAGTCCTTCGTGCTGAAGGGGAAAAGCAAAGTAAAATCTTAATGGCTGAAGGGGATAAAGAAGCACGTATTCGAGAAGCAGAAGGTATTAAAGAAGCAAAAGAATTAGAAGCGCAAGGGGAAGCAAGAGCGATTGAGGAAATTGCAAAAGCAGAACAAAATCGAATTGAATTACTTCGCGAGGCGAATTTAGATGAACGTATACTTGCTTACAAATCATTCGAATCATTAGCTGAAGTTGCGAAAGGGCCAGCAAATAAAGTCTTTATTCCATCTAATGCAATTGAAACACTGGGTACTCTCGGGGCAATTGGAGAAATCTTTAAAGAAAAACAAGCGAAGAAACTGCCTTTAAATAATACAGAAAAAGAACAATAAGAGTGAAAAAGAGAAATGGGATGCCATTTCTCTTTTTTATTATAGAAAATTCAGAGTATGATATAATGGAATTTTTCGGATATTAAAAAAGGGAGTGAAGAAACATGCAAATACTACTAATACGCCACGGAGAATCAGAAGCTGATATTTTAAACGTACATGAAGGACGAGCTGATTTTGAATTAACAAAAAAAGGAAGAAAACAAGTGCAAAGACTTGTACAGAAAGTGAAAGCAGATTTTCCGCCAGATTTCATTTGGGCAAGTACATTAAAACGTGCTCGCGAAACTGGTGAAACGTTAGCAGAAGGAATTGGGTGCCCAATTCAATTAGAACAGGAATTAATGGAGTTTAATAATGGAGTGCAAGCAGGTCTTTCATTTGAAGAAGCTAAGAAATATCCAGAGCCAAAGTTTCTTCATGACCGATTTGAAAACGGGGAATCATTTATTGAATTTAGAATGAGAATAGAAGGCATCTTTTCTAAAATCGTAACAGAGAATACATATAACCGAATTGCAATTGTTGCACACGGTGGTGTAATAAATAGTCTATTACGTGCGTTTTTCAAAATGCCAATTTCAATGGACTATTATTTTAAAATAGGAGATACGGGAATAAGCTTAATTGAAATTGACGGTGAACAAAAAACGGTACATTTTATTAATGATACGAATCATTTGCACGGGATGTAGAGAATTATGTACAAAGTTGTATTTTTCGATGTTGACGGTACACTTTTAAGTGAGATTGATAGAAGTATGCACGACAGCACAAAGGAAGCGATACGAAGATTAATGGATAAAGGGATTCACGTAGTTGTTACTACAGGGAGACCATATAGCTTATGTTCGCAATTTAAAGAGCTGGGCATACATACAATTATTTCTGCAAATGGTGCACATATTAAGTGTGAGGAAACGGTTCTACATAAATCAGTACTTTCAAGTGAAATCGTTCATGATATCTCAGAGTTTGCAGAATTACATGGTCACGGTGTTTCTTATTTTACAGAGGATTTTGCAATGAACGGAATAGCCTCGGATAATGAGCGTGTAATGCAAGCGCTTAGCGAGACGTTGAATTTAGAGAAGTATCCAGAAAAAAGCAGGGATTTGTCAGAAGAAATCTATTGTTTATGTCTGTATGCAGATGAAATAGAAGCTCAAAAATTTCTTAAAAGATATCCGATGCTTACATTTGATCGTTTTCATAATTACGTTATAAATGTATTGGAAAATAGTAAAGTATCGAAGCTAACTGCAATTCAAAAAGTATTGGAGCATTTAAATATTTGTAAATCAGAAGCGGTTGCTTTTGGTGACGGTAGAAATGATATTGAGATGTTGCAGTATGTAGAATTAGGTATTGCGATGGGGAATGCTGGAGAAGAGTTAAAAACAAGAGCTGATTTTGTTACAAAGAAGGCGAGTGAAGGTGGTATTTTATTTGCCTTAGAGAAGTTTCATATCGTCTAACATACCTTTATTGAAATAAAGGTATGTTAGGATCTTTTATATGCTCACATAGTAAAATATGAACTTGTCCACGATGATGATAAAAGTGTGTAACAATTTCCAGCAACCATTCAAAGCGTGAATAAGAAATACCCCAATAAGCAGTCTTAATTTCTGCTAATTGTTCATTGGAATAAGATAAAAAAGTTTTAGAAAGTAAATCGTAGCCCTGTATCATCGTTTGTTGTATTTGCATAATTGTTTCGGGTGTTTGTTCTTTATAGAAAGTATGTAGCTCTTTTTCTGTAATACCATTTAAAATGAGTAAATCAGCATGGCAAATAAGAGAAAGATGTGCACACATTTCAAATAATGATCGCTTCGAGTGAATTGGTTGTATTTTTAATTCGTCTTCTTTATATTGGTTAAGCATTTGAATAGAAGTATCGACAGCAACTTTAAGTTGATGCAATGCAGATTGTACAAACATTGTAATTCTCCTCTTCTCCGTATATAATAGTTTCTTGAGGGTATTATATCGTACTCAAAATTCCGAAAATTCTAGTAGTTTGACTAGCATATTGAAAAGTATTATATTGTAAAAGGTCATATGAAACGTGAAGTAGAATGGAATGCAATTATTGAGTTAGGAGTTAGACCAATGAGTTTGAAATATGGAAGAGATACAATTGTTGAAGTTGACTTAAATGCAGTAAAACATAATGTAAAAGAATTTAAAAAACGTGTGAATGATGAAAATATTGCAATGATGGCTGCTGTAAAAGCAAATGGGTATGGCCACGGAGCAGTTGAAGTTGCGAAAGCTGCTATTGAAGCTGGAATAAACCAGCTTGCAGTTGCATTTGTAGATGAAGCGATAGAGTTAAGAGAAGCAGGAATTAACGTGCCGATTTTAATTTTAGGCTATACGTCAGTAGCAGCTGCGGAAGATGCAATTCAGTATGACGTTATGATGACTGTTTATAGAAGTGAAGATTTACAAGGTATAAATGAAATTGCAAACCGTCTTCAAAAGAAAGCGCAAATTCAGGTGAAAATTGATACAGGAATGAGTCGCATTGGTTTACAAGAAGAAGAGGTTAAACCATTTTTAGAAGAATTAAAACGTATGGAGTATGTAGAGGTAGTAGGAATGTTTACACATTACTCTACGGCAGATGAAATCGATAAATCATATACGAATATGCAAACAAGTTTATTTGAGAAAGCTGTCAATACAGCAAAAGAATTAGGAATTCATATTCCATATATTCATAGTTCAAATAGTGCAGGTTCAATGGAACTTAGCAATACATTTCAAAATATGGTTCGTGTCGGTATCGGAATTTATGGAATGTATCCTTCAAAAGAGGTAGATCATTCAGTTGTTTCTCTGCAGCCTGCGTTGTCGTTAAAATCAAAAGTAGCCCATATTAAGCATGCGAAGAAAAATCGCGGTGTAAGTTATGGGAATACGTATGTAACGACTGGTGAAGAATGGATTGCCACTGTACCGATTGGTTATGCTGATGGCTATAATCGTCAGTTATCTAATAAAGGGCATGCATTAATAAATGGAGTTCGAGTACCTGTTATTGGCCGTGTTTGTATGGATCAGCTCATGTTAGACGTTTCCAAAGCAATGCCAGTGCAAGTAGGAGACGAAGTAGTATTCTACGGTAAACAAGGTGAAGAGAACATCGCAGTAGAAGAAATAGCGGATATGTTAGGTACAATTAACTATGAAGTTACATGTATGTTAGACAGAAGAATCCCGCGAGTGTATAAAGAAAATAATGAAACGGCTGCTATTGTAAATATACTAAGAAAAAACTGAATCGTTATGATTCAGTTTTTTTTATTTTTGACAAATGAAAAATGCTCTGTTTGTACCGTGTGATTGAATGTCCTTAAAACCTACGGATTCTAGCGAAGAAATTATTTCTTCATTGGAATAACAAGCTTCTTCAAAAGAAAAGTCACTTCTTGTCCAATTATTATCTATGTCATGTTGAAATAGTATAAAGTTCATGACTGCTTTTTTATTGTCATTATCATATGTAGAATCGATTGTACAAACATATTCCGTTTCTGAAATGTGAAAGGACGCGCTCCAGTTTTCTAGAAAACCTTTTTCCATATTCATATCAAATACGAATGTACCCTCACTATGTAATATAGAATAAACATTACGAAAAACACTTTTTAATTCATCTAATTTTAAAATATGGTTTAAGCTATCACCAGTAGAGATAACATAGTGAAATTGTTTATTTATATTGAAATAACGAGCATCATCGACAATAAAGGTTGCGTCTGGCGCGTTTTGACGTGCATATTCGATCATTTGAGCAGAACCATCTATACCAGTTACTACAAAAGAATTATCAATTAATTTCTTAGTAAAGTGACCAGTCCCGCAGCAAAGATCTAAAATATGAGAATGTGGTGGTGCATATTGTAAAACGAGTTTTTCAAAAAGTAGATAAGCCTGTTCAGCATAATGTCCCCAATGTTTATTATAAATGGATGCGAAAATATCATAATTAGAATAAATTAGCTTTTTAGACATATGTATTCACCTCAAAATTCATTACATTATAATAGTCATGCTTCATTTTCATTTCAAAACCACATTGCTTATATAATTTTAATGCGTGGTTATTTTTCGTTTCGACGTCTAATTCAATTGTTGAAACTCCTTTTGTAATAAGGATATGTACCATGGACGTAAGAATATCTTTACCATATCCTTTACCTTGATAGGAAGGATGAACGGCGAATCCTGATAGTATAGTAGATTGCTCTTGTTTAGAAATTGTAATTGTTCCTATCACTTTTTCATCGATAAGAGCACAATACACTTGATGAAAAGGTGAATTCATCATTTTTTGTAACCATATAGAGGTATTTTCTACTGAATCTTCAAAGGCTTGACTGGAAAGATCAATAAGATCAAGAAGTGATTCTGAAGATGCAAGAGTGAGCTGTATAGTATTCTTTGGTGGTTTTTGCACTTCTGTTGCTTGGAACTCCATACTATATTCACTATATAAATAAGGTAACTTCATATGCTTTGCAAATTCTTTCCCAGAAGCAGACTCTCCATTCATAATAAGAAGAGCTTCGTCTGCCCCTCTTAATCGTATTTCTTGCATTGCGGTTTGTAAAAGAGTAGTACCTATATGTTGTTTCCTATAGTTCGGATGAACAAAGCCTAATAACTCAAGTTTGGTAGGTCTTTCAAAGTCATACATACTTAATGCACCGGCTAATTGAGTATCGTCATAGAGTAAAAAGTCATGTATCTCTTCTTTATTACGAGCAGTTAAAAAGTTTACATGTAAATCTGACGAGTAATCAATTTGATCGTGTTGCCCGCAAATATGAGCTAAATCTTTCATTTGCTGAATTTCGTTTATTGTTAAAGATTTCTTTCGTTCAATATTCATTTCACAATCCCTCACCTTCGCATTTAAAAATAGGATGGATGACTTAGCCACTTTTCTAATTCCACACTGCCCTGAACAGATAATAAACGGTACAAATATCGATAAGGACGTCTACATTCTACAAGATTAGGAATAGGCATGATGGTTTCATAACCTTGTTTAAAAGCATGAGCTTCCTTTTCTGTAAATACATATTCTAAGCCGATAAAATCAAATTCTCGGGGAGCAACTGCGTAAGCTTCTGTATCTACTAAACCTGTAATAGTTGTACCATCTGATAAAAACTGAGTAGGGTCCATATCAATTAAAACGAGCGTTGCTTCCTTTGGTACCGGTAAGGAAGAAAGTTGTTGTTCAAAAGTAGGAAATGCGTTACGGATGCTCGCATTATCGGAATAAAACCTATTTACAAGTTCTTTACTGACTTTTAATATGTGAGACTTACATTCTTCTAGTGGAACTTGGAAAGTACCTGATGGATTTCCTATAAACTTTGCTTGAAACGAATGAATTTCTGCTAGTCCTTTTCCAAGGCTGAATAAAATTGAATCAGATTGTCCGACAAAGGATTGCAGCGTACTTCCTGTTAGTTTTTCGACACTAACATACTTTCGGCCATTTAAAACATGTTTTTGCAAAATAGTGGGGATGGGCAAGTTAGTATGCTTTTTCAATAATTCGTGTATAAGTTCTAAATGATGGACGTTCCTTGGATCAATTCCGAATAGGTTTTTACATCCCCACCAAAAATCATTATTTGGTTCTTCAGTCATTTTTGAGGAACGAACAATAACTTCTTCAAATGCTGTTTTAACAAGAAACACATCGCTTGCATGTTCTTCATAACCTGGGTGTAAAGTTTGAATAGATAAAATAGGTGAAGCGAATAGTTGTTGTAGCATGAAATTGCTCCTTTTTCTGTAAATTCGATAAATTCATTATATAACAGAATGTGTACGAAGTGGATAATGATAGGGACAACATAGAACTTAAATAAATTTACGGTGAGAAATCAGTGTGAAAATTATATTTTTCTACTTTTGTATGAATTATCAAAATAATTTTTTAAATGATAAATTTGTAAAAATACAAAATATAAATCTCATATTTTTCAGTAAATGAAGAACTAAGCACACTTTCAATAGGGGTATAAAGTAGGTTATGAAAAATATTTCTCAATAATAAAATGAAGAGAAAAATGTGAAGAAATAGAATAGATTCCTTTATAATAGTTTTAAATTAATTAATATAATTAATTATTAATAATATTAGATAGGAGAGGATATGATGGCAAACGTACTCGTAATAAATTTCCCTGGAGAAGGTCATATAAATCCGACTTTAGCTATTGTAAGTGAGTTAATTCGGCGAGGGGAGACAGTTGTTTCGTATTGCATTGAAGATTATAGAAAGAAGATTGAAGCAACAGGTGCACAATTCCGAGAGTTTGAGAATTTCCTCTCTCAAATTAATATTATGGAGCGAGTAAATGAAGGTGGGAGTCCTTTGACGATGCTGTCTCATATGATGGAAGCATCAGAACGTATTGTTACTCAAATTGTAGAAGAAACAAAAGGGGAAAAGTACGATTATTTGATATATGATAATCATTTTCCAGTAGGACGTATTATAGCCAATGGTTTAAAATTACCTAGTGTCTCTTCTTGTACAACGTTTGCTTTTAATCAGTACATTACTTTTAACGATGAACATGAATCAAGAGAAGTAGATGAAATGAATCCATTGTATCAATCTTGTTTAGCGGGAATGGAAAAATGGAACAAACAGTATGGAATGAAATGTAATAGTATGTATGATATTATGAACCATCCAGGTGATATTACGATTGTGTATACTTCAAAAGAATATCAGCCGCGTTCAGATGTATTTGATGAATCGTATAAGTTTGTTGGTCCATCAATTGCTACGCGTAAAGAAGTAGGGCGATTTCCTATGGAAGATTTAAAAGATAAAAAATTGATTTTCATTTCTATGGGAACAGTTTTTAATGAACAACCTGAGCTATATGAAAAATGTTTTGAAGCTTTTAAAGATGTAGAAGCGACAGTCGTATTAGTTGTTGGTAAGAAGATAAATATAAGTCAATTTGAAAACATTCCTGATAACTTTAAGGTGTATAATTATGTGCCACAATTAGAACTATTACAGTATGCTGATGTATTCGTGACACACGGCGGTATGAATAGTTCGAGTGAAGCACTATATTACGGTGTCCCGTTAGTTGTAATTCCGGTAACAGGAGATCAGCCTTTAGTTGCGAAACGAGTAAATGAAGTAGGGGCTGGAATAAGGCTAAATCGTAAAGAACTCACTTCTGAATTGTTACGAGAGTCTGTAAAGAAAGTGATGAATGATGTAACGTTTAAGGAAAATAGTCGTAAAGTTGGAGAGTCACTTCGAAATGCTGGTGGATATAAAAGGGCAGTTGATGAAATATTTAAAATGAAAATGAATTCGTACTTGAAACTTAAATAAATGCTTGAGGCACACTTACTACAATGGGTAAGTGTGCTTCAATAAAAAATTACATGAAAATCACTATAAAGGTGAAACTTTTGTGTATATAAACTGATATCTTTGTATTAGTAGAGAAATTACGTTAAAATAATACTAAGAAAATATATAAGTTTTGGGGGTAATGAATGAAGAAAGTATTTGAATACGTATTATTAACAATTGGCTCAATTATTGTAGCAGGTTCATTAGAGCTTATTTTAGCGCCTAATGGATTAGTAGATGGCGGGGTAACAGCCATTGCTATTATGGCGAATAAAGTTGCAGGATTGCCGCTTTATGGAGTGTTCTTGGGGATTAATATCCCGATTTTATTATTTACTGCAAAAGTAATGGGAAAGAAGTTCTTTATCCGTACGTCCTATGCAAATGTTGTGACAACACTCGGATTGATTTATTTGAAACCATTTCCAGCAATTACAACTTCTGAATTGTTAATTGTTCTTTATGGAGGAGTTCTATTTGGTGTTGGTGTAGGGATTGTAGTAAAAATGGGCGGAGCAATTGATGGATCAGAAATGTTAGCTGTTTGGATGAATAAACATTTTAAAGTGCCGATTAGTACATTTTTACTTGCTGTAAATGCGGTTATTTTCATCTTTGTTGCCATTTTGTTTTCAATTGAACAAGCGATGTTCTCATTAGCAATTTTCTATATTGTTACGAAGATGATTGATTTCATATTAGATGGCATTAATCAAGGAAAGAGCGTTATGATTATTTCTGGTAAAAATAAAGAAATAGGCGATCTACTTATGAAAGAATTGCAATTATCCGTTACGTATCTACATGGAGAAGGTGGTTTTTTAGGAGAACATAAGAGAATCATTTATTGTATTACAAACCGTTTCATTTATCCGAAAATGAAAGATCTCGTTCTCTCTGTAGATCCAACTGCTATAATTGAAGCGTCTTATTCAACAGAAACAACTGGTGTCAAACGTCCGGGAAGGGCAGCGAGGTCAGAAAAATAGTGAATGAAAATAGCTCCACGTAAGTATAACTTACGTGGAGCTATTCTTATGTAGGGAACCACGCTTTTTTCAGTAATTTGACAACAGTTTTGATACAATCTTCTGGAATACTGCCAAAACCGAGCAATACATATGACTCCTCCCTCACATTATGAACAGAATCGTATGTGGAGAGAGGGTATAACTTAATACGTTCTTTTGCAGCTGAATGAATAAGTTCTTGTTCATTCATCCCGTTATGAACGTGAAGTACAATATGAAGTCCGGATTGTTCACCGAGTATATGCACGTTATTTCCCATTTCGTTTGTAATAGATTTAATTAAAGAAATATGTTTTCTTTTATATAACATACGACTTCGGTTAATATGACGTTCCCAATCACCGCTTTGAATAAAGGTAGCAAAGGTAAGCTGTTGCATGGTAGAAACCGTTTGTTTATACATACCACCGAGTTCTTTATAGGTTTTTAGCAGATGAGGTGGTAAAACGATATATCCCATTCGTAAAGAAGGCAAAAAAGATTTCGAAAAAGTTCCCATATAAATAACACGTTCATTTGAATCTAGCCCCTGTAAAGAAGGAATAGGTTTTCCAATATAGCGAAATTCTCCATCATAATCATCTTCAATAATATACCCCTTACAATCATTCGCCCATTTTAATAACTCGAGTCTTCTAGATAATGGCATAATGATTCCGAGTGGAAACTGGTGAGATGGAGTGACATATGCCACATTGGAACCGGATTCACGTAAAGCGGAAATATGAATCCCTTTATCGTCTAAAGGGATCGGGTGAACAGGAAGGCCACAACTTTGAATCATAGCAGGTATACGGTGAAATCCAGGATTTTCGATTCCGTATTCTTTTTTTGAACCAAGTAGTTGAAGGAGTAGCCAAAGAAGAGGCTGCGTACCTGCTCCAATAATAATTTGATTAGGTGAAGAATGTACCCCGCGAGCATGGTATAAATATTTTGAAATATGTTCTCGTAGAACGAGCTCACCTTGTGGATCCTCTTTAGCAAATAATTCATTTTCATACTGAAATAAAGTTTCGTGTAACGCTCTTTTCCAGTTTGTTATGGGAAAAGCTTTTTGATCAATAAGTCCTTGACTACAATCATAATCATATTGTTCGCTTTCTTTAATGTTAACAATGTTTGACGCAATTTGCTGTTTCTTTTGAATGACATCAATATCAACTTCCGCAACAAAAATCCCGCGTTTCGGTTTGCTTTCTACATACCCTTCAGCTTGTAATTGTTGATAAGCGGATTCAACTGTAATACGGCTCACATTAAGTTGCATAGCTAAATTTCTATGAGAAGGAAGGCGTGTACCAGCACGTAGTGATCCTTGAGAGATTTCTCGTTTCATATATTCGTAAATTTGTAAGTAAATAGGTGTTTTATTTTGTAACATTAATGGGATAGTCAGATCCATTTGTAGACGCTCCTTTTTATACTGGCCTTATAAAAAAGAATAGAACTGTCACTTAAACTAAGGGCAGTCGCTTTCTATAATGATGATATAACATTTAGAAAATTTTATAAATAGTAAGGAGAGAATCATAATGAATATTAAAGAAGTAGTAACAGAAGCGGATTTACACGATGTATTTCCTGTATTACAGCAATTACGAACAAAACTTCCAAGAGAAGAAGCAAGTTGTTTATTTCAAAAAATGAAAGAAGAAAACTATAAACTATTTTCGCTACGTAATGAAGAGGGAGCAGTGGTTAGTCTAGCTGGTGTAGCAATTTGTACGAATTTTTATAATGAGAAACATGTTTATGTATATGACCTTGTAACTGCGGAAGCTCACAGATCAAAAGGGTAT
This sequence comes from Bacillus sp. CD3-5, assembly GCF_006349665.1. Classification (NCBI taxonomy): domain Bacteria; kingdom Bacillati; phylum Bacillota; class Bacilli; order Caryophanales; family Bacillaceae; genus Bacillus; species Bacillus sp. CD3-5. Next base: position 280,170 of record NZ_VEPX01000002.1, on the reverse strand, counting down.
GGTAATGTTCTGCTGTCGTATGTAGAAAAATGGGGGAAAGAAAAAGGGTGCAGTTCTATCGTTCTTACATCTGCGTTTCCAAGAATGGATGCACATCGTTTTTATGAGAGAGAGGGCTTTAATAAGGTAAGCTATTCTTTTTATAAAGCGTTATAATACTAAGTAGGTTCCGTGTGTAAAAATATATGGAACCTATTTTCTTTTTCAGATTTGGGTTAGGGACAGGTCTAGTCATATAATTTGTCGAATATTAGAAATTAACATGGGAATGTTGAATTTGGGGAAGGTTAGGGGCGTTTATACTTGGAAAAAATAAAGGAATTATCTATACCAAATGATGTAAGAGTCATTATTATTTCTGATATTCATGGAGAATTAGATCTTTTTAAGGAACTACTACATAAAGTTAATTTTCAAGATGAAGATTATTTAATTATTAATGGCGATCTTTGTGAGAAAGGAAGAAATAGTATTGGTGTCGTAAACTATGTGATGGATCTAGTAGTTAGTAAGCCAAATGTGTATGTAATAGAAGGGAATTGTGAGGTTGTAGTTGAAGCACTTGTAAACGAAAATCCTGCGCTAATAAATTATTTATGTACGAGAAAGAATACAATTTTAAATGAATGGCTAGCACAATTGAATGTTACCGTTCATGAAGAAAGTGATATTTGTGAAGTGAAAAACATATTGATGGGTCATTTCTCAAAAGAAATAAAGTGGCTAACAGAATTACCAACAGCGATTGAAACGGAAGATTATATCTTTGTACATGCTGGCCTTGAAGATAGAGAGGATTGGAAAGAAACAGAACGAAAAAATGCGATAGCAATGCCGGAGTTTTTCAATAAATCACATAGAGCACATAAATATGTAGTTGTCGGTCATTGGCCTGTTGTAAACTATTCAGATAAAGCACCGTCTAACAATCCAGTTATTGATAAGGAGAAAAAGATGATTGCGATTGATGGGGGAAATGCGATTAAAGAGGCAGGGCAATTAAACGCATTCATCATTCAGAGGGAACCAACAGGAGATATGTTTTCTTATACATATGTAGACTATTTTCCAGAATATGAAGTGATTGCAGATTTTAATGCGAACACAGAAATGCAGGGCGGGGTTACCTATCCGTATTATTACATAAAGCTGATAGAGAAGGGGCAAGAATACACAATATGTAAGCAAAAGGAAACGAATACCTTACTTTCTGTGAAAAATGAATACATTAGGCAACTTGAGTCAGGTGAGTACACAGTGAAAACCGATATTTCTTGTGCACAAATAAGTGTAAGCAAAGGGGACATTGTTTCGCTCATTGATGGAAGCTGTTCAGGATATGATTTAGTTAAAAGAGATGGAATAGAGGGCTGGATAAAGAAAGGTATTTTAGTTGAGATAGAAAAATGAAAAAGAAAATGTTTAGCTGAAGTAGGAGGTATAGAACCTCCTATTTTTTATTACCTTTTTAAATGAGTAGATTGCTTGCTGTCTTTCATAAGTAAGTAAATCGTACTCGGTAAAATGACAAGCGTCATTCCTAAAATAATTACAAGTATAGCATAACCCCTATACGGAGCAGGAACAATAAATGGAAGCGCGGACAGGAAAATACCTGCTATTATCATTGAAATACTACAAATATTTGAAGCTCTTTTTTCAAGGTGCTTATCATTCCATTCCAATGAAACGGTTGATTTAGTCGTATCAATTTTGGAACTGAAATAACCTAGTAATATAAATAAAAGCCCTAATGCTAAAAATATGAAATGATCAAGAGGAAGTGAAAAGCCAAGAGCGATAAGGGCAATGACAATATCAACAAAAAATAAGAATAGTAACATTGCGTTGCTGATCAAATGGAGAAATTTCTGGTTACTCGCTGCTTTAGATAAAGCTAAAAATAAAAAGAATACGAAGGAACATATAATTATATTTACGATAACAAAAGTAGCTTTATCCATTGTTGATGTAGGTGTTCCATTGAAGTCCCATTTCGTAACAATACGTAATGGTAAGAAGAAATAGAGAATAATATTTGTCGTAACAATAGTGAGAAATAAAGCAATACTAAATCGATTATTCATTGAATCACCAGCTTTCTGCATGAATAATTGGTATCTTATAACAAAATTATACAATATAATAAACGATATCTGTTTTGATTTTTCAGAAAAAATATTATAATTATATATGAAATAAAGAGGAGTGTAGGAGGAAATTATGAAAAGCGTAATCATAAAAGGGGATAGAGTAACAATTCGTACAATTGAAGAATCAGATATAAAAACATTATGGAATCTCGTGTTTAAAGAAGAAAATCCAGAATGGAAAAAATGGGATGCACCGTATTTTCCGTTTTCAATGCAAGAATACTCATCCTATAAGGAAAAGATGCAAACTCGTTTAAAAGAAGAACCGCTATCCAATTTAATTATAGAAAATAACGGTCAAGTTATAGGGACGGTCGGATTTTATTGGGAGTATAAACCGACGCGTTGGTTGGAGATGGGAATTGTCATTTATAATCCGGCTTACTGGAATGGCGGCTACGGTACAGAAGCGTTAACGTTATATCGGGATTTACTATTTGAAAAGATGGAGATTGGTAGAGTAGGGCTCACGACTTGGTCTGGCAATGAACGAATGATGAAAGTGGCGGAGAAAATAGGAATGAGCTTAGAAGGTAGAATGCGAAAATGCCGTTATTATAACGGAACGTACTATGACTCTATTCGAATGGGAATGATTCGTGAAGAATGGGAAGCGCTATGTGTAAAGGGGTGAAGGGATATGTACGCTATTATTGCTACATTTGATCGTGTATTTACTAATAAAATTACAGAATTGCAAAATGAATTAACAAATATCATTGGCACAAATCAATTAGCCGGAGCAGAACCTCATATTACGTTAGCTGATTATAATGAGTTAAATGTTCATTTGTATAAGGAGAAATTAGGGGAGTTTGTAGTTATGCAAGAAAATACGGACCCAGTAACTTTTCCTTCTGTTGGAGTTTTTCCTACTAACGGAACAGTCTTTTTAGCACCGACTGTTACTGATGCATTGTTAAAATTTCATCATTCTTATCATGATTATTTTAACAATTTTCATGACAACCAAAATTCATATTACGTACCGGGAAAGTGGGTTCCGCATTGTACGATTGCAAATAGATTACATACAAATCAGTTTTTAAGCGTAATGGAATATATTTATGAAAAATTTGATTTTGCAACAGCTTCAATTGAGAAATTAAAATTAATAAAGGTGAATTATGAAAATGGTTCTGCCATTTCTTCTCGTATATTAGCAGAATATAATTTAAAGAGAATGGAGACATCGAGATGACATATGTAATTAGAGAAATGAAGCAGGAAGATATTCATGCTGTACAATCAGTAGCGAAAATAGCTTGGCATGATACATACGAAGGCATTATTCCGAGAGAGATTCAAGACAGTTTTTTAGACGAGGCTTATTCTGATGAAAAAATGAAATATCGTCTTGAGAATACACATTTATTCGTTGCAGAAGAAGAGGGAGAAGTCATTGGCTTTGCAAATTTTTCACCTGTTAGACTGCAAAACGAAGCAGAATTAGGAGCAATTTATTTGTTACCAGAGCAACAAGGGAAAGGGATAGGAAGTGCTTTATTACAAAAAGGGTTAACAGTATTAAAAGGAATTCGGAAACTATACATTCATGTAGAAGCAGCGAATGAAAAAGGAAAACGTTTTTATGAAGCGAAAGGTTTTGCACAATTAGAGGAATTTGAAGAAGATTTTGAAGGACATATGATGCAGACAGTAAGGATGGTTTTATACATATAAGGAGGACTAGAAATGAAGATATTTGATTTTAGTGAAAAAGTAGGAAAACACATAGCAGCCTTTCAATCTAATTTCATAATGTCGAAAATATTAAACCAAAAAGGAAATGTACATATTGGTGCTATGCATTTACGAGAGAATGGAATAATTGGATATCATGAAGCAGTTGTATCGCAACTGCTTCTTATTGTGGACGGAGAAGGATATGTATGCGGAGAAGATAAAGAAAAAGTAAAGGTGGAAGCGGGACAAGCTGTGTTTTGGGAGAAGGGGGAGCTTCATGAGACAAGTACAGAACATGGATTAATGGCAATTGTTATGGAAGCGGAGGATCTTGAACGAGCGATATTAATGCCTATTAAAGAGGAGAGTTGTGAAAAATGATAGAAAAGGCAAATCGGGAAGAAACGGACGAAATAATACAATATGCAGCTCAATCGCTTTTTGAAGGTACGAGGGGAAATTGTCGTTTAAATACAGAGAAAGCGATTGAAATTACAAGGCCGATTGTAGAAAAGGGAGCGTATTATTTAGTCGTTAAAGAAGAAAACGTTGTAATGGGTTGGATATTAATAGGGGAAAATACGGACTATTTTTCTCATGAAAAACTAGGGTTTATATACGAATTATATGTTTTTCCAGAGTACCGCGGGAAAGGATTGTCAAGAAAGTTAATGGAGGCTGGTATTAAGGAATTACAAAAGAATTATTCAGAAATTCGTTTGAATGTATTTGCTGGAAATTTTGCGAAAGAGCTGTACGAAGAGTTTGGTTTTGTTGAAAGGCAGGTCATTATGACTTTGAAGTGAGAATAATAGTTTGAACGGGAGAAGAGAAAGAATGAGAAAAGAAAATGAGTATGTTGCGTATTTACAAAGGTTGTATCCTGAATTGCAAATAAATTCTGTTTATATAAATGAAATAGGTCAAAATAATGATGTGTTAATTGTAAATGATAATATAGTATTCCGGTTTCCGAAATATGAAAAAGGTATTCAGAAACTTCGAACAGAAACACAGTTACTAGAGAAAATAAGACCCTTCATTACGCTTCAAATTCCCAATCCAAGTTATCAAGGGTTTCAAAATGAAGTACCAGGGAAAGTATTTGCAGGTTATGAGATGATTGAAGGAGACCCGTTTTGGGAAAATGTTTTTACAGAAATAAATGATGAAAAGCAATTACAGAAACTTGCGTACACATTGGCGAGATTTTTAAAAGAGTTGCATGAAATTCCGTTATCTACATTCGAAGGTATTATGCAATGTGATAGTACTGATATGTATTCAGAAATAAATAGTTTATATAGCCAATTAAAAGAACATGTTTATCCATTCATGAGAAATGTAGCGAGAAAAGAGGTCTCAACATCGTTTGAGTTATATTTAAATGAAAGTAGTCATTTTAACTTTACTCCTAGTCTTGTTCATGGGGACTTTGGCATGACAAACATTTTATATAGTGCAACAAAAAAGAATATTTCAGGGGTCATAGATTTTGGTGGGGCGAGCATTGGAGATCCAGCTTATGATTTTGCTGGCATATTAGCTAGTTATGGAGAAGAGTTTTTACAACTATTTGAAGCCTATTATCCTAATTTAGAAGCAGTAAAGGAGCGAATGTATTTTTATAAGAGTACATTTGCACTTCAAGAAGCATTATTTGGCGTACTAAATAATGATAAGAAAGCTTTTGAAGCTGGAATAGCACAATATGTATAAAAGCCGATTTTAAATCGGCTTTTAATTATCGATACATCGTTTACATCCAAATACCTTTAAACCCGAATCGTTTATAAATTCGTCCAGCAGTTGGATTGTTATAAAATAAGCCATCCGTTTGGACAGCTCATTTACATAATTCTCGTTATTGGAAGTGAAATTATTTGATAAAGTAACCCCAATAACTTATTACTACAAGTATTAAAGATAATACTGTATATACAATAGATCCTATTAAAATAGGATTTACACTTAATTCAAATCTTTCTTCCTCTACTTTAATACCCAATCTAGCTTGAGCTTGAAGGCGAACACTGTTGCTAGAAAATCCGCCTTTACTGCTAAAGTAATATGTAATAATGACAAAACATATTCCAGCGAAGAAAGTTAAATCAACAAAACTCCATTTTAAGATCTTAGATGATTTATATACAATTCCAGCTTCAATCATTATAGTTACAAGTAATCCTAATCCTTTTTTCATGTAATCAATCCTTTTGTATTTTCTAATGATTTTGAAATTTATCGCTTATAATCATCTTATCATGTGATAAGAAGAAAAAACGAGGGATTTTTATTATATATTGTGTTCATCCTCAATTAACATAATGTCTCCTGATTGGTAGCAAGCACATGGAGAAATCCTACCTACCCTCAAAAGGAATCTGCCTTTTTCTTTTTATATAATTTTATGCAACTTTATATGTATCCCTATCCTAGCGTAGGTTTTAGGGTTCTCGTATGTTACTGAATTAGCCAAAAACCTGTATGAAATTTTGCATGCTCTTAACGTGGATTTTTCCAATATACTGGCGCTCCCCTAATAGTGTGTATTCCTCAGCAGTTTGATCTTGTAGGAAATTCAATGATGTTACTTCGCAATTGTATAATTCGCTCTACAACATCTAGTGTGGCAAGTTTAATTGTTTCTTGGCCAGGCGTACTAGGTAAGTTGTCGGCATCTAGACATTTATAAAATATATTTCATTTTTAGCACCGAGCTGTATATTTGAAACAGTTTTAAATCGTTCAACAATAGTTGACTTTCCAGAGAGTTTTATCAGCTTATATGCGGAAAGAAGTGCTTCATAATGAGAGGTAACAAATTCTTCTTTACTACATGGTATAAATGAATCATGGAAGCCGAGTAAAATTGATTTTAATGTTCCATTCTCTTGAAATACTCCCCACAGATCTTGAAAGTCTGTTTCATAACCGAAAGACTCTATATCTCCAATAATAAATCAGTTATGGGCTGCTTCTTCTTTTGGGTAAGCGGATACTTGTTCATGATCTTTCTTAATTTTCGTATCATCATAAAATGGAATATTTTTTATTTTTCTGAATTTTACAACTTGAGTTTTTTGAAAGCAATATAAAATTTTATGTTTAGTTCACAAACTTTCGGAAAAACTAGGAAAGATATGACAAAGGAGGTTATGAACGGTGGATCATCCAATTCAAGGGTTAATGAAAGCAGCAATGGAAAATTTAAAAGAAATGGTCGATGTAAATACGATTGTTGGAGAGCCTGTTCAGACGGCTGACGGTGGTGTAGTGTTAACGGTTTCTAAAGTAGCGTTCGGTTTTGGAGCAGGAGGTTCTGATTTCCAAACGAATGATGGACAAAGAGCGAACGGTAACCCTGCATTTGGTGGCGGTAGCGCGGGTGGTGTTTCTATTACACCAGTAGCATTTCTTGTGGTGAATAAAGATGGAGTAAATATTCTGCATCTACAAAATGCGACACATTTAGCGGAAAAAATGATTGAATTAGCTCCACAAACAATTGATAAAATTCAATCGATGTTCCAAAAAGATGAAAAGAAAGAGGGAAATCATCATCCTCAAAACCCAGATGAAATCCTTTAAAAACGCCTGCTCACGAGCAGGTGTTTTTTCTTGTAATCACTATGTAATAAAACACATGAAATTGTAAATAGTTTTTGAAGTTTTTTCTATGTTTCTAAAATTTTTCATGTTAAAATATGCTATAGAATTGAAACATATAAAACGAAGGTGGCTAGGTGCTTTGTCTGGAGGATCTGACCAAGTAAAGAATATGATATATATTAATGGTAATCGTCGAGGTCATTGTTTTATTACATCAGGAATTACGTTTAAAGAGTTTGCAAGTAACATCCCTTCACCGCTTCATCAAGTGTTGCTTTTAAAGCATAACTTTGAATGGACAGATTTTCATTATCATACTTTATTTGAATATGTTGAGGAAGAAAATATACATAAGTTAATTCAAGCAGAGATTGATGAATTTGATGAATTTTGTTGGGTAGATTTTGATGATGCAAGCGATTTAGATGAACTAGAGCCAAAAGAAATTGCAGAGCTTTTATATTTGGCTCACAAAAAAGAACCACTTGCAAGAACGTTCTTTCCGTTATTGAAAAATAGATTTGTTTATTTTTCACATGATGACGGATGGTACAACAAAGTGTATTATCGTAGAATTGCAGACTTTGTAGGGATGTTAAGTAAAGTTATTCCTTATAAACTCGGTGCTTTCGGTAAGAAACGTTTTTCTTTCTTCCAAAAATCAAAAATTTTCCCAGCAATTTCAAAAGAAGTGATTATGGGGCTTCTTCCATTAATGGAAGATGGTCTTTATATTGATCTGGCAGGGAAAATTGAGTCAAGAAGGGGTCTTGAAATTCCGGTATATGTAGTTGGTTCGTATGAAAGTACGGATGAGGTGCTAGATAATATCGATGAATTAAAAGAAGAAGCAACAGAGACAGGGTGGCTCATTTTTGATAAGAAAGAACAAGAGTGGCAATGGGTTGTGGACTAAGAAAACTTGGCGCATGCAGTCAAGTTTTCTTGTCTTTTGAAAGGAGTACAAATGAAGAAGTATTATACAATTGTGGGTATTGTAAGTATTATTCTTGTGGTAATTTTACTTATCACTTGTCCGAAAGAATCAGATTTTAAATTGTATCTAGAAGATAAGTATGCATTGAAATGTGATGAGAGTAGTTTTGAATGCACACAAAATGTAGATGGTAAAAAAGAAAAACTAAAATTTGAAAGTACAGATGCACGAAATGGTGTATTCTTTATGACTGTAAAGCAAACATTTAAAACAGAAGCTGGCGTTACGAAAGAATATAGCGGAGTAGGAATGTTTGGTACATTTCTTTTTGTTTCAGAGAAGACTTTCTAGTAATAGAAGGTCTTTTTCTTATGCTTATGTTCATATAGATGAAGTAAGACAAGCATAGGAGGGGTATTGATGAAGAAGGAATGTATTGTTTGTGGCGGTGAGGAGTTTTTCTCTTCTACATTATACGCACGTACAAAACAAGATTGGGCGTATGCACCAAATATGTATCGATTTGAAAAGGTGTTTATTGAGCATCGGGATGAAGAAAATTATCCAGTGTTTCAAGAAATTACAGCGAAGCATTGTTGTGGATGCGGTCATATTATGTTGTATCACGAATGAACACACCAAGTATAACTTGGTGTGTTTTTTTAAAACGCTGACAAAGCAAGCGGATAAAGTAAAGTAAATAAAACAGAAAAACTACCAAAACCAATTGCTGTATATCCAAGTGTTCTTGCTCCGAAATTGACAGCTAATAAGCCAACTAAAATCGCAAGCGAACCAAGTGTAACCGGATAAAATGCAATGGAGAAAAGCGAAAGAAATAAAGCGACATAGCCTATCATTGCACCGGTGTTTGTACCTTCTATTTCATTTGCAATTTCTTTACGCTTATGTCTAATTGGAAGGCCAGCTGGTGATATTTCAGCTGCATACTCTTCGTTTTTTTCACCACTTTTAAAATGATGATTTCTCTTTCTTCGCATGTACATCCCTCTCTTTCAATTGGGTGTACCTATAGTATCTTTCATAAAGAGAAGAACATGAGTATGAGTTAAACCCAAGTTAAGCAAAAATTGGAGAATAAAGATTCCTTCATTAGCATGTACATTTCCTAATGAAGATAAAACAGGAATTTTGGAAAATGATGTAGAATGAAATGAGTGATAAAGCGTGAAGGTAGGGGAATGTATGACGAAATTTAATTGGCATGAATCAGCAGAAAAGAAATGGGATAGTAGTGCAGAGTTTTGGAATCAAAATAGTCAAGAGATGTGGGACAGCGGGAGTAGGAGTACAATTATTCCGTTTTTTGAACAATATGTGAAGAAAGAAGCCGAGGTGCTCGATGTTGGTTGCGGTGATGGGTACGGTACATATAAATTAAGTCGCGCAGGCTATAAAGCAGTTGGTGTAGATTTATCGGAAGTGATGATTCAAAAAGGTAAGGAGCGCGGAGAAGGACCGAATTTATCTTTTATAAAAGGAGATCTTTCTTCCTTACCATTTGAAAATGAACAATTTGAAGCAATTATGGCAATTAATTCTTTAGAATGGACCGAGGAGCCATTACGAGCATTAAATGAGATTAAGCGTGTTTTACAAAGAGATGGATATGCATGTATTGCAATTTTAGGACCAACAGCAAAGCCGCGCGAGAACAGTTATCCTCGTTTATACGGCAAAGACGTTGTATGTAATACGATGATGCCTTGGGAATTTGAACAGTTAGCGAAAGAACAAGGTTTTGAAGTTGTAGATGGAATCGGTGTATATAAGCGCGGAGTAAATGAGAAGATTTTAGGTCAACTTCCTATAGAGTTACAACAATCGTTAACATTCTTATGGGTATTTATGTTAAAAAACGTATAAAGAAATGAAAGAATTTTTAGGAGGTAAATAAGTGCAGAAAATACAAAAAACTGATACAATATCATCAGAACCAATTAAAGGGGGACTAGGGTATATGACAACTACTACAACAGTTAAATCCGATATTGAAATCGCACAAGAAGCGAGTATGAAAAAGATTCAAGAAATTGCAGCTGATTTAAATATTTTAGAAGATGAATTAGAGCCATACGGGCATTATAAAGGTAAGTTATCTCTTGATATTTTTAAGCGCTTACAGAATGAGAAAGACGGTAAAGTTGTTTTAGTAACAGCGATTAACCCAACTCCAGCTGGAGAAGGTAAATCAACAGTAACAGTTGGTTTAGGTCAAGCTTTTAATAAAATTGGTAAGAAAACAGTAATTGCACTTCGCGAACCATCTCTTGGACCAACGATGGGACTAAAAGGCGGAGCAGCAGGTGGTGGTTTTTCACAGGTTGTACCAATGGAAGACATTAACCTTCATTTTACTGGAGATATCCATGCGATCACAACTGCTAATAACGCGTTAGCCGCGTTTATTGATAATCATATCCAACAAGGAAATACACTTGGAATTGATACGCGTAAAATCGTTTGGAAACGTTGTGTTGACTTAAATGATCGTGCCCTTCGTAACGTAGTAATTGGTCTTGGTGGACCGGTTCAAGGTGTACCACGTGAAGACGGTTTTGATATTACAGTAGCATCTGAAATTATGGCCGTATTCTGCCTTGCGACAGATATTCAAGATTTAAAAGCACGTCTATCACGCATCGTAGTTGCTTATAATTTTGCAAATCAACCTGTAACGGTTAAAGATTTAGGTGTAGAAGGTGCGTTAACATTATTATTAAAAGATGCATTAAAGCCAAACTTAGTGCAAACGTTAGAAAATACACCAGCTATCATTCATGGCGGACCATTTGCGAATATCGCTCACGGTTGTAACAGTGTTATCGCTACGACAATGGCAGCAAAATTAGGTGATTATGTTATTACAGAAGCTGGATTTGGTGCAGATTTAGGTGCTGAGAAGTTTTTAGATATTAAAGCTCGTGCAGCTGGCATTAAACCAGAAGCAGTTGTTATTGTTGCGACGATTCGTGCGCTTAAAATGCATGGTGGCGTAGCAAAAGATCAATTAAAAGAAGAAAATGTAGATGCATTAGCAAAAGGTATGGAGAACTTACAGAAGCACGTTGAAACAATTCAAAGCTTCGGTGTGCCTTTCGTAATTGCAATTAATAAATTCGTTACAGATACAGATGCAGAAGTTGCATACTTACAAGAATGGTGTAATGAGCGTGGCTATGCGGTATCCTTAACAGAAGTTTGGGAGAAAGGTGGCCAAGGCGGAGTTGACCTTGCTGAAAAAGTGTTAAAAGAAATTGAAAAAGGTGAAAACAACTACGCACCACTTTATGAATTAGAATTACCATTAGAAGAGAAAATTCGTACAATTGCTCAAAAAGTGTATGGCGCAAAAGACATTGAATTTGCTCCGAAAGCACGTAAGCAATTAGCTCAATATGAAGGCGAAGGTTGGAGTAACCTACCAATTTGTATGGCGAAAACACAATACTCTCTTTCTGACGATGCAACGAAATTAGGTCGTCCATCTGACTTTATCGTTACAATTCGTGAGCTAAAACCATCTATTGGTGCAGGCTTTATCGTTGCGTTAACAGGAACAATGTTAACAATGCCAGGCCTTCCGAAACAACCAGCAGCACTACAAATGGATGTAAATGAAGATGGAAAAGCAGTAGGTTTATTCTAAAAGGTTGTAATTCATCTCGTTTATCTGTAAACTATATATACATCAAGTGGCGCCTTTCCATCGAAAGGCGCCTGTTTTTTGGAGGAAATTATGTTTGATCCAACTGCTTTTGATAATTTAAAAGTAATCGTAGAAGGCGCTGTATATGATTTTGATTTACATGGAGATATTCTTGTAACAGATCGAAAAGATATGATGGACCTTGCTTCATTAAGTCGTATATATCATATTTCATTTCAATTAACAGAACCATTCGAACCGTTAGTAGAAGCAACATTTTCACTATCTGTAGATGCAAAGAACTTGTCAGGTGAAATATTAGAAGTACCACAATTTACACCAGGTTGTGAAATGAAATTAGCATTTTCATTCCCGATAGAAAAACCAGAAGTAATGTGCGAAGAAATTGAAACTTTCATGCATTCTATATGGGGAAAAGAAAGAATGATTACGCAAAAACTTTCATACGAATATAATAAGCAAGCGATTTCATATCATAATAAGGTAGAGGTTCTATTTCAAAAAGCGATTACAGAAGACCATGTTGATGATTTAATAGCTGTTATTTCACACATGATAGAAACGGTGCGAACAATACAACATTTTCTTCAAAAATAGAGATAAAGGAGAAAAACAAATGATAAAAGATATGCAACCATTTTTACAACAAGCTTGGGAGAAGGCTGGTTTTAAAGAGTTAACTGAAATTCAAAAACAAGCGATTCCAACTATTTTAGAAGGACAAGACGTTATAGCTGAATCTCCAACTGGAACAGGAAAAACATTAGCGTACTTATTACCCCTTTTACATAAAATTAATCCTGAAGTAAAACAGCCACAAGTTGTTGTTTTAGCACCAACACGTGAACTTGTCATGCAAATTCATGAAGAGGTTCAAAAGTTTACAGCAGGAACTGAAATTTCAGGTGCATCTTTAATTGGTGGTGCAGATATTAAGCGCCAAGTAGAAAAATTAAAGAAACACCCAAGAGTGATTGTCGGTTCACCAGGACGTATTTTAGAATTAATTCGTATGAAAAAGCTAAAAATGCATGAAGTGAAAACAATTGTATTTGATGAGTTTGATCAAATTGTAAAACAAAAGATGATGGGCGCTGTGCAAGATGTAATTAAATCTACGATGCGTGATCGTCAATTAGTATTCTTCTCAGCGACAATGACAAAAGCAGCAGAAGATGCGGCGCGTGATTTAGCAGTTGAGCCACAATTAGTACGTGTAACACGTGCAGAGTCAAAAAGCTTAGTTGAGCATACGTATATCATTTGTGAGCGACGTGAGAAAAATGATTATGTAAGAAGAATTATGCATATGGGCGATGTAAAAGCAGTTGCTTTCTTAAACGACCCATTCCGTTTAGATGAAATTACTGAGAAATTGAAATTCCGTAAAATGAAAGCAGCAGCTCTTCATGCAGAAGCAAGTAAACAAGAGCGTGAAGCAACAATGCGTGCATTCCGCGGCGGGAAATTAGAAATTTTACTTGCTACTGATATTGCAGCACGCGGTATCGATATTGACGATTTAACACATGTAATTCACTTAGAATTACCAGACACAGTAGACCAATATATTCACCGCTCTGGACGTACTGGACGTATGGGGAAAGAAGGAACTGTTGTATCTCTTGTAACACCACAAGAAGAGCGTAAATTACTACAATTTGCGAAAAAACTAGGTATCGTATTTACGAAGCAAGAAATGTTCAAAGGATCATTTGTAGAAACAAAACCGAAAGCACCAAAGAAAAAGAAACCAGCATTTACTGGGAAGAAAAAGCCTAGATAAATAATGTGGAAGGCGTAACTATTTGTAGTTACGTCTTTTTTGTTTGTAATCAAGTGATAATGGGAATTGTATTAGTGTTTTTTATGTGCCTATCATATATATGCTTCTACTGGGAGTATCGAAAAAAGGGTAGTTTATTTATTTCGTTTATACGAGGAAATAACATAAAAAAGTCGAATATTAAACTGACGCGAAATAATAAAAAGAAGGTACACATATGGATAGGAAATTAGGAATGTTTTTAAATACGAAACATATTGAAGTAAACGAAGGAATAAAGAAGGCGAGAGAATGGGGGTTAGAATATATTCAATTATATGCTATGAATTCGACTTTCAACTTAGCTAACATTTCAAAGGTACAATGGAACACTTTAAAAGAAAACTTATCTTTTAATGAGATTCAAGTCCCGTCATTAGCAATTAGCTTCGGAGAAAATGGAATAATAGGAACGGAAGCTGAATGTGCAATAGAGAGTTTTAAATATATTACTGATAAAGGGTTAAGGTTAGGTGCTAACATAGTAACAGCCCATATTGGGAAAATCCCTGATGATGAAAATAGTGAGCACTATGATAAAATGCTACGTGTTTGTAATGAAATAGGGGACTTAGCGTTCAGATTTGGAGGATTCTTCGCCATTGAGACGGGATCTGAAAAAGCAATAGTATTAAAACGATTTTTAGCAACTGCAAACTCGAAAGGACTAGCTGTTAATTTTGACCCAGCAAATTTAATTAGTGATGTAAATGAAAATCCGGTAGAAGGTTTATTGCTATTAAAAGATTATATAGTACAAACTCATATTAAAGATTGTACAAAAGTGAAAAGCGATAGTTCAAGTAAGTATATTGAAGTCGCAGCAGGGAATGGTGAAGTAGATTTCGATATATTCTTCAAAGTATTAGATAAAATTGGATTCGAAGGATATAACATGATTGAAAGAAATGATTATTTTGATGAACTGGATGGGATGAGTCAGTCGATAAATTTTGCAAAGAAGTACATACCAACTCAAAAGGAATAATGATAGTACATGTAGAAACCTACTTAGAATATAAAAAACATTAGGGGGAAATGAAATGATTCATAAGGTCGGACAAATTATGCTGTATGTAAACAATCAAGATGAGGCAGTCAATTTTTGGACGGAAAAGGTAGGGTTTCATGTAGTAGCAGAGGAAGATAACAAACAAGGAATGAGATGGATTGAAATCGCTCCGACTAACGGTGCTGAAACGAGCATTATACTACATAATAAAGAAGTGATTTCTAAAATGAGCCCAGAATTGAATCTTGGTACACCATCTTTAATGTTCTTCTCAGAAAATCTTGATCAATTATATACAAATTTAACAAATAAAAATGTTACTGTTGGCGAAATGGTAACTATGCCTTCTGGTAAAGTATTTAACTTTGCTGATAGTGAAGGGAATTATTTTGCGGTTATGGAAAAGAACCAATAATAATATTGTTATGTGAAAATCCCCCTCAAACATATTGAGGGGGATTAAATCTTTGAAATGAATTTATCATGAGAGAGTTGTTTAATAAAAAATGTTCCTTTTTCAATAGCGGTTTCCATATAACCGACAATTTGATTAAACGTAAACACCTGTAAGTCTTCATGCAAATGTTGCTCCGGATACAACATATCTTCAAAAAGATACTTTCGAAATTCTAAAACATTTTCTTTAGAAACCTCTTCAATATCGACAATGTGAGCCTCTTGATTGAGAAGAGAGAAAAGCTGTTGTTCTTTATCGTAATGATGAAGCAACTTTGCATTTAACAATTTAAAATCGTTATAGTACATAGGTGCGATCGTTTCATCATTTTCTATTCTATTTTTTAACCAAGGAAGAAAAAAGCCACTTAGCCAATTATCATCGGCAATGAGATGGGTGTAATAGCCTAAGAGAAAAGGGGAATTCATATGAACTTTATATTTTTGAAAAAAAGAATTGAAAACTATCCTTCGCGTATAGTTTTTCGTCGTGCCTGCGTAAAAATGTGAAGTTCCTTTTTTTTCTGCTGAATGAACTGCATCAGGGGCTACACCTCCAAGTATGAAAGAAGTTTTATCTTGAATACATAATTTCTCGGCAATCCTGTTAGCAATAATAGCATGCATAATTCGTGATCCCATAAATGACACCTCGATTTCAAGTATTCATTTCAGGAAGAGGACTGGACAGTTAGTATGACTTTCCCTGTACTTTTTCTACTTTCGACCCATTCATGTGCTTTCCCTGCATCTTGAAGTGGAAAAGATTTCGTAGCCTTGATTTGCAAACGTCCGTTACGCAAATAACGGAAAACTTCATTTGCAGTTTCTTGGAGTAGTTCAGGACGTTTTTTTCGTGTAGTTCCAAAGCTAAAACCGAGTATAGAGCGGCAACTTGCATGTAAATCTTTCGTTTGGAAATTGCCAATTTCACCACTTGCATTACCGAAATGAATGAGGCGGCCGTAATAAGCAAGACATTTTAAACTTCTTTCCGAAACCGTTCCAGAAATAGAGTCCAAAATGATATTCACTCCTTCTCCATATGTTAGCTCATTGACTTTCTCTACAAAATCTTCATCCTGATGACAAAATACATAATCAGCCCCAGCATCTAAAGCAATTTCTTTTTTTGCTTCACTTCCGACAGTACCGATAACTTTTCCCGCCCCTAATAGTTTTGCAAGTTGAATAGCAGTAGTGCCAATTCCGCCAGCAGCCGCATGAATGAGTACTGATTCGCCTTGTTGAAGCCTTGCAACATTTGCGAGTAAATTATAGCTTGTAAAAGATACAATCGGACAAGCAGCTGCAGTTTGAAAATCGACTTCATCAGGTAAAACAAAAGTAAGGTTTTCATTTGCAACAACGTATTCTGCGTAAGATCCATTTTGAGGAAAAGCAATGACACGTTGGCCAGGGTGAATATTTTTCACATGAGAGCCGACACGTTCTACAATACCAGCGGCATCTATCCCTGGAATAAAAGGTAGTGCTTTATTTCCTTTTTTGCCATAACGTGATTTAATGTCAGCAAAATTAACACTTGTAGCAACAACACGAATTAAAACTTGATCTTTTGAAATAGCTGGAATATCCACATCTGTATATTTCATCACTTCAGGACTACCGAACGACGTTACAACGATAGCTTTCATCATATATCCCCCTAAATTTGACTATATAAATCATTTTAAGTCTTCATTAGAAATTAGAAAATTATATAATTGTTATGCAAGGTTATAAGTGAAGCTTATGAACGCATTGAATCATTATATTAATTTATATAAAAAACTTTTGAAAAAATCGAACGAAATATAGATTACTTGCCAATATAAAGTGTAAGACAAAGGAGGGGTGGTATATGAAGGATGAAACAGTGTATACAGATTTGATCCAATTAACTTTATCAGGAAATAAAGAAGCGTATAGCGAATTATATGATGTAACGATTCACGAAGTATATAAGACGGCACATTTTTTAATAGATGATAAAACGGATGTAGATGATGTCGTTCAAGAAATATACATACAGCTATATGAATCGCTTCGTAAGTATGATAGCGAGAAGCCATTTCGTCCTTGGCTAATTGGACTTGCAATTAAACAAATTCACTCTTATAGAAGAAAGAGGTGGATGCGACTACGAATTATAAAAAAAGCAGAAGAGCAAAGAAAACCGGTACAAATTGATTTTTCTAACGATCTTATAAGTAAAATATCAAACCAAAAATTAATCGAACTTATTCATAAATTACCGTATAAATTGAAACAAGTTATTATTTTAAGATACTTACATGATTACTCTCAAGAAGAAGTAGCACAAATATTACATATTCCAATTGGTACTGTGAAATCTAGAATTCACGCAGCATTAAAGAAACTACGTCAAAAAGAGCAAGTAGAAGAAATCTTTTTAGGAGAGGTAGGGAATGTGAAATGAGTTTAGATTGTAGAGTTCGAGAATCTATACGAGAAGAAGCGAAGGGGATTGTTGCCCCACCGGAGTTAAAAGGAAAAGTAATCGTTCAAATAAAAATGAATCAAGGGGGGCGTAAGAGGAGGAAACGCCTTATCGCAGGAGTACTTGCGGCGGCTTTTTTAATTCCGACGACTGGTTTTGCGTATCAATCTATTATGGCAGATGGTATATACGGGTCTTTTGAAAACCTAAAAAAACACGCTGGAACGATGACATTAGAGGCGTACATGCGTTTTAGTGCAAAGTTATCACAAGCGAAAGATGAAATGGGTACAAAAGAATATGAAATGTTTACAAAAGAACTAAAGAAATTAACAAATGCAAAGCTTGCGTACGGAGATTCGAACGGCAATATTGATTATGATGCATTATCGCCAGCAAAAAGAGAAGAAATGAAAAAGGTAAGTATGGGCCTTCAACCATACTTTGATAAATTAAATGGTCATAAATCAAGTAGAGAAGTATTAACGCAAGAAGAGTTTGATCGCTATATGGAAGCTTTAATGACACATGAAATCGTACGAGTGAAGACAAAATCAACCGGTGCAATAAAACTAGAAGAAGTACCTGAGGCATATAAAGAAAGATTTATGAAAGCAGAGCAGATTATGGAGTATGTAGACGAAAAGGTGAGATAAGTAAAAAAAGCTCAGAGTCTAAGCTCTGAGCTTTTCTTATTGAAACGTAAATATATTAACCACCTATGCCTTTTGCTAGCAATAGGAAATATGCAACTACTAGTATTATTCCATTTAATGCTGTACCAACTATTCCGAATAACCAATTCTTTGAAGCTATCGCAAAAATAATGCCGAGTAATGAGAGAATACCCAGTATCGAAATAATTAAAGTTAAATTTGCATTAGGCCCTCTTAGAATAAAGAAAGAAAATATGCTTGCGAGAAACATTAGACACGAGAATCCAAAAAATCTATACATAATAATTCTCCCTTGATTGAAATGTAATTTGATTTAGTACGTGATTCCTTTTAGTTTAACATAAATTTCCTTTTTTCATGTGTAGCGACTATTACAAGTAATATTGCATTTATAAATAAACCGCCGAAACCAATGACATTTAAGTATTGGTTATCAATTATATTTTTTCATGTTTGCAATGTCTTTTTGTATAAAGGAATCTAACAGTGAATAACCAGCTATTAAGCTAATTATCGTAACAAAAGTTGTATTGATAAGAATAATATTAGCTAAATAAGGTAAGTACGCACCAAGCGGTGAAAAGAGTAGAGCTGGAGAAAAGGAAATGAATAGTGTAGGCACAGTAATGGTGATAAATTTATCCGGTTGAAAGCGCCAGTTTTGTTTACTTGTTTCACGATTAATAGATTGAAGGAATCGTAATAAAATGCCGACTATAAGAGGGAAGAGTGTAAAGTAGAATAATCTTGGATAAACGTTAAAGTTTACTTGTGCGTCTGTATCTAAATAAAATTGAATTTTCACTCCGACAAATAATAATAAGACGATAAATAATGTAAAGCAGAGGTATAGCATCACTTTTTGCATTATATTCCACCATCCTTTACTCAAAATATATTCAAAAAAAGAAGAGATATACAATAACTACTGTTGTATATCTCTTCTTTTACGGCTATTTAATAGTGGTGTTTGCTTTTTCTTGCTTCGTGAAATAATCTATAATGCCCATCGCACTAATTTCTATATCTAGATGTAAAATGTTATAAACGGAATGATCTGATGGAACGTTTAACTTTGTAAGGTGAGAAGAGACCTTATCCATTAATACAGTTTGCAAAGCTTTAGTAGCCTCATCGAAATCATAATATTTTTCAAAGACCTCTTTTCCAGTATGAACGAAAATAGGTAGCCAATGTTCCAATTGGTTATATACTTCTGTAACATTGGATGATGCACCGTAATGACCGAAATAAATAGTATCTACATTCATACTTTGAATGTGATTTTTAGAAGCAATCATCGCATCGGGTTGGAATTGTGAAGGGGATGTTGATGGTAAATATAGTTCTACACCGACGTCTGCGAGTTCTCTATAATAAATGCCGATTGTATCGCCAGTAAAAATACCGTTTGTTAATGAATCGTGAATGCTAATATGGTGCTTTGCATGTCCCGGTGTATCATAAAATGTAAGGATGCGGTCTTCTGCAATTTGTAACGTATCACCATGTTGTACAATATGAACACGTTCTTCTTCAATTGGAAGAATTGGATCAAAAAGTTTATCGAAATCTTCTTTGTACACAGCTTTTGCACCTAAAATGAGTTTTGTTGGGTCAATCATATGACGAGCACCGCGAGAATGCACATATAAAGTAGCATTTGGGCATTTTTCCACCATTAAACCAGCAGCACCGGCGTGATCTAAATGAACATGTGTAACGATAATGTTTTTAACTTCGTTTAAATCAATATGTAATTGTTGTAAGCCGTCTAAAATATACGGAAGAGAAGGGGCTGCACAAGTTTCAATTAAAGTAATATCATCACCTAATAAAACGTACGTACCAGTTCGTTCATTATGTTGTAAATCAAAATCATCAATCAGATATAGGTGAGAAGATAATTGTTCTACTTTTTTCATCTTTACCACTCCTTATATACGGTATGTAACTATTATACGCTAAAAATACAAAAAGGCAGAAAACGAAAGTTTCGTCTTCTGCCTTTTTGTAATGTTCTTATTTTCTTTGTTGTTTATTAATAGACATAACGAATAGTCCAACAATGCCGCCAACTAATGGAAGCATAATCTCTCCCGCTAAATTAAAGTAGGAGCTTAAAAATAAACCATTTACATCGATTACCCAGCCAATCACATACAATAACATCATATATAGTACGAAATAAAACTCGCGATTTGAAATCGTTTCATGTTGTGCAGTTTTCATAATGAACACCATCCTTTTCTTTTATAATGGAATATAAACTGTCACATTTTGTTCACAATTCAATTGTAAAACTTTCCAACATAAAAGTCTAGTAATTTGTGTCGAATTTTCGAACAGAAATAAAGCGTTTACAATCGTGGGGAGAAAATACGTAATAAGAGCTGTAAATTCACGAATGTAGTATAGTATAAACATAGAATGATAGTGAAGAGAGGGGCAAAGACAATGACAGTTTATGATTTTTCAGCTAAAACAATAACAGGTGAAGAAAAATCGTTAAAAGATTACGAGGGAAAAGTACTTCTTATTGTAAATGTAGCTAGTAAATGCGGGTTTACACCGCAATATAAAGGATTACAAGAAGTATATGATAAATATAAAGAACAAGGGCTAGAAATACTCGGTTTCCCATGTAACCAATTCGGAGGACAAGAACCAGGTACAGAAGCAGATATTACTAGTTTTTGTGAGTTAAACTACGGTGTAAACTTCCCGATGTTTGCAAAGATTGATGTGAAAGGCGATAAGGCTCATCCTCTGTATACATACATGACAGAACAAGCACCAGGTTTACTCGGTATGAAAGCAGTAAAATGGAACTTTACAAAATTTCTAATTGGAAAAGACGGAAAAGTAGTAGGGCGTTTTGCACCGCAAACGAAGCCGGTGGATTTAGAGGTTGAGATTGAGAAGGTACTTGGCGAATAACTAGGAGTTTCACTTTATTAAAAAATGCCTCAAAGAACTATTTTGTTCTTTGAGGCATTTTATTTACATTCACATTGTCAATATTAAATCGCTGAATGGAAGTCATTTGATTTAGGTGGAGAAGCAGCTTTTTTTATAAGCACTTCCCATAAGTGTACGGATTTTTTCCATTCTGCTGCGGCTTGTCCTTTTTGATACATAGCATTCTCATAACTGAAAGTAAGTTGTTGCATATCGGCCGAGTTGTAAAGTGTATCAACATGGAGAGCATATTCTCGGAATGTTTGACTCTCGTCTCGTCGTATACCAATTCGCGCAAATTGTTTTAGGAGAGAATCGTAAGCTTTTGTATAAACGGCATCATCTTTTCGATATTTATAGAAATGAATGATAAAAAACGTAATCCATTTCATTCTAGTGATGAATAGAATGTATCCTATAATACTAATCGGTATTGTAGAGAGGAATACGTACCACCAAGAAAATCCATTTTTAGAATTTGGAATCTTTTTAGTAGAAGCTTTTTCTGTATCTTCTATTAAACTTTTGAGCTTTGCTTCATTGTTTCGTTGTTGTATTGGTTCGTTATTAAAATTATATACTTCTTTATTTTGTAAAGTAGGAGCAGGAGTATTATTTATAAAATTATAGGGATTCGTAAATCCTTTTGTCGGTTCAAATGGAATCCATCCGTATCCAGGGAAGTATACTTCGACCCAAGAGTGTGCGTTATCGTTCGCGATTTTATAAACATCCTCACCTTCAGCACCCACAAGCGTATTATCAAGAGTTCCTTCTGTATAACCTTTTACCCAGCGAGCGGGAATTCCAGCAGAACGAAGTAACACGATCATAGATGTTGAGAAATTATTACAGTAGCCACTTTTTGTATCGAAAAGGAATTGATCTACATAATCTTGGTTTTGGGCAGGGAATGAGACATTCGTTGTTTCATATATAAAAGAATGGTCGGTGAAATAGTTTTCAATAGCTAATACTTTATCGTATCGGGTGTCTTTATCCTTTGTTAGACTACTAGCTAAGTCTCTTACTCGCTGTGGTAATGATTCAGGAAGTTGCGTGTACTTTGTCATGAAATAAGGATTTGATTCTTGACCTTCATTCGTTTTTACAGCTTTCAAGTTTTCTATGGAAAACTCCGGGACCTCATATGTTACTTTATAGGAATGTAAAGTAGTGGAAGAGTCTCCGTCCATCGTATAGATTTTTTCTGAAAATGTGTCAACGCTGTATGATATATCAGAAGAAGCCTCAACTGATATTAATCCTGCTGGATAGGTAAGGTGAGGATACCTTTTTCGCATGGTGATTGTTGCCTTAGTTGTCTCTGTTTTTGTATTTTGTTCGTACCAACTCACGACGTCGTTTTTATTTTTAAAAGTAACCTTCTTTTGATTTTCAGAAACTTCCCAACCTTTTCCGGTATAAAAATCTTTCGTTTCTACTCTCCAATATTGTTTGTTTTGCGTTGCTGCTGTAAAAACAATTGTAGGATCTGCTTTAAAAGGGCCACCTAATCGTGAGTCATCTAAACCATACCCAATTTTAGAAACTTCTTGCTGTTTACTTGCTTCGGATGTGTTGAATTGTAAAAAATCCATTGGGTTTGGCCATTGAGGACCAAATTTTGGAGCGAAGTATGCGATGGTTGCTGACAATACAATAAATACTGAAAGAGGTTTAAGTAATTTTGAGATTTCTCTAGCATAATTTTGTAAGTGTTCACTCTCTTTTATACGTTCTATGTGGATAAGACTAAGCATAAAAAAGCCGATGACAACGGTACGAATAATAGCGTGGTTTGCATTGTATACATGTAAGTTATGAAAAGCGGTGATATAAATAATAGTCAATATAAGAAATAACAATCCACGCTTTTTATGAATCATCCAAAAAGAGATGAAAGAACTCAAAAACCAAAATGATAAAAAAAATAAAAGTGTTGGAAAAACAGGAGAGATATCTAGCAAATTTCCCTGGAATAACAGGGAAGAATTTCGAGAAATATCATAAAAAAGTTTCGTTAGCCAAGATGGATTAATAAAAGCATTTTTATAATATAGGAAATGAATGATGAATAAAATCGTGATGATCTTTATTGGAATCTGCCACTTTGTTTGAAAAAAAGAGAGAGTGAAGCAAATCCCTATAAATATTACAAAAATATCTAATCTACCTACATTTGTAATACCTATAAGGGGGCTTAGCCATTCTAGTAAAAGTAGAAATGCGCATACATGCATGAAAAATCTAGTCATATCCCATTGTTTTTTTGTCTGTAATGTTATCATTTGCTCACCTCAAAAAACACGTTTGTATACTGGTTTCCATAAACTACATTTACAAATATTTTTCGTTTTTGTAGAGTTTCTAGAATACTAAGTTCGCGATGTGATAGTTGATTTGCTTTTTCTTTTACGACAAACACCATTAATTTTCTATTTTTTATAGCAGCATAGTCAGCTGCCTTTTGAATATCGGGAGAAAGATCACTTGTCACGAGTATAATTGTTACGGGTTCATAAACTTTTCTTAATTCCATTTCTACACTTCGGGAGAGCGGGAATACACTGTCCGCTTGTACTTTTGCTAAATGACAAAAGATTTGATGTAACTGACTATCTCCATTGTCTAAAGGGAAAAAAGTTCGTTCTTTTCCGGTAGATACGAATGACGCCGGTGAATTTTGCTTCAAAACAGATCTGACAATAGAGGCAGTAAATGTGACGACTGATTCGAATAGAGGGGATGGGGTTCTGTCCATAAATATCATAATATTATGGCTGCGCTGTTGTTCAAACTCTTTCGTCATAATGTTGTTTGTTCGTGCAGTTGCTTTCCAATCAATCCATGAAAAGCGGTCACCAGGTTTATAGTCTCTCACACCGACAGAAATGGTAGAGTCTTTTACTAAATTTATATTTGCTGAAAGTGCTCCTTGTTCGAAATGATTTTCCATTTGTCGATACGTTATATCTACATACTGAGGGTAGACTAAAAATGTATCTGGAACTGAAAAAATTACTTCTTTCTCCATCATACCGAATAGATCGCCAGTTTTGACACGTACGCTTGAAAAAGTATGCTCTCCTCTAGGGATTGTGTCGATTGCATATTGAAACGAAATATTTCGTTTCAATCCTGGAAAGAGTATTACTTTATTCATCTTCGTTTGTTTACAATTTGTAAATTGTGATGGTAGTTCATCTTCTATAATTAAGTAAAGCAAGGGGAAAGGAAAACTTCTTTTTATTGTAATGGTGCTTAAAAAAGGTTCTCCTGCTGCATATTCGTCTTGATTTGTTATTCGTTTTACTTCAGCGTTCCGCAAAGCATAGAAGGGGAGTAATAGTGAATAAAGGCCAATAGGAATCATACTGTAAAATAAAAACCAACTTACAAATCCTCCTTGAAGCATAGCGTATACAAATGTTAGGACTAGACATAAAGGAATGAGTAATAACTTAGTAAAATGATAGATTGATCGTAGTATTCGTTTCATCAAAGGTTCATCTTCCTTTGAGTCGGCACGGTAGTTCGCGCAACGATTTTTGCGATAATTTGTTCTCCTGTAATTCCTTCAAATTTTGCTTCCATTTTTAGAATGAGTCTGTGCGCTAACACGTAAGGAGCTAAAAATTTAACATCGTCTGGAATAACATAATTTCTGCCATGGATGAATGCATAAGCTTGTGAAGCTTTCATTAAAGCAATCGAGCCACGCGGACTTGCACCTAGTTGTATAGAACTATAAGAACGAGTCTGACTAACAAGCTTTACAATGTAATGCTTGATTGCTTTGTCCATGCTTATTTCCCGTACGCATTGTTGTAAATAAAGTAATTCTTCTATTGTTGTAATAGCTTGTAAATGGGAGAGAGGATTCGTTTTTTCCATCCGATTTAAAATTTCAAATTCTTCTTCTGGTGTAGGATATCCCATTCCTAGTTTCAACAAGAAACGATCGAGCTGTGCTTCTGGTAAAGGATATGTTCCCTCATATTCGACCGGATTTTGTGTAGCCATTACAAAGAACGGTTTTGGTAACGGTCTTGTCATGCCATCTATTGTAATATTGCCTTCTTCCATACTTTCAAGTAAGGCAGATTGTGTTTTGGGAGATGTACGATTAATTTCATCAGCAAGTATAAAATTCCCCATGATTGGTCCAGGCTTGAACTCGAATTGGAGCTCTTTCGGATTGTAAATAGAAACACCTGTAACATCTGACGGCAGTAAATCAGGTGTAAATTGAATGCGCTTGTAATCAGCATCAATTGATTTAGAAAGTGCACGTACTAACATTGTCTTCCCAACGCCAGGCACATCTTCTAATAGTACATGACCTTCAGCTAAGAGCGCTGTCAAAGCTAAGATCGTTTCTTTTCGTTTTCCGACCATTAACTTTTCAATATTGTTAATTATTTTTTCTATAATGGGATGTAATGAATCAAGCTGGTGCATCGTAATCCTCCTAATTTTATTATCGTTTGCTAATCTATTTAGTGGGAAATAGTATGTATCCATCTAATTGCGGGAAGTAAAGATTTCATCTTTAATTCTAAGAATATTCAGATTATTTATTCTGATTACATCTAGTATAATTGTTTCCGTAACTAAGGGCAATATGGTAAATAATGATTTCTCGTTTTATGTGAAATACGTTTTGATATAGAATAGTATCATCGGTAAAAGTAGAAGAGGGGAAGGACAGGAAAGATTGACCTCAATGAGCAAAATAAATAGCGTAGGAAACCCTACGCGTAAAGTTTGGAACATATATTAATACGCCTTGTGATTAAAATGTATATGAATAAAATAAAGTCGGCTTCACATGAAGAGGCCATCTATTTAAATTAATACACTCCTTTATTTTTTATCTTTTTTATATTCTTTTCGTTTATTTAACCAAATATGAATCAATTCTACCAATTCCATTGTTTCAATCTCACAATATTCTCCTTTCCCATCTTCGGCTAAATTGTCTAACACAGTAGTTGTGTCGTTCCGGATTTCTAAACCGCAAATGTTGCCATTCACTACTACATAATTTTTTTCTCCGTTTAAAACACTATGTATTTCTTCTAAAATCCAATCTCCAAAAGCTGCAACTTCAATTCCTAAAAAAGTTTCAACAAGTTTAATTTCTTGAGGAAGTCTCATAACTAAATCACTACTGTTAAGTACTTCAAAACTATATGGATATTTCATGACTATTTTACTCCTTTATTTCTGGCCTTAGTGACACTATTTACTTCTCTATTAATCTCATAAGCTCTATTAAGGTAATAAATTCTTATACTATCATTACTCTTGTCTTACTTAAATTATAGTAAAAGTAGATTATTATTAAACTTATCTATCCAATATTTCTCTGATGTAGGTATGAATTCAGTGAAATCTTCATATGTACCACTCCAATCTTTTGGTACATAGTTTTCATATGAGGCCGGTTCTGGAAACATTGAATATAGTATTTTATTATCAAAGTTAATTAATAAGACTGGACTATAATCTAATAGATCTTCTCCTGCATTCTTCCTTTTAATATTTTTAAGTAGTAAATAATTTAATTCTTCTTTAGTTGTTTTATATTGATTAATCCTTACTAAAAATACTTCTACATTTTCATGATCTAATACTTTTATTCCATTTCTTTCTTCCGTTTCATCATTATCTTCAATGCTTACACCTAAATTTTTATATGCATTATCTAATTTATTATAATCTAAAAACCATAGTTCTTTATCTGTTACATACCATCTAAACTCATTTTTATATATGACGGCTACTATAATGTTTTCTGCATAAAGCGGTTCTAATATCATAATATCCTCCTTTTATTATTATCTTAAAATCCTGCCATTCTGGTGTATTCTTCTCTTTATTCAATCCAAGTTGCTGACAATTCATATAGATTTCCTGGCGTTTTTTGTTCAACTATTTTCAGGATAGTTACCCTTGGTATGGTGGATTTAAAGTATTATATTTTCATTTGTTAATTCATCTAACGATTTAGGCATATCAAATTTAACTACTCCCAAATTACTTCCTCTATTATATAAGAAATTTTTTGCATATCTGTACTTCATCTTAACCTTTGCTAGAAGCAAGGAAGTAATTTAACAGTCAGTGAAGGATGTGAGCCCTCCACAATGATTAGATTTTCACTTTTTTATATTTTTTCCGGAATTTGTGACAATCTCTTGAACTGTGCGAAATGTCACATCTGTATTTTACAACCTCTCTTATAGTAAGGGTATGTAAGAGAGACGTATTAAAGGAGTGAACAGTATGAAGAAGAAACCTTCAGCACTAATGAGACGTTTAAAATATTTTTCACCAATAGATCGATATAACGATAATCATACTCAAGAAACATATGAAGATCGCGAATGGGAAAATGTGTACAGAAAGCGTTGGCAGCACGATAAAGTAATTCGTTCTACACATGGTGTGAACTGTACTGGTTCATGTAGTTGGAACATTTATGTGAAAGATGGAATTGTAACTTGGGAAGGACAGGAGCTTAACTATCCAACAACAGGTCCAGATATGCCTGACTTTGAACCACGAGGATGTCCACGTGGAGCGAGTTTTTCTTGGTACATTTATAGTCCACTTCGTGTGAAATATCCGTATGTACGTGGTGTTCTTTGGAGTATGTGGCAAGAGGAATTACAAAATAATGAGTCACCATTAGATGCTTGGAAAAGTATTGTGGAAAACCCTGAAAAAGCACGCAAGTATAAGCAGGCACGTGGTAAAGGGGGATTCGTTCGTGCAAATTGGGATGAAGTGTTACAACTCGTTTCTGCTTCATTATTATACACAGTAATGAAATACGGTCCAGACCGAAATGTTGGTTTTTCACCAATTCCAGCTATGTCGATGTTAAGTCATGCTGCAGGTAGCCGCTTTATGCAACTTATGGGTGGACCGATGCTTAGTTTCTATGATTGGTACGCAGATTTACCACCAGCTTCTCCGCAAATTTGGGGTGATCAAACAGATGTACCAGAAAGTAGTGACTGGTATAACTCTGGTTACATTATGACATGGGGTTCAAATGTACCGATGACAAGAACACCAGATGCTCACTTTTTAGCAGAGGTTCGATATAAAGGAACGAAAGTCGTTTCTGTCAGTCCTGATTTCGCTGAGTCAACAAAGTTTGCAGATGATTGGATTAGTGTGAAACAAGGTACAGACGGTGCACTTGCGATGGCAATGGGGCACGTAATCTTACAAGAATTTTACGTAGATAATCAAGTGGAGTACTTCACAAAGTATGCGAAGCAATATACTGATTTTCCTTTCTTCGTTACATTGAAACAAAAAGGAGACCAATTCGTTGCGGATCGATTCTTAAATGCTTCTGATATTGGACGCGAAACAAAGTTAGGAGAATGGAAACCTGTACTTTGGAACGAGAACACGAATGATTTTGCAACACCTCATGGCACAATGGGGTCACGTTGGGATAACGAAAAGAAATGGAATTTACGTTTAGAAGATGAAGAAACAGGCGAAAAGATTGATCCACGTCTTTCTGTACTTGGAATGGAAGATCATGTTGGAACTGTACAAATCCCGTACTTCTCTGATGATGGAAACAAAGTATTAGAACGTACAATTCCAGTGAAAAAGGTTATGACAGAAGAGGGCGAAGTGTTCGTTACTACTGTATATGACTTAACGTTAGCAAATTACGGTGTGAACCGAGGGCTTGGTGGACAAGAGCCGAAAGACTTCAATGATGACGTGCCGTTTACACCTGCATGGCAAGAGAAAATGACAGGAGTAAAACGAGATCTAATCATTCAAATCGCTCGTGAGTTTGCACAAAATGCTGTTGATACGAACGGTCGCTCAATGATTATTGTCGGAGCTGGTATTAACCATTGGTTTAACTCTGATACGATTTATCGCGCCGTTTTAAATCTTGTACTTCTCGTTGGGGCACAAGGTGTAAACGGCGGTGGCTGGGCGCATTACGTTGGGCAAGAAAAATTACGACCAGCAGAAGGGTGGCAAACAATCGCGATGGCAAAAGATTGGCAAGGGCCACCAAAATTACAAAATGGTACATCTTTCTTCTATTTCGTAACAGATCAATGGCGCTATGAAGATACACCAGTTGGACATTTAGCATCACCAGTCGAAGGCAACTCTCGTTATCAACATCACGGTGATTACAACGTTTTAGCGGCACGACTTGGTTGGTTACCTTCTTATCCGACATTTGAGAAAAATGGAATTGAACTATATAAAGAAGCTGTTGCTGCTGGTGCAACAACGCAAGAAGAAATCGGAAAATACGTTGCACAAAAACTAAAAGAAAAAGAACTGAAATTTGCGATTGAAGATCCAGATAATAAAAATAACTTCCCGCGCAACTTATTCGTTTGGCGTGCAAACTTAATTTCAAGTTCTGGTAAAGGACACGAATATTTCTTAAAACATTTATTAGGTACAACGAACGGATTAATGAATGATGATAGTGATTCATTACGACCAGAAGAAATTAAGTGGCATGAAGAAGCGCCAGAAGGGAAGTTAGATTTACTCATTAATTTAGATTTCCGTATGGCTGGAACAGCACTTTATTCTGATATCGTCTTACCGGCTTCAACTTGGTATGAAAAGCATGATTTAAGCAGTACAGATATGCATCCATTTGTTCATCCGTTTAATCCAGCAATCGGTTCACCGTGGGAAGCACGCTCTGACTGGGATATTTTCACTTCACTTTCTAAAGCTGTGTCAGATTTAGCAGAGAAAATTGATCTTGAACCAATGAAAGAAGTTGTTGCAACACCACTTCTTCACGATACACCGCAAGAATTAGCACAACCACTTGGTAAGATTAAAGATTGGAGCAAAGGTGAGTGTGAACCAATACCAGGTAAAACGATGCCACAAATTCATGTTGTCGAAAGGGATTATAAAACGATTTATGACAAAATGACGGCACTTGGACCAAATACCGGGAAACAACCGATTGGTACGAAAGGAATTTCTTGGTCGGCAGAAAAAGAGTATGAGCAATTAAAGAGCCGATTAGGAGTTGTTCAAACAGATTCTATTGCGAAAGGTTGTCCAGACATAAAAGAAGCAATCAATGCTGCTGAAGCGGTATTAACGCTTTCTTCTACAACAAACGGTCATATGGCTGTAAAAGCATGGGAAGCACTTGAAAAACAAACGGATTTAAAACTACGTGATTTAGCAGAAGAACGTGAAGAAGAATGCTTCACATTTGAACAAATTACAGCACAACCAAAAACAGTAATTACTTCTCCGGCCTTTACAGGTTCAGAAAAAGGTGGACGTCGTTACTCACCGTTTACAACAAATGTGGAACGTCTCATCCCTTGGAGAACAATCACTGGACGACAATCTTTCTATTTAGATCATGACATGATGAAAGAATTTGGTGAAACGATGGCAACATTTAAACCAATTCTGCAACATAAACCGTTCCGTAAATCACGACCTGAAGTAGAAGGAAAAGAAATTACATTAAACTATTTAACGCCGCATAATAAGTGGTCCATTCATAGTATGTACTTTGATTCATTACCGATGTTAACGCTATTTAGAGGTGGTCCAACCGTTTGGATGAATAAAGAAGATGCTGAAGAAGCTGGTGTTGCGGATAATGATTGGATCGAGTGCTTTAACCGTAACGGTGTTGTTGTAGCACGTGCTGTTGTAACGCACCGTATACCGAGAGGAATGGCGTTTATGCACCATGCGCAAGATCGTCACATTAACGTACCTGGTACGAAATTAACAAGTAACCGCGGGGGAACACATAATAGTCCAACTCGTATTCACGTGAAACCAACACATATGATTGGTGGATACGGTCAATTAAGTTATGGATTTAACTATTATGGTCCAACTGGGAACCAGCGCGATTTAAACGTTGTAATTCGCAAACTGAAGGAGGTAGATTGGCTTGAAGATTAAAGCACAAGTCGGAATGGTAATGAACCTAGATAAATGCATCGGCTGCCATACTTGTAGCGTAACGTGCAAAAACACCTGGACAAATCGTCCAGGTGCTGAATATATGTACTTCAATAATGTAGAAACGAAACCAGGTATTGGTTATCCAAAACAATGGGAAGATCAAGAGAAATATAAAGGCGGCTGGGAATTAAAAAATGGTGAAATTCAACTGAAATCCGGTTCGAAAATGAAGCGCCTTATGAATATTTTCCACAATCCAGATCAACCAACAATTGATGATTACTTTGAACCGTGGAACTATGATTATGAAACATTAACAAATAGTCCGCAGCGTAAGCATCAGCCAGTTGCTCGTCCGAAATCAGCAATTACAGGTGAATTTATCGACAAAATTGAATGGGGTCCAAACTGGGAAGATGATTTAGCTGGTGGACATATAACGGGTTTACAAGATCCGAACGTAAAGAAAATGGAAGAAGAAATTACAACCGATTTTGAAAATGTCTTTATGATGTATTTACCACGCATATGCGAACATTGTATGAATCCATCTTGCGTATCGTCTTGTCCATCTGGTGCGATGTATAAACGGGAAGAAGATGGGATTGTTCTTGTAGATCAAAATGCATGTCGTGCATGGAGATTTTGCGTATCGTCTTGCCCATATAAAAAAGTGTACTTTAACTGGCAAACGAATAAAGCGGAAAAATGTACAATGTGTTTCCCACGTATTGAAGCTGGTATGCCAACAATTTGTTCAGAAACATGTGTAGGACGTATCAGATATATTGGGGTAATGCTATATGACGCTGACAAAGTAAAAGAAGCGGCTTCTGTTGAGAATGAAAAAGATTTATATGAATCTCAGCTTACTGTTTTCTTAGATCCAAATGATCCAGAAGTAGCAGCTGAAGCGAAAAAACAAGGCATTCCTGAAGAATGGATTAAAGCGGCACAACAGTCACCAATCTATAAAATGATTATTGATTGGAAAATTGCTCTACCTCTTCATCCGGAGTATCGTACAATGCCAATGGTTTGGTATATCCCACCGCTTAGCCCAATTATGAATATGGTGGAAGGGAAAGGTAGTAACTGGCAAGCAGAAGAGATTTTCCCTGCTATCGATAATATGCGTATTCCAATTCAATATTTAGCGAATCTACTCACTGCAGGAGATGAATCACATATTCGACTTACATTGAAAAAAATGGCTGTTATGCGAACTCATATGAGAGCACTGCAAATTAATAAAGAACCAAATGAAGCGGTATTAAAAGAACTCGGTTTAACGAAACAGGATGTAGAAGATATGTATCGTCTTCTTGCTATCGCAAAATATAAAGATCGTTTTGTTATCCCGACGTCTCACCGCGAACAAGTTGCAGATTTATATAATGAACAAGGAAGCTGTGGTTTATCATTTGCAGGTGGTCCAGGCTCTTGCATGACAATTTCTTAAATAATGGGGGCGGAAAAATATGAAACAAAGTCTACAAACTGCTTTTTCTTGTTCTTCATTCCTTCTCTCCTACCCGGAACTCGGGTGGAGAGAAGCTTTAGCTGAATTGCAAGAAGAGATTGAAGCGATTGAACAGGAAGAAGTTAAAACTTCACTTACAGCATTTATAAAACAAGCACTGGATAAAACGAACGATCAACTTATTGATAGTTACGTATATACATTTGATTTCGGTAAGAAGACAAATATGTATTTAACGTATATGAACACCGGTGAACAAAGGGAAAGAGGTATTGAATTACTAGAGTTAAAACAGCATTATAAAAAATCTGGTTTTGAAGTAACAGATAAAGAACTATCTGATTATTTACCGCTATTACTAGAGTTTTTTGCAAATGCAAATGAACAAGACAGTGAACCAATTATGAGTAAATACAAGGAGAATATACAAGCATTACACGTTCAGTTAAAAGAAGCAGATAGTATGTATGAACCAATTCTTTCGGCTGTTTTACTTGCTATCGATACATGGGGTATACAGACAAATTAGAAAGGAGAGTTGTCAAAATGATGGATCAATTTCTATGGGTATTGTTTCCCTATATCATTTTTGCAATCTTTATCGGTGGACATATTTTCAGATACAACTATGATCAATTTGGTTGGACATCAAAATCTAGTGAACTATTAGAAAAGAAAATGCTCCGAATCGGAAGTCTATTATTCCACTTTGGGATTATGTTTGTAATTGGCGGTCATGTTATGGGGATTTTAATTCCAGAAGCTGTATACCGTTCCATAGGTATTTCTGAGCATATGTATCATGTAGTAGCAATTAGTTTTGGTCTTCCGGCAGGTGTTGCTGCAATCATCGGTTTAATTATATTAACGTACCGCCGCGTAACAGTAAAACGTATCATTGCAACGAGTACGAAGGGGGATTATATTGCGCTTATTTTATTACTGATCGTAATGCTAGCAGGACTTTCTTCAACGTTTTTAAATATCGACTCAAAAGGATTTGATTATCGTACAACGATCGGTCCATGGTTCCGAAGCCTCTTCGTTTTTCAACCGAAAGTTGATTATATGACGGAAGTACCTGTATGGTTTAAAATTCATATTCTTGCGGGAATGGGGCTTTTCGCAGTATGGCCATTTACTAGACTTGTACATGTATTTAGTGCCCCAATTAAATATATAAGCCGTAGCTATGTAATTTACAGAAGACGTATTCCAAATGAATTGAAAAAATAATTTTGTTTTATATGTTTAGTAACTTATAAGGAAAGCCGAGATCTAATTGGAGACCTCGGCTTTCTTTATAAGTATAAGTTAATCAATGCTACAAACAGACGCAGAGCAATCTTCACAAGCAATTTCACATTTTAAAAATTGTAAATCGTGAATGGTAATCTTTCCTTTATGAATAGAAATTGTACCTTGCTTTTTTAATTCATTTAACATTCGATTTACGCTTTCACGTGAAGTTGCACAGAAATTAGCTAGTTCTTGATTCGTTAACGGTAAATCGATGAGAATGCCATTTTCTTTTAATACACCGTAACTATTTGTCATTCGAATGAGAGTAGAATACAGGGCACCTTTTTTGCCGTGTAATACTAAATCTCGGAACTTCGTTTGCATTCTTCTTAAATGTTCACTAATCCATTTCATAAATTCAAATACAAGAGCGGGTTTTTGGAGTAATGCTTTTTCTAACGCTTCACGCTTTATTACACCTACTTCAACATCTTCAAGACATTTTGAGTTTAATAAATATTTTGCATTATCCGTGAACAATGTTAATTCTCCAATAATGTCATATTCCGAACAAATTCGAAGTGTTAATTCTTGTCCGTCAGCACTAAGTTTACTAATTTGTACTTTTCCTGAATGGATAATATAGAGTTCGGTTGCCTCCATACCTTCTTGAAAAATAAAACTACCTTTTTTTATCTGCATTTTATATTCAACAGATGCAAGTAATTCCTTTAAATCTTGAGATAATTTCATACTGTTTGTCACAGCA
Source organism: Bacillus sp. CD3-5 (assembly GCF_006349665.1). NCBI lineage: Bacteria > Bacillati > Bacillota > Bacilli > Caryophanales > Bacillaceae > Bacillus > Bacillus sp. CD3-5. The sequence continues at coordinate 245,221 of NZ_VEPX01000002.1, read as the reverse complement.
ATCACCTTTCTTCTTATAAGCAATACATTTCCTATTTTGAGTGTAAGTATGCTGAAAATGCAAGAGCTATTTCAAAATTGATGTAAAATTTCAATGACCGTAAGGAGTAGGGACTGAAGATGTGAACAAAATGCGAACGGATTTGTGAAGAATTTTTGAATGGGGAAAGGAATGTGAGAAAAGTCACATTGAATATGTCGCTTCTTTTTTATAATGAAGGCAAATAAAAAAACGAAAGCTTACTAAGCGTTGCAGCAGAAAAGAAGGGATATAGATGCACGAGAAAATGAAAGATTCTTTAGAACGGCCACTTCAAGATTTACGTATTTCAGTTATTGATCGTTGTAATTTTAGGTGCACATACTGTATGCCTGCTGAAGTGTTCGGAGCAGATTACGCTTTTTTACAGGAAGAGTTTTTATTATCTTTTGATGAAATAGAGAGACTAGCTAGGTTATTTATAAGTATGGGAGTTGAAAAAATTAGGCTTACTGGCGGTGAACCGTTATTGCGTAAAGACTTATCTCAGTTAATCGCAAGGCTTACAAAACTAGAAGGCTTAAAAGACATTGGGCTCACAACAAACGGAATTCATTTAGCAAAACAAGCTAAGACGCTAAAAGAAGCAGGATTAAAACGTGTAAATATTAGTTTAGATGCGATAGAGGATCACGTCTTCCAAACAATTAACGGAAGAAATGTAAGTACAAAACCTGTACTGAAAGGAATAGAAGCAGCAAAGGCTATTGGATTAGAAGTAAAGGTAAATATGGTTGTAAAAAAAGGAATGAATGATAGTCAAATTCTTCATATGGCTCGTTATTTTAAAGAACAAGAAATTCAGCTTCGTTTCATTGAGTTTATGGATGTGGGCAGTACGAACGGATGGAATTTTGAACAAGTGATTACGAAGGAACAATTAATAGAGAAGATTAATCGCGTATATCCGATTGAACCTGTTACGCCTCGTTATTTTGGAGAAGTTGCGAAATTGTATCGATATGTAGGGAGCGATGCAGAAGTTGGATTTATTACTTCAGTATCTGAGTCATTTTGTTCTTCTTGTACGAGAGCTCGTATTTCGGCAGACGGTAAGTTTTTTACGTGTCTATTTGGAACGAAAGGAACGGATTTGCGAACGCTTCTTAGAGAAAATATTTCGGATGCCTCACTACTAAAAATTCTCCAACATACATGGCGATATAGAACAGATCGATATTCAGATGAAAGAACGGCGGAAAGTACAAATAAACGTCAAAAAGTTGAAATGTCTTACATTGGTGGATAGCGAAAGGAGGATTCCTTATGCAAGAGCGATATTCAAGGCAAGTGTTGTTTTCTAGAATTGGTGAAATGGGACAAAGGAAAATAAGAAAGAAACATGTGCTCTTAATTGGTGCAGGTGCACTAGGGGCTGCGAATGCAGAAGCACTCGCTAGGATGGGAATTGGGAAATTGACAATTGCCGATCGTGACTATGTCGAATGGAGTAATTTACAGCGGCAACAGTTATATACAGAAGAAGATGCAAAGCAATGCAAACCAAAAGCAATTGCAGCAGCAGGACATGTAAGAAAGATTAATTCTGAAGTGGAAATTGTACCAGTTGTAATGGATGTCACAATGCAAGAAATAGAAGAGTTAACAAAAGAAGTGGATCTCATTATAGATGCCACTGACAACTTCGATACGCGCCTACTTATAAATGATATTTCACAAAAAGAAAATATACCTTGGATATACGGTGGATGCGTTGGAAGTTACGGTGTAACGTATACAGTTCTGCCAGGAAAAACACCATGTTTTCGCTGTTTGATGGATCATCCTATGGGCGGTGCCACATGCGATACAGCCGGAATCATTCAGCCAACTGTACAGATGGTTGTTACGCATCAAGTTACAGAGGCGATGAAAATATTGGTGGATGATTATGAGTCGCTAAGAGGAACGATGTTATCATTTGATATTTGGAACAATCAATATCTCTCGTTAAAAGTAAATAGACAGAAGAAAAATACATGTCCATCGTGTGGAAATACTCGTACGTATCCAAGTTTAACATTTGAATCACAGGTGAAAACGGAGGTGCTATGCGGACGGAATACAGTTCAAATCCGTCCAGGAATAAAGAGAGTTCTAAATTTAAACGAAATCCAAAAAAGATTACAAAAAATTGTACATGTCCAAAAAACGCCGTACTTACTATCATTTCTAATTGATGAATATCGTTTCGTTTTATTTACAGACGGTAGGGCATTTATTCATGGGACAAATGATGTGAAAATAGCAAAACGATTATACGCAAAATATATAGGATGAACAGAGAGCGTTTCTCCTTATTAAAACGAGGTGAAAAAGAATGTTAGATAAACGTATACCAATTCCAGTAGCAGAAGCGGTTGAGCGTGTAATGAAATATGCCTACCAAGGTGAAATAGAAAAGGTTTCTCTTATAGAAAGCTACGGTAGAACGCTTGGAGAAGATGTTATTGCAGATCATGATGTTCCGCATTTTGATCGCTCTCCGTACGACGGATTTGCGATTCGAGCGGAAGACACAAAAGAAGCTAGTAACAGTAATCCCATTCAGTTTGAAGTGATTGGCGAAATTGGAGCAGGTTTTGTTTTTACAGAAGGAGTGGAACCATTTCAAGCTGTCCGTATTATGACAGGTGCGGCAATTCCTGCGGGGTGTAATGCAGTAGTCATGTTGGAGCTAACGGAAGAATTTGAAGAAAACGAAAAGACTTATATGAAATTGAAACGCTCCTTTGTTGCTGGGGATAACATTTCTTTTAAAGGAGAAGATGTAAAACAAAATAGCATTCTGGTGAAAAAAGGGACTGTTATTAATCCTGGAGTAGCAGCACTTCTTGCTACGTTTGGTTATAGTTCCGTACACGTTGTAAAACAGCCGGTTATTGGAATTGTAACGACGGGTAGCGAACTGCTTGAAGTACATGAAAAATTAAAGCCAGGGAAGATTCGAAATAGTAACTCCTATATGATAGCTGCTCAAATTGAACGAGCAGGCGGAGTTGTACAGTATTATGGACAATTCGCTGACAATTTTGAGACGTGCTATAACACTGTAAAAAAAGCGATAAAAGAAGTCGATATTTTAATTACAACTGGTGGCGTTTCGGTAGGAGACTATGACTATTTACCTGCTATTTATGAGAGATTACAAGCTAATGTACTTTTCAATAAAATTGCGATGCGACCAGGAAGTGTGACAACTGTAGCTGAGTTAGAGGGAAAACTATTATTTGGTTTATCTGGTAATCCTTCTGCTTGTTATGTCGGTTGTGAATTATATGTTAGGCCAGTCATTCGAACATACTTGCATAGAAAAGATTCGCACGTATTTCGTGCAGAGGCAATTTTACAAAAAGACTTTCCAAAAGCAAACCCATTCACTCGTTTTGTGAGAGGAAAAGTGGAAATTGTAAATGGAAAATTGCAAGCGACACCAGTTGGTTTAGATAAATCTAGTGCAATTTCTTCACTTGCAGAAGCGAATGCATTTATCGTTTTGCCAGGGGGAACGAGAGGATTTAAAGCTGGAATTACTGTTTCGGTACTGTTATTAGAATCAACCAGCGGAAGTGAATGGCCATGGAAAGAATCGCTTCGTTCATACAAATAATAGAAAAATAGGTTGCTAATTTATACAAAGATAAGAGGTGCGAAATGCCACATACGTATTATGAAGTAATTGATACACCTATTTCAATTGAAGAAGTGACAAACAAAGTAATTCGTCGTGAGTGTGGTGCGGTTACTACTTTTATTGGTACTGTTAGAGAATTTACGAAAGGTCGACGTACGCTTTATTTAGAGTATGTAGCTTATATAACAATGGCGGAAAAACAGCTTGAGAGAATTGGCACTGAAGTAGGAGAGAAGTGGCCTGGGACATTTGTCGCCATTACACACCGCATTGGTACTTTACAAATTTCTGATCTTGCTGTTGTCGTCGCTGTTTCTACACCACACCGTAAAGCTGCCTATGAGGCGAACGAATATATTATGGAGCGTATAAAACAAATCGTTCCCATTTGGAAGAAAGAGTTTTGGGAAGATGATGAATGTTGGATTGGTGATCAGTTAGAGAAGGTAGCATATGAGAATGGCGAACCTGGAAAGGAGATGAGGATATGATTGAAGTACTATTATTTGCCCATTTACAAGAAGAAGTAAGCAAACCAGCATTACACATCGATTGTGAAAATATTACAGTTGCTGAACTAAAGAAGGTACTCATTAAGAAATACAACGTAGCGATTTCAAATGAGATTATGGTCGCTATAAATGAAGAGTATGCAAATGAGAATGACATCATTCAAACTGGCGATGTCGTAGCAATGATTCCGCCAGTAAGTGGTGGTTGATTCTTTTCATCCTAATCATGTAAGAACGTGATTAGGATGGAGGGAATGAATATAACTACGTATACATAGGAGGGAACAGGATGAAAAGTCCTAATTTTCAATTAAGTTTACAAACTTCTAATCTAATTATCGGTTTTATGGTATGGGTTATTTTATCATCATTAATGCCCTATATTAAAGTGGATATCCCATTAACTGCGGGACAAATTTCTATGGTAACAGCAGTACCCGTTATTTTAGGTTCTGTTCTTCGCATTCCAATTGGCTATTGGACAAATCGTTTCGGAGCAAGAAAATTATTCTTTATTAGTTTTATTCTATTATTATTTCCTGTTTTTTATATTAGTGTTGCCAATTCTATGATGGATTTAATTATTGGTGGATTATTTGTAGGAATCGGTGGTGCTGTATTCTCTGTAGGAGTAACTTCTTTACCAAAATACTTTCCAAAAGAGAGTCACGGTTTTGTAAATGGTATTTACGGTGTCGGTAACGCTGGAACAGCAATTACTTCATTTTTAGCGCCTGTTATCGCAACTTCAGTTGGCTGGAGAACGACAGTACAATGTTATTTAGTTTTACTTGCAACGTTTGCACTTATGAACTTTTTATTAGGCGATCGTAAGGAGAAAAAGGTGAATACACCATTAATGGAACAAATAAAAGGTGTATATAAAAATGAGAAACTTTGGTTTTTATGTATCTTTTACTTTTTAACTTTCGGATCATTCGTCGCATTTACAGTGTACTTACCAAACTTTTTAGTATCTCACTTCGGATTAGAAAAAGTGGATGCAGGTATGCGGACAGCTGGGTTTATTGTACTCGCAACAATTATGCGTCCGGTTGGCGGATGGCTCGGTGACAAATTTAATCCATTTAAAATATTAATCTTTGTATTTATCGGTTTAACACTTTCAGGTATTATTTTATCATTTATGCCTAGTATGAATGTGTATACATTTGGTTGCTTGTTAGTTGCATTTTGTGCGGGGATTGGTAATGGTACAATCTTCAAACTCGTTCCAATGTACTTCTCTGAACAAGCTGGTATTGTAAACGGACTCGTTTCAGCTTTAGGCGGACTAGGAGGGTTCTTCCCGCCATTAATTTTAACATTATTATTCCAACTAACAGGTCATTATGCAATAGGATTTATGGCGTTATCAGAAGTCGCACTTGCTTGTTTAATTATTACAGTATGGATGTATAGTCAAGAAAAGCTGTTAGTGATGTTAAAGAATCATTAATAAAGAAAAAGAACCATCCTAAAGTAATCTAGGATGGTTCTTTTAGTAATAGACTTCGACATGTTTTATTGCTATCTTTTTTAGGGCCAGATTTTTTGGTAAGGCTAATAGATATTGTAAAAAAGTACACTTAAAATAAAGAATACAGTTTAGGTCGATAAGATAAAATTATGAATTTGTATAAATAATCCATAATTTTCTTTATGAGTCATGTTTGATATGTTAAAGAAAAGAGAGGGGAGGGAAATGAAATGAGAATTTTTGATGCACATTTTCATATTATTGATTTTAATTTTCCGATCATTGAGAACCAAGGATATTTTCCACCCAACTTTGTTGTAGAAGATTATCAGAATGAAACTCCTAATTTGAATGTAATTGGTGGAGCGATCGTATCTGGTTCTTTCCAAGGGTTTGATCAAGACTATTTATTAAAGGCACTAAAACAGTTGGGTTCAACATTTTGTGGCGTAACACAATTACCTTTTACAGTGACGGATGAAGAAATACTAAATTTAAATGAAAATGGGATAAAAGCATTACGATTTAATATTAAAAGAGGTGGTTCAGAAGATTTATCGAAGCTGGATTACTTTGCTAGAAGAGTTCATGATTTAGTAGGATGGCATAGTGAGCTTTATATGGATGCAAAAGAGTTACCCGAAATTGCATCCACTATAGAAAAATTACCAGCTATATCAATTGACCATTTAGGGTTATCAGAAGAAGGTTTACCACATTTATTAAAACTAGTTGATAAAGGGGTACATGTGAAAGCTACTGGTTTTGGTCGTGTCGAATTAGATGTTGAGAATGCCTTAAAGTCGATTTATGAAGTTAACCCAGATGCACTTATGTTTGGAACAGATTTACCATCTACAAGAGCGAAAAGACCTTTTGAGTATGGAGATATCAAATTGATTCACCAGCTATTTGATGAACAAGCTACCGATAACATCTTGTATACGAATGCTTTTAAATGGTATTTTGGGTAGCATCAGGGTCTACATTTGAATTAAATGTGTCCATATGTAGTAAAGCGTTTAATCCAACTAAAATATATTTAGAATGAGGTTTTACATGTTTATTTTTATTATATTAGACGTAATATTACCGATATTAATATTGATGCTAATTGGTGCAATCTTACAAAGGAAGTTCCAATTTAACTTAAAGCAACTATCTACACTTATTACTTATTGCTTGATGCCTGCGGCTGTATTTGTGAATATATATGATATTCGTATAGAAATAGATTTGTTGCTCCAGATAATATACTATTTAATGCTTTATAGTCTGAGTCTGATCATAGTAAGTCATCTCATTTCAAAAATATTAAAGTTAGAAAAAGGAGAAAGTGCAGCTCTGAAAAATAGCATTTCGTTAATGAATTCCGGTAATTATGGATTACCAGTAAGTCAATTGATTTTCAGTCACAATCCAGTGGGGGTTTCCATTCAGATTTTCATTGTGATTTTCCAAAACCTTTTAACTTATTCATATGGGATTTATAACTTACTATCAGCAACAAAAACAATTGGAGGTATTATTCAATCATTTATAAGACTGCCTGTATTTCATGCGCTCGTACTAGGGATTCTCTTTCAATCGTTTACAATTCAAATACCTAATTCTATCTTTCTACCTCTTAATCAGCTTGCGAATAGTTTTGTTGCCATAGCACTCATATTGCTAGGAGCACAATTAGCCAACATTAAGCTTAATTTTTTCCATAGAGTCATAACATGGTCTTTAATTGGAAGGTTACTGATGGGGCCATTATTAGCACTTTCCATGATCTACCTCTTAAACATTGATGGAATTGTTGCACAATCATTATTTATTGCAAGTTCTTTTCCTACTTCAAGAAATACATCAACTATTGCTATGGAGTATCAAATAGAGCCTGAACTACATGCACAAATCGTTTTATTTTCAACACTTTTCAGCATTATTACAGTAACTGTCGTTATTTATTTGTCATATATTTTGTTTTGAATATACGTTTAAAACCGAATGGATTTGAGGCGGTAAATGATGGATGGAAATCCCATTGATATGAGAGGAAAACAGTCTTTGATATATTAGGTGTCGTTTACAATTGTACTATGTCTGATAATCAAGTGGCTTAATTCAAAAAAGAAACCAAAATAAAAAGAACAAACGCTTCTAAAAAACGTTTGTCCAAAGGTAATTACTATTTTAGCTAAGAAATAGATTATAATTTGTGAGTAAGAGAAAGCTTTTTTATAAGTTTAGGAAATATAGATGTTAGTTCTTGCTTCAAACGCTTCGTAAACGATGGATCTTTACCTGAAGTTGAAATCGTTACAACATATTCATTATTTCGTATGACACCAGGTGTGTGAAACGATGATTCTGTACCATCACTTACAACGTTAACCCACTGGAAATTGTGGGCGGCCTGTTTTTAACCATCAGATTTACAGCATGTTGATTTGTAGCTGCATAAATAAGGTGAGCATCTTTAATATCATCATTACTAAAAGTTTTTTGCTTCCAAGTAATATAAGGGAGTTCTTTCATTTCCTCGCAAATTTCTGGGCTAATAACGGTGACAAAAGCGCCTGTATTTTTTAATCCAGATGCTTTTCGATATGCGATTTTACCTCCACCAATAATAACGACCACTTTTTTATTTAAATTAAGCATAAGAGGGTACATGTTATACATACACACATTCCTCCATTCGTTCTAATAATGTTAACTTCATATATGTATCAAACTGAAGACAGTTACAAGTTGTAACGTGATTGTATTTTTTCGTATGCAACTTAATCTTTTGAAGCAACAGTCCGGTAAAGAGAAGATACGGCATGACATATACATGGGGGGCAGTCGATGTTATTGTCTTTAGCTCAGCAGTAAAAGAGGGCGTTCCTTTCGTTAAAAAGGAGCACGATACTGGTATACTGAGTTTTTGTTCGACAGCTACTCCAATTTGTTGTAACTCACGTATCGGTTGTGGGTCACTACTGCCTCGTCCTACGAGTAAAATACTACTACCTTGCATTGGCATCGTTTCATGTATTCTTTTTACTACAAGTTCCACCATATGTGGATGCGTACTAAAAGGAGGTACAACTGAAAATTTGATTTGTGGATATTTCTTTTGTAGTTGCTCTATTTCAAAAGGAATATCACGTTTATAGTGAGCTGCTGCAAATAATAAGACAGGTACAATCATTATTTCAGTTGCGCCCTCTAGTATCGTTTCTGTAACGGCATCCGAAATAGTAGGTGTTGTTAGTTCTAGAAAAGCTATTTTTTGAATCCTTTCGTTACGTTCTTTCATAACAGATTGGATAAAGTGAATGAATTGTTCATTACCTTCTTGCAGGCGACTCCCGTGTCCAACATATACAATTCCTTTCATCGCAGCACCAAGTCTTTCTTCATAATCATGTTTTGTAATTGCTCATCTACATGATGAAAACCAACTTTATTCGCATAGTGTAAAGTTGGAACGTCGGTATATGAGAAGGGGAGAGTAAGAATATCGATAAAGTCAAGTCGTTTTATTTCTGATAAAAATGAATCAATAGAGGCACGCCCTTCAAACACAATGCTATCCCATGAGAATTCAGAAAGCATACGAGTATGGACTTCATCGAAGCGATGATCAATAGTATACGCATGAGTCATCATATAAGAACCGGCACCAATTTTTTCTTGTATAAAAGCAATTCGGTTAATATTTCGTCCTAAATAAACTGTTGTATTGGAAGAGAACTCTGCTTGTTTACTTAGTAGCCCATACTGCATAAGTTTTTTTTGAGTGGCAACGTTCATGTGTTGCAGCTCTGCCTGTAAGGAACGAATATCTTTTTGGTATTTACTACATGATTGCATCAAAATTTCTACACTTTCAGCTGAACAAAAAACAAGGCGATCAACGTTAAAAATTCCATTGATTTGTTCAAGGGTTAATGTATATACTTCCTTTTTGAAAGTTGGAATTTGATATATTTCTGCACCAGCTTCTTGTAACCTTTGCTTCATTACACTTGTTTTATTTGTTGCGGATGTAAATAAAACTTTTTTACCATGTAATGGTTTACGTTCTTTCCAAGCGATTTGATCTCGTAAGGAAACGACATCACCAACAATTGTCATAGAAGGATTAGAAATATTTTCGTTTTTGACGATAGAGACAATGGTAGATAGTGTCCCTGTAACAACGCGCTGTTTACCAGTTGTACCCCATTCAATGACTGCTACTGGCGTATCTTCTTTTTTTCCTGCTTGTCGTAAGTTTTCACAAATTGTAGGTAAGTTTTTTATACCCATGTAGTAGGCAATCGTATCGCTATTGTGAGATGAATTATATTTTCCATGATCGGTTAAAGGACCTTTTGCATGTCCGGTTAGTAAAGTAATGCTATTACTGTAGTTACGGTGGGTAAGGGGGATACCTGCATAGCTACTAGCGGCGATGCTAGATGTAATGCCTGGTACAATTTCATATGGAATATTTGCTGCTGCTAAAGTTTCTGCTTCTTCACCAACACGGCCAAAAATAGATGGATCTCCGCCTTTTAATCGAATAACAATTTTTCCCTCTTTTGCAAATTGAAGAAGGTATGCGTTAATCATTTCTTGTCGCATAATATGATTCTTTGGCATTTTTCCGCAATACATAAGTTCACATGTTTCTTTTGTATAGCGAAGAAAGGTAGGGTTTAATAAACGGTCATATAAAACGATATCTGCACGCTTTAAACAATCTATCGCTTTCTTTGTAATAAGCCCTTCATCACCTGGTCCTGCACCAACTAAATATACATATCCGTTCATAATTGCACCTCATCTATTTTTATTTAAAAGGAAGCCAGAGGAGGCTTCCTTTCGTAAATTACATGTATAAATAAATGTCACCATCAATAACTTCTACTTCGTATGTTTGAATACAGCCGTCATCAGGTTTTTGAACTTCACCTGTTAGTAATGAGATTTTCCAATCATGCAGCGGACAAAAGACGAATTCGCCAGACACAATTCCTTCTGCTAACGGTCCGTTTTTATGAGGACAACGATTTTCTACAGCGCGAATATCTCCATTTGAAAGGCGGAATAGGGCGATAGACATACCTTTCATTTGTACTTCTTTACCGATTTGAATAGGAAGGTCTTCCGCACGCATAACTTTTATTTTTTCTTTCGTTTGTATCATATAGATCACAGCTCCTTATTTCACAGTTTCTACTTCATACATCGCTTTTAATGACTTCGTTTTTAGTGCTTGTCCCCATGCTTCCGTATATGTACTACGAGCTGTTTGGAAACGTTCATTTAATGTAGTAACCATACTTTCATCTTGAAGTATTTCCCTTATGTGATCGAAGCCTAAACGTTCTGTCCAGTAGGCAGTACGCTCTCCGTAAATACCAGTTTCACGATAATATTGCATGTAAGCTGTAGCGATACGAAGGACATCATCTTCAGTAGGGACAATCATTACAAAATCAGCTTCACGTACTTCTGTACCACCATTTCCGCCAATATAAAGTTGGTATCCATTTTCGACACATACAACGCCAAAATCTTTCGTTAATACTTCCGCACAGTTACGTGGACAGCCCGTTACTCCCATCTTCATTTTATGAGGTGTATCTACCATTTCTAATGATTGTTCAAGTAACATACCAAGTCCTAATGAATCTTTCGTGCCGAAACGGCAGAAGCGAGAACCAACACATGATTTTACATTACGAAGCGATTTTGAATACGCATATCCCGAAGTCATATGTAAGTCAGCCCATACGTTAGGTAAATCTTGTTTCTTAACACCATATAATCCGATTCGGCTCGCGCCTGTAATTTTCACAAGAGGAACATCATATTTCTTCGCAACTTCAGCAATTTTCATTAAATCATCAGCTGTTGTAACGCCTCCGTACATACGTGGAATAACAGAGAATGTACCATCGTGCTGGATGTTACCGTTCATTCTTTCATTAACGAAACGGGACGATTTATCATCTTCATATTCTTCTGGAATCGCCATACGTAAATAGTAGTTTAAAGCAGGGCGACATTTTGAACAGCCGTCTTCATGCGCAAAACCAAGAACGTTTCGTACTTCTTTTGGCGATTTTAATCCTTTCTCATGAATGGCCGCTACGACTTCATCACGTGATAAAGTTGTACATCCGCACATACCAGCAGACTGCGCAGCAGCATCAAAAGCATCTCCGAGTGTATGAGATAAAACTTGCTCCACAAGCGGACGACATTTACCACAAGACCCTGCGGCTTTCGTACAGCCTTTAACTTCTTCAAAAGTCGTTAACTCTTGTTCTAAAATGGCATGAACGATTGTACCTTTCGTAACACCATTACATCCACAAATTGTGTCATCTGCACTCATTGTAGCAACATCAAGTTCACTTTCTTCACCAGCTTTGTGAAGAAGGGACGCGGCTGTATATTCTTGTATATCTTCTTCTTTCTTTAACATGCTAAAGAGGCGTGTACCATCAGCTGTGTCACCATATAAAACGATACCAACGACTTTATTGTCACGAATTAATACTTTTTTATAGGAACGTTTACATTCATTAAAGATGGATATTGCTTTCGTTTGATCATCTTCATAAATTTGGCCTGCAGAGAATAAATCACAACCAGCAACTTTTAATTGCGTACCGACGATACTGCCCGAATATCCATCAGTTTGTAAATTTGTTATATGTTTGGCTAATATTGTGCCTTGTTCATAAAGAGGGGCAACAAGTCCATATGCGATACCGTCATGTTCTGCACATTCGCCAACTGCATAAATGGACTCATCATTTGTTAGCATATAGTCATTGACTACAATGCCGCGATTGACAATTAAACCAGCATCTTTTGCTATTTTCGTATTTGGTCGTATTCCGACAGCCATTACGATTAAATCACAATCTACAACTTCACCATCTTCAAATTGAATGCCCTCAACATGATCTGTACCAAGAATTTTTACAGTTTTCTTTTCCATGAGAAACTGCATGCCTTGCGCTTCTAAATCTTCACGCAGAAGAGAAGCTGCTTTCGTATCTAGTTGTTGTTCCATTAAGCTAGGCATTAAATGAACAACATGTACGTCCATTCCTAAATCAATTAGACCTCTTGCGGCTTCTAAACCAAGTAATCCACCACCAATGACTACGGCTTTTTTCTTTTCTTTCGCAGTATCAATCATAAATTGTGTATCTTCAATAGTTCGAAATCCTGTTACACCAGGAAGAGTAGAGCCTTCAACGGGTAAAATAAAAGCACTAGAACCTGTTGCGATAATGAGTTTGTCATATGTAACAGTACGATTCTTTTCTGTAATAATAATTTTTTCTTCTCGGTTAATACTTTGAACTCTTTCATTTGTATACAAAGTTATTTCGTTTTCTTCATACCAACTGTATTCATTCATAATGATATCTTGTATATTTGTTTTGCCTTGTAATACATGAGAGAGCATAATACGGTTGTAGTTCGGATGCGGTTCATCTCCCAAAATAGTAATCTCATATGAATCACAATCATGTTTTAATATTTCTTCCATACAACGTATGCCAGCCATACCATTTCCGATCATAACTAAACGTTTTTTCATTTTCGTTTCCCCCTTTTTATGTGAAATATTGAACAAAGGATTATATTTTTATTATAGAAAATCAAGAAAGGGGGAGATGTGATATTTATCACATTTTTATAATGATTCACAAATTGTTAAAATTCGGATTTGTGTGAGGAGGATGTGTATATTTTTTGTGAAATGAAAAAGCAGGACATCAGTATGTATACTCATGTCCTGCGCTTTATTTACGCTCTCGTAATGGCACGTGGAAATAAAATATTATTTTCTAAATGAATGTGCTCAAATAAATCAGACTCTAACGCTTCAAGGCGATTGTAAACAAGTCGATAAGTGCCGCAAGCTCCTTCTGGAGGAGTAAAGTCATTTGTAACTTTACGAAGCTCTTTAATAATGTTGCCAGCGTGGTTATGTTCATTTTCTAGTTCATCTACTACTTTACGTAACTTTGCATAGTTTTCATCAGTTGGATTTTTTTCAAATTCTAAAATTAATGGGAAATCTTCTGTTTCTTCTTTAATTAAATGCTGTTCTAATTCCATTTTAAGTTCATGAAATAGCTTATGAATTTTAGCTAAATGAGGCTGATTTGCTCCATGAACACGTAATACTTTCGTCACATAAGGACTTAACTGTGGTAACTCTTCATTTAAATAACGATGATGCTTATGAATTACATAATCAATCAATTCGCGATAAGAAGCATTTTTCCAATCAATTTCAGATTCATTTAATCGTCTCGTATTATGATAAAGCGTATTTAACTCTGTAATTACTTCATCCGCCGATAAATTTCTTTCATGAATTGCATCAATAAGTGGCTTATTACCACCACAACAAAAATCTATTCTATATGATTTAAAAAGATCACTAGCTTTCGGAAATTGTGTAACAATCTCACCAACAATTGAAGTTTCAGTAAATGTATGTTTCATATGAATGCCTCCATAAAGTTTAAATGTAGTATCTAAATTAAGAATAGTGATAATTGAAAAACAATGTAGTGATTGAAATCACTTATTATGTGTCTGATTTGAGAATAATAGGATTATTCTTCGACAGAGGACATTATAGAAAAGATGGCGAAGAATTTTTTGAGTAGGAAGTATATCTTTTATAGGAGGTTTTTTATGGAATATGTTTATCATATGGTACCAGAAGAACTAAAAGGAGAATATTTAATCCCATTAAATGAATTGAGAAGGGTATATCCTAATTTATATGGAGAGTATATACAAAAATATAAAGATCATCCTCAAAGGGAACACTTATTAACACGTAAAATACCAAAACTAGAATGTTTATGGAATGATGTCGTGCATTTTTTACCACTGCATCCTTATGAGATTTATAAAGTATTATTGGAAATAGGAGTAAACATCCATACAAATAAGCTATTTTATAGAATTCCTATTAGCGCATTGAAGGGTCAGTGTATGGCAATATACAAGTACTCAAAGCACAATTGGGCTGGACCAAATAGCGAATTAAAAGAATGTGAAATAGAATTCATCAATTTTAATGAATATAAAGAATTAAAGCAATTAAATACCTACACAAAAGAATATTATAGAGATGAATACAAAATTGGTAGAAGATTTGGGATGTTTCACTTAATTCCACATGTTCTTGTCAAAGGGAAAGTGGAGGTGAAAAATATTGAAATCATTAATTGGAGTATTGCTCCAGTTAATGGTTAATAGTACAAGTGTTTAAAAAATAAGATGCCATTTTGAATTGATATAGGGCTTAAAAGAATGGAAGAGTAATTAGATCTTATACGTAATAATAAAAAAGAAGCTTACTAGAAGCTTCTTTTTTATTGCTATTTTTCACATGCGACTCCATCGCCATCACGATCAAGATGTGAGGCATAACCTGGTTGTCCTTTATATAGGGGCGCTTTCCCAGCAGCTCTAACTGCGGCACAATTTTTGTAATATGCACTACTAGTATTTCCTGAAGCAGGTTGTGTTTGAGTTTGCTGTGTTTTTTGCTCTTCTTGTTGTTTACGAGCTTGTTCATCAGCCTGGCGTTTTTGCTCTTCTTGTTGTTTACGAGCTTGTTCATCAGCTTGGCGTTTTTGTTCCTCTTGTTGTTTACGAGCTTGCTCATCAGCCTGGCGTTTTTGTTCCTCTTGTTGTTTACGAGTTTGTTCATCAGCAAGACGTTTTTGTTCTTCTTGTTGTTTACGAGCTTGTTCATCAGCCTGGCGTTTTTCATCCTCTTGCTTACGAGCTTGTTCCTCGGCTTGACGCTTCTCATCTTCTTGCTTTTGAGCTTTTTCGTCTGCTTCTTTTTTTTCTAGTTCTTTTTTGTCGCTATCTTTTTGTTCTGTAGTGTTAGAAGCAACTTTTTTACTAGTTGCTGTCGTTTTTTCAGAAGTAGGATTTGAAATACTTGATAACGCACCAAAAATAACAAATAAAATAGCAGTGATAATAAATTGTTTTTTTGCTACACCTGTCTTTTTAATTACAGATAAGATTGCTAGTACAAGGAAGAAAATAAATAAAATGAAACTTAAAATAGTAAAAAATTCGATGACTGGATGTTCTGAATTTGTTGAGCCAGTTACCATCAATATAATCGAAATCATAAAAAGAATAACAGTAGGACGACCATACTGTGTTGCTTTTCCATTTTTCTTGAAAAATGAAATAATACATAAGATTAAAAGAATAAAAGCAATTAAAAATAAAGCTGCACCAATATTACTCAAAATCGCCATTTTTATACCTCCATTTGTAAGATTTTCATTATTGATTATATAGGAACTTACTGGATATTACACGATTTATATAAATTTAGAAAATTAATATTTTTAATAGACTTATAAACATTTATTTTGTATATAAGGAAAAATAGATATATTTCCTATTACGTTTTTAAAGAGAATTCATAAAGTATAGTATATCGATTGAAAGGAGGAGATTTGAATGGAATTTCAATTGTTAGTGAATTGTGTGTTACAAGAAGGTAATGCTTACTTTCTAGTAACGAAGGTAGACGATGTAATTACTTTGAAAGTACCGATTACAGCGGGAGTAGCAGGTTTATTCTTAGCTTTCGGTGTACCAAGATGTTCTTAATTTAAATCTTTGCAGTAGAAAGAGGAGGACAAGCCTCTTTTTACTGTTACATAATAATTTTATGTAAACTAAAATTATATTTTATTAATAGCACATTTAAAATGGACATGCATATACTATAATGTTTTTTAAGTTATGAAAATTAAAGAGGTGCTATTATATATGAAAAGAAGGACATTTGATATTCCAGTTACATTGCGAAGAGAGTGGTTTTTAATAGAATTAGCCCATTTAACGAAGAAATATGGAATTGAAATTGCAACTAGCAAAATGGAAGCTGCACCGTTTTTAAGAGATCAAGTTACGGAATCAAAAATAGGGTCAGGGCTCCAATACGATAAATATGATGATGAGTATATCATTGAAAATTAAAGGATAAGAGCAAAACAAATTTCTTTATAACAAAATATAAAATAAAGCAGATTCTAAATATGGAATCTGCTTTATTATGAAATACTTCTAATCAACTATCCTCTTTCGAGTGTTTTTCCTACATATTTTACTTGCGTTATTCCAAAAGATTCACGAAGAATGCGAGCATAATCTTTTGATTCTATTGGTCGTTTGTTTTTAGTGCCTTTAAAGGTTTCTGTATAATTTTTATTTGTTAATGATACGTGACCATAATCAGTTAATTTACAAGTGATAGCCCCTTTATTAAAAGGAGATTCTTTATGTTCTACAATGACTTTCTGAATGTTATTCACCTTTTTCTCATCTATTGGATCTAAAGTGAAGGCATAGCCTATTTTCCATTCATCTGAAGGTTCAGATTGCAAGAAATTTGTAGATTCCCCGTTAGCTCCTTTTCTCATTTCTAAAATGTGTGTACCTTTTCGGGTAATTCGTTTGCGAATTCGATATTCACCCGTTTGAGAAGAGATGACTTCTCCGTTAAAAGGGACTGGATGTAAAGGTAGATGAGAGGCAAAACCGGCGTCTATAACATAATCTTTATTATTATGATGTAATATGATAATGACATGACCATCATCAGGTTTCCATTTATTTTCATAAAGGTCATAAACAGTACCAGCTACTTTATATACTTGAAATCCACAATCCATTAAAAAGTAATACAATAAGGAGTTTAATTCATAACAAAGACCGCCTCGTTTTTGAATAAGTAACTTTTCTATTAAGTTATTTTTTGAGATGTTTTTAATAGTACCAGCCATAATGTCGAGATTTTCATAGGGGAGAATCAATCCCATTTGTAAGAGAATTTCATCTAAATCATCAAATGTTATTTCTTTTGCAGGAATTTTTAATCGTTTAAAAAACTCCTTTTGTAAATCGGTCATCATAAAGCATTCTCCTTTCTTTTTACAGAATTTTCTTCTGCTCACCGCTAGGTTAGTACTTCTAAAAGTTTAATTCAAGTCTGCGAAAATTATCATAATATATGTTTCTGAAAACCTTATTATCTATTTAGAAATTTCAGTTTAATCTTTCGTCGTAGGAAAGTCTTACAGCATAAGCTTCTATTCGTTTGTTTTGTATTAAATTAAATAAAAGTACATATCTTCATTCCTCTTTTTTTATAACTAGGTAGTAATAAAGTGTTATTTTTCTAAAGTTTTTTCAAGATTTGTATACTTTATATAGACAATGATGATTAAGAGATATTTGGATTTAGTACGGTTAACAATTATTGAGAAACTTTTTTATAGTGTTCTCTCAAAAGGAAGAGATAGAAACAAAGAGAATAACGTGTGTTAAGGAAGAAGGGGTACTAGTAATCTCTTGAGAATAGGAACAAGATTTTGTTTAAGTAAAAAGATTATCTAGTATTAAGAAAGAAGATAAAAAATTACAAAGAGCACCTTCTTTCAAAAAAAGTGGGGGGAGTAACATGCGATTGATGAGAAGATGTGTGGCCTTACTAATTGTATTTTTTATCATGGTTCCAATGATTAGCACAAATGTGCGAGCAGAAGTTGTAAAAGAGCTTAAAACAGGCTTTCCAGATCAAGAAGTCTTTACACCTGGAGATTGGTTTTTAGGGCAAAAACCTGCAAATTATGATGAGAATAAACCTCCAATTCTTTTTGTACAAGGAAGGAATGGGAATGCTGATAGTTGGTATGGAAAGACAGTATATCACGATATAAATGATATGTATGACTATGCTTTAAAAGCAGGCTATCAAACAGTATTTATACAATTATATGATGCTGCTGGAAAAGGATCAGCTAGTCAGTGGGACAACGGAAAATTGTTAGCACAAAAATTAGAAGAAATATATAATCATTTCGGTAAAAAAGTTAATATTGTAGCACATAGTAAAGGTGGTATCGATACACAAGCTGCATTAGTAGAATATGGGGCAAATCGATTTGTCGGAAATGTTATTACACTTGCGACGCCACATCATGGATCAAACTTAGCGGATTTATCATATAGTTGGTGGGCAGGATGGCTTGCTTCTATATTAGGTCAAAAAGATGATGGTACGTACTCATTACAAATGGGCGAAATGGCAAAATTTCGTTCAACGATTGATAATAATCCAGCAGCTAAATTAAACCGTTATTATACAGTTACGGGAACTAGTTGGGGCCCTGTATTCTCGGCGTTATCCATGGGCGGATTATATTTGTCATCATACGGTTCAAATGATGGACTAGTAAATGAATGGAGTGCTAAGCTGCCGTATGGAACTCATTTATTTACAGATTCCAGATTTGATCATGATAATATACGAAAAGGATCAGCTGTTTTCTCGCGAATTGAACCATATTTACGTACATCAAATGTAGCCGTACCAGCTTTAGCAGCATCCAGCACTAGTTCAAATGAAAATATAGAACAATTAAATACAACTTCAAATCAAAACATTTTAGGAGGAGAATTGCCACAAAATCAGTGGATAGAGCAAACTGTTGCGGTTGATAAAAAGGCAGAAGGAATTATTTCTATATTAACTGCTTCGTCGGATGTAGAAGTACAAATGATATCACCAAAAGGAAAAGTGTATACAAATAAGGATAGTGTTATAACTACTGGTGAAGATGAATCTTTCTTTGGTGGCGCAACAATTAGAACATTTAAATTTGATAAAATGGATGTAGGAGAATGGAAAGTTAAAATGATGGCGAAGCAGTCGAAAGATGCATATTTAGTTGTAAGCGATTACAAGATTGGCGCACCATTTGTTCTTCAAATGCCTACAAAAGTTAAAGTAAATAAACCTGAGTATAAACTGAAAAAATCACCTGTAGCACCTGAAATGAAGGGGGATCTTTCCATAACAGTAAGAGTCGTGAATAAAGAAGGGAAACTAGTCTCTGAATATAATGAATTACAAAATGTTAATAACAATACGTTTACTGGTGCTTTGAAGGATATAAAGCAACCAGGAGTATATAACGTTACGATGGATATAAAAGGGATGAATAAAGAAGGACAACCTTATAGTCGTACAATTGTTAAGTCAGTTTATGTGGAGGAGTAAGAAAGAATGAGAAAAAAGTACCGAACTTTTGTAGTAGTAAAGTTCGGTACTTTTTCATGTTTATTAGATTAACAAAAAGGTACAATGAGAATTTTTGAAGGCACAAAGGTTAAGTATTTGGTAGAGAATTCTTGAAATGCAGCAGGGATGCTTTTCATATTGTAGTAACACCTGCAAAAATAAAACCATTATCTTCGGTTGCAATAATGTGATTGTTTAAGTGAATTTATGTCTTTTAAATATTTGTATATATAAGGTTTGGAGTCGTTGACCTTTATTTACGTAGCACAGCAGGAAGAAGACAAAAAGTATCGAATGAATGTACATATGTAGTATTGTTTGCTTTTGGTGTGAATAGTAGTTAAAGATACGTTGAAATATTTTATACGGTAACAAAAGAGTAATTAAATAATAGAGGGAGCAACTTACATGGAAAATATATTAAAGGTATCTTCAAAATCAAGCCCCAATTCAGTCGCAGGTGCAATAGCAGGTGTACTAAGAACAAGTGGAAATGTAGAAATTCAAGCGATTGGAGCGGGTTCATTAAACCAAGCAATTAAAGCAATTGCAATCGCAAGAGGATTTGTTGCTCCAGGTGGTATTGACTTAGCCTTTGTTCCAGCATTTCAAGAGGTTACTATTAATGATCAAGAAAGAACGGCGATTAAATTGATTATAGGTCCTAGGAAGAAACGTTCTTAAAAAGAGTATTGATAAGTGGGATTTGAAAAAACTGATAGATAAAGTAATAAAAAGACCACTCTCATTTTGAAGTGGTCTTTTGTATTTTCGTATTTCATATTGTGGATACACCCCACATACTGAATTCGTAGTGATATTCAGTGCGTTCAATAACGATCCCGAATTCTAAATCATCCCCAGCTAATACAAAATCTGCATATCCAGTTAGAAATCTTGATATGGTTGATAACTCTTCTAAATTCTCAAATACTTCACCAATGTTCAGTTTAACTGCTTCAAATTTACCACCCTTAGAGAAAAAGAGTCTCCCTTGATCAACTGGAAATTTAATGGTTTTAGCTGTTTCTTTTAACAGTACTATTGATAGTCTTCTGTTTTCTTCATAATTAGTGCTACCAAAGTTTTTTATGTTTGAAGTTTGTGTTAGCGTATTAAATAAGTCTTTACAAAATAAATCATTAGATTCTGGCTCCATAAATGAGTCCATAGAAACTGTAACAATATTAGAAAGTTCGTCTATCAGTTCTTTTCTACTACCAGTTCTTTTTGCTTTCATTTTTAGAATTTCAATTCGGCTTTTATTCATATTACTCAAAAATTTTCACACCTTTACTTGCGTGGTGGGTGAATAAAACCACTTACTTCGACAAAGTAATTATAGCATATGGGAGTAATCTTGGTGGGAATTAGAAAAGAAAATCTTGTTGAAATGACAGCTAAAATCGATTTGGGTATAAATGGAATATATGTTGTTGAAAATGGTCAGGTTCAGCTAATAGAACCACCCAAAAGTGGATTTGGTGAACAATCATTTGTATATCAAAGTGGAAAAGTAATTCGGATGGAAAAGCGGAAGACGAGATTAATTTAATACTATTTTAGAAAAGAAGATTTGAGAAAAAATCGAGATTTAAAGGAGTCTTGGAGTGCTAATTTTATGAGTTTTTTATTTTCAAAAAAGTATGTTTTAATTTGCGAGGATGACAGGACTGTGAAAAGGTCTATACGAATTGATATGAGGTAGAGGGTTTAATCATTTATTTTAATTGTAAAGCAATTGAATTAATGGGGAGAGTATGAAACACAAGGCCCAGACAAAGTTTAACTATAATCTTTATCTGGGTTTTGTCTATGTATTTGATATTATAGAGGGTGAAAATGCTATTAGAGAAAAAAGTCAATTTGTAATGTTAATAACTTATACTACCAACTGTATAATCATTACTGTAATCTATACTTGCAGAAACCTTCTTCTGTTTGTCACCAGATATATAGCCAGATACCTCAAGCCTACTACGAGAGATATCTGTAGAAAATTCTACTTTTGTCACTGTAATATCCCAATTTTTCTCCTTTTTAAAATACTCGATAGCGGATTGTGATGCTTTTTCTTTCATTTCATTTTGTTCTTTTTCACTATAAGGGTGGGTAGCCTTATAAATTTGATATATAGTGTACGAACCTAAACCTAAAGTAACCAATAACGTTATTAAAAGGAGTTTTTTCATTTGTAACCACCTCTATTTTTCATTCGGTTTTGAAGCCTGGACATCCCTGTTTAGGTGGTTAACTGAAATCACATAGCTCTCTTTTTTATGGTGAGGAAAGTTCTCTTACTTCGTAATCATTGGTAGAAGATACTACAACTGAAAAAGTTTTATTTTTATCATTAGAAATATATCCGTTAACAAAAAGTTTTAATCCGCCCAATTCACTTGAAAATTCAGTATCTGTAATAGTAACATCAATATTTTTTTCTTTCTTAAAATATTCTATCGTAGCTTTGTTTGCTTTATTTTTAATTTCTTGCTTTTCTTGGGGAGTCATTGACATTAAAGGATTTGCTGTATGTATGAATTTTATAGCTGCGCAAGAAGCCATACCGACAAGAATTACGCTGACAATTATTGTGATTTTTAGTGATTTTTTGATTGTAATTCACTTCCTACTATAATTATACTTATATTACCAAATGAATGGGATTAAGGAAAGAGGGAGAAAGGTTGACTACTACTAATTGTTATTTTTTTCGGTTTTCAATTTTGTGTATTCATTTAACCAAATATCTATTAGATTTCTTAATGTAATAGTTTCTATTTCAAGAGGGATTTCGATTTCATCTTCATCATACTTATTAAATATAACAGTTTTATCTCTTCGAACATCTGCCCTAAAAATATTCGCACTTATTTTTTCATAATCACTTTTTTCATTTAAAACTTTATCTACAGTTTCTGCTATCCAATCACCGAATTCAGATACCTCTACATTTAAAAAAGCTTCTAAAATATCGAATTCCTTTGGTAGTCTAATAACTAAACTTCCTGTACTAAGTAACTCAAATTTGTAATCCATATTATTTTCTCCCTTAAAAATTAAATTATCGACCTTGTCTTGGAAATGCAGAAATAATTTTACCGTTACCATCTAAAAACAAACGAATAGGTAGGCCATTCTATCTTCATCTTTTCGTTAACAATTTATGTAATTGTAAATAAAGCCTATGTGTATGTGAAGTAATATGAACAAAAGACCGCCTATTACGGGCGGTCAATTTTTACTAATTATTTTTTAATGCTTGTTTTATCGTTTTAACTGTTTGTTCAAGCCATTCTAATGGTGTTACTTCTAACCCATCAAAATATATTCCATCTGCAGAATACCGTATGTATTCATTTTTTTCTGTATTACTATAATCGCTTTGAATAAATTCAGTTAGAAAAATAACAGCATCTTGCAAATACTCTTTTGATACCTCTTCTAGTAATTCTTGGAGCGCTTCTTCATAGGAAGTATCTTGGTGAAAAGTACCCGCTAGAAATTGAAATACCTCATCATCTTCGAGATTATCGAAATTGTCTTCTAATAACATAATCTTCCTCCTATTATCAAGATGGATATCCAGTTAAAATAAAACTTCCATTTATATCCTTCTTCAGTACAATTTTTGCATTTGACATATCTTCAACTGTTGTAGAACCTCTTATTACACCTCGTCCAATTATTTCAGTACCATGATAACGTAAAATTAATTTATTATCTCTTGGACTATTTAACCAACTTTGAATGCGTACTTGATTACGAGGGTTATTCAAGACGGTAGTCGCTATTTTTTCAGCTGATGCCCTATCAGTAAAAGTAGATGCACCTGTTATTCTAGGATCACTTTGCATTCTTTGCAATAGTTCTTCATCCGTTTTTCCTACATGTCGTTCAAGTAAATGTCCACCCCTAGCTTCATGTGCGGCTAGTCCACCTCCTGGAGTAAGCGAACTGATATCACCGGATTTCACAGTAGTGGTATTTTCTCCTGTAGCAAACTGATAGGTCGATAGCTTTTCCTCAGCTGCTCTAAAATCAGGTGTATTAAATACAGAGCGTATATTATTTCCACCAGCGAAAGCAAACTCATTGTAATTACGAATGCAGCGTCTTGCAAGCTTTGATTAGCAGTTCGTGAAATCTCAGCTAATTTTGTGCCAGGGTTCAACATTGCAATTTTATCCACGCCTTTTGTTCCTACGAATAGTTGTCCAACAGCCAATATAGTATGACCAGCCGCGCTTCCATACCATTCTGCACCACTATACGAGTCACCATTGGTAACATCACGATTCCAAGAATCAGAAATTGCTTGTTTTATCGCATTGAACGTCTCGACTGGGTGAGAAACGGCTTCAATCGTGTTATTAAATGTGTCAATTGGATGGATAACTGCATCTGCAAGTCCTAATAATTCATCACCTATAGCGTCGCCCACTCCCTTTTTAAAGTGATAGGAAGGTATATTTTCCGTACGCAAGTTCAACAATGGGAACGGTAATAGCTATTTATCAAAATGATTATAATTCAAGATTTATCGTAGAAATTTATGTTAAAAGAATCGTTTTAAATTAGAATTCAAGCTAATACAGTTTAATTAAAAGGTTATTATTTGCTCACAAATAATATAAAAACATGTGAAAAAATATGAAATACCCTTTTGAAGTAGAATACAATATAATAAATAAAAAGCGTCACAAATGCTTGTATAACAGGCACTTGTGACGCTTTTATAGTTTTATTTAATAAAAAATAAACAACCCTAAAACTGCTCATTCTTCTCCCAAGATTCCACAATATAATGTGCAATCGTCGGGTTGAATCCTTTCCCAACTAAAAACATAATGGCAGCAACTTCTGTTAAAGCGTGTTTGTGTGATGTATGTTTTGCTTCATTTAAGCCGTAATCTACCCAAGGTTTTACGAAATCTAGTACAGGTTTCTTTAAAGGTAAAAACTGTGTACCGACAACTTGTTGAATTTGTTGTTGCGTTGGTTCTGTAATTGGTCCAGGTGGTAAGATTTGTGGCTGTGTAATATCTAATGTTGGTCCAGGTGGTAAAATTTGTGGTTGTGTAATATCTAATGTTGGCGGTTTAGGTGGTGAGACACGTGCGTCGTAGTTTGGTTGATACATTTGTTGTTGATATTGAGGTTGTTGTGGCTGAGTTGGGTATGGGTTTTGTTGAAACTGTTGTTCTTGAGTTTGTGCTGCTACATATGGATTTTGTTGAAATTGTTGTTCTTGAGTTTGCGGTGCTACATATGGATTTTGAGGATATTCATAATTTGGACGTGTGTCGTATGAGTTTTGTTGAAATTGTTGTTCTTGAGTTTGCGGCGCTGTATATGGATTTTGTGGATATTGAAGTTCCTGATTTTGCGGTGTTGCGTATGGATTTTGTTCATATTGTTGCTCTTGCTGTTGTAACTCTTGTTCTTCATATTGTTCTGTATATCTTTGTTCTTGTTGCTGAGGGTAAAATGGTTGTTGTGGGTAAGGCGGTTGATTATTATAGAACATATTTATTCCTCCTTCATGATGATGCCTACCACCTAGTGTATGGGCGGACAAGAAAATATGTGATGAAAAAATGCGGGCGTGTTACAATAAGTAACTGGGTGAAGATAAAATGACAAAACTAGAAAAGATAGAAAAAACAATTACTTTTGTAAAACATATTTTAGAAAAAGATGCGAGTGGGCATGATTGGTATCATATTGAGCGCGTACATAAACTGGCGATTTCTTTATCAGAGCAAGAAGGAGGAAATCGTTTTATAATTGAAATGGCAGCATTACTTCACGATGTGGCAGATGAGAAGTTAAATGAAAGTGAAGAAGCAGGAATGAAAAAAGTTTCTGATTGGTTAGAAGAGTTACATGTTGAAGAAGAGGAAAGTAAGCATGTTCTTCATATTATCGCCAATATGTCTTATAAAGGTGGTCATGGCGGTAAAGTGGAGTCAATTGAAGGGAAGATTGTTCAAGATGCAGATCGCTTAGACGCTCTTGGTGCAATTGGAATAGCTCGCACATTTGCGTATGGCGGGGCGAAAGGGAGACTAATGTATGATCCAACTATTCCTCCTCGTGAAGTGATGACGAAAGATGAATATAGAAAAAATAATGACCCATCTTTAAATCATTTTTATGAAAAACTTTTAAAACTAAAAGACTTAATGAATACGAATGCAGCAAAACAAGAGGCTGAAGTTCGTCATCGTTATATGGAACAGTTTATTGAACAATTTATGAAAGAGTGGAATGCACAAATATGAAAATGTTAACTGTGGAAAACTTATCAAAATCATATGGAGAGAAACCGTTATTTGATGGATTATCATTTAGTATTGCAGAAGGACAACGTGCCGGAATTATCGGTGTAAACGGTACTGGTAAATCAACTTTATTAAAAATTATTGCAGGGGCAGAAATTCCTGACACAGGTGATATGACTCATTCACGTGGGTATACAATTAGTTATTTATCACAGCAACCAGAGTTTGATGAACAATTAACAGTATTAGAACAAGTCTTCCATGGTGATACACCTTTAATTCGTCTTCTTCGTGATTATGAAAAGGCGCTATTACATATCGAAAAAGATCCAAGTAATGAAAAGGTACAGGAACAATTATTTGCAGTGCAACAACGTATGGACGCAATGAGTGCGTGGGAAGCAAATGCGAATGCAAAATCGTTATTAACGAAACTAGGAATTACGGATTTCACAGCAACTGTTGGAAATTTATCTGGTGGGCAGAAAAAACGTATTGCGATGGCGCAGTGTTTTATTGAAACACCGGATCTATTAATTTTAGATGAGCCTACGAACCATCTTGACCATGAGACAGTTGAGTGGTTAGAGGAATATTTAGCAAGGTACACAGGTGCGGTATTACTTGTAACCCATGATCGTTATTTCTTAGATCGTGTGACGAATCGTATTTTCGAATTAGATAATGGAAAATTGTATAGTTATGAAGGGAATTACAGTACGTTTTTAGAAGCGAAAGCACTTCGTGAAGAACAAGAACTTGCACAAGAATCAAAACGTCAAAACTTATATCGCCGTGAACTAGCGTGGATTCGCCGTGGTGCAAAAGCTCGTTCGACAAAGCAAAAGGCACGTATTCAACGATTTGAAGAGTTAAAAGGTCAAGAAGGTCCAGCTGCAAAACAGTCAGTTGATATTGCGCTTAGCGGTAGTCGCCTTGGAAAAAAAGTACTTGAGTTAAAAGATGTAACGAAAAAATTTGGCGATAAAACAGTATTAAACAACTTCAATCATATCGTGAAACCAGGCGATCGTATCGGAATTATTGGAGCGAATGGAAGCGGGAAATCTTCGCTATTAAATATGCTTGCAGGTAAAATATCTCCTGATAGTGGTGAAATTGAAGTTGGGCAAACAGTAAAAATCGCTTACTATACGCAAGAAAATGAAGAGATGAATTTAAATCAACGTATGATAGAATACATTAAAGAAATCGCGGAAGTCATTCATACGACAGACGGAAAAGTAATTGGTGCGTCTCAAATGTTAGAACGTTTCTTATTCCCACCACATTCACATGGTACACCGCTTGGCAAATTATCTGGTGGCGAGAGAAGACGTTTATACTTATTACGTATATTAATGGGAGAACCGAACGTACTATTACTCGATGAGCCTACGAATGATCTAGATACACAAACATTAACTGTATTAGAAGATTATTTAGAAGATTTCCCGGGTGTCGTTTTAACTGTATCGCATGATCGTTACTTCTTAGATAAAGTAGTAGATGAATTGTTCATCTTTACGGGAGAAGGAGAAGTACGTGAATTTTTAGGTAGTTATACGGATTACTTAGAAATGGAAAAAACGAGAGAACTTATTGAGAAAGCGGAAGTGCAGAAAGAGAAAAAAGTAGTAGAAGA
This sequence comes from Bacillus sp. CD3-5, assembly GCF_006349665.1. Classification (NCBI taxonomy): domain Bacteria; kingdom Bacillati; phylum Bacillota; class Bacilli; order Caryophanales; family Bacillaceae; genus Bacillus; species Bacillus sp. CD3-5. The sequence goes on along the minus strand of NZ_VEPX01000002.1, from coordinate 217,478 downwards.
AGCACCGAAACAACAACGTAAGCGTAAACTTTCATATAACGAGCAGCGCGAATGGGAAACTATTGAAGATACAATTGCGGAACTTGAAGAAAAGCTAGAATCAATTGGAGAAGAGCTTGCGAATGTTGGTTCTGATTTTACGAAAGCGCAAGAATTGTCTGAAGCACAACAAAAAACAGAAGAAGAGCTAGAAAAAACGATGGAAAGATGGAGTGAACTATCGGACATTGTTGAAGGATTAAAATAAAAACAAGCTGCATATATTGAAAAGTAAAGAGAAAAACTTTACACTATTGGTAGAACCTATTTTAGGAGGGAAAAAATGAGAACATCTAATCCAATGTTGAAAAAAGAGGCATTCCGTAAAGAAGGAGCAAGTGCTTCTGCGATGACTATTGGCGGAACAGTAGGCAAAACGTTTATTATGCTTATCTTGCTACTTGCAACGTCTGTCTATTCATACATACAGATGCTAGAGGGTACGATGAAGATGCCAGTATTAATTGGCGCTTTAATCGTTGCGGCAATCATCGCATTTGCGTCTATGTTCTTCCCGCGTATTTCACCGTTTGGTGCACCAATCTATGCGGCGGTAGAAGGGGTTGTATTAGGTAGTATTTCAGCTGTTTATACAATGAAGTTTGGCGATTCTATCGTTTTAAATGCTGTATTACTAACAATCTCAATTCTATTTGCAATGTTAGTGTTATATGCAACACGTGTAGTAAAAGTAACGGATAAATTCCGTACAGGCGTGATGGCAGCAACACTTGGAATTATGGTTATGTACTTAGTCGTATTTCTACTAAACATGTTTGGTGTAACGGTTCCGTACATTCATCAAGGTGGTACAATCGGTATTATTATTAGTGCAGTTGTTATCGTAGTTGCTGCATTAAACTTATTACTAGATTTCGATTTAATCGAAAATGGTGTACGTAGTCAAGCTCCGAAATATATGGAGTGGTACACTGCAATGGGACTAATGCTTACATTAGTTTGGTTATACTTAGAAATTCTTCGTTTCGTTTCTTACTTTACGAAAAATGACTAATAAAAAATCCTGCATTTTTCATGCAGGATTTTTTGTTTTTCAAAGATAAATTGATGATGTGGTATAATATGGATGTTAGTAACTTTAAATTGAAGGGGATGGAATATGATGAAAGAGAAGAAAGGGATTATGAAAAAACTATTTTCTAAAAGTTTTTTCATAGAACTAGATGATGCTTTAACGTATCCATCGGGAGAAGTTATTACTTCAGCTATTGAAAGTTATGCAGCTGAATGTAATGAACAACTGAAATTTGAGAGTAAAGTAAAACCGATAACTTTTTACTTAGAAGAAGTATTGTATCGTGCGGAAATAAAGATGGCCCGTGGAGGATATTACATTTCATGCAGTGAAGTATAAATTTTGAAACCTTACATGTTTAAAATATGTAAGATTTCTTTTTTTCTTTTATAGCATAAAAAATAATCTTTTTTACTTTAAAATATATTATTTTACGCTTTTTACCCTTCATATATTTTTATTTACAATGAAGAAAAATATGTGAGGTGGTATAACTTATGATGAATCGAGTTGTATTAATCGGTAGATTGACAAAGGAGCCAGAATTATACTACACAAAGCAAGGTGTCGCTTATGCACGAGTATGTGTTGCGGTGAATAGAGGTTTTCGAAATAGCTTAGGTGAGCCACAAGTAGATTTTATTAATTGCGTCGTATGGAGAAGGTCAGCTGAGAATGTAACTGAATATTGTAAGAAAGGTTCACTTGTTGGAATTACTGGACGTATTCATACGAGGAATTACGAGGATAATCAAGGAAAGAGAATATATATAACGGAAGTTGTGATTGAGAGCATTACATTTTTGGAGAGAAGGAGGGAGGGCGCATCGTAAGAAGAGGGCTTAGTAATATAGCCCTCTATCACTTTTGATTGATCCCTTCCCAAACAACATCTAATTGTTGGTTGAGTGTATTTTTCACGTTTATTTCATTAGCATGTAATAGTGAATGGGACATTAATGTATAAAAATAAGTGCTCATAACAGTAGAAGTGATAATATGTATATCCCATTGACTGTTTAATTTTCCTGCCTCTTTCGCTTCTGTAATAATTGAAGACAAACCCTCTTGTAGCTGTTGTATACTTTTTAATTCATTTTCTACTAAGTAGTTTGACTTTATAATCTCAAAGACGGCATGCTTCATTAAATCACCATGTCCAGTAAATCGATCCAGTAAATCGCCTAAAACAAGTTTGATTCTTTCTTTTGGATGTTCCACATTTTCGTAAGTTTTTAAACTTTCATTCCATAGCTCAATTTGAGAATCACCTAAAAATAATAATATGTTCTCCTTTTTCGGAAAGTAGTTGAAGAAAGTACCCTTCGCTATCCCACATGCAGTAGTAATATCTTGAACCGTTACATTTTCGTACCCGCGTTCTTGGAAGAGTTGTACTGCTTTTAGGAATATAAGTTCTTTTAATTCTTTTTTTCTCGTTTCTCTCAGCATATAATCTACTCCTAACACAAACAATTATATATGTTTAATAGATAATCTCAAATAAAATCTTACTTCATGATTAAGTTTAATGTAATTGAAAGAAGGATAGAGAATGCTGTTTCTTATTTTTATTATAAATGAAAGTTGTATAGTTCATGTGCTTGCCTTTCAGAAATCCATTTTGGAATACGTTTCATTACTTCATTTCTTACTATAGTTAAAGGTTTACTTTCTATTTGCGCCATTTTTCCAACTGTCCACGCAGTGTTTGAGATTTTTTCAATTCTATCTCGTCGTTTTTGTTCATATTCTAAAAATGCTTGACGATAATGGGCATTATTTTTGATGCATTCCGCCAAAATAATCGCATCTTCAATTGCTTGGCAAGCACCTTGGCCTAAATTCGGAGTAAGTGCATGGGCAGCATCCCCAATAAAAACGATGCGTTTTTCAAAAAATTGATTCATTGGCATAATGTCTACAATATCACGATGAATCATATGAACGTCCGATGCATTATGCAAAATAGATGGTATGGGATTGTGGTAAGATTTGAAATGATTATATAAATCTGCTGTTGTGTAAGCTTTGTATTTTGGATCTCTAGCTTTCGCGTTTATGAGCGCATACCAGTATACTTCGTTGTTGGGAAGAGGGACGATACCAAATCTACCGTTCGTTCCCCAAGTTTCAATAAAGTCATTTGTTAAAGAAAGATTATTAGTAGGAGTTATGCCACGCCAACACGTATATCCTGCATAACGATAATTATCCCTTTGTGTTACTTGTTTTCGAACGACAGAATGAATACCATCGGCAGCAATCAGTATATTGCCAAATGCTTCACTACCATCTTGAAATACTATTTTTAAGGCGTCTTCCTCATTTCGTTCTATTTTTACACATTCTTTTCCCCATTCGACAGTATCTTCTTGTAGTTCAGAAAGTAGCAATTGATGTAAATCTTTTCTATGAATAGAGTACATTTTAGGATAACAAGCTGGGATAATCAATTTATTGAAAATAGTTCCTTTTTCGGATACAAGTTTAAAGCCGTTACTTTCGTTGCCGAATTTTTTTATTCTCTCAGAAATTCCGTACGGCTCAAGTGCTTGCATTGCATTTGGAGCAATGATAATACCCGCACCAGCAACAGTAGGCTCATTGTTTTTATCATATACTTTTACTTCTATTCCTATTTTTTGTAAGGAAATTGCTGCGCAAAGTCCAGCAATACCGCCACCAATAATTATGACATTGTTCATTTGTTATCACTCCACCTTTGAATGACTTTGTTCATAAAATGACCTCGGTCATTTTATGAGTTAAGGTTAATCCCTTTTTATGTAATTGTCAATTATACTTTTAACTATAGTTATGGAATGATTAGGTGAAAATAGAATGAATGAAACTTTCCAGCAATGTAGAAAAGTAAATAGTAAAATTAAGCATCCGAGTAGGAGTATAGAGTGATAACATGTTACAATACAGCTAAGAACATGCAATAAAGGAGAGTTTTTACGTGAAGATTAAAGCAATTGAACCGACGCCAAGTCCAAATACAATGAAAGTTATTTTGAATGAAGTATTACCATCAGGAGCACGTAATAATTATACAAATGAAAATAAAGAACAAGCACCAATGCAAGTGCAAGAAATTTTGAAAATTGAAGGCATTAAAGGTGTATATCATGTAGCCGACTTTTTAGCAGTCGAGCGAAATGCAAAGTATGACTGGAAAGTTTTATTACAGCAAGTTCGTGCTGTTTTTGGCGAAGAAGTAGTGGAAGAAAGTGAAGAGCAACAACTTGCTCATTTTGGAGAAGTGAAAGTGTTTGTTCAAATGTTCTTTACAATTCCAATGCAAGTAAAGTTAACAGATGGAACGACGGAAGAACGTGTTGGTTTACCAGATCGTTTTAAAGAATCAATTATGAAAGTTCAAATGTCTGCACCAAACGTTGTAAAAGAGCGTAAATGGGTGGAACAAAGTACACGTTACGGTAATTTTGAAGAAATCGGGAAAGAAGTAGTAGAAGAAATTGTTGCTGCTTATTCAGAAGAACGTGTAAATGAAACGGTTAAAGAATTATTAAATCAAGCAGGTGCTGTTGAAGTAACGATTCAAAAGCGTGAGCCATATAAAGTAACAGAAGAGATGATGAAAGATGTTGACTGGAAAAAACGTTTTGCAGCATTAGAACAAATGGATCCTACAGAAGAAGATATTCCAGTGTTGAAGATGGCGTTAGATGATGAAAAAGTTTCGATTCGCCGTTTAGCAACAGCATATTTAGGTATGGTAAAAGGTGATGAAGTATTGCCGTTATTATATAAAGCGCTATTAGATCGTTCAGTAAGTGTACGTCGTACAGCGGGTGATTGCTTATCAGATGTAGGTGATCCGGCAGCGATGTTTGTTATGATTAAATCTCTGAAAGATCCAAGTAAATTAGTACGCTGGCGTGCAGCGATGTTCTTATTTGAACTAGGAGACGAAAGTGCGATTCCAGCATTAAAAGCAGCGCAAGATGATCCAGAGTTTGAAGTAGCGATGCAAGCACGTCTAGCATTAGAGCGTATTGAAGGCGGAGAAGAAGCAAAAGGTTCTGTATGGAAACAAATGACGGAGTCTCGTAAAGGGGAATAATGTATGATTGTTTTCTATGATAGTTGGTGTCCGATGTGTACGGCGGTTGCAGAACGTACGAAAAAATTAGATAAAAAGGGTAAGATGAAATTTGTTTCATTTCGAGATGAAGATGTAGTTGAGAAGTATGAACTTTCTCAAGAATTACAAAGTAAGATGGAACAAAGACTGTATATTTTAAAAAATAATAAGTGGTATGACGGCATTCATAGCATACATGTATTAGCAAAGGCCGTTCCATCTTATTGGTTTGCAGTTCCTTTTATAAAGCTATCTATCGTACTTGGTTTTGGAAGTAAAGTATACGATTATATCGCTAACAATAGAAAACTTGTCCCAGTTGGACATTGCCGCGAAGGGATTTGTGAAATCCCTACAAAAAAATAAAATCATCGTTATCTTTCTTTTGCACCTATTAATAGAGCGTGATATGATGAATTTGGAATGAAAGTTGAAGGAGAGATTACAAGATGTCAAATGCTTATGAAGAATACATGCGCCAAATGGTAATCCCAATGCGTCAAGAATTAGTGCGCTCTGGGTTTGAAGAGTTAACTACAGAAGAAGCTGTAACAGAATTTATGGAAAACGTAACAGGTACAACTTTAGTAGTTGTAAATTCTGTTTGTGGTTGTGCAGCTGGTTTAGCACGTCCATCAGCAGGTCAAGCGGTTGTTCGTGCTGAAAAACAACCTGATCATCTTGTAACTGTATTTGCAGGTCAAGATAAAGATGCTACTGCAAAAATGCGTGAATACTTCGGAGAAATTCCTCCATCTTCACCATCTATGGCATTGTTAAAAGGAAAAGAAGTTGTTCACTTCATTCACCGTCATGAAATTGAAGGTGCAACTATGGACGAAATTATTACGAACTTAGAACAAGCTTTCGAAAAGAATTGCTAAAGAAGGGGGAGAGTAAATCTCCCTCTTTTCTTTATATAGAGGTGAAACAATGATAGTAACAACAGCAGGAAGAACGAACAAAGAAATGACAGATTATGCAAACCGGGTAGCAGCAGAATTAAATACTTCTTTCGTTAAACGTAATGACATACCAGTACATAAACTGCATGAGCAGTATGAACAAGATGTACTTGTCGTAGGGAAGAACCGATTAGCTATTTATCCGAAAGGTACGGAAGAATCGTTTTTCTTTCATCCGAACTCAGCGATGTTTCGTGTGAAAAGGTTAATGCGCGGAGAACACGATCCGTTTGTACAAGCCACGCAATTAGAGAGAGGAATGACAGTGTTAGATTGTACGCTCGGGATGGCATCAGATAGTATTGTAGCTAGTTATATTGTTGGTGAAAGCGGAAAAGTAACAGGACTTGAAGGCAATGAGTATATGGCTTATATTATGGAAAATGGTTTGAAAACATGGTCTTCATCCGTTTCTAAAATTGATGAAGCAATGCAACGAATTGATGTAAAGCAAACGGAGCACTTCGCATTTTTAAAACAATGTGAAGATAATAGCTATGACATCGTTTATCTCGATCCGATGTTTGAAGAAACTGTCATAGAATCTGACGGAATTAAAGGATTAAAACATTTCGCTTTGTATCATGATATTACTGATGAAACAATTGCGGAGGCGAAGCGAGTGGCGAGAAAGCGTGTCGTTCTGAAAGACCATTTCCGTAGTTCTAGATTTGAAAAACATAATTTTTACGTATACAAAAGAAAAAGTGCTAAGTTTCACTTTGGTGTAATTGACCCTTGCTAATTGTTTGAAAAGATGTATAATAAGCAATAATTAATTAAATATACTGTCTGTGATGAAGAGAGTAGTCTTTTTTAGAAGGAAAGCGAGCTAGGGATGGTGTGAGCCTAGTGCGGAAGAAAAAGATGAAGCGCACTTCGGAGATGCTTCTTGAACGAATAGTAGAGTAAGCCGAGGCCCCCTGTCCTCGTTATAAACGGGAAAGTGGTTCGTAATGAACAACAAGGGTGGTACCACGGGTTCAAACTCGTCTCTTTTTTAGAGACGAGTTTTTTGTGTTTAAAAAAATAAGGGGGTTGTAGTATGGATTATAAAACACAGTTTGCGGAAAGTTTATCTAATATTTTTACGAATGAATTAACGCAAAAGCAAATTTTAGATTTAATTGAAACACCGAAACAAGATGAATTCGGAGATGCTGCATTTCCATGTTTTTCACTTGCGAAGCAATATGAAAAATCACCAGCTATTATCGCAAAGGAAGTTGCAGAGAAATTAAGTGATCCGTTTTTTACGAAAGTAGAGGCTGTTGGTCCTTACGTAAATGTCTTTTTTAATCGTGAAACAGTAAGTGATGAAGTATTAAAAACGATTTTAGCGGAGAAAGAAGAGTACGGTCAAAATCATTTTGGATGTGAAAAAACGGTTGTTATCGATTATTCCTCTCCTAATATCGCGAAGCCTTTTTCAATGGGGCATTTACGTTCTACAATGATTGGAAATTCATTGAAACATATCGCTGAAAAATGTGGGTATGAAGTTGTAGGGATTAATTATATTGGGGATTGGGGAACACAGTTTGGAAAGTTAATTACGGCTTATAAAAAATGGGGAAATGAAGCAGTAGTGAAAGAGGATCCAATACGTGAACTATTTAAGTTATATGTTCAATTCCATGAAGAGGTAAAAGTCGACGAAGAATTAGAAGAAGAAGGACGTGCTTGGTTTAAGAAATTAGAAGAAGGTGATGAAGAAGCTGTTGAGCTTTGGAATTGGTTCCGTCACGAGTCTTTAAAAGAATTTTCTCGTATTTATGAACTTCTCGGTGTGGAATTTACTAATTTTCAAGGAGAAGCTTTTTATAATAATTTAATGGAAGACTTTATTGGGATTTTAGAGGAACATGATTTACTTGAAGAGTCAGAAGGTGCATTAGTCGTTAATTTAGAAGAAGAGGGCATGCCGCCTTGCTTAATTAGAAAATCAGATGGTGCGACGATTTACGCAACGCGTGACTTAACGGCAGCGTTATATCGTCAAAACACATATGCGTTTGATAAAGCGTTATACGTAGTTGGCCCAGAACAAAGTTTACACTTCAATCAATTTTTCACTGTATTAAAAAAGCTCGGCTACACTTGGGTTGATGGCATGGAACATGTACCGTTTGGGTTCATTTTAAAAGATGGTAAGAAAATGTCCACACGTAAAGGAAGAGTTATTTTACTCGAAGAAGTACTTGAGGAAGCAATAGACCTTGCAAAACAAAATATTGAAGAGAAAAATCCAAATTTAAAACAGAAAGAAGAAGTAGCAAAGCAAGTCGGTGTAGGTGCAGTTATCTTTCACGATTTAAAAAATGAGCGTATGCATAATATTGAATTCTCATTAGAAAATATGCTGAAATTTGAAGGGGAAACAGGACCGTACGTACAGTACACACATGCACGTGCTTGCTCTATTTTAAGAAAAGAAAGTGTAGAATTTGAAACGTGTACGTTTGCATTAAAAGATGATCATAGTTGGAATATCGTAAAATTACTAAACAAATTCCCGGAAGTAATTGAAGCAGCATGTAACAAAAATGAGCCATCGGTTATTTCGAAATACGTATTAGATGTAGCGCAATCGTTTAATAAATATTACGGGAATGTGCGTATATTAGAAGAGAGTGAAGAGAAAGACAGTAGACTGGCATTAGTGTATGCTGTGACGGTTGTATTAAAAGAGGGGTTACGTTTACTTGGGGTGGAGGCACCTGAGGAGATGTAGCATAGTAATAAACTGACAAACTGGGTTTAGTATATAAACCTGGTTTGTTTTTTATTTGGATATATAATTAATTTTCAAAATCAATTAAAATCTTTTTAGAGAGGAGGATTTATATTGATTCGAAATATGATTTTACAAATTCCTTGTCATAGAAGATCAGATAGAAGTTTTCTTAAACTACAAAAATACATACCTTTATGTGCGCGTTGTACAGGCATGCTTATCGGTATATTAATGTTTCCAATTTATTTTTATATAACACTTTCATTTCTTTTTGCAATTATACTATCATTTTCTGCTCAAATTCCGTTACTTATTGATGGATTTACCCAAAAGTGGAAATGGAGAAGTAGCACAAATTTACTAAGAGTAACTACTGGTGTATTAAGCGGTAATGGTATGGGGTTATTTATTTCATCAAGTGTTATTTGGATATTATCTTAAGGTATATAGTAACGGAGGTATTTACATAGATGTTCTGGTTTTACTTAATTCTAATTTTTATTTCAGGTGGAAGTGGAATTGGTTTTATGATTCAAAATAAGTATACAGAAGCAATAATAGCTTTTACTATTTGTATACTATTGTTTGGGCTACTGTATTATTATCTTAAGAGAAACAAAAGAAAGAGAAAAGCAGATTGTGGCGATTTAGATTGTACGGATTGTTTTGATTGTGATTGTACTTGTTAAATTTTTCTTCCAAATAAAAAGCTAGGTATTTTTAATAATACACTAGCTTTTTGCTTTGAAATTTTAAGAAAAGTGTAGGAATACGACTATTATATAGAGAACTTTAGTTTTGTATATAAAAGGAGGCGTTAGATGTTGGAAACGTATGATTGGAACAGTAAACTAACTTATTTAAAAAATACAAGAGATTTATATTACAACGACGATTATGTAAGCTTTTTAGTAAATACAGTTTGGAAGATTAATAAGCCCGTACATATCGTTGATTTCGGTTGTGGATATGGTTATTTAGGCTTAGTATTAATGCCATTACTTCCAAAAGCTTCAAAGTATACAGGCATTGATAGCGGGGGAACATTACTTGCTGAAGCGAGAGAATTGTTTCGTTTACTTCCGTATGAGTCAGAATTTCTTGAGGGAGATGCTACAGAAATTAAATTGAATGATACATACGATATAGCAATTTGTCATGCGTTCTTGTTACATATGAGTTCACCAAAAACGATGTTACAAAAAATGATGCATTCAGTTAAAAAGGGCGGAAAAATAATCTGTTTTGAACCACATTGGATTTCTAATATGGCTTCTTATTTACGAGATGGGGAGAAACAATCGGAATTTATTCCGCTAGGTGTTTTGCAGAAATTATTTGAAAGTGATACGCAAAGAAATGGTAAAGATGGCAATATAGGCATGAAAATACCGATATATTTAAGTGAATTAGGTGTGAAAAATATTGAGTGTAGAGTAAGTGATAAAGTGAACTTTTTAGATTCTAATATGCACCATAATGATAAACAAAGTTTGTATCATTCATTAAAAGAAGAGGGGATTGCAGGCAATCCGGGTGATAAGCCACAATTTATAGAACGTTTAATAGACAGAGGATTAACATATGATAATGCGCTAGCTCAATATGAAGCTGAACTACGATTTTTTAAAGCATTTCATATACATTCTTCAGTAGTGTACGCTCCGAATATGAAAATTACATTTGGTGAAATAGTATGTTAATAGGTAGTAATACGATGAAACATGTCGCTGAATGTCGATAAATCGATATTCGACATACAATCGCTGATATATTTAAATTATCGCCGGTATAATTTCATGTACTGATTTCAACTATATAAAGATAAGGTCCGCATGTAACGTTATTCCATTTAATCAAACAAAATATGGAGAAAAACAATCATTTTTACTATATTTTGTTATAAATCCAAATAATATTAAATAATACTATCTATTATAGGAGATTTTAGTTGAATACATACAATATGATGTGTAAAATCTAAGCAAGTAGCAGTGCAAAAAATTATTCGAGGTGAATACATGCTAGATTTTAAGCAGTTAGATGCTTGTTTGAAAGACAAGAGATTTATAGAGGGATTACAGGAAATAAATAATGAAATTTCATATATAAAAGAAAAGAATACTTTATCTTATGTAAAGAATTGGCTTGCTAATATTCCTTCATATAAGGAGTTTGATATATTAATTCGTCTTACTGATGAAGGGCTTATGCACCAATACAGTTCATTCCTCATTCGCTACGCTTATAAAAAATTCCCAAATATGAGAACGCTCTCTTTATATTGTGATGAGTTAATTGATGAGCGGAAAATTCTTGAAGCAGAACAGTTGCTAAAAGACGCTTTAGAAGAGAGCAATAAAGAAGAAATAGATGCCGATTTTTTAGCGAAAACATATTTTACGTTAGTAAGATGTCTTTTAGAAATGAAACGAAATGAAGAAGCGCTAATCTATATGCAAAAAGCAGAGGAGTACAGTGAACGTGCCGTGTTTGATAAATGGGGATACGTCTATATGCATACAGGTGAATGGGAGAAAGCAGAAGAACAATTTATAGCTGGTATGCAGCATAAAGATTGTGAAGAGTTATCTACCTATTTATTATCACAGTTATATGCGAATAAAGGAGAACAAAAACGTGCATTACAGCTAATTGATGATGCGATTGTAAAGTTCCCGCAAGTACCATATTTTCATTTTGAAAAGATAAAATATGTATTAGATTTAGGGGAGTACGAAGATATGTTATCAGTAATAGATAACATAAATAAACAGCTTCCTTATCATGCGTATAAAGCTTATTTCGTACATTTGCGAGCAGAAGCACTGTACAAAATGAATAAACTTGTAGATTTACAACAGTTATTAAAAGAAGAAAAAAGTTTAAAAGGGTCTTTATATCATAATTTAGAAAAAAATCCAGATGGAAAAAAGGTTCACCTGCCGATCGTTCCCATTGTACAAAAGGATAATTATTGTGTGCCGACAAGTTTAGAAATGATGTTGCAGTTATGGGGAGAAAAACGTACACAAGATGAAATAGCAGAGTTTATTTTTGATATGACAGGATCGAAGTTTTCAGATACTGTTTCTTATTTAGAAGAATTAGGTTATGAATATCGTTATTTTAAAGGGAATGTAGAAAATTATAAGAGACTGTTAGATCAGGGGATTCCCGTTTTATTAAGTATAGATATTGAGCATGCTTCACATGTGCAAGTGCTAGCTGGCTACGATGATATGTTACAAGCTTTTTATGTTCAAGATCCGAATTTTATTGAACCAGTTATTATAGAATATAGTAAGTTGCAAGAAAAATATCGTTATACAGGCTGCTTAGCGATTACGTTTGTTCCGAAAGAAAAAAAGGAACTACTATCATTTCTAAATGAAGAAGAACATCATTATTTTAAATCTATTTTTTCTTTAACAGATCATTTGGATGAACAAGATAAAGAGGGGATTCATGACTTAGTACAGTTTTTAAAAGGGACGAGTGATAATCCGAATACATGGTTATATACGGTTAAGCATTTAGATGTTGAAGTAGATAAAGAATTTATTTTATATTGTATAGAAAAGTTAATGGAGAAGTTTCCTAACTCAGATTTTGTTAAATTACATGGTGCACAGTGCTTTATTCGCCTGGAAGAGTTAGAAAAAGCGGGGCACATGCTTGCGAGTGTTGAGAAGAAAAATAATCGTGCTTTATATCATTTAATAAACGGAAGGTATGCTTTTGAGCAGGAAAGTTATATAGAAGCGATTTCAAGTTTTCGTTCCTCGTTACAATTAGACGCAGATCAGCCGATTGCTTGGAGTTTTCTCGCTTTATCATATATGTATATCGACCAATCTGAAAAGGCGTTGCAGTTTTCTCAAGTAGCTTTAGAGCGTAGTCCTGAAAGATTTACTTTAACGAATCACGGGTTAATATTAATAGATTTAGAAAGATATGAAGAAGCGTATGAAATCTTTAATGATTTGTTAAAAGAATATAAAAATGAGGCACATGTATGGTATGAGCGAGCGAGATGTGCGCATCATTTAGGGAAAGTATATTTAGCGATAAAAGGGCTTAAAATAGCAATTCATTTGGATAGTAATGCACCATACATTTATACGAAACTTGCGGAAATATACGAATCTGATTTGAAGGATGAAGAAAGTACGAAAGAAATTTTATTAAAAGGTATTGAGAATTGTGATGATAAGGCACCTCTATATGTAAAACTGGGTGACTATCATTTTCAAAATGATAGCCTGGAAGAAGCAGAATCGTTGTATACTCGTGCTTTAGAAGAAAATCATGATGATGTTTATTCTCACTTCGGACTTACGCAAGTTTATATGGCAAGAGAACAGTATAAGGAAGCGAAAGAATATATTCTCGGTATTGAAAAACAAATTGAAAAGAGTCAAGATTTTCTTATGAATGCAGGAATGGTTTTATGGGATGCTGAAGTTGAACTTGGTGGAAGTGAAGAAGGGTTTAAAGTAGCATTGTCTAAGTTAGAGAGTGGTATAAAGCAGAGCGAATATAATGTAGCAAGTGCGTTAGATGAATATGTGAATCGAATGAAAGGAACAGTATTTGTACAACGAGGAATAGCATTTTTAAGAACGTTACAAAAAGAAAGAAATGAAGTAAGTGAATACGGTTGTTATACAGGTGTTTTATATGAATCTATCGGACAGTATGGCCAAGCGATGAAAAGATATAAAAGGGCGATAGAACAAAAAGAAACGGCATTACCGTATTACCGAATTGGTGAAACACTTATGCTATTAGGGCAATTGACGGAAGCAAAACAAGCGTATGAAAGATGTTTAGAGCTTGATGGGAATTTCGTAGGTGTACATTTACAGCTTGCAGAAATATACGAAAAAGAAGAAAATCGTTCTAAAGAACAAAGTCATATGGTTCAGGCGATGAAAGAAGAGCCGTTGCATATTAATATGGAATATTTGGCACAGCTTTCAGTAGAAATGAATCTACAGGAGGAATTGCTGACTGAACTAGAACAATTAGCAGACGAAGTGCCTGAAATATGGCGATTAGATGCGATTGCATATGTGTATGGAGCGATGGATGAAATAGATAAAGAACAAGCACAGATTGAAGAGGCACTACGATTAGATGGCGAGCATACAGAAGTTCTATATCATTATGCAAAAGTACTAGTGAAAAATAGAAATGCAAAAGCAATTGAAATTGCCATGAAAGTGATACAAAAAGATGTAAATAATGAACGTATATTTGATGTATATGTAAAAGCGATAGAACAACATAAGAAATGGTCTAACATACGAGATTTTCTTCATATATTAAAAGTGAAAAAGGCAGAAAGAAGTATGGCGTTTATGTATGCAGCATCTGCAGTTACAGAAAGGTGGATTGAACGTCAACAAAATGAACAGCCGAAGAAATCCATAATTACAAGAGCTTTTTATCGCATGAAAAACCGTGCGAAAGAAATTTCGATTATTACTACAATCATTGATTTATATGAAATCTCATTAAAGTTAAATCAAAAAAATAGTATGGCAGCGCAGCGATTTGCAATATTTTATGAGAATGTGGCGATGTATAAAGAGGCGATAGATGTATTGCAAACATCATTAGAAAGTAAATGGGATTACGATGTAGCGAAGCAACTTGTAAATCTTTTCATAGAGTGTGAGGAAGAAGATAGATTACGGGATGCTGCAGAATTAACGAAGCAAATGGTTCGAGAGTTACCAGATGATTATGATACGCTTCTTTTACAAGCACAAGTATTCTTTAAAATGGGAGAAGAAAGAAAAGCAGAAAAGATTACTTTACAATTAACGGAGCAAACACCGTTTGTAAGTAGAGCGTTTCTTGCTTTAGGAGAAATATATCAAAGTCAAGAACGGTTTGAAGAGGCAATTCACGTATTAGAAAATGCTTCTATACATCATCCGAATGAAACAGCAATTCTTCTTTCTTTAGCATCTTCTTATCATGGTGCCGGCCAAACACGAAAGGCAGAAGAAATAGCAAATGAAGCATTAAAAATTGATGCGAGTGATTTGTTAGCGAGATACGATCGTGCTTGTTATTTAGCGCAGTTAAACAGAAATGAAGAGGCGAAGGAAGAGTTTGAAATTGTACTTCGTGAGGATGAGTCGGGATTTTTCGCTGAACTTATCGAGGATGATGAAAATTTAGCAGCACTGCGAGAATTTGAAAAGTAATTGTATAAGAAGAACGAAAAAAGATATAAATAAAGTGAAACTTTAATCAGTGGGGGTCTTACTGCCCATTAAAGCGGGATAAAATATATTTTGAATTAGTTGACAATTTATCGACTGATGGCATAAAATAGCTTTTAACAAAGTATACAAATCTGAAGACGAGAAAGAGTAAAATAGTGTACTGTTCCCCAGAGAGCCGGTATGTTGCTGAAAGCCGGTGTGCAGACTTTATTTGAAAATCATCTCCGAGG
This sequence comes from Bacillus sp. CD3-5, assembly GCF_006349665.1. NCBI lineage: Bacteria > Bacillati > Bacillota > Bacilli > Caryophanales > Bacillaceae > Bacillus > Bacillus sp. CD3-5. Next base: position 202,112 of record NZ_VEPX01000002.1, on the reverse strand, counting down.
AGCCGAGGCTGAAAATGAGTAAGCTCGGACGGATGTCTACCGTTACAAAGAACACGTATGATAGTACGTTGCTAAGTGCTATTAGTGAAGAGCTAATAGAATTAGGGTGGTATCGCGGGTAAACCCGTCCCTATTTTATAGGGACGGGTTTTTTGTGTGCTTTAAAACATTCAAAAGGAGTGATTGTAGATGAAGAAAGTAGATGTAAAAGAGTCAGCTGTAGGGAGAGAAACACGTATTCGTAAACAGTGGAACGAGCAGAGCATTTTCGAACAATCAATTCAGAATCGAGAAGGCGCACAATCTTTTGTGTTTTATGAAGGACCACCAACGGCGAACGGACTACCGCATGTAGGTCATGCACTTGGACGAACAATTAAAGATGTAGTAGCAAGATATAAAACGATGGCTGGTTATAAAGTATTAAGAAAAGCGGGATGGGATACGCACGGCTTACCTGTAGAATTAGGTGTTGAGAAGCAACTCGGTATTTCTGGTAAACATGAAATCGAAGAGTATGGAATTGAACCATTTATTAAGAAGTGTAAAGAGAGTGTATTCACATATGAGAAACAGTGGCGTGAATTCACTGAAAGTATCGGTTATTGGGTAGATATGGATGATCCATACGTTACGTTAGAGAATCCATATATCGAAAGTGTATGGCATATTTTAGGGACGATTCATGAAAAAGGCTTATTGTATAAGGGACATAGAGTTTCACCATATTGCCCAAGCTGTCAAACTTCACTAAGTTCACATGAGGTTGCGCAAGGGTATAAAACAGTAAAAGATTTAAGTGCAACAGTTAAGTTTAAAGTGACAGATAGTGAAAATGAGTATTTCCTAGGGTGGACAACGACACCTTGGACACTTCCAGCAAATGTCGCGCTCGCTGTACATCCAAATATGGAATACGTGAAAGCGAAACAAGAAGGTCATGTATACATTGTTGCAAAAGAACGTGTACAAGATGTATTAAAAGAAGACTATGAAGTACTATCTGTCCATAAAGGTGAAGAATTAGTAAGCACATCTTATATGCCGCTATTTCCAATGAACAAAGTTACAAATGGCTACCACGTTATCGCAGCAGATTTTGTTACGGCAGATAGTGGTACAGGACTCGTTCATATCGCTCCAGCATATGGGGAGGACGATTATAGAGTTGTTCAAAGTGCAGGGTTGTCATTCTTACATGTTGTAGATGAGAAAGGTGAATATACAGAAGCAGTACCATTTTTGAAAGGTAAATTTGTAAAAGATTGTGACGTAGATATCGTTCGTTATTTAGCGAAGGAGGGTTTACTTTATCATAAAGAAAAGTATGAGCATAGTTACCCACATTGTTGGCGCTGTGATTCACCACTTCTTTATTATGCAGGTGAAAGTTGGTTAATCCGAACGACTGCAATTAAAGATACATTTTTACAAAACAACGATACTGTTACTTGGTATCCAGATCATATGAAACATGGACGATTTGGTAAGTTTTTAGAAAACATGGTGGACTGGAATATTAGCCGAAATAGATATTGGGGAACACCATTAAACGTATGGGAATGTGAAAGTTGCGATCATCAATTCGCACCGAAAAGCATTGCTGATTTAAGAAAGCATAGTATGAAAGAGACACCTGAAGACTTAGAATTGCATAAGCCATATGTAGATGAAGTGCAAGTTTGCTGCGAAAAATGCGGAAGTACAATGAATCGCACACCAGAAGTAATTGATGTTTGGTTTGATAGTGGTTCGATGCCATTTGCGCAATATCATTATCCGTTTGAAAATAAAGAGTTATTTGAAGAACAGTTTCCAGCAGATGTAATTGCAGAAGGAATTGATCAAACACGCGGCTGGTTTTATAGTTTATTAGCTGTATCAGCACTATATACTGGAAAAGTACCGTATAAACGAGTGCTATCACTAGGGCATGTTCTAGACGAGGAAGGACAGAAAATGTCTAAAAGTAAAGGGAATGCACTAGATCCAGTTGATTTAGTAGAGAAGTTTGGTGCTGATGCTTTAAGATGGGCTTTACTCGTTGACAGTGCTCCGTGGAATGCGAAGCGTTTTTCTGAAAGAACAGTATTAGAAGCAAAATCTAAATTTGTAGATACATTAGTCAATGTGTATAGCTTCTACGTTTTATATGCAAAGTTAGATGAGTATAATCCGAACGAAACGTATGACGTAAAGCGGACGAAATTGGATGAATGGGTATTATCAAGATTGCATAGTACAACGAAAAAAGTGAGAACTGCACTTGATGATTATCAATTTACGAATGCAGCTCGTGAAATCGCGGCGCTTGTAGATGAAGTAAGTAATTGGTACGTAAGGCGATCACGTAATCGTTTCTGGGAATCTGGTATGAATGCTGAAAAAGCAGCTGCGTATGAGACACTTCATGAAGTGCTTGTAACAATTAGTAAACTAATTGCACCATTTACACCGTTTGTCGCTGAAGATATTCATTTGAATTTAACTGGAAGTAGCGTTCATTTAGCCGATTATCCAGTTGTAAATGAATCACTACTTCAGCCGAAATTAGAAGCAGAAATGGATGCAGTTTTACAAGTTGTTGAACTTGGAAGAAGTAATCGTAATCAACATTCTTTAAAAGTAAAACAGCCGTTAGCGGAACTTGTATTACTTGAGCATAATGAAAATGATATGGATTGGGAATCTTATCGTGATATCGTTATGGATGAGTTAAATGTGAAGGCGTTCCATGTTGAACTCGATGAAACGAAATACACATCCTATCAATTAAAGCTGAATTTTAAAACGGCTGGGCCGAAGTTCGGTAAAAATGTGAATGCAGTAAATGGCTGGCTAAAACAATTATCACAAGACGAGGTACAAAACTTTGTCTCTACAGAAAGAGCAGTTTACGAAGTAGCATCAGGAGAAGAAATAGTTGTAACGACTGAAGATGTAGTAGTAGAGAAAGTTGCGAAATCTGGATTCTCTAATACAACTAACGGACAATATACAGTAATGTTAGATACGAATGTAACGGAAGAATTGCTACAAGAAGGGGTAGCACGTGAATTCATTCGCGCCGTTCAAGAATATCGTAAGCAGTTGAATTTACCTGTTAATTTACGAGTAGATGTAATTCTTGATACAGAGGAAGAACTACAGCAAACGTTAACGAATCATAAAGAGTTGTTGGAAGAAAACTTACTCGTTAAACAATTTACATTTGGTCACTTAACGAATAAAGACGATGAAATTTCTTTAGGTGAGACAAAATTCCGCATTAAATTAAGCTCAGCTAATTAAAGAAAAGGAAGTTGGAATGATTCCAACTTCCTTTTTGTATGATGGAAATTTATCCGGCTATTTTCCGCATAATACATTCGATAGGACCTCTAGAAAAATTCTTTCTCCATAACACGCTAATTAAAATGCTGTTTAAATTTATTTCTACAGTATTGTTTTCGCTTTACACATAAATATTGAGAAAATTTCACTCCTCCTAAATGGAAAGGTAATAGAAATGTTCATAGAGAATTACTCGTAGATTCAATTTTTATCCCCCCATTTTGTGGGGAATGATTGCCTAGTGGTAATGGGATAAGGTTGAGCTACTTTATTAGGGGGAGTGGTTCTATGTTTAATAAAAAAATGGTGGCAATGGCAATGACTGTGCCGTTAGTAATGGGGACGATTACTACAGTTTCGGCATTGGAAAAACAACAGCAAGTAAAGCTAGAAGCTTATTCGCCGCAGAAAAAAGCAACAGAATATTTAAAAGAAAATGCTGCGCAGTATGGATTAAAAGCAGACCTTTCAGACTTACAATATATTTCTACAACAGAAACGTCAGTAGCTTCATATGTTAGGTTCCAACAAGTTGTGAATGGTGCACCTGTATTTTCAAAACAAATTACAGTTACTCTTAATGGAGAAGGAAAAGGAGTACTTGCTGTTTCTGATTATCAATCTGTTAAAGGTGTGAAGGAAGTTACAACAAAAATTAGTGAAAAAGATGCAATACAAAAATCAATGGCGTATGTTGGAGAAGTAAGTGAACAAAACTTATGGGCTCCTACAGAGAAAGAATTTGGATATATTGTTGAAGAAGGAATTGCTCGTCCAGTATATAAAGTTGTAGTCCATTCTAATAATCCATTTGGTGCATGGGAAACATTTGTTGATGCAGAAAATGGAAAGTTAATTAAAAAGGTTGATATAAACCGTAAAGCAGAAGGATCAGGAAAAGTATTTTTACCTAATCCAGTCGTATCTAGCGGTAGTAAAGTAGGTTTAAAAGATAACAATGATGCAGATTCAACAGCATTAACGAACCAATTAAAGACTGTTACGTTAAAAGGTTTAGATGGGACAGGATTTTTAATTGGAGAGTATGTAACGATTTCTTCAAAAGCAAAAACGAAATCTACAAACTTACAATTTAACTATACACGTGCAAATGATAGCTTTGAAGATGTCATGTCGTATTATCATATTGATACTTTACAACGTTACATTCAAAGTCTAGGTTTTAAAAATATTAATAATCGCTCTATTAAAGTGAATGTGAATGGAACAACGGCGGACAACTCATTTTATTCTCCGACAACGAAAGCTTTAACCTTTGGTACTGGCGGAGTAGATGATGCAGAAGATGCAGGTATTATCGCACATGAATATGGACATTCAATTCAAGATAACCAAGTTCCTGGCTTCGGTAGTTCTGCAGAAGGTGGAGCGATGGGAGAAGGATTTGGTGATTTCTTAGGTGCTACGTATGAAGATGCAGTATCGACAACAGGCTACGGAAAAGCATGTGTTGGAGAATGGGATGCGACTGCTTATTCTAGTTCAGATCCAACGTGCTTACGCCGATTAGATAATAATAAAGTGTATCCGAAAGATATTACGAATGAAGTACATGATGATGGAGAAATTTGGGCTCAAGGACAATATGAGATGGCGCAAGCATTTGGTCGTGATGTTGCAACGAAAATTATTTTACAATCGCACTGGTCGTTAACACCAAACTCTAAATTCAGTGATGGAGCAAAAGCAATTAAGCAAGCGGATGCTCTTTTATATGGCGGACAACATGCCGCTGATATCGATCGTATTTGGGCAGCGAGAGGAATTAGTACGAATTAATATAAAAAGTCGTGGCATGTATAAGCCACGACTTTTTAATTTGCCTTAGAACTGGTACTAGTAAAGTAAGCTATATGAATGATAATGTGAATTTATTCGCATTTCATTTATTTTTTTTCGTCTTTAAAAACAAAATGCTCTTTAAATTTTCTAGACTCCACTTTTTGACCATTTCGCATGGAGCGGAAAGGGTGTTCTTGCCAAGTAATCATTACATCAACTTCATCTGCTTTTGTAGCAACTGGAAAATTAGCATGTTCAAATCCAGTTTTTCCGCTTGCTAAACGGTTTTCCTTTAGGGAGAAGAGTTCATATTTCGTTTTTGTTTTTGGCTCGTTGCGGAATACTTCGACTTGTACATTATATACTTCACTGTTTCCAACATTTTTCACTGAAAATTGATATGTTTGAAATTCATCTTTTTTAGCTTGAAGCATATTCTTGTTTGTTTTTTTCGGTTTATCAATATTCACTTGCCATTGATCAGAGTTTTGAGAGATTGGTAAAGATTTTGGTGAATAGGCGTACGTTTCGTTTACTACAATTAGGCAAAACAATAGGAGAAAGAAACTAATCGCTTTTTGCATATACACACCTCGCTATAAAATTTTTATTAATATGTGTAAATAAAACAGTAAATATGTAATTTAATGGAAAAAGGTGATACTTTGATTCAAATGAATTTGAAAAAACTTGAAGAAGTAGTAAATGGAGAAGGATTACAAGAATCGTTTCATCTTATAGAGATACATGGTGTCTGCATAGATTCCAAAAACATGAAAGAAGGAAATTTATTTGTTCCAATCATTAGGATGAAAAATGGGCATGAGTATGTGAAAGAAGCAATGGATAATGGAGCTGTCGCTTCCTTATGGAAAAAGTCTTACGGTACTCCGCCAAAAGGGATTCCAATTATATTTGTAGATGACACTTTGTTTGCTTTGCAACAATTGGCACAATTTTATCGAAGAGAGATAAATGTAAAAGTAATAGGAATTACAGGTAGTAATGGCAAGACTACGGTAAAAGATATAATAGGAAGCATTTTAAGTTCAACTTATAGAGTGCATAAAACAAAAGGTGATTTTAATAGTCAAATCGGTTTACCGTTAACAATTTTAGAAATGGAACGAAATACTGAGTTCTTAATACTTGAAATGGGAATGAGTGAAAAAGGACAAATTCGAAATTTATCACGAATCGCACAGCCAGATGTAGCGATTATTACAATGATTGGACAGTCACATCTAGAGACGCTTGGATCAAGAGAAGAGGTTGCGAAGGCTAAATTTGAAATTATAGACGGATTACATGACGATGGACTGTTCTTATATAATGGTGATGAGCCATTACTTTCTCAACATATTAATATGCTAAGTATAGAAAGTAAGTCGTTTGGTCGAAAGTATACAAATGATTTGTTTCCAACGAACGTACAATTAGATGAATATGGTGTTCATTTTAAATTAAATCATTCAAAAATACAGTACGATGTTCCCTTACATGGAAAACATAATATTTTTAATACGATTGTCGGAATCGCTGTAGGTCAATTTTACAAAGTCCCTATAGAAAAAATACAAGAAGCATTGCAGCAAATAAATATTACACAAATGCGCTTTCAGTTTTTAACCGCTAAAACAGGTTTTACAATTATTAACGATGCATGGAATGCCAGTCCTTCCTCCATGAAGGTTGCAATTGAAACGTTGCAGAAATTAAATGCCTATAAGAAAAAAATGATAGTGATTGGGGATATGTTGGAGTTAGGGAAGAAAGGTGAAACATATCATAGAGAAATTGGTAAAATGTTAAATGAGGAGAGCATTCAATATGTATTTACGTATGGAGAGTTAGCCAAAATTGTAGCGGAAGAAGCAAGAAAGAACTATCATGCAGGAAAAGTACAATCATTTGATAATAAAGCCGAGATAGCAGAGGAAGTATTAAAAATTATAACGCAAAATGATGTTGTATTATTAAAAGGCTCACGTGGAATGGCTTTAGAGGAAATTGTACAAAACTGGATGTGAAAAATTAAAATATATTAAAAGTGCTTGCATTTTATAGTGTGAAGAGATAGAATACTCTGTAAATATAAAAAGTGATGATCAGGAAAAGTACATGATGCAAAGGTCTACAGAGAGCAATTGGTTGCTGAGAAGATTGCGATACCGCATGATGGAAAGACACCTGTGAGTGTTGCTTTGAACGTGATAATTAGTAAAAGCAAACGGTACCTACCGTTATCAGGGCTAAGATGGTCATTATGACAATTTGGGTGGTACCGCGGAAAAATCCGTCCCTATTTATAGGGGCGGATTTTTGTATTCTTTGAAGGGAGGTGAGTGACCGTGGATGATGCCGATGATAACAATAACGTAAATAAATATAAATTTACTGGAGGGAAATGTAATGAAGCGTTCACTCACAAAAGAATGTACAAAGCAAAGCGGAAAAGTTGTATTACTTCAAGGATGGGTAAAAAAGATTCGTCATCTAGGTAATGTTAGTTTTTTATTAATAAGGGATCGATCAGGGGTTATGCAATGCGTATTAGAAAACGAGCTAGCTGGATTTAAAGTAGATGTGGAGAGTGTTGTTCAAGTCGTAGGCCAAATAGTAGAGACTTCGAAAACAGAATTAGGGATTGAAGTGCTTGCTCACGAAGTGAAAATATTAAATGGCGCAGAACCACTTCCATTTGAAATAAATAAAAAGAAGTTACAAGTTGGCTTAGATCAACTACTGAATGAACGGGTATTATCATTAAGACATGAGCGAACCGCGGCTATATTTAAAGTGAAATCTACGCTCGTCCAGAGCTTTAGTGAATTCCTTATAGAGAACGATTTCACACGTATATATACTCCAAAAATTGTTTCGCAAGGAGCAGAAGGAGGAGCAAATGTTTTTAAGTTGCCATACTTCCAAAAAGAAGCGTATTTAGCTCAATCACCACAGTTTTATAAGCAAATGATGGTAGCGGGAGGATTAGAACGTGTGTTTGAAATTGCGCCTGTATATAGAGCGGAACATCACAATTCTTCCCGTCATTTGAATGAATATATATCGTTAGACGTAGAGATTGGCTTTATAAATGATTTTCATGAAGTGATGCAATTAGAAACGGATGTATTACGATATATGTTTCAACAAGTAGCAAAAAACTGTGAGAAAGAACTACAACTATTACAAATAGAAGTACCTGTTATTACAGAAATACCGAAAATTACATTGTTACAAGCACAAGAAATCTTAAAAAGTAAGTATCGGAAAGAATCGCCAATTGGTGATTTAGATACAGAAGGTGAGAAGTTACTAGGGAAATATGTGAAGGAAACATATAAGAGTGAGTTTGTTTTCATTACACATTATCCGAAAGAAGCGAGACCGATGTATACGATGCCGAATAACGAGAATCCATCTATTACTGATTCGTTCGACTTACTATATAAAGGATTAGAAATAACATCAGGGGCACAGCGAATTCATAATTATGAAATGTTACTAACTTCCTTTAAAGAAAAAGGATTACATCCAGATAAATTTCAATCTTATTTAAATACATTCCGATACGGTTGTCCCCCGCACGGTGGTTTTGGAATTGGGTTAGAGAGAGTTGTATATAAATTTTTAGAATTATCGAATGTGAGAGAAGCGAGCGCTTTTCCAAGAGATTGTACGCGTCTTATACCATAACATGAGCACCCTTCTATAGTATAGAAGGGTACTTTGCATTTTAATAAAAGTGGAAGAGAATAATAATATTTTTTGTGTGAAAATATGTAAATTATATTAAGAACATTTTATAATGAATTGAGAAAAAGAAAATTCATAAGTTATAATGAAATATGAATATAAAAAAAGTTCATATAATAATGTATGGAAGGGTATGAAACATGTTATATCAAACTCAAGCAACACAACAAACACCAGCTTATATAATTTATCTTCTTGATGTAAGCGCATCAATGAACCAAATGATGGATGCAGGCGGAGAAGAAAAAAGAAGAATTGATATTGTAACGGATGCTCTTTCTTTAGCGATTCGCCAAATGGTATTTCGTTCAACAAAAGGTAGTCGCCTGCTTCCAAGATATAAGTTATCTATTTTAGCCTATAGCGATCATGTTTTTGATTTATTGGGTGGTGTGAAAACAATAGATGAGGTAGCAAGACTGCGCCCATTAGAAAAAATTCAAACGCATCGTTTAACTGATACAGCAAAAGCTTTCTCTGTAGTGGAGAAGTTATTGCAAAAGGAATTACCAAATTTACAAGATGGACCAGCCCCTGTTGTTTGTCATATGACAGATGGGGCTTCAACTGGTGAAGATCCAGAATTAATTGTACGAAGAATTATGAATATGTCTGTACCTGATGGAAACGTACTAATTGAAAATATTTTTATTTCAGATGAAATTATGCAAGAGCAAATTTCTAATATAAAGAAGTGGGAAGGGATTATGCCAAATACAGAGATTACAGATGAATATGGTGCAAAGTTGCAAAGACTTTCATCGCCTATACCTCAAAGCTATCGTGAGATGATGACGGAGCATGGGTTTCATATTACAGATGGTGCTGTGATGATGTTTCCAGGGACAAATGCGGACTTAGTATCACTTGGATTTCAAATGTCTGCCGCAACGCCGGTTCGATAGGAGGGGGAGTATGTTGAAATATATCCTCTCGCAAAAGAAAGAAACGATATTGCAAGAAAAGAAAATGAAACATTTTACATATCGATATAGCTATGTAAGAGCAAAGGAAACGCAGGATTTAAATGAGGGTGGACAAGACTTCCTAGCATTTCAAGATAATGGAACTCGTTTCATATTTGCGTTATGTGATGGTGTAGGGCTGTCTTTTCATGGTGAAATTGCTGCAGAATTTCTTGGTATGAAGTTAGTAAACTTGTTTGATACATGTCAAGGAAGTGGACTGGATATTGCTACATTATTAAATGAACAGTTAAATAATTGGATAGAAGAAGCTTCAGAGGAAGTGAATGCATTTCGATTGCCAGAACAAACACCGTGGTTACTTCGCGATGTCTTGGAGGAAAAGCGAAAACAAGGTAGTGAAGCTATGTTTATTGGTGGGAAAATAGAACTTATTCCAAATGAAGATAAAGTACAAATAACGATAGTTACACATGGCGATTCATTTGTACAATTGTTTCAAGATAAAGAGAATTGTTCGAATGTAATGAAGTTTGAGAGAAATATAGAGAAAAGATGGTCTACACGGCGAGGCATTATTGGTGGGGAATTGGCGGTTTTTTCAAAGACATTATCTAGACAAGAAGCGAATCGGATAGTTATTCACTCAGACGGACTTACGCTGCTTAAGCAGTATAACGTTGAGGAAGTGTTAAAAGAAATTGAGAGGGCACAGAACTCTCCGACAAGCGATGATATTTCATTTTTAGATGTTTCTTGGTAATAAACACGATGGAAAAAAGGTGAATAAACGTGGAAGAGATTATTGTGACATACATAAAACAGTCAAATGAAGAAATTGATATTGCAATTCCAAATGACGTAAAAGCGGTACAAATTATTGAAGCAATTTTACATCATGAAAAAATAGATGAAACATTGAGCGGTATGTATGAAATTAGAGTGACAAAAGATAAAGAAGAATGGCATTCTATTCGAAATGATGAAACGTTGCGCGATAATGATGTGTGGGATGGACAATATGTAATGCTACATAAAAAAGGAGCAATTATCCCTTCTTTTGAAATGATGCCAGCAGAAGAAGTTTATAATGAACCCGTTAAACAAGATATGTCTTCTAGTGAAGAAGATTATGTATGGAAAATCATTGAGTAATAGTTTTTGGATGGGGAAGGAGAAATGTTTTGTGCAAAAGTCACCGTATTTTCAACGCTCTCCGCGTGTGAAAGTAGATATACCAACAGGGGATGTTATTATTCATGATCCACCGAATATACCGGAGGAGCCGAAGTTTTCAATTGAAACAATGTTAATGCCTGCAATGATGACGGTTTTAACATTAGTGTTATATTTTGTAATGATGAAATTTATGAAGATGAATGCAAGTTATATGCCATTAATGATGGTTTCAAGTATTCCGATGTTGGGATCATATATAATTACAACGATGGGACATTTCCGTAAAAAGAAAGAACATCGTCAAATGGTTGAACAATTACAAACAAGATATTTAGAGCAAATTCAAAAGCATCGAGTGGAATTAGATACGTTAAAGGTTGAACAAGCAAAATATTTAATTACACAAAATCCAAGCCCATTAAAAAGTGTACAAAGAATTGAAAATCGGGAAAGTAATTTATGGGAGAGAACACCTGAAAGTCCGGACTTTTTAGATATTCGTATTGGAACTGGAGAAAGACCATTCCTTGTAGAATTGAAGGTGCCTGAGCAGAAAGGTTATGAAGAAGACCCATTAGTTACAGAAGCACAAAATGTGAAAAGGGATTTCAATACGATACCGAATGGCCATATTTCAATTTCTTTGAAAAAAAATGATGTAATTGGTGTAGTCGGAAATAAAGAAGATAGACTAAACTTTATTCGAATTGTAACGACGCAAATTATGACGCATCATGCACCAAATGAAGTGAAAATAGCAGCATTTTATCATGAGAAGGAGAAAAAGCAGTGGGATTGGATGAGGTGGCTTCCTCACGTATGGGATGAACAGAGAAGTATGCGCTTTTTATCTGAAAATCAACAAGATGCACAGAAACTAGCTGAAGTACTATTTACCCCACTTAATATGCGTAGAATCTATAATTCTTCTGCGCAAGCAGATGCAAAAGTTCCTTTAATTCCGATGTATGTATTTTTCTTATCAGCGAGAGAATTTTTAGAAGATGATCCTTTAACTCCAATGTTACTTAGAGAAGGTGAAAGTGTAGGAGCTTCTACATTTATTTTTGCGGAACAAAAGGAACGCTTACCGATGGAATGTGATCTTGTAATAAGCTTAAATGGAGAAAATGGTGAGTTAGTAGAAACGTTTTCAAGCTCAGCTGAAAATAGTGGAACAACGCGTGCTAGTTTTAAAGTGGATCGACTTTCATTCGAGCGATGTGAACTAGGAGCGCGAAGCATTGCTCCAATTCGAATGAAAAGTTCTACAGCAGCCAACATTCCGAAAGTATTAACATTTTTAGACTTGTTTCAAGCTAAAAATATGGAAGAGTTACAAGTGCTAGAGAGATGGAAAGAAAATCGATATCCGACTTCATTACCGGTTCCAATTGGTGTAAGAGAAGGAAGTAAACCTGTTTTTCTAAATATTCACGATAAAATAGAGAAAAAAGGGCATGGTCCACATGGTCTAATGGCTGGTACAACAGGATCAGGAAAAAGTGAAGTAATTCAGTCTATAATAGCAGCGTTAGCAGCAACCTATCACCCTCATGAGATGGCATTTATGCTTATCGATTATAAAGGTGGTGGGATGTCAAACACATTTGCGGGATTACCGCATATTATTGCATCTATTACGAACTTAGAGGACCCGAACTTAATTGAGCGTGCCAGAATTTCATTAAAGGCAGAACTAGAACGGAGACAAAAATTATTCATTCAAGCTGGAAATGTTCAGCATCTAGATGAATATTATGAAACAAGCTGGCGTGAAAAAGAACCTTTACCACATTTATTTATTGTTATTGATGAGTTTGCTCAAATGAAAAAGGAACAACCAGAATTTATGGACGAGCTAATTAGTGTCGCTGCAATAGGAAGGACATTAGGAGTTCACTTATTATTAGCAACTCAAAAACCTTCAGGGGTTGTAAATGACAAGATTTGGAGTAACTCACGTTTTCGAATTTGTTTACGTGTACAAGATGACGCGGATAGTCGTGAAATGTTAAAGATTCCAGATGCATCTAAAATCAATGTACCAGGGCGAGGATATCTTCAAGTTGGTAGCAATGAAGTATTGGAATTATTCCAATCTGCATGGAGTGGAGCACCTTATAATCCAGATGAAGAGAAAGTTCTTGATATTGTTGACTTTACAGAAGTGAAGCTTTCCGGTGAAAGAATAAAAGTGAAAAAGCGTCCAAAACCAATGACAAATAGTCCAAAGCAATTACAAGCTTTTATTCAATATGTACAGAGCGTATCAGAAAAAGAAAATATTAAAGCATTACCAGGACCTTGGCTGGATCCATTACCGGAAAAATTATTGTTAAAAGAATTTTATGCTATGGAAAATTGGACAATTGGTGAGTGGAATAAACCGAAAGAATATTTACAAGTAACAATAGGATTAATTGATGATGTTGCAAATCAAGCGCAATTTCCGTTGAAGTTAGATTTACAAGAAGGACATTTAAATATTTATGGTATGCCAGGAACAGGAAAAACAACGATGTTACAAACAATTATTATGTCCTTAGCAGTATCTCATACATCAGAAGAAGTGAATTTTTATATTATTGATTTTGGTCGTATGTTCTTAGATTTTAGAGATTTACCTCATGTAGGCGGGGTTGTACAAGAGGACGAAAATGAAAAAATGAAACGTCTATTCGGATTTTTAAAGAAGGAAATCACGCATAGAAAAGAGAGTTTTTCTAATATAGGTGCAAAGTCATTCTCTATGTATAATCGAATGGTTGGAAAGAAAATTCCTGCTATCGTTGTAATGGTAGATGGTTATATAAGATTTAAAAATGAATTTGAAAAAGAGAATGAAGTATTAGAAATGTTATTACGCGAATCAAGCACATATGGCGTGTACTTCTATTTCTCACTTAATCAAACAATTGATATGTTTGATCGTGTTCGTAATAATATACCGATGGCAATTACATTTGAATTGCAAGATAGAGCTGAATATCCTAGTTTAGTTGGTAGACCAAATTTCCCGTTAATTGAAGTTCCTACTGGCCGTGGGTTAATGAAAGGTCAACCACCTGAATTGTTCCAAGCAGCACTACCGTTTATAGGTGAAAGTGAATTAGAATACTCACAGCAATTAAAAACGATTATTCAAAAAATGGGCAGTGAATGGAATGGTGAAAAAGCAAAAGAGATTCCAATGGTTCCTAAAGAAATATTTGTAGAAGATTTAGTTGAGCAATTAGAACCAACTCAAATTTCTGCAGGAGTTGAAACAGATGATATCCGTTTGCAAAATTTTTCATTGGACGAAATGAATCATATATTTATCGGTGGAAGAATAGAAGGTGGAAAAACATCATTATTACAAACACTTCTTTTCACTACTACATACCAATACTCTCCAGAAAAGGTTGAGCTATACTTAGTAGACCTTGGTGAAAGACCTACTGGCATATTAGCTCTTGGAGATTTACCTCATGTGAAGAAGAAAGTTACAAATGATATGCAATTAAAAGAAATGTTAGATGAATTGTTAGAGCTAATAAATAATAGAGAAGCAGTAGTACCTTCTATAGATCCAAACGTAGCAGTGGAGTTTCCATATAAGAAAATAATCATTGCAATTGATGATATTGATCAAATGTTAACTGTATTATCTATTGATTATGAGGCGAAAAATAAAATGGAACTAATAGTTCAAAATTGTAAGAATAAAGGGATTCATTTTTTAACGGCGGCTACAACATCTAGTGTAAATAACTTTTCTCATGAAAAATGGTTTGCGGAAATTAGAAAGAGAAGTATTGGTTATTTATTAGGAACGACTCACAATAACGATGTGTATTTCTTTAATATGAAACTTCCACATGCTGAAATGGATCAAGAATTATTAAGTGGGGATGGATATTGCATACGTAGAAAGCCAATAAAAATAAAATGTGCATATACACCGTTACATTTACTTCGCACGATGACAGACAAAATTAGTGTGAAATGGTCTGAATTAAAAGTGAAATAATATTAAAATAGGGTTAAATTACTATAAAATAGAATTTTTTTGCAATTTAACTCTTTTAAAATTGTATGAATATAGTTTATAATCTAATTGTTGTATCATTTATGATTTGAAAGGGGAAATTAATACAATGACAGAAATTAAAATTAGACCAGAAGACCTTGAAAGAATTGCTAATAACTTTAATAACGCAGCTGCGGAAGCGCAAAGTCAAGTTAATAGACTTGAAGGCGATATTAAAAGTTTAGATGGTCAATGGGCTGGGTCAACACAAGCGAAATTCAGAGGGGAATTTGAAAATTCTAAACAAAAAATGCAACAATACATTCCTATTTTAGAAGGAATTTCGAGAGACCTAAAACGTATTGCTGAGAAATTCCGTAGTACAGATAACACATACTAAGAATAGAACAATTGCAAAAGACCAGGAGCTATTGTTCCTGGTCTTTTTTTGAAAAATTGTTATACGAGAGTAAGGGGATAAAATGGGATTCCGACCAGAAGTAGGAGAAAAAATTAATCTTAATAAAGATGTTTATCGTTTTGAGAAACACCCAGCTGTAATTGGTATTGAGATGCCCTATGGTCAAGAGGGAAGACAAGGAACAGTTTATCAATTACAACAGGAAAATGGTGTAGAACGAATTGCATTAAAAGTTTTTAAGGAACGCTATCGTGAGGAAAAACATCAACTAGCATTTTTGAAACCACTTTCTTCCTTAGTGGGTCTGAAAGTATGTTCACGCTATATTGTTACTAAAGAAGAACATACATCTGCTATCGAAAAATCAGAAGATCTTGCTAATAGTATTGTAATGCCTTGGATTGAAGGTCCAACTTGGGCTGATATTTTACAAGAACAACGAATGTTATCAAAAGAACAATGTTTCTTTATTGCAGAAGCATTTCTTACAACACTTAAAATGATGGAAGAAAATGAAGTTGCTCATAATGATTTATCGTCTAGCAACGTACTTGTACCTTTCTTAAGTGAAAATGCAATTGAAGGCCAACACAATATAGAACTTGTTGATGTTGAGCAAATGTATGGCCCAGAAACGAAAAGACCTTCATTATTGCCAGCAGGTTCAGCGGGTTACGCACCAAAGTATTTGACAAGTGGAGTATGGCAAAAAGAAGCCGATCGATTTGCTGGGGCTATTTTATTAGGAGAAATATTAAGTTGGTGTAGTGAAGAGGTTCGAAATAAAAAATGGACGGATGCAAGTTACTTTAAAACGGAAGAAATGCAGACAGAATGTGAAAGATATACGTTACTTCAGCAAGTATTACATAATCAATGGAACGGGGAAATTGCAAAATTATTTAAGCAGGCATGGAGTAGTAATTCTTTCGCAGAATGCCCAAGCTTTGCACAGTGGTACGATGTATTTAATAGCGTGAGAGAAAGAATAAAAATTGATGCGGAAAGGCAGTCAGCAGAAGAACACTCTCTTTTTGTATCAAAATGTTTGGAAATTGCAAGATTATTAGAAGAGAGAGGATTTAAACAAGCGGCATTATATGAATATAAAATAATTTTCAATTCACTCAATCCATCAACAGCTCTGCAAAAAGAACTCGCATATATCATTCAAACTATGGAGAGTCAAGAGCCTGAAATAAATAATAAAATGGTCCTACAACATTATTTGGAATTAGCTACTGAATTGGAACGTGAAAACAATGCAGCATTTGCTTGTTTCGTCTATTCACGAATCGTACAATTTCCAAACATTGATCAGGCGTTAAAACAGGAAATTGAAAGCATTATTGAAGAGATAAAAGAAGGCGAAGGAACAGAGTCGCAGCAAGAAGTAGCAGCTACAATTACAGTTCCAAATAGCATTCTACAGAGCCGGAAACAAACGAAAAAACAAGTGGAATATGATATAGATGATGAGATTTTAAATGCAAAAGCATCAAATCAACCACTTACAATAGCGCATGAACAAAGTGAACCATCGGCTTTTTCTACATGGTGGAAAAAGAATAAAAAACGGATTTTGATTATTAGCTCAACTGTAGTTGTTGTAATAGGTGGTTCGACGTTGTTTTATTTCTACACAACAAACGCGAAATATCAAAAGTTTATGGAACAAGCACGACAAGCTTATGATGATAAAAAATATACAAAAGCAGAAGAAGCTGTTGGACAGGCAATTGCTGTGAAGAGTAAAGACGAGGCTTATCTCCAATTAGCAACGATTTACGTTGCTGAAGGAAAAAATAAAATTGCAATCGATTATATTACAAAACTAATAAAAGATAGAGAAATAGATAAAGAAAATAATGAAGCTGCTTATCTATTAGCCTCAGCAAATTTCCGAATTGGGAAATATCAAGAAGCAGTGCAAAATTTTGAACAAGCGCTAGCGAATAATGCAAAGGGAATTGAACCATACAAAAAAGATGCAATGCGAGATTTAGCTGTAAGTCATATGAAAATGAAAGAATTTGAAAAAGCGGAAGATGTTATTGTCAAAATGAGTACGAAAACAAATGAGGATAAGGCAATTGTTTCATATTTAAAAGGTCAACTATCAACCGCAACAGTACAGTTAGACAAAGCAGAATCTTTCTTTAAAGAAGCTATCATGCAAGATTCAAAGAATGCCATATATACAATTGAACTTTCAAATTTATATGTGCTTTGGAATAAAACAAACTTAATTGATAGTGCGAAGAAAGAAATGAATTATCAACAAGCATCTCACATTTTACAAGTAGCAATTCAAAAAGATATGAAAAATATTGAGTTGTTAAATCAACTTGGAATTGTGTATTACGAAGCGGGTCAATTTTATGAAACGCGAGATGGTGCAAAGAGTACTGCTGCATATCAGCAAGCGTTAGAAGCTTACAATAGAGTTGTCAGCAGTGGAACACGCGACATAAATACGCTTGTAAATATAGGGATTTTATACGATAAAGTGGGACAAGGGAATGAAGCAGAGAAGCTTTTCACAGAAGCATACGCACAAAACGATGAAAATCCGCATGTGAATTTTGCATTCGGGATGTTTAAAATTAAACAGAAAAAATACGAGGAAGCAAGTCGTTTCTTAAGAAAAACAGTGCAAGCAAATGAAAATGAATCTGAAGTAAAAGCCGCGCAAGAAAAGCTAACAGAAATGAAAACAAACGGTTGGATTCAATAAAGATAGGAAAAGGGGAAAAGGACATGGAGGAAAACAATAATAACTTAGGGAAAAAAGTCGCTATATCAGTAATGTCGGTAGCATTACTAGGAACATCAGGATATCTTGTGTATGACAAAGGCTTTAAAACAGCAGGAAAAGAACCAGTAAAACTAGCAAGTAATACAGAAGAGAAAAAAGATGATCGTATTACAGGGGGCGATTTACAGTCTATGTTCCCAAATTTAGTCGCTGATCCTGCAAAAAAAGATGAAAAACCCGGCGAAAAACCAACTATTAATTTAGCAGACTTAATTGGAAATAATAAATCACCAATTACACCGGTAACGTATAAACCAGATGAAGTATCGGTGGAAAAGAAAGATCCACAAATCAAATTATCGGATGCACCAACTCCACAAAAACTAGATTTACCAACTAATGTGGTTGGACCTGTGGCGGAACCAAGTAAAAATAATGATAATGCTCAAATACCTACATCTACTGTAGAACCGCCAAAAACTAACACCGAAACAGGAGGAACTGGAACAGGAGGAACTGGAACAGAAGGAACTGGAACAGGAGGAACTGGAACAGAAGGAACTGGAACAGGAGGAACTGGAACAGAAGGAACTGGAACAGAAGGGACTGGAACAGGAGGGACTGGAACAGGAGGGACTGGAACAGGAGGGACTGGAACAGGAGGAACTGAAACAGAAGGGACTGAAACAGGAGGAACTGGAACAGGAGGAACTGGAACAGGAGGAACTGAAACAGAAAAACCAAAACCAGAACCAAAACCAGAACCAGAACAAAAACCGGATCCAACACCAACACACCCAACAATTACAGTATCACCAAAAACGGGTGACATTTTAGTTGAGTGGTACGCTGGAAATGGAAAATATTACTCATCTGTTTTCTTTAATGATTTTTATACGAGTCAAAAAGAACTAGATGAAAATGCATTAAATAATTTAACGAACTACTATAGTAAAAAAGAAGACTGGACGCTCGTTAGCCAATTGAATACACCATCAAAATCAAAATCAATAGCTGAACATAAGTTAGCATTAGATAATGTAGAACAAATTCTTACAAGTGGTGAATATTCAAATGAGAGAGCGCTATTCTATTTACGTAATCAAATGAACGTACTGAATGAATCGGTTACCACTCAAGAAGAGCTACAAAGATATTTAAGTGAAAATAAGAAGGATTATATTAAATCTGTAGCAGAAAAAGTTTATCAAACAGCAATAGAAGAAAAAAGAGAGTGGTCAAATACAGGGGATGTAGCATCTTTAGAACAAGCATTAAGTAAATTTTATTTAGTTACATCAGTATTTGAAAGTGTAGACCCTGCATTAGTAGAAAAAGCGAATCAAGATGTAGAAGAGATTTTCAACAAGTTATTACAAGAAGAATTACAGAACCTTAATATCCAAACATCAGTAGTGCAGTCTACAACTAAAACAAAAGAAAATGCAAGCACGGTAAAAGAAAATACTAGTAGTAATGAAGAAAAAGTAGTTACAGAAGAAAATGAGGCAACAAGTACACTAGCTGAGAAAAACCAAAAAGATGCAAAGACTGAAGGTGCCAAAAATAACGAGAAAACAAGTAATATCGATTCAAGTACTCAAAAAGCACAAGTAAAATCTGAACCATTTAGTCAAGAAATCAATCAAATAGAAACATATTTAAATCCAGCGAATCCACAATATGAAAATGCTTTACTATTAGCAAATCAGTATGTTGATGGGGCAACAGGAGAACAAAAAGAAAAATTAGAGCAGCAATTTAGTGCGGCTGTAGAGGGACTTCGTGGACAAATTAAAGATTCTAATTTCAAAGTCGAAGATGCTATAAATAAAGCGAATTTATTAGCAAATACGGCAAGAGTAGAAAAATCTGTTCAAGATGAATCTCGTAAATTATTAATGCCGCTAATGTTTGAAAGAAAAGCAAACGATGCTGCAAATAATGGGGAATATTATACAGCGGTATTAAATATTGCAAATGCAATTCGTACAAAGCACCCATTGGAACGTTCAAGAGAAGAAATGGTGAATTATGCGAATAAATTATGGACAGATACAGAAAATGAATGGAATAAAATAAATGGAACGACAGGATGGCAAAGTGAAGTAGGTAAAACATTATTACCATCATACACATTACTTGCACAGTTAAAAGATATTGATAAAACGATTGGTCAAATTAGTGGTATGAATATGATTGATAATGCATCCAAAAAAATGGAGGGAATTCAGCTTGTGCAATTAGCAGGTGATGAAGCAAATAAAGAAGGACAAACGAGCCTTTATAATGCTTTACATTATTATGGTCAAGCAGCTTCACGCGGTGTTGTTGACAAAACAGGATTTTCTAATGTTGCTGGTCTTGTAATTAAAGAAGCAAAACAGTTAGAAAAAACGCAATATAAATCAGCGTTAAACAACTATCAAATTTTATATAAAACACCAGGTATCGAAGAATTAGGAATTAAAGATGGGGTAAAAGCGGCAATTGAGTATTTGAGTACATTTGAAGCTGCAAAGGTAAGTGGAAATAAAGATACGATTGAAGATTTAGCTTCAGCAATTGAATTAACTTACCACTCTATGAAACTAGGATATCCAGAAGCAGATGCAAAAGAATGGATGAATACGGTAGCTCTAAAAATGTTGAATAAAGGTGCAGGATATATGTCCGCAACTGACACGAATAATGCATATAAATGTTTTGAATTTTTAAGTCGTGATAAATATGCAAATGCTATTAATGGAGAAATAACGAAACAAGCAAAAGAGAATGTAGATACAATTAAATCTATGAACGTTAAAAAATAATTTGCTTTAACATTCGCCATCTTACATTGCGTAAGATGGCGAAATTATTTCGCATAATATCAATGAATGATATAAAAGAAATGAGAACTTTAACAAAAGATGTAAAATTTGTTAATCCACCTGGTGTTCATGGTGGCGAAGGTTCTACAGTAGCTCATAATCAAATTCTAAGAATTATAGATACATCAAAAGATTATGAAACCTTTGTAAAAAGATTAAATAATTGGGCAGAAGATAGATTGGAAAGCGGAAAGATGGGATTACCAATTGAATTAAGGAGGTAGTAAAATTATGAATGACCATGTATCAATATGGATTGGGAATTTTGAGAATGAGGAAGAGTTAATGAATTATACAAATATTGAGTATACAGAAGATGGAGACAGTATTTCTTCAACTTTCGAAAAAGACTTTAACTTAGATTATTATGATCGCGATTTAATTGAAAAGAAATGGATTAGTAAATCGACAAACAGTGTGAAGGATTTATTAGATGGATTTTCTTACTCCGATCAATTTTTAGAACAGTTTGATACTATAAGATATAGTGAAGAATTTAATACTGCTATTCTAATTTACAATTTGGAATATGATGCTCAAAAAACAAAAGGTAAATTTAAAAATAGTGATTTGAAGTTTATCGGTGTGGCACAATATACAATTACTGTAGATGATAGATGGTAATTTTTTAACTTTATGAAAGTATATGAGTTAAATTAAGCGTATTAAAAACCTTGAGTGGCTGATTGCCTTTCAAGGTTTTTTTACTTTAGTTTAAATTAAATAAGCTAATATTTGAGTGGGACAATTTGTTAATCCAATAGGTAAACATGGTGATATAGGTTCTACTACAACACATAATGAGTTGTTAAAAATTATTGATAGTTCTTTAGATTATAGTACATTTAAAAGAAGATTAAAAAATTGGGCACATTTTAGATTGAAAGGTGGAATAAATTCATTACCTGAAGGCTTAAGATAAGTGATGTTACTATAATTTATATATAGGGGGATTCATTATGGAAAAACCGGGCGTAATGTCTTTATGGATAGGTAATTTTAGAACTAAGCAAAGTCTAAAAGAATATGTTGAAATTAAGTTTGATGAAGTTGGGGACAGAATTCAATCTAAATTCATGAGAGACTTTAATATTGATTTTATTGATTATAACCAAGATTTATTAGAGAGTATCTTGATAGAGGGCTCCACTACATCGTTGACTACCCTTTTAAGTGGTTCCTCTTACGAAGCGGAAATTTTATCACAATTTGTGGAACATTATGGGGAAGAATTGCCAGAAACCTATGATTCTGTTATTAGATTATATGATTTTGAGTACGATGGAGATATAGATGAAGTTAAATTTAAAAGTGGAAATTTAATTTATATGGGGTCAGTTGTATATGAGGAATGGGATGAATAGTTTGTGATTTAGTGAAGGAAACCAATACAATTAGCTATAGTAACTGCCTAAGTATTTATTACAGGACTTATAGGTTATATACTAGAGTGATAAAGCATGTGGTACTAAAATTGTATACACAGTCAGGTAAGGCATGAGAACGAAAAAGAATAGGCTGTTAAAAAGTAAAGACCTCATGATGGTTGTACCATCATAGAGTGTTATGTGCAATGATAGAATAGAAAATAAAGTACGAGCTTAGGCGAGATGACATTTTACCGGGCGATAAATATAAACACATGGAATGTATATTAAACTAACGAACTCGTACAAACTCGTAAGTTTTAACGTAGTAGTTGTCACGACATATAAAAGGTGTCATACTGTTACTACAAAACTTACAAATTTACGCGACTTAAAAACATATGAACTTAAAGCACTTGATTGTCAATTAAAGGCAACAAGTGCTTTTTTGCGTTTTAGCGTAGAAATTTAAAAGAGCATTATAATTTTATAAGTGGATTAAGTGTTAAATTTTTATTGTTGTTTTATAGATTGTAATGGCTATGTACAGTGTACGACGATAGTAGAGGGGAAAATAAAGGGTTGTGTTATTTTTTGAAGTCATCGTAAAGTACGTTTTAACGGATGGACGTTATGCATACGTTATCCGCAAAAAAACGGGTAAACGTTACAGGGACTTTAATTGCTGTAACGGGAAGGGGCTCAATATGGGAGAGAAAGTAGTTGGTTATGTACGAGTTTCAACAGAAGGACAAGTACGTGAAGGTTATAGCTTAATGTATCAAGTAGAAGAAATCGAACGGTACTGCACTGGAAATAAATTACAACTTATTCACATATACGAAGATAAGGGAATTAGCGGAGCGACAGTAGATGAAGATGGATTAACAGTTGAACGTGAAGGTTTACAAGGATTATTGTCAGATATGGCGTATCATCAAGTGAGCAAAGTTATTGTACTCAATACATCTCGGTTATGGCGCTCTGATATGGCAAAAGTGTTAATACAACGAGAGCTAAAGAAATACAAGGTAGATGTGAAAGCAATTGAACAACCAAATTATAGTATATACACGCATGACCCAAATGACTTTTTAGTAAATGGCATGTTAGAACTACTAGATCAATATCAACGTCTTGAGATTGCATTAAAGCTAAGTCGAGGTAGAAAAAAGAAAGCGGAACAAGGGGGATATGCAGGTGGCGGTGTGATGTTTGGTTATAGAGTAAAGAAAGGACAAAAAGTGTTAGAAGTAGATGTGGAGAAAGCAGTAGTTGTACGGAGACTATTTGAATTAAGACACTTTTTTAAACATTGGTCGCTAACTCAATTGGCAGAAAGACTGAATAGGGATGGTTATCGTACAGAGAAAGGAAAGCTGTTTACGAAAGTACAAGTGAAACGTATGTTAGACCGAGAGAACTTTTATCGAGGGGTGTATACATACGGACAAATACAAACAAATGGGAAACATCCAGCAATTATTTTATAAATTCACTTAAAAAATTAGCTCATTTTACTATATGTACTTATGAAATTATGAAAATGGATAGGCTTGCGTACCTATGCGCATCGGAAGATGAACGCTCGAACTAAGGTTGCCGACATTTTTATATATGACTAAATCATTGAATAGAGGGATGAGTTATGCATCATAGACAGAACTATTTGTATGTAGGAGTAGATTTACATAAGGAGCATCATACGGCTGTTATGATTAATTGTTGGCAAGAGAAACTAAGAGAAATACAATTTGATAATAAACCATCTGCATTTTCGAAGTTCTTATTAGAAGTAGAGACATATGTGAGTGATGGTTTATCAGTTGTATTTGGTTTAGAAGATGTTGGTGGTTACGGAAGAGCGTTAGCGAAATATTTAGTAGATCATGAACAAGTAGTGAAAGAAGTAAATCCAGCTTTATCATTTTTAGAACGAAAGAGCCAAGTGATGATACAAAAAAATGATAGTTGGGATGCGGAATGTGTGGCACGCATATTGGTAAACAAATTTAATCAATTGCCAGATGCAAAGCCAAACGATTTATTTTGGTCGATACAACAATTGGTTTCAAGAAGGAATGCATTAGTAAAAGCACAAAGTGCATTAAAGAACCAATTACATATTCAATTAAACCACCATTATCCAAGTTATAAAAAGTTTTTCTCAGAGTTAGATGGAAAAACAGCATTAGCGTTTTGGCAGCAATATCCGTCACCCTCTTGTTTAGAGGGGGCAAATATAAAGCAATTAACAGCTTTTTTATTAGATGTTAGCAACAATACATGTTCAGTAAAGAAAGCAAGCGACATATTAAACTTTGTAAAAGAAGATGGACATACAATGAAGGAATATCAAGAAACACGAGACTTTTTAGTAAGAAGTATTGTACGGGATATTGAGTTTAAAAAGACAGAAATGAAATACATCGAGAGAGAATTAAAACAGCTAGTAAAACTACTAGATTATCAATTAGATACAATGCCGGGAATAGAACTTGTGACTGCATCAGCATTAATTGCAGAAATTGGAGATGTAAGGCGATTTCCAAATGCCAACAAATTAGCACGATTTGCGGGGATTGCGCCTGTTTACTTTGGTTCTGGTGGGAAAGGTAAGACACATAAAAGTAAACAAGGAAACAGGGCGCTACACGCTTTATTTTATAATTTAGCTGTACAGCAAGTGCAAGTAGCGAAAGGAAGTAAGATACCACGGAATCCAGTGTTTCATGCGTACTACCAAAAGAAATTAAAAGAGGGAAAAACAAAAGGACAGGCTTTGGTGTGTATTATGAGAAGGCTTGTAAATATTGTATATGGCATGATGAAACATAAAACGGCATATGAATTGCCGGTAGTAGAAGAAAAAGAAGTAGTTTAATAAGGTGTACATGGTTTGCTTTTTTATTGTGAGGGTTTAAGATTACAACATAGGGTACGGGTAATAATTCTTCGAGTAAGGATGTTTATGGACCTTATTATGATGAGGCAAAAAAATTACACGAAACTAACCCTGATTGGTATCCTAATCCTGATGAATCTACAATAGTAAAGGGGAAATAACTAAAGGAAGCAAGAGCAGACTATCAAGCGTTGGTTAGAAGAGGGGAACTTGAAAAAGGTCACCATGTACAAGGTTTATCTTTTGGGAGAGAGAATGTAAGTTCAAATATAAAGAATACAGGAGAATCGACTATTCGTCGAGAGAAAATTGATGATTTGAATTTGGATTTTTATCATGAAATGGGTTATGGTAAAGAAAATGCTAAGGTACTAAAAATACATGAGAATGAAAATGGGATTATTGTATTTGGTAATAATCCACAACATACTGAGGTTACTGTTTTTCAAAATAAAGTTCTGAAATGGCAACGAGAAAATGGAAAGAGATAATTTAATGAAAGTAGGTGTATTTATGGGAGAAACGAGAAATCTTATGAATAGTATATGGTTTGGAGAAAAAACAATTTTAGCTAAATCGGAAATAAAAGAAAAAATTTTAAAATCTTTAACAGAAACGGAAGTTTTATTTAACTTAATAGAATTATTTAAAACGGGGGATTTTACTCAAAAACCACTATTAGTTCAATTAATGAATCAGACTAAAGATGAAGCGGTTCTGAATTTATGTATTAGAGTATTTTTATCTGTCGCAACACATGAAGACTTAAGGGATTCAAATAATCTCCGTTTTCTTAGTGAGGTAACTGAAGAAACAGTAGACACTTTTGCATCAGCAGCCACAACCTCACTTTCTCTTGAGGTAATTCCATATTTATTGGCTTTACTTGAAGAGTGGGAGGAATTCAGTGATACAGCTACTATTATAAGAGACTCTATTGATTCCTTTATTAATTTTGAAGATCAAATTGGTGAAGATGCAACTATAGATGAAATTGGAAATTTTTATTTTAAGTATTGTCAGGAGAAGGATACAAATAGTTATTATTTTCAACAGAATTTAGCTTTTCCTGGAGACTTAGCTAAAAAATTGATTCAGCGGGTTATGATTGCTGCTAATAATGAGGAGCAATTAAAAATGGAATTAATACCATCTTTATTATCAATTTGGACTGGTAAAAGAGTACCTGCGGATTACAACACTATTATTAGTGCAAGTAATTATAAAGATTTTATTGACTATATAAACGAACTTTCAAGTGAAAACTGGGAAAAGGGACAAAAATATTTTTACGGATATAAGCTTTAACTATAATCTATGGAAAACAAAATATATGTGAAGTGGATAGGAAAAAATAATAGTGTGTTTGAAAATACATACTTCATGATGGTTGTACCATCATAGAGTATTATGTGCAATGATAGAATAGGAAAAGAAGTACGAGCTTAGGCGAGATAACATTTTACTGGGCGATGAATATAAACACATGAACTGTATATGAAACTAATGAACTCGTACAAACTCGTAAGTTAAAACGTAGTAGTTTTTATGACATACAAAAGGTATCATATTTTTACTGCAAGATTTACAAATTTATGCTACTTAAAAACATATGAATTTAAAGCACTTGATTGTCAATTAAAGGGAACAAGTGCTTTTTTGTGTTTTAGCGTAGAAATAAGTTGGTACACGTATAATTTTATAAGTGTATTAAGTGTTAAATTTTATAGACTGTAATGGATTTGTACAGTGTATGATGATAGTAGAGGAAAAACTAAAGGGTTGTATTATTTCTTGAAATCATCGTAAAGTACGTTTTAACGGGTAATGTAAGAATACATATAATAAGAGGTGGAGTTATGTCTACTACAACGGTAAATAACGCTATTCAACAAAGGGAGTCATCACAACAACAAGATGACGAAGGATAATGAAAAATAAAAAAGGATTTCTCATTAAATTTTAATAGATACCTTGACAGTTACAAATATAACCGATATACTTCATATTAATTTCAAAAGAAAATATATTCTAAATATTAAAATGTGTTGAATAGGAATAGTAAGGTCGTATATTTGTACAGAGAGCTATGGGTTGGTGTGACATAGTCAAATGACATCCTGAACTCGCCTAGGAGCAGTAAGGTGGAACGGAATCACATTCTTAGTAAATCTTAACGGTTAACCTTCGATATTAGGTTTGTAATCAAACGATTACTACTAAGGTGGATTCATAATGGAATCAATAAGAGTGGTACCGCGTTAAGCAAATGGCTTAGCGTCTCTTTATATAGAGACGTTGGGCCATTTTTTATTTTATAGAAATAGAAATGGAGGGTTTATTTGAATTGGTCTATAAAATTTGTTTATTTATATAAAAAGATTTAATTAGGAGGAAAATGAAATGAAACAAACGGAGCAATGGACTTCGAAATTAGGTTTTATAATGGCAGCAGCAGGATCAGCAATTGGACTAGGTGCAATATGGAAGTTTCCTTATATCGCTGGCAAGAGCGGGGGAGGAGCGTTCTTTTTAATTTTTATATTATTTACAGTATTAATTGGACTACCACTACTTATAGCTGAATTTATGATTGGACGCAGTACACAGAAACAAGCGGTTGGAGCATTTAAAAGTATTGCACCAAATACAGGGTGGCACTGGATTGGACGCCTTGGCGTCGGAACGTGTTTTATATTACTTTCGTTTTATAGTGTTGTAGGTGGATGGGTTTTAATTTATTTATTCAGGGGAGTAACGGGACAACTTATTACTCCGGGACAAAATTACGGAGCATTATTTACTGAAACAATTGGAAATCCGACTTGGGCGATTATGGGACATTTCGCTTTTATGTTCATTACGATATGGGTTGTATCAAAGGGTGTACAAAACGGAATTGAAAAAGCAAGTAAATATATGTTGCCAGCATTGTTCGTTTTATTTGTCGCTCTTATTATTCGTTCATTAACACTTGATGATGCAATGAAAGGTGTGAAGTTTTTCTTACAACCGGACTTCTCAAAGGTTACTTCGGAAAGTATTTTGTTCGCAATGGGGCAATCATTCTTTGCGATTAGTATCGGGATTTCAATTATGGTTACGTATAGTTCCTATTTAAATAAAAAAGAAAGTTTACCAAAATCAGCAATAACAATTGTTGGATTGAATTTATTTGTTTCATTATTTGCAGGACTTGCAATTTTTCCGGCCGTATTTTCATTAGGAATGGAGCCAACAGAAGGGCCTGGATTACTATTTATCGTATTACCATCAGTATTTAGTCAAATTCCATTTGGTGCGGCTTTCTTAACAGTATTTCTTGCACTATTTACATTTGCGACATTAACATCAGCATTTTCACTATTAGAGACAGTTGTTTCAGCAGTGACAAATGGTGAACAGGAAAGAAGAACGAAATTATCATGGATGATCGGTTTCGGCATTTTCTTAGTAGGTATACCATCAGCGTTATCATTTGGAGTATGGAGTGATATTACGATTTTCGGAAAGAATATTTTTGATGCAGTAGACTTCTTATCTAGTAATATATTAATGCCACTTGGTGCACTATTTATTAGTATTTTCGTTTCATTCAAAATGGAAAAGAAGGTGCTAGAAGCAGAGTTTTTTGTAGGTGGAAATTATGGAAAGAAAATATTTACTTGTTGGGCGTTTTTACTTCGATTTATAGCACCGCTTGCAATTATCATCGTCTTTTTAAATGTAATAGGGATTATTTAAGGTGAAGTGTTATAATATTCAGTAAAAAAGAAGGTGATGATCATAAAGGCGAATTTGATAGAAGCAGGGAAATACATGCATATTAGAGGCAAAAAGCTATACGTTGAAACGCATGGAAACCCTAAAAATAAACCAGTTCTATACTTACATGGTGGACCGGGAGAAAGTTGCTATGATTTTTCATTTCATCAAGCGGAACGTTTAAAAGATTCTTTATATGTAATTATGATAGATCAAAGAGGTGTTTGTCGCTCAGAAGAAATTACTGAAGACGAAGCTTTTGGATTAAATGATTTGATTGAAGACTGTGAGGAATTAAGAAAATCATTACAAATTGAAAAGTGGTCTATAATCGGACATTCTTTCGGTGGATATGTAGCATTGTTATATGCATCGATATATCCAAGTTCAATAGAGAAAATCATATTCGAAGGACCAACTTTCGATTTCGCGTTAACAAGTAAGGCCTTGTTACAAAAGACAGGGCGTTTATTAAAAAAGTATGGAAAAGAAGAAGTAGCAGAAGAGTCTCTTGCTTATTCATCTAGCAATGCTAGTTCAGAAGAGTTGTTAGAAGCTTATATAAGATTAAGTGAAGAACTAGAAGAAAATAGAATGGAGATTTACAATAATAAGGAAGATGTGACAGACGAGAGTTTGTATAGTGATGAAGAGTGGGAAGTATTTTCAAATCGCTCCAAGATTCATTTTGATAAATTAAAATTAGAAGGAGCATTCCATACTTCATTATTACCTAAGATAAAAGATATAACAAACCCAATGTTATTAATTGTAGGAAAACATGATGTAGTAACGTGTGAAAAACAAATTGAAACGTTTAATAAAGAAGTTCGAAACGGTAAGTATATCGCATTTGAAGAGAGCGGTCATTCACCTCATTATGAGGAAGCAGATAGGTTTGCAGAAACAGTCATACATTTTTTGAAATGAAGAAAAGGGTGCTTCTATAAATGAGAAGCACCCTTTTTAATTTATGGATATGTGATTGTAATGTTGGGCCAATTACTTTGCCAATTCTTTTTCATAACTCTATTTTTGTACATATGTATACGCTCTTTCGATTCAAGAAAATGGGCTGTTGGTCTCACTTGTAAGGAAAGAACATCTTCAATACCGCACGGAGCTGTTAATATAACATTGTTTTTTTCGTCTAATGTAACTCCTAAAGACGTTGCTGTTTCAGGGAATTTAGAAATAGCATCAACAGAAGAAGAATACGGTGGCATATTATTTACTACATGCATACGAGCTTGATTCTTTACCGACCAAGGAATCGTAGCATCAATATTCTTTAATTTATTTTCTAATGATTGTTCGTACATCTCATCTTTATGTAGACTATCATAATAAATTACATCAACATCAGGCAGAGCAGTTCTAGTCTCACAGTTATGTAAAGTATCCCAAATTTTAGAACGAACAAAGCCGGCGCAAATCCACCAATCAGGTAGCTCTAGTGATTTTGCTAATTGTAATACGTTTATCATCCATTCGTCGTTTTCTATTAAGCGGACTATATCTTGCTCTGTTTGTATTTTCATTTGTTATCTCACCTTCTTTTTTAGAGAGTGCATTAATTCATAAGCTTTATAATCCATGTAATCCAGTAAGCACCTGGTATGAATAACAGTTGAGCTAGTAATGTACCAAAAAGTCTAGAAATCATTAGCCAAGCATACATTTTACTCATTGTTTCAGCACCTTCTTCTGATTGAAGAGCACGCTCTGTTAAAAGAGCAATACGTGGATCTAATAGCACTGTTAATAAAATAGTAGCAAAACCATTAATAAGACCAGAAGCTGTAGTGGCTTTTGTTGCGAAAGCTGGAATTAAAAAAGAAGCATATAATGCGGAAAGAACCCCCGCTGTATAAATAGCAGTAGCAAACATGTTAATAAGCATAATACGTTTTGGAATACCACCGATACGTAGCCTATGAATCATTTCGAATTTTGGAAAGCGTATATATTTTTTGGTGTACTTTAATTTTTGGATGTTATTCGTTTTCATCATTCGAATGAATGAACCATCTGTTTCAAAATTTTGAATGACGTATCCAAATAGTTTTGTCAAAGTTGGATATAGTATAATCGCAAGCAACGTACCAACAGAAGCCGATAATAGAACGAGTCGCATAATATTCTCTAAATCAATAGAAGAATCTAGTTTTGCTTCATCGACAATCCCGCCAAGTAAAAAGGCTTGTAGTAAGTTTGACGTTCTTGAAATGAGTAATACGATTCCTACGACAGATAATGCAACAGCAATCTTCTTTAAACGAACTCCTGCTAATCGAATACTATAAGAGCTTGTTTCAACTGCGTGGATTACAATCGTGAAAGCCATTATAAAGATTAACGTAATTGACATTTGTTTCACCAGTTTCTATTAGAATAATTGTAACTTTTTTACTTTATCATATCTATTACATTTTGTAACTGAAAGTATGTGACATAGGAAAAGTAATTTTTCAGAAAAAAGATAGTGATAGTATTATAATAGAAGGGAAAGAGGGGAAATCTGTTATAGGTTACTTATAAAGTAAAATGAGTGGGGGATTGAAACGTGTACACAACATTTTTATTTGATTTAGATGGAACATTGACGGATCCGAAAGAAGGCATTGTAAATTCAGTTTTATATGCATTAAAAAAGCTTGGAATTGAAGAATTACATATAAACGATTTACATTCATTTATCGGTCCGCCCATCCAGCAATCATTCGTAGAGAGATATAATATGAATGAAGGAGAAGTTGAACGAGCTGTTTTTTATTTCAGAGAGTATGTAAAGCAACGAGGATTGTTGGAGAATAATGTTTACGAGGGTATTCCAAATCTTTTAAAACAATTAAAAGATACAGGCAATCGTTTGTTTATAGCTACTTCAAAACCTACTGTATTTGCAAAACAAGTACTAGATCATTTTCAACTAACGGATTATTTTGAAGGTATCATTGGAAGTAATTTAGATGGTACAAGAATAAAGAAAGAAGAAATTATTGCTCATATTTTACAAACAAATGAAGAACTTAATAAAGAAGAAATTGTTATGATTGGAGATAGAAAGCACGATATAATTGGTGCGAATCAGAATGGAATTGCATCAATCGGCGTTTTATATGGCTATGGTAGTGAAACAGAATTGACCGAAGTTGGTGCGACTCATATAGTAAATGATGTAAAAGAATTACATTATTTTTGTGTAGAAAATAGTTTGGTAAAGAAGTAAATATAGAGACTAAAAATCCCTCTATAACAGATGACGATGAATTCGTTTATGTTTAAAGGGATTTTTCATATGTAATCGAATACTTATAATTAGACATTTTTAGCATGAAAAATTTGTATGAATTAGAGGAGGGATGTCAGAAATAAAAGATTAGAATAAATTTATCAATAAAATTTAGAATTTTCAGTTTAATGGAGGGGTATACTTGGAGCTAGTTATTATATTATTAGCACTTAGTTTATTAATGTTTGTAGCTTATAGAGGGTTTTCTGTTATTTTATTTGCACCGATATTTGCATTATTTGCGGTATTTTTGACAGAGCCTAGTTTTGTATTACCTTTCTTTTCGAATATTTTTATGGAGAAAATGGTAGGTTTTATTAAACTATATTTTCCTGTATTTTTACTCGGGGCAATATTTGGGAAAGTAGTAGAAATGTCAGGGATTGCGGACTCAATTGCAAAGACAATTATAGAGTTAGTTGGTGAAAAACGTACAATATTAGCGATTGTATTAATGGGTGCTATTTTAACGTATAGTGGTGTTAGTGTGTATGTAGTAGTGTTTGCTGTATATCCGTTCGCAGCTAAGTTGTTTCGACAAGCGAATATTCCAAAACGTTTAATTCCTGGAACGATTGTTCTTGGAGCGGTCACGTTTACGATGGATGCGCTACCTGGATCACCACAAATTCAAAACGTAATACCTACAACTTTTTTCAAAACGGACATTTATGCTGCGCCGATACTTGGTATTGTAGGGGCAATTTTTGTACTTACGTTAGGTTTACTATATTTAGAGAGTAGACGTAAGAAGGCAAAGGCAGCTGGAGAGGGATATTTTGGTTTTAACGATGGGAATACGGAAATGGCAGCTTCTTTACAAGCAGAACAAAAAGATATGCAGCTGGTTAAAAATATTGAAATTACAAGAGCGCAGCAAGTAATTGCTTTTATACCACTTATTTTAGTAGGTGTAATGAATAAAGTTTTTACTATTATGATACCGAAGTGGTATCCGAATGGTTTTGATTTTTCTGCAATTGGTATGAAAGCATTTGGAAAAGTAGAATTAAGTGCAGTAGTTGGAATCTGGTCAGTAGAATTAGCACTTATCATAGGTATAGTAACAACGTTATTATTATATTGGAAACGAGTCGTAACAGGATTCCAAGCTGGATTGAATAAAAGTATTGGTGGAGCGCTACTTGCAACAATGAATACAGGAGCTGAGTTTGGATTCGGTGGTGTTATCGCAGCACTTCCAGGTTTTGCGATTATGAGAGATGGCATTTCTGCCACGTTTACAAATCCACTAGTGAACGGAGCAGTCACGACGAATATTTTAGCTGGCATTACAGGTTCTGCATCAGGAGGAATGGGAATCGTTTTAAGTGCAATGGGTGATAAGTTTATTGCAGCAGCTAATCAATTTGATATTCCGTTAGAAGTAATGCATCGTATCGTATCAATGGCATCAGGAGGAATGGATACATTACCACATAACGGAGCTATCATTACTATTCTTACAGTCACTGGGTTAACACATAAACAATCTTATAAAGATATATTTGCTATTACAGTTTTGAAAACGCTTGCTGTTTTTTTAGTTATCGCGTTCTATACTTTAACAGGAATTTATTAAATAGATATTTTATAGACGAAAATATTAATTAGGGAAAGAAGAGGTGGAGTACTTGCAAGAAGTTGCTGAATTTCGTATGCCGAAGTCTGTATTATATGGAAGAAATTCGCTTGAAAAACTGGGGGAACAATCCAAGAAGTTTGGAAAAAGAGCTTTTATAGTAACCGATACAATTATGGAGAATTTAGGATATGTTGAGAGTTGTATACAACAATTAAATACAAAAGGTATTACCGTTATTACATATAATAAAGTAAATGCTGAGCCTACAAATATACACGTGTTAGAGGCGTTAACTATTTGTAAAGAGGAAAAGTGTGATTTTATTATCGGTCTTGGTGGTGGAAGTTGTATCGATGCAGCAAAAGCAGTTGCGGTGTTATATACAAATGGCGGAGAAGTAGAAGATTATGTCCAAAAGGATATGGAAATAGACAATGATCCGCTACCGCTCATTGCAATTCCAACAACTTCGGGTACTGGGTCAGAAGTAACAAGTGTAGCAGTAATTACGAATAAACGAACAGATGTAAAAATGATGATGAAGCATCCGAGTTTTACCCCGCAAGTAGCGATTATTGATCCGATTTTAACACGTTCTGTACCACCTCATATTACAGCAGCAACAGGGATAGATGCATTATGTCATGCAGTCGAAGCATATATTTCTAAAGTTTCACAATCACTTACAGATGTACTCGCTCTTTCCGCTATTGAAAGTATTATGAAATATTTACGTATTGCATATGAAGATGGAGACAATATGGAGGCAAGAGAAGCGATGATGATTGCTTCCTTACAAGCTGGAATTGCATTTTCAAACGCATCTGTTACATTAGTTCATGGAATGTCAAGACCAGTAGGAGCGTTATTTCATGTACCACATGGTATATCAAATGCAATATTATTACCTACAGTTTTAGAATATACAAAAGGTAGTGCGGTAAAAAGATTAGCGGAAATTGGCCGCTGTTTAAATAAAGATATGTATTCTTATTGTGATGAAGAAGTAGCCGACTACACGCTGATGGAAATAAAAAAACTTTGTTTTGATCTTCGTATTCCAAATTTAAAAGAATACGGAATTGGTGAGGTTGAATTTGAAAAAGCTGTTTCTAAAATGGCGTCAGATGCAATTGAAAGTGGAAGTCCAGCAAATAACCCACGTGTGCCATCATATGATGAAATTAAACAGTTGTATCGAGAATGTTTTCATTATCGATATGAAGATTCTATAAAAAAATTAGGTGGTTAATTTCAGAATATTCTTATAAAATTTCCTTGGAAATAGTTAAAGCAAGACTTTATATTTCAAACGTAAAGTCTTGTTTTATTGTGTATAATATACATAATAAAATGTCGTAATTATCTTGAATAAATAGTATAAGGTGGGTGTGGGTTTAATGAAAACGATAGGTC
This sequence comes from Bacillus sp. CD3-5, assembly GCF_006349665.1. Taxonomy (NCBI): domain Bacteria; kingdom Bacillati; phylum Bacillota; class Bacilli; order Caryophanales; family Bacillaceae; genus Bacillus; species Bacillus sp. CD3-5. The sequence goes on along the minus strand of NZ_VEPX01000002.1, from coordinate 166,712 downwards.
TTATTGGTGGTATGAGTTGGGAATCAACTGCTGAATATTATCGAATCATAAATGAAGAAATAAAAAGTAGATTAGGTGGGTTACATTCAGCTAAATGTTTAATTAATAGTGTAGACTTTGAAGAGATTGAAGGATTCCAGACTAGCGGTGATTGGGATAGTGCAGGAGAAATTCTAGGGAATGCAGCATATTCATTACAAATGGGAGGCGCAGACTTTATTATTATTTGCACAAATACAATGCATAAAGTAATTGAGAAAATAAAGGAGAATATTCATATTCCAGTTTTACATATCGCAGATGCAACTGCGAAAGAAATGAAAAGAAAAGGTATTCAAACTGTTGGTTTACTTGGAACAAAATATACAATGGAGCAAGATTTCTATAAATCACGTATTAAAGAGAATGATATAAAAGTCATAGTGCCATTAGAAAAAAATAGAGAAAAAATAAACGAAGTCATATATACAGAATTATGTTTAGGAAAAATCGTATCTCAATCCAGAGAGTATTATAAAATAGTTATAGAAGATTTAGTGCAAAAAGGCGCACAGGGTATCATTTTAGGATGTACAGAAATAGGATTATTAATTAAGCAGGAAGATGTATCCATTCCGATATTCGACACAACCCATATACATGCAGTTGAAGCAGTTCATTTCGCTTTACAAAATAGATTATAATTATATTATGTAACCTATTTCGTATGTGTGGAAAACATTCAGAAAATATTTTATAATGTAAGTGGTTACATTATAGGGGGAATGCGTATGTTTTTAGTTCAACCAATCGCATTTGTACATAATGAAAGAAAGGAAATAAAAGATGATCAGTGGGGAGAAGTAAGATCCTATATTACTTTAACTGAAATGTATACAGAGGAAAGTATACAAGGGATTGAAGATTTTTCTCATATTGAAGTAGTTTTTTATTTTCATAAAGTAACTGATGAACAAATTCAATATGTTGCTAGACACCCTAGAAATAATAATGATTATCCTAAAGTAGGCATTTTTGCACAGCGCGGGAAAAATCGTCCGAATCGCATAGGAGCAACCATTGTAAAGGTAATGAAAAGAGAAGGTAAATCAATTATTGTTGAGGGGTTAGATGCTATTGATGGCACCCCTATATTGGATATAAAGCCAATAATGAAAGAGTTTATGCCGAAAGAAGAAATTGTACAGCCTAAATGGGCAACGGATATAATGAGACAGTATTGGAAGGGGAATGGAGTAAAATGAGAATATATGAGGCAACAATTGCAGATTTAGATGGACTAGCATCAGTTTTTAATAACTATCGTATGTTTTATAGACAAGATTCCGATCTAGAAGGAGCAAAAGTATTTTTACGAAATCGAATGGAGAGAAAAGAATCTGTTATCTTCGTAGCAGTTGAAGACGGTGAATATATTGGATTCACGCAATTATATCCATCATTTTCTTCTATTTCGATGAAAGAATTATGGATTTTAAATGATTTATTTGTACAAGCTGCTAAGCGCGGGGCAGGAACAGGGAAAAAATTATTAGAAGCTGCGAAAGGATTCGCCTTAGAAAATGGTGCGAAAGGTGTAAAATTACAAACAGAGATTGATAATTTATCAGCACAGCGATTATACGCTGAAAATGGATATTTGAGAGATAATCGTTATTTCCATTATGAATTAACGTTTTAAATAATATTAGATGAAAAGAGGCGCTTTCATTTTGAAGGCGTCTCTTTTCATCTGCATTATAGTTGACTTAAAAGCCAATAAAATAAATATTTTATAATGATATATAGATAGTTATATGTTATTCTTTTCCTAGTTTGTATTGGAAATGGAAAGAAGGGGAATGTATGTTAGAAGTAAATATCCGTTCTGCTGGATATGAAATAGGTGAAAAAACAATTCATGATATTGCCTTTTCGATTGAGCAAGGCGAATTAGTTGCTCTTATTGGCGCAAATGGTGCCGGGAAAAGTACGACGATTAAAACGATGCTCGGGTTACTTGTAAATGTGGATGGTGAAATATCATTTGGCGAGAAGAAAAATCCGTATGCATATGTGCCAGAACACCCGACATATTATGATTATTTGACGCTTTGGGAACATATTGAATTATTAATGGCAGCTCGCGAGAACGAAGCCGGAAGCTGGGAACGGAAAGCTGAAGAGTTATTACATATGTTTCGAATGGATAAGCATAAACATGAGTATTTATCAAAGTTTTCTAAAGGTATGAAACAAAAATCGATGCTTATATTAGCGTTTTTAACAGAACCAGATTTTTATATCATTGACGAACCTTTTATCGGACTAGATCCAGTAGCTACGAAAGAGTTTTTAAGTTATTTATATAAAGAAAAAGAACGCGGGGCAGGAATTTTACTTTGTACGCACGTATTAGATACAGCTGAAAGAATTTGCGAAAGATTTTTACTCATCTCTCAAGGTACATTAGTCGCAGATGGCCATTTAGAGGCAATTCAAACGTTAGCAGAAATGCCAGGAAGTTCATTATTAGATTGTTTTGATGTAATCGTAAGGCGTGAACAGCATGATTAAAAAACAATTTTATAAAAGATTACGCCATGAACTGGGGCGCAAATGGAAGTCCATACGTTCTATAACTGATTGGACGGTTGCGCTATATATTATTATTCCGGCACTTATATTTATGGGAATTTATTATCGTTCACTATGGATGGAAGAACTAGCGATAGGAGAGACGGTTTATTTCGGATTAGGCCTACTCGCATTTTATGTGATTACATATGCAAGAGGAGTTCGGTCATTTTTTGAGCAAGCGGATAGTTTATTTTTAATTTCGTATCCTGTTCACATGAAAAAGTTAATCCAGTATGGCATGACATATACGTTTATTCGAATAGCAATAACGAATGTAGTAGTTGTTGTTGCGATGTTACCAGTGTTGATGAAAAGTATTGGAGTGACGAAGATACAAGTCGTATTATTTTGGCTATTCTTTACTGTATTTCGATTTTTGTTGGCGTTATTAACGAGATTTATTCATGTACGTGTGGGGAAACGATGGCTACTATGGATTATAAAAAATGTAATATTTTCTATAGGTCTATCCTTTTTTGGATTGAGTTTGTTTCTTATTTATAAAAATCCATTGTATTCTATACTAAGTATCGGTCTAGCAGTGTTTCTAATTATCATATTGATAAAAGAAAAATTAAATTATAAAAATTGCTTTTTTAAAGAAGTTGAGAGAGAAAAAGAAGAAAGTATGCGCTGGACGAGTGGGATTATGCAAGTTGGTGGTCATACAGCTAAACCGAGTAGTTCGAATAAAAAGCCGTGGATGTTTCCACGTTCTAAAAAGTTTTTAGGGAAGAAAACTGATGATCGTATTGTTGAATCCTTTTTGAAAGAATTTTTCCGTACAAGTAGTGCACGAATATTTTATATTCAAATTGTATGTATAAGCGCGATAAGTATTGTTATGAGTCCTAGGTGGATTGCAGCTATTATTCTTGCATTTGCTTTATTTGCAATTTCCCGCTATGCACGCGATTATTGGGTTGAATTTGCGAAAAAAATGTTTCTTCATTTATATTGTGATGAAGGCAAATTACTATTGTTAAGATGGAAGGCAGATCGCTATTTATTACTTCCAGTAATCCTTTTATATGGAATAATTATCCTTTCTTATTTTTATTTATTAGCAGCTGTAATTGCCGGGATTATTTTTATAGTATTAATTGGTTGGATAGTATTCTTACCATAGAAAAAAGAGCCGAAAAATGGCTCTTTTTTCTAATCCGTAACACATTGATAAATAAAATATACTAAAACGAGTATGCTTGCGGCGGAATACATGACATCTAAAGTCATCGGATCTCCTCCTCATTATTGTTGTATTTTTATTGTATGAAATCTTACAATTTCATATTCAAGTGAAAAATATGTGAACGTTAACAAAATTGTAAAGTGCAAAAATTACAATCATTTTGTATAATAGAGAAAACAACCGTTATATAAAATATAATGAGTGAAAGGGGAGGAAACATACATGCCAAATTGGTTTAGAAAAACCTTAGTCGCATTAATTACCGTATTTACATTTGGTTTAGTGACGCCTCCTTCCATATTGCTTGATAATGCCAAAGCTGCGGACAAGCCTACAAGCACAGCTGGGCAACAAAATTTGGAGAGTACGTCCTATACATATGAAGAAACGAATGACAGGTTAACCACCGATACTTTTATTACTTACGCAATGCAAGAAGCAGAGAAGCAGTCGATGCAAAAATTTGGGACTAAAATTGGTCCGGTAATTGAAGATGAATTTAAAGATGTAATACTACCAAAAATTGAAGAGGCAATTGCTGAACTAGCAAATGATGTACCGGAAGATTCGTTACAATCATTAGCGATTTCTCAAAAACCAGCGGGTGGAAATAATGAAAAGATTTTTCACGTTTACGATACGAAAACAGGAAATGACTTATTGCGTTTCCACGTAAGAAGAGATCATCCACCGCAAGATGGGTATTATTTTAATTTCCACTATCACCGTTTTGATGATGGGTACTCTGGACACCATGAGTTAGGGAATATTTATTGGAATACGAATGTACCGCCAAAGTGGCTTTCTTAAAAAGAACAAGAGAAAATCTTGTTCTTTTTTATGTTTATAGAAGGGTAAGAGGACTATGTTGTTGAATAAGATAGGTTTAGAAAAAGAGGCAAAGGGAGTATGGGAATGCAAAAATATATTGTTTTTGACTTTGATGGCACATTAGTAGATTCACAAAATATATTTGTACCGATTTATAATCAACTTGCTGAAAAACATGGGTATAAAGCAGTAAAGGAAGACGAAATTGAACATTTACGTAAATTAACGATGCCAGAGAGATGTAAACAACTTAATGTACCACTGTATAAACTACCGATATTAGCGTTGGAATTTTATAAATTATATCAGCCTGCTATAAAAAATTTCGTTTTGTTCCATGGGATGAAAGAAGTATTAGATGAACTACATAAAAAAGGCTACGGAATTGCAGTCATCTCATCGAACTTAGAAGAGCACATTCGGGCATTTTTACACAATAATGATATAGAAAATATACAAGAAGTGTATTGTTCTAAAAATTTATTTGGTAAAGATAAAATGATAAAAAGGTTTTTAAAATCGAAAAAAATAACAGAGAAAGATATGTTATACGTCGGTGACGAGCAGCGAGACGTAGCAGCGTGTAAAAAGGCTGGGGTGAATGTAATATGGGTATCTTGGGGGTATGATGTTATTGAAACAGTGAAAAAAGATGCACCAGATTATATGGTGAATACACCGATGGAAATTGTGCAAGTAGTACAAGGGGCGTATTCTTAATATGAATACACTTCGAGCAGGTATTCATCATATTGAATTTTGGGTAGCGAATTTAGAGGAGTCCATTTCTTTTTATGATATGTTATTTTCTATAATTGGCTGGAGAAAGTTAAATGAAGTAGCATATAGCACAGGAGAAAGTGAAATATATTTTAAAGAAGTAGATGAAGAAATCGTAAGAACTTTAGGACCAAGACATATTTGTTACCAAGCTATTAATAGAAAAGTAGTTGATGAGGTAGCAGAATTTCTTTCTAGCACGAAAATAAAGATAATACGTGGTCCGATGGAAATGAATCATTATTCGGAAGGGTACTATACGATTGATTTTTATGATCCGAATGGGTTTATTATAGAAGTGGCTTACACACCAAATGTAGAAATGTAAGGAGGAATATACATGAAAACAATTGCAACATGGCAAAACAATATACAAATAGTAAAAGATGCAGCGAATATTGAAGAAATTTCTAAAGGTTTCTCACCTGATAGGAAATATATAGTTACGACAATTAATAATGAAAAATATATGGTACGGATTGGCGATGTACAAGAGTATGAAAGAAGGAAAATAGAGTTTCAAATTTTAAATGAAATGGTAAAACGTAACGTAAAGGTGCAAAGGCCGATTGAAATAGGTATATTGGAAGAAGAAGGTGTATATAGTATTTTCTCATATATAGAGGGGGAAGATGCGAAAAAGTTGTTGCCTACATATACGCCAAAAGAACAATATGAGATTGGTATAGAGGCAGGGAAAGATTTAGCAAAAATGCATACATATGAAGCTCCTGAGGATATTCTTCCATGGTATGAAAGAGCAATGAAAAAACATCAAAAATATGTAGAGGCATATAAAACGTGCGGAATAAAAATAAAAAATGATGATAAAATCATTAAGTTTATCGATGAAAATGAAATATACTTAAAGAATCGCCCAAATCGATTTCAACACGATGATTTTCATTTAGAAAATATAATTGTACGGGATGGGAAATATGTAGGTGTTGTTGATTTTAATGGTTATGATTGGGGCGATCCACTTCATGATTTCGTAAAAATTGCACTATTTGCAAGAGACATTAGTATTCCGTATTCAATCGGACAAATAGAAGGATACTTTAATGGTATAATACCAAAGGAGTTTTGGAAATTATATGCGGTGTACGTAGGTATGACAGTTTTCTCATCAGTTGTCTGGTCATTACGAGCAGCACCGCATATGTTAGATGATACGTTAGAACGCCTTACTATCGTTTTAGAAGATCATAAAAACTTTGAGTTATTAAAGCCAATTTGGTTTCAACCAGAAAAGATTGATATGAAATAGAAAAGGTAGGTGTGATTCACACCTACCTATTATTTTTTACCATTCTTCGTTTTGAAGTAGTTGTAACATATAAGCGGTCTTCGTATCTTTTCACTTGGAAGCCAACACTGTTAAGAGGTTGATTGTTAGAGTTCATTTTGAAAAACATATGATTATCTTTAAAGTCTAGTAAGTAATCACTTACAATTTCAGTGAAGTGAACAGGTGTCAGTTTACCTTGTTTCTCTAATTTCTCGATTGTTTGTAAATAAGTAGTAGGATCATCCCATCCTTTTTTATCAATACAACCGGAATAATCGTGATGAGTAATCGAAACAACTTCTTTAAAAATTTCTGTGTACATAGCTTTTCCTCCAGATAATTTAATTAGATAAATAATAGAATTCGGTATCCTTTATGTATTATCCTTTTTGCATAGAGAAAAGGGGAATAGAGGGAAGAGTTATCGTCCCTCTATTAAAATATTTATTTTGTTTTCTTAAATACAAGTGGCTGAGTACTAAGTGTAGCTGGCACATGTAACTGAAGGGATGGAAATTCACCACTCACACTCATTTCATAAGCGAATAATAAACTCATTTTCATTTGGAATAAGTCAACTTTTGCAGAGAAGATGTCGTAATGATGATGTGTTAATTGAATGTCCATTTCCATGAATTGCACAAATAATGAATCATCACGCTTGTATACTTGTAATGTTCCGTATGCAGGATGTTCGAAAGTACCAGTATAATCCTCTAATTTGTGAGAAGGTGTAGTCCCTTTAATTTGTTCTGGAATGGATTCAGTTGCTTCTTTCATCATTTCCTTCATTTTTTCAGTATCTTCTACAGCACGTTTATGCCAATCAATGGATTCTAATTCAAGTAGTTCGTCATAAATTTGATTAGCTAGATAAGTAGGCAGTAATGTGCCTCCAGCATTCGTTAAAATGACAAGGCCGATGTTTTCTGTTGGTATGAAAGAAACAAGCGCTGAAAATCCATCAATATTACCACCATGATGAATCACCTTATTACCACGATAAGCGCTTATAAACCAACCAAGGCCGTAACTATTTAATGGAGATTCAGGAAGTGATAAAACTGGTTGATCTGGAATTGAATTGTGTGGTGTATACATTTGTTGTAATAATTCAGAGGAGATTAATTCGTGATCTCCAAATTTTCCATTGTTTAAGTGAAGAAGTACCCAATTTGCCATATCTTCAATTGTAGAATTAATACATCCAGCAGCACCGACTGTATCGATGTTGCGGAATGGAACTTCTTTTATTTCACCATCATTTTCAATGTAAGGTAAAGCATAGTCTTCTGTCGTTTGTGAATCGGTAACAGAGAAGTTTGTATGTCTCATATTTAAAGGTTCTAAAATATGTTCTGTAGCGTATTGCTCCCACGTTTGATTTGTGATGTTTTCTACAATATAGCTAATTGTCGCATACATTAAGTTGTTATATAGAAATGAAGTCCGAAACGGTGCATCAAGTGGTAAATGCTTTATTTTTTCAACGAGATCTTTTCGAGATAAGGAAGAGCTATACCAAAGAGCCTCATGGCGGCTTACGCCAGTTCGATGAGAGGCTAAATCTCGTCCGGTAACTTGTGAGCTAGCAAGTAGTTCAGATAAAGAGAAGTTTTGTATATAAGACTGGACAGGAGCATCCCAATTAAACTTTTTTTGCTGCGCTAATAAGCTTAATGAAAGTGTGCCAAAAGCTTTCGTTGAGGAACCGATTGCAAACAAAGTACGCGGTGTAACAGGGGCTTTTGTCTCTAAATTACGATAGCCGAAACCTTCTGAAATAATCATTTCACCGTCTTTTATAATAGCTACAGCAGCTCCAGGCACGTTTAAATCCTTCATCATTTTTTCAACCGTTGTTTGTAAAGAAGTCATAACAGGCGTTTCAATTTTAGACATACTTCAAACCTCCAAATATAAATTTTGTTCTACCGCACTATACTTTCGGTAATAGAAAATGAAAACCTTTTTAATTATGGAAAGTTAATAATTTTGTAAGGATGAATAAAATTATTATTTATTTAGAATTTTATTTTTATTATAATTAATTTAAATTAAAATTTAGAAAAGACGGTGAAGAAGTGTGCTAACAATAAAGAAATTGCTCTGTAATAATAAAAATAATCCGATAGGTATAGATACGCAAGTTGTTAAAATTAGTTGGCAACTCGAGTCGAGTAACCGAAATGTAAAACAACTTGCGTATCAATTGCAGGTTGCGAAGGATAGAGGGTTTAAAACTATAGTATTTGATTCGCAGAAGGTAGAGACAGATCAAAGTTTATATATACCAATCAATTCGTTTTCATATAGTACGGAAACATGCTATTTTTATCGAGTGAAGGCATGGGATAATCATGAAGAAGAGTCAGCTTGGTCAGAAGTAGCATTTTGGGAGACTGGATTACAAGGGCAAGGTAACTGGAGCGGAAAATGGATTGCTGCGAAAAAAGAGCGCACGCAAGTTATGTCTTTTCATAAAAGCTTTTCTATTAAAAAATTAGTTAAAAAAGCACGTTTATATATCACAAGTTTAGGGTTATACGAGTCTTCTATAAATGGTGAACGTATTGGAAATTGTTATTTTACACCTGGATGGACAAGTTATGATAAAAGGGTATTGTATCAAACATATGATATAACCCCTGTATTAAATATTGGGCATAATGATATTTCTACTTTGGTTGGTAACGGCTGGTATAAAGGGCCGATTACTATGCAGCATGTACGTAATTATTACGGGAAAAGACGTGCGATAATTGCTCAAATACATATAACATATGAAGATGGAACGAAAGAAAAAATTGTAACAGATGAATCATGGAAAGTAACTCCAAGCCCTATTTTGTACTCAGAAATTTATGAAGGTGAAGTATACGATGCTAGGCTTGAGGAAAGTGGGCAAGTGCTAGAAGATGTTGAAATAATTGAGTATTCCAAACAAATAATTGTTGCACAAGAAAATAAAGCGATTCGCAAAATGAAAATAATAAAACCAATTGCTATTTCAAAACTATCAAATCATGAATGGCTTATTGATATGGGACAAAATATGGTAGGATGGATGCGTTTTACAGTCCATCATGTTTATATTGGACAAAAGATTGAATTGCATCATGCTGAAATATTGAATAAAGACGGTAGCTTTTATACTGGGAATCTCCGCAAGGCAAAACAAAAAATAGTGTATATAGCAAAAGGAGGAGAGGAGGAAACGTTTGAACCTCATTTTACATATCAAGGCTTTAGGTATGTGAAAATAAGTGGATTAACTCAGCCACCTCAAATAGCAGATTTTGAAGGGATTGTATTACATACTGACATGGAAAAAGCGTCAGAATTTGAAACGTCCAATCCATTAATCAATCAACTTCATCATAATGTGGAATGGTCTCAAAGAGGGAACTTTTTTGATGTGCCAACAGATTGTCCGCAGCGGGACGATCGACTCGGATGGACTGGAGATGCACAAATGTTCATTGGAACAGCTACACAAATTATGGATGTACAATTGTTCTTTAAAAAGTGGCTCCAAGATTTATCATTAGATCAAAATGTGAATGGAGCTGTGCCCTTAGTTATTCCAGATGCATTTGGGAAAAGAGCGGATTTTGATTTACATACTTCTGGCGGTTGGGGCGATGCAGCAATTATTTGTCCATGGGTTCACTATTTACATTACGGAGATGTATCCATTTTAAAAGAGCAATATGACAGTATGAAGAAGTATATAGATTACATACGTTCACAAGGTGAAAATGAGTATTTATGGGATACAGGCTATCATTTAGGGGATTGGCTCGCATTAGATACGAAACCTGATGTATATGAAGGCGGAACAGACAAGCATTTTATTGCGACAGCTTATTACGCGTATTCTACATCGCTTTTACGAAAGGTTGCTGAGATTTTAGGTGAAAATACAGATGCTAAGTTTTATGCTGAGCTACATGGAAATATTGTTCAAGCGTTTCAAAATGAATTCGTTACACCGAATGGTAGGTTAATTTCAAATACCCAAACAGCCCACATATTAGTACTTCTTTTTGAACTAGTGAAAGATAATGTAAAGGAGAAAGTATTTAATCGATTAATTGAGCTTTTAAAAGCAAATAAAAATCATTTAACAACAGGTTTTATAGGAACACCGTATTTAAATTTAATATTAAGCAAGTTTAACCGTTATGACCTTGCTTGTAAGCTTCTATTTCATGAAGATTATCCATCATGGTTATACCAAGTGAAACGAGGTGCCACAACGATTTGGGAACATTGGGATGGTGTGAAAGAGGATGGAACCCTTTGGAATGATAGTATGAATTCTTACAATCATTATGCATATGGCTCTATCGTTGAGTGGATATACCGTTATATTGTTGGATTAGAAGTGGATGAAGCCAAACCTGCATATAAACATTTTTATGTACAACCACATTTTGATTCAAATTTAGAATGGATTAAAGTGAAACGTGAAACAGCTTATGGAGAAATTAAGATTGAGTGGCGTTTAGAAATGGAACGAGCATCTTTACATGTATATGTACCACCTAATACGAGTGCTACATTACGGATAGACGAAATGAATTGGAAAGCAGAGCATAATATTGAAAGAGATTTAGGGTCAGGTGATTATAAATTTACATTTTGTAAAAATATAAAGCAGTAGAATTCTGTTAATATAGAAATATTTTTTATTGATTATGATGATTAAATTTACTGTTTTTCATGGTATGATAAATTCCATATAAGATTGAAAGAAGGTTTTTCTACATATGAAACATGCTGAAAATGAATACTTAAATTTATGCCGCCATGTAATGGAGCATGGTACGAAGAAAGAAGACCGTACAGGGACAGGCACTGTATCTGTATTTGGATATCAAATGCGTTTTGATTTAAGTAAAGGTTTTCCTTTATTAACGACAAAGAGAGTGCCGTTTCGCCTTGTAGCAAGTGAATTGCTTTGGTTTATGAAAGGTGATACAAATATTCGTTATTTATTGCAGCATAATAATAACATTTGGAATGAATGGGCATTTAAGAGTTGGGTAGAAAGTGACGAGTATACGGGTCCTGACATGACTGATTTCGGTCTTCGCTCACAACAAGATGAGGAATTTAAGATTCAGTACGATGAGCAAATGGAATTGTTTAAAAAGAACGTTTTAGAAGATGATGATTTCTCAAATAAATATGGTTATTTAGGAGACGTATACGGTAAGCAGTGGCGTGCCTGGAAAACGACAGCTGGTGAGACGCTTGACCAATTAAAAGATGTAATTGAAATGATTAAAAAAACACCAGATTCGCGTCGCCTAATTGTTTCTGCTTGGAATCCTGAAGATGTACCAAGTATGGCATTACCACCTTGTCATACGTTATTCCAATTTTATGTAGCAGATGGCAAACTTTCTTGTCAGCTATATCAAAGAAGTGGTGACATATTCCTTGGAATTCCATTTAACATTGCAAGTTACTCACTGCTGACACATTTAATTGCACATGAATGCGGACTTGAAGTGGGAGAATTTGTTCATACAATTGGAGATGCACACATTTATACGAATCATTTTGAGCAAGTAGAAAAGCAATTGGCACGTGAACCACGTCCATTCCCGAAACTTACATTAAATCCAGATGTGAAATCTGTGTTTGATTTTGAAATGGAAGACTTAACGATTGAAGGATATGATCCACACCCAGCAATTAAAGCACCGGTTGCAGTGTAATTGTAGAGGAGATGAAAAGATGATAGTTTCATTTATGGTCGCAATGGACGAAAATCGAGTAATTGGTAAAGATAATAATTTGCCTTGGCGTTTACCGAGTGAATTACAATATGTAAAGAAAACAACGATGGGTCATTCGCTTATTATGGGAAGAAAAAACTATGAAGCGATTGGTAGACCACTGCCTGGAAGACGTAATATTATTGTAACTCGTAATGAAGGGTATCATGTTGAAGGCTGTGAAGTAGCACATTCTGTAGAAGAAGTGTTTGAGCTATGCAAAAATGAAGAAGAGATTTTTATTTTTGGCGGAGCGCAAATTTATGATCTCTTTTTACCTTATGTAGATAAGTTATATATAACAAAAATCCATCATGCATTTGAAGGAGATACATTCTTTCCAGAAATGGATATGACAAATTGGAAAGAAATTTTTGTTGAAAAAGGTTTAACGGATGAAAAAAATCCGTATACGTACTATTATCATGTATATGAAAAGCAACAATAATAAAAAGATTGATGTGAATATTCGCATCAATCTTTTTATTTGTATCCATTAATATAGGTTTATAGATGAGATTCGATAGTGCTATAATGAATGGTAGCATGTAAAAATGCTAAAATTTTCAAGAGTATTAAGATAGAAAGAGGAGGAGAATCGATTGAGAAAAATATGGGGGATTCTTTTTCTTTGCTTAACATTCATGTTAGTCGGATGTGGTAAAGAAGAAAAACCACAAGAAGCATTTGATACATATGCAAAAGCATGGAATAAACAAAAATTTGCAGAAATGTATGATCAATTATCAGAAAAGGCAAAAAAAGATATTTCAAAGAAAGAATTCACTGAGAAATATGAAAAAATTTATTCTGGCATTGAAGTGAAAGACTTAAAAGTAGAAGCAGGAGAAGTAAAAGAAGATAAAAAAGATGAAGGTCCTGTTCCTTTTAAAGTAAGCATGGATACTGTTGGTGGTAAAATCAATTTTGCCCATGAAGCAAAAATGGTGAAAGAAAAGGATGGAGATAAAGAATCTTGGAAAATAGATTGGACTCCTGATTTTATATTCCCAGGTATGACGAAAGATAGTAAAGTGCGTATGCAAACGACGCAGCCGAAGCGCGGAGAAATATATGACCGTAACGGTAAATATCTTGCGGTAAATGGTAAAGCTTCTGAAATCGGATTGATTCCTGAAAAATTAGGGGATGCAGCTCCGCAAACGAAAGAAACGGTAGCAAAGTTGCTAAATATGTCTGTCGAAGAAATTGATCAAAAACTAGCAGCGAAATGGGTAAAACCAAATTACCTTGTACCAATTGGAATATTGCCTGAAGGAGCAACTCAAAATACGTACATAGATTTACCAGGTGTTGCAACAAAGCCAGTCAATGTTCGTTCATATCCATTAGGAGAAGAAGCAGCACATCTTACTGGCTATATTGGAAAAGTGAATGCTGAAGATTTAAAAACGCTACAAAAGAAAGGCTATCAAGCAGATGATCCAGTAGGTAAAGCTGGTTTAGAGCAAGTACTGGAAGAAAAGTTACGCGGTAAAAAAGGCGGTCGTGTCTTCATAGAAGATGCACAAGGAAAAGAAATTAAAAATTTAGCAAAAACAGATGCTGTTGATGGAGAAAATGTAACTTTAACGATTGACAGTGCAGTTCAAAGCGAAATTTATAATGAAATGAAAAATGAGGTAGGATCAAGTGCAGCAATTAATCCAAAGACTGGAGAAACACTTGCACTTGTGAGCACACCAGCTTATAACCCAAATACCCTTACAAGAGGGGCGTCAAAAGCGCAACGTGATGCGGTAAATAATGATCCGAAAAAACCGATGACGAATCGATTTACACAATTATCAGTTCCAGGATCTGTATTTAAGCCGATTACAGCTGCAATCGGTCTTGAAACGAAAACAATTGATCCAAAAGAAGAGTTAAAAATTGAAGGATTAAAATGGACAAAAGATTCTTCTTGGGGTAATTATTATGTAACTCGTGTAAAAGATGCAAATCCGATTGATTTTGATAAGGCGATGAAATACTCGGATAATATTTATTTCGCACAAGAAGCTTTGAAAATCGGAAAAGACAAATTTATGAGTGAAGCGAAAAAATTTGGATTCGATGAGAAATTACCAATTGAATATGGATTCCCAGCTTCTAAAATCGCAAATGATAGTATTAAAAATGATATTCAAATGGCAGACACAGGTTATGGACAAGGCCAAGTATTAATGACACCACTCCATCTAGCATTAACGTACGCACCAATTGTTAATGATGGAAACATACCTTCTCCATACATTATTAAAACAGATAAGCAGCCAAAAGTTTGGAAAGAGAATGTCATTTCAAAAGGTAATCAGGATATATTAAAAACTGCTATGACGAAAGTAATTAATGATCCAGATGGTACTGGGAAAATTGCTAAAATTGATGGCATGACTCTTGCTGGAAAAACAGGTACAGCGGAATTAAAAGTATCAAAAGAGGCTGAAGGAAAAGAACTAGGCTGGTTCGCTGCATTTGATTTAAATTCACCAGATATGGTTATTACTATGATGATTGAAGATGTAAAAGGTAGAGGCGGAAGTAATATTCCAGCTGAAAAAGTAAAACATGTATTTCAAAAATAATATGTAATAAAAGGTTAGCTCTATAATTTGTAGAGCTAACCTTTTTCTATGAAAGAATTCTTAATATCTATATACTGAATTTTAAGGAAACAAAATAAATCATTAACTTACGAAAAAAAAGTAGCTATTTTTTATTGACATCGAATGAAACTTTTTGTATTATACTTACATAAGGTAAGTTATTTACTTTAAAATTATAAATCTCAAATTAAAGATAAAATGTAGAAAAGGGAGAGAATACAATGACAAAAGTACTATTTATTACAGCAAATCCAAATTCAGCAGAAGGTTCTTTCGGAATGGCAGTAGGGGAAGCATTCATCGAAGCTTATAAAAACGAACATCCACAAGATGAAGTTGTAACAATTGATTTATTCAATACTACAGTACCAGCAATCGATGCAGATGTATTCGCTGCTTGGGGTAAATTTGCAGCAGGTGAAGGATTTGAAGCTTTAACTGAAGCTCAACAACAAAAAGTTGCAGCAATGAACACAAACTTAGAAACATTTATGAATGCAGATCGTTATGTATTTGTAACTCCAATGTGGAACTTTAGCTACCCACCAGTAGTAAAAGCATACTTAGACAACGTAGCAATCGCAGGTAAAACATTCAAATATACTGAAAATGGTCCAGTTGGCTTGTTAGAAGGTAAAAAAGCACTTCACATTCAAGCAACAGGTGGCGTATATTCTGAAGGAGCATACGCAGCTGTAGACTTCGGACGCAATCACTTAAAAACTGTATTAGGATTTGTCGGTGTAAATGATACTGAATATATTGCAGTTGAAGGTATGAATGCAAACCCTGAAAAAGCACAAGAAATTAAAGAAGCAGCAATTGCTAATGCTCGTGAATTAGCAAAACGTTTCTAATATATCATACTTAAAAATGTCCAAACACTTGTTGTTTGGACATTTTTTCTTCTTTTTCCTTCGTTTGTCTAGTATAATGAAGGTCGGAATGATAATAGGTGGGGGTTCTGTATGATTCAAACGTTTTTTAAAATCTTTTATTTAATTTTAATCGTAATTGCGATTACACCGAGAATGTGGCGTCTTAAAAGACAAGTAAATACGATGTCGCCACAAAAAAAAGATAATGCTGTGTACAAAACGACAAATTGGTTTGGTAAGAAAATGGTACGTGTAGCTGGAGGAACAGTAGAAGTTAAAGGACTTGAAAATGTTCCGAAAGATAAGCCGGTACTAGTTGTAAGTAATCACCAGAGTAATATGGATATCCCTGTTTTACTAGGTTATTTAAATAAACCAATTGGCTTCGTTTCAAAGGCAGAGATTAAAAAATTCCCAGTTGTACCAACTTGGATGGAACTTATGAATTGTGTATTTATGGATCGTAGCGATCGTCGCCAGTCACTTCAAGCGATTAAAGATGGGATTGAACTATTGAAGAATGGACATTCTATCGTAATTTTCCCTGAAGGAACGAGAAGTAAGGGTGGCGAAATTGGAGAGTTTAAGGCTGGGAGTTTTCATCTTGCTGTAAAATCTGGTGTAGCAATCTTACCTGTAACATTAGATGGGACATATAAAATGTTTGAAGCAAATGGAAATCGTATGAAGCGAGCTCGTGCAACAGTAACAATTTCTAAGCCGATTACACCTGAAGAGTATGCGACTATGGATATTAAAGAGTTAACGAAGTATACACAGGATGTTATCGCATCACAATTACATAAGTAATAAAAAAGGTTTCAGCTTACATTAAGCTGAAACCTTTTTTATTATGCTGTAGGTAAGACGTAAAAGAGTACGCAGAAGAACATCATCGCACTACCACCTAATACGAAAAGATGCCAAATGGCATGGTTGAAAGGTAACTTTTCCCAAAGGAAGAATATAGCTCCTACAGAATATAAAATTCCGCCTGCTAAAAGGAGTGAAAAACCATGTCCAGTTAGATTTTCATAAAGTGGTTTAATAGCAACGATTATGAGCCATCCCATTATGATATAACATAGCGTCGATGCCTTAATAAAGCGACGTACAAAGAAAATTTTGAAGATGATACCCCCGATTGCTAGTGTCCATATAATTGCGAGTAACGTCCAACCTAATGGTCCACGAAGCGTAATAAGTAAAAAAGGAGTATATGTGCCAGCGATTAATAAATAAATGGCTGAGTGATCTAGTATAGTAAATAATTTTTCTACTTTTGGATGGTGAATGCTATGTAACAATGTCGAAAACAAGTACAGTAAGAACATGCTTACACCGTAAACCGTAAATGCAACAACAGCAGATGCGGTACCATGTTTAGAGGCATGAATAATCAATATGATTAAGGCAGGGATGCTTAAAATGGCACCGATACCATGTGTAATTGCATTTGCAATTTCTTCTTTCACAAATTGTGTCATTCGTGTCATTTTTTCAGTCATAATGGTAATCCTTTCTATTATTATAAAGTGAAACTTTAATCAGTGGGGGGCATCCCCCACTGATTATTAGTTGAATCAATCGGGCTTTTACGGGCAGCCCACCCCCCACGTAACTTCTTTGCTTGCACTGAATTTTAAGGTGATGGTTCTTACTACCCGTTAAAGCGGGATAAAATAATATGTCTTTTCCCTTACCATATCATACACAAGAGCAATAGAAAATGAAATTTGTATAATTGATTATATTTTTGAATTTTTTTGACAAAAGGTAATGGTTTTGTTGACGTTTTCAAACTTTTTTGACAAAATAAAATTATGCAATAGTAGGACAAGGAATCTACTAATAAAGGGGATGGAGAAATGTTTTCAAATATTGGCTTTCCAGGATTAATTTTAATTTTAGTAGCTGTACTTATTTTATTTGGGCCGAAAAAATTGCCGGAAATCGGAAAGGCTTTAGGGGAAACGTTAAAAGAATTTAAAAAATCAACGAAAGAATTGACTGATGATGCATTTCAAGAGAAGGAAAAGAAAGAAAAAATGTAATGAATTTTCTTCGAAATGGATAAATAAAGTGTGGTGAACGAGATGGAAGATCGGGAAATGAGTGTAGTAGAACATATAGTTGAGCTTCGCAAACGAGTAATATATACCGTGTTATCCTTTGTACTATTTTTAATTGTTGGGTTTACTTTTACGAAGGATATTTATTTTTGGCTTGTAAAAGATTTACCAATGAAATTAACTGTTCTCGGTCCAAGTGATGTATTGTGGATTTTTTTCTCGATTGCTACAGTATTTGCTATCGTTTGTACAATTCCTTTTGCTGCTATACAAATTTGGTTATTTGTAAAACCGGGTTTACATCCAAATGAACAAAAGATGACGTTAATGTATATACCGGTATTGTCTATATTATTTATTGCAGGTTTATGCTTTGGATATTTCGTTGTAATGCCGTTTTTATTTCATTTTTTAACTACGATAGGTAATGAAATGTTTAATACGATGTTTACGACAGAAAAGTATTTTCATTTTGTTCTTAATTTAACAGTTCCATTTGCTGTAATTTTTGAATTGCCAGTAGTAGTAATGTTTTTAACGAGTATTGGACTATTGACGGCGGAATTTCTAATAAAAATAAGAAGGTATGCTTACGTAGCATTGATTATCATTGCATCGTGTATATCACCGCCAGATTTTTTATCACATAGTTTAGTTGCGGTACCGCTTATTTGTATTTATGAAATTAGTATCGCTTTATCAAAGATTGTTAGTAAGCGAAAAAAGAAAAGAGAAGAAGAAATTCAGTCGAAAAGTGCCTCGTTATAAAGGCACTTTTTTTATTTATTTGTTATACTCTAGTTATAAACGTATACAATATAGAGAAGAAAAAAATTATAGAATCTCCAAAATTTAGACAAACTTTGCGCTTTTATAAGTTTATACTGAATATATTAAGCAATATACGGATAACGAGTCCTTATCTTATTAGGAATTTAGGGTGGGGGATGGATTAGGTGAAGATGAATAGAGTATAAATCTTCTAACCATAAGGACTACAGAGATTGTCTAAGGATACTTTTGTATTCATAGGAGTCGCCACTTTAAACAACGTGTTACAGCGTAAAGTAGAAGAAGTTCAAAAATCCAATGAAAAAGAGGATTGATATTGTGATTACGAAAAGTTTTTATTTCACTCATTCAACAGGGGAGTGTATTAAAATATTTGAAATCCCTGTCCTACAAGCGCAGCATCCATTATCGTTTCTAATACAGTCTCGTCTTCAATTATTTATTGCAAAAATTCAAAAACAAAAGCACCCAAGATTTTCGTATTCTTTCCGTGAATATTTACAAAATTGTTTGAAGTGGAATGATTATTTAAATGTATATAAAACAAATACTCTTGAAAAAAATGCATAATATAGAGTGGGGACAGGGTTAAGAGCTCTGTCTTTTTCATTTTAGATATAAAAATATAATTAATTTAATGAAATTTCGTTTCAAATTGTTGAAAGCAATGGGAATACTAGTATAATAACAAGGAGAGCGTATTGGAAAGGGAAGAATATAATATGCAAAAAATTAAAATTGTAACAGATTCAACGGCAGATTTATCACAAGAGGTAATTGAGAAGTATGACATCCATGTTCTACCATTATCAATCTCTGTAAATGGACAAACATATTTAGATCGCGTTGATCTACAACCAGATGAATTTATTGAAGAAATGATTAAATCAGAGGAACTACCAAAAACATCACAACCAGCAATGGGTACATTTGTAGAAATGTATGACAAGTTAGGGGAAGATGGAAGTGAAGTACTTTCCATTCATATGACAAGTGGAATGAGTGGTACTGTGGCAACTGCAAATAGTGCTGCATCAATGACCGACACAAAAGTAACAGTTGTTGATTCGCAATTTATTACACATGCTTTAGCATATCAAGTAGTTGAAGCTGCGAAAATGGCAAATGAAGGACGCTCACTAGAAGAAATTTTAAAACGTGTAGATGAAGTAAGGAAGAATACTCGATTATATGTAGTAGTAGATACATTAGAAAACTTAGTGAAGGGTGGGCGTATCGGTAAAGGAAAAGCGTTTATCGGTTCGCTACTTAATATAAAGCCAATTGCTAGCCTTGAAGAGGGTGTTTATAACCCTGTAACGAAAGTGCGTAGCCAAGGTCAAATTGTAAAAACGTTAGCTAAGTTATTTGAGGAAGATACAGCTGGAAAAGTTGTAAAAGCTGTGGCAATTCCGCATGCGAAAGCAATTCCTTTAGCTGAAAATGTAAAAGCGGCTGTTGAAAAAGTAAGTGGATTTGCTAAATCAGAAATTTTCTTTACAACGCCTATTATTAGTACTCATACAGGTCCGGGTGCAATCGGATTTATGTATTTAGCAGAATAATAAAAAAGCTACTTGAAATGAATTTTCAAGTAGCTTTTTTATGCTGCTATTTGCGGACAGTAGGACTCCCTACATAAAGAAAAGAAGTTACGCAGGAGATGTCCGATTGATGTGGGCTAATAATCAGTGGGGGATGAAGCCAAGCCCTCACTGATTAAAGCTTCACTTTATCATTTCCCGACAGAAAACTCCCACCTCAAGGAATGGGTAGGACGTGTTCCAATGAGTAGGTGGGAGCTGAATGACGGTTAGGCAACAGCCTAAAGGTTCTTTTTGGTGAAGAATCAGTATAAGGTACCGGTATCGTAATCAGTTCGTTCCTATAGAAAGAAAATGTTATAGCTCAGAGGAATTTTTACATCTACGAAATTGTTTCATTTGTATTTTTTTGAAAGGGACAGAGGACTTTCGACAAAAAAGAAGAAATAATACGTGATCAGTATTATTTGGTTATATCATGATATCGTTCCCACGTATATCATGAAAAAGATTGTAAACAAATAAAAAGGAAGTGAGGTGAAAAGCGGTGCTTATCCATAAAGCGTATCAGTTTCGGATCTATCCTAGTTTAGAACAAAAAATAGCTATTACGAAAACAATTGGTTGTTCACGATTTGTATTTAACTACTTTTTGGAAAAGTGGAATGATAGGTATAAAGAAACAGGAAAAGGGTTATCCTATGGCACTTGTTCTTCGCAATTACCTATTCTCAAAAAAGAATTTGTATGGCTAAAAGAAGTGGACAGTATCGCTCTTCAATCTTCTCTTCACAACCTAGCTGACTCGTATGCAAGATTCTTCAAAAAACAAAACAAAGCACCTCGGTTTAAATCGAAAAACAATAAAGTCCAATCCTATACAACGAAACATACAAATGGAAACATTGCGATTATAGATAATAAATTGAAGTTACCGAAACTTGGTTTTGTCAAATTTGTCAAAAGTCGTGAGATAGAAGGACAAATTTTGAGTGCTACTGTCAGAAGGAATCCAAGTGGAAAATATTTTGTCTCGATTCTTGCTGAAGCAGAAGTACAAGAATTGCCGAAGACCGATTCCACTGTTGGTATAGATGTTGGGGTGAAAAACTTTGCTATTCTTTCAACGGGTGAGGTATTCGGTAATCCAAAATGGTCTCGGGTATTAGAAAAGAAACTCGCTCATGCCCAGCGTATTCTATCTAGACGTACAAAAGGCGGAGCGAATTGGAATAAACAGCGAATGAAAGTCGCTCGTATTCATGAACGAATCAAAAATGCAAGAACGGATTACTTGCAAAAACTCTCTACAAGGATCATCAAAAACCACGATGTGATTGGGATAGAAGATTTGCAAGTATCGAATATGTTACAGAATCACAAACTAGCGAAATCGATTCAAGAAGTATCATGGGCACAATTCAAAGCGATGTTGTTGTATAAGGCAAGCTGGTATGGGAAAAAAGTGATTGTGGTGTCAAAAACATTCGCTAGTTCCCAAACCTGTTCGCATTGCGACTACAAAAATAAAGATGTGAAAAGCCTAAACCTGCGTGAATGGAAGTGTCCTTCTTGTGGTATGTATCATGATAGAGATGTGAATGCAGCGGAAAATCTGAGAAAAGAGGCCATAAGGCTGCTAACCGTAGGGATTACGGGGATTGCCTACTCATAAAACTGAGGGATACCTTAGTGTTCGTAGGAATCCCCCACTTCAAACAGCTCGTTAGAGTGTTAAGTGGGGGTAGTTCAAGTGAATAGAAAGTAAGAAATAAGAAGGGCTATACATGCGCTACCGCTAATAATATAGCGAGTCTGTAAATATTCATTCATAAAAAAACACCTACTGATTAAAGTTTCACTTTATGATTTTCTATAGTATATGTTGAATATAGAAAATAAGTAGTTATGTTATACATGTAACGTTTCGCTTTTTTCATTTACTTGTTTATCATTTGTTACGCTATTATAAGTGAAAGTTTGACCTAAAAAGAGTACATGCAGTTGTTCCCACGGTAACATACGTAAATTCCAATTATTTCGAAGCCTTGTTATTGCCTCGCGAGGTGTTTCATCAGCGAGTGCAAAAGCTCCGTAATGCATTGGTATAAAGTGTGTAGCATTTAAATCTAAATAAGCTTGCACTGCTTCTTCAGGTGAAACGTGAGATATTTTCATAAACCATTCTGGTTCATAAGCTCCAATTGGCATAAGGGCAATATCAATTGAAAAGCGTTTGCCAATTTCTTTGAAACCTTGGAAATAGCCACTGTCTCCACAAAAATAAATGGTTTCCTCCACATTGTCATTTTTAATAATCCATCCACCCCAGTGAGATGTGTTCATATCAAATAATGATCTTCTCGTCCAGTGCTGAGCAGGTACGAAGTGAAAGGAAACATCATCAATAGTCGTACTTTCCCACCATTTATACTCTTCTACATTGTTGAATTTTTTACGAGTAAATAATTTTTTTAGCCCAATGGGTACTAAGTATAATACGTCATCATTAAGTTGGCGAAGTGTTGAAAAATCTAAATGATCATAATGACCATGTGAAATGAGGACAATATCAATTTTAGGTAGTTCTTGTATAGAAAGACCAGGTTCAGTAAGTCTTGAGACTAGCTTCAATTTATTGGCCCATACTGGATCCGTTAATATATTAAGTCCATTCGTTTGGATAAGAAAAGTAGAATGCCCAATCCATGTGACAGTCGTTTTTTCAATATTACTTTGCAAAAATGCACTTTGTTTAACGGGTGATTGTTCTACTAAGAAAGAAAAATCTTTTTTGTTTTGCTTTCGTTCTTTACGCCAGCGTATAAAAGAGCGAATTGATTTTTTTGTACTCACATTATCCATATTTTCATAGCGCTTTGCCATGAACATCACCTCATTTAAAATCGTTGTAATTGTATTGTACCGAAATGTTGTTAAGGAATACAGTGTATAACATGGATGAATGTTTAAATAATTGTAAAAAAACAGGAAGATGCATTTACAAAAATAACAATAAAATTAGTTTTGCGACGATTATTTAGAGAAATAATAGTAAAAAAATTATTTTGTCTAGTAATTCGCTTGAAATAAAGAAGTAACATACGTAAATTCGTACGATTTCGTGAACAAATGTAGTAAACAATTTTCTCGTAGTGTTAACTTTTGTTATGATAAACATAACCTATTTAAATTTAGGATAGAGAAAAGAGGTTTATAAATGAAGCGTTATCAAAAAGTAATTGGTCTTATGGTTGTATTTTGTCTCTTTGTACTTGCTGGATGTAGTGGATCAGGTTCAAAGCTTCGTAAACCATTGAATTGGGATTTAGAAACTTTCCAATTTACGAATCAAGATGGAAAGCCATTTGGTACAAAAGATTTAAAAGGGAAAGTTTGGGTTGCAGATTTTATGTTCACAAACTGTCAAACAGTTTGTCCGCCAATGACTGCTAATATGGCGAAATTACAGAAAATGGCAAAGGAAGAGAAGTTAGATGTTCAGTTTGTATCATTTAGCGTAGATCCTGACCTTGATAAGCCAGAAAACTTGAAAGCTTTCATTCAAAAGTTTACAGAAGATACAAGTAACTGGAACCTGTTAACAGGTTATTCGTTAGAAGATATTACAAAGTTTTCAAAAGATAATTTCCAATCACTTGTAGATAAACCTGAAAATGGTCAAGTGATACATGGTACGTCATTTTATTTAATTGATCAAAACGGAAAAGTAATGAAAAAGTACAGTGGTATTAGTAATACGCCGTATGAGGACATTATACGTGATATGAAGCGATTAGCAGAATAAAAAGAAGGGTGCAGATTAAAGCACCCTTCTTTTTTACATTAATCTATGGATAAAATGTCATGTTGCTGTGGAAGTTTTGGAGCCCGAATTTCTAACACGCCATTTTGATACGAAGCTTTTGCTGCTTTTTTATTAATGGAGTACGGTAATTTAATTAATCTGGATGCTTCTGAAATAGAACGTTCTCGGCGATAATAGTTATGGGATGTTTGCTCTTCTTCTTCCAGTATCTCTTCTTTTACAGAGACTTTTAAGTATTCATTTTGTATTTCAATTTGAATTTGTTCTTTTTGTATACCTGGTAGTTCAGCTGTAACAACGAGTTCTTCACCAACTTCATATAAATCTACAGGGAATGTTAATAAACGATTTCCTTTTTGGAAAAAATGATTTAAATCAGCAATTACATTGCGAAGTGGTGTTTGCTCGAAGAAATCATCAATTTGCTTTAAATAATTGCGAACCGGTGGGCGAGAAGAGTCTTTTTTTTCTTCACTCATGGTATTCCCTCCTAGAAATCAATTTGCAATATCATATGACAAAAGCGGAGAAAGGTGATTGCCTAATTTTCATGTTTTCATAAAAAATTGTTAAAAATGTGAAATGGAGTGATTTTTTTATAGTTTTTGGTCGCCATATTCAGTTGATTATGCTAGTATAAATAGGGTTGATATAGTAGTATAGAGACAGAATGAAAACTGAAAGAGGGTAAGAAGTATGTGTGGTTTTGTAGGATGTTTATGTGAAAACCCTAGAGAGTTTTCAGAAACAGAAAAACATCAATTTGAAAATATGAACACGATGATTTTCCACCGTGGTCCAGATGACGAAGGATATTTTCGTGATGAGCATGTACAATTTGGCTTCCGCCGTTTAAGTATCATTGACTTAGAGGCAGGACATCAGCCGCTAACTTATGAAAATGATCGATATGTAATTATTTTTAATGGTGAAATTTACAACTATGTAGAATTACGTGAAATGTTACTTGAAAAAGGTGCAACGTTTGCAACGCAATCTGATACAGAAGTTATCATTGCATTGTATGCACATATGAAAGAAAAATGTGTAGACTACCTTCGTGGTATGTTTGCATTTATGATTTGGGATCGTGAAGAAAAGAAACTTTTCGGTGCACGTGACCACTTCGGTATTAAACCTTTATACATCGCACAACAAGGTGATACTACATTCTTCGCATCTGAGAAGAAAAGTATTATGCATGTGATGGAAGATAAAGGCGTTAACCCAACGTCATTACAACATTACTTTACGTACCAATATGGTCCAGAGCCAGAAACATTAACAATTGATGTTAATAAAATCGAACCTGGTCATTATTTCGTAAAAGAAATCGGTAAAGAGATGGAAATCCATCGCTACTGGAAACCTTATTTCAATGCTTCAAGTGCAACGAAAGAGGAGCATATCCAGGCAATTCGTGATGTGTTATATGATTCAGTAAAAGTGCATATGCGCAGTGATGTACCAGTAGGTTCATTCTTATCTGGTGGTATCGATTCATCTATCATCGCTTCTATCGCAAGAGAAATGAATCCAAATCTTTTAACATTCTCTGTTGGTTTTGAGCAACGTGGTTTCAGTGAAGTTGATGTTGCGAAAGAAACTGCTGAGAAATTAGGTGTTAAAAACCATAACGTATTCATTTCAGCGAAAGAGTTTATGGATGAATTCCCAAAAATCATTTGGCATATGGATGATCCTTTAGCAGATCCAGCAGCTGTACCGTTGTACTTCGTTGCAAAAGAAGCACGTAAGCATGTAACAGTTGTTCTTTCAGGCGAAGGTGCAGACGAGCTATTTGGTGGTTATAACATTTATCGTGAGCCAAACTCACTGAAAATGTTCTCTTACATTCCTAGCCCAGGTAAGAGCGTTCTAAAAGCACTAAGTGGTGCTCTTAAAGAAGGATTTAAAGGAAAGAGCTTCCTAGAGCGTGGATGTACGCCAATTGAAGAGCGTTACTATGGAAACGCGAAAATCTTCCGTGAAGAAGAGAAAGCTGAATTAATGAAGTATTACAATGAAAGTGTTAACTATATGGATATCACGAAACCATTGTATAACGAAATTAAAGATTATGATGATGTAAGCAAAATGCAGTACATTGACATGTTCACATGGTTACGCGGTGACATTTTATTAAAAGCTGATAAAATGACAATGGCAAACTCATTAGAACTTCGTGTACCGTTCTTAGATAAAGAAGTATTCGATGTTGCATCTAAAATTCCAACTGAATTTAAGATTGCTAACGGAACTACGAAAGCTATTTTACGTGAAGCAGCACGCGGAATCGTTCCAGATCACGTATTAGATCGTAAAAAACTTGGATTCCCAGTACCAATTCGTCACTGGTTAAAAGACGAAATGCATGATTGGGCTATCAATATTATAAACGAGAGTAAGACAGAGCATTTAATCGACAAACAGTATGTATTAAACTTACTGGAAGCACATTGTGCAGATAAAGGCGATTATAGCCGTAAAATTTGGACTGTACTTGCGTTTATGGTATGGCATCAAATTTATGTTGAGCATAAATACGATACGAATAAGTTCCACGAAGAAACGAAACGTGCGTATAGCTTAGTTTAATTAGAAAAACCTTAAGATCGCATACGGTCTTAAGGTTTTTTTCATAAATAGGACGTATTATTGATACAATAATAGTAAAAGGATGGACAACATATGATTACGTTTGAAAAAGTAACTGTAGAAAATGAAAACGTTGTGAAAGAAATGTTTCGCTCACATAGTTTAACTGAGAATCAAGTACAGTATTGTGTGAAGGTTGATGATACATATATCGGTGTAATAGACTATAATGTACAAGAGGAGACTGCGATTTTATCTCAGTTAATTATTCACTTTGACTATCAAAGTTATGGTTATGGGACAAATACGTATTTCACATTTGAAATGATGATGAAAGAAAGAAATGTGAAAGAGATAAAGGTATTACAAACGGAATTAACAGAACAAGCGAAATCTTTCATAGAGAGCTTTGGATTTAATGTGGAAGACGGAATATATGTGAAGAAAATATAGCGATGAGTAGTTATGTGGGATAAAAATAAGGCAGGTGGATGTATGACGATGACTTCTGGTCTTGTATTAATTGGAGGGTGTTTTTTAGTAGCGGAGCTAAGCCATATGTTTATTCGAAAAAGAATAAATAAGAAGAGAAAGCCGTATGAATTACAATATGCTCCAGTGTTTTTCCTTTTGTTTTGTATGCTACTTACATTACAAAGCATAACGAACTTTTCACCGCTTTTAAATGTTTTTTTAAAGTTCGGTTTGCTGTATAGTACCACTGGAATAGCCCTTTTATTTCTTTTATTTTGCATACGTTATATTCACTATCAATCGTATATATTTATATTAAATTGGTTAAAGCAAAATGATAGAAACCGCCTTACTTAAGGGCGGTTTTTTTATTTGTAATTAGAGTGATTTTGTATATAAAGCCCAAAAATCATTGGAAATCTATAAAAATGATTGGATGTTTTAACATATTATCTATTATTAGTATGTGGTACTATATGTTCTTAACATGTAAAGTAAGTAGGTGTATAAATTTGAAATGTTAATCAACTAGTTTATCCCACTTTAATGGGCAGTAAGAACCCCACCTCAAAATTCAGCGAAAGCAAAGAAGTTAGATGGGGATCGGGCTGCCCATTAAAGTCCGATTGGTGAGGGCTAATAATCAGTGGGGGATGAAGAAAACCCCCACTGATTAAAGTTTCACTTTATATGAAGTGCTGAAAAATAGCAGAATTAAATTTTAGGGAGGTATCGTGTTTGTATGTTTAATATTGATATGTTATTTCTTGAATGGATGATCAGTCTGGAGGGAAGTGTACTTACAGCATTTTTTAAACTTGTATCTATTATTGCAAATGAAACATTATATTTAATTGTTATTTCAATTTCGTATTGGTGCGTTTCTAAAAGAAAAGCATTTCATATGATTGTTATGCTTTGTTTCTCTGGATATATAGGGATAGTGATAAAAGAATTTATGAAAATTCCGCGACCGTATACATACGACGGAATTCAATCTTTATATGAAAAATCAGCTGCAAGTTATTCTTTCCCAAGTACACACGTGCAGTTAGCAACAACGTTTTGGGGTTCATTCATGATTTTATGTAAAAAGAGAATCATTTGGATCATTGGTATTGTTTTTATTATATTAGTTGCTATTTCTCGTCTATATTTACGTGTACATTGGCTCAGTGATATAATAGGTGCCGTTTTATTTAGTGTCATAGTTGTTTATTTATATACGAAGGTAACAATGGGATTAAGTGATAGGAAATTTATATTGTTACAACGAATTATATTGGCTGTTTCACTCATTATGTATGTTATGACAAGCCAAGTAGATAATCTTAAATTACTAGGAGTTTTGACAGGTTCTACGATTGGTATCATGTTAGAGAATCATTTTATTAATATGAATGAAAGTAATGATTTTAAAATGCAAGTGGTAAAAACAGTATTGGGCCTAAGTATCATGCTAATAATGCAGTTTATACTAAAAAAAGTAATACCTGATATGTATTATTTACGTTATGCAGTGACTGGAATTACAATTACTTTCTTATGTCCATTTATTTTTCATATGTTACGATTAAAAAAATTTGAGTAGCAAATAGGCACAAAAATATTTTGAATAAAAATGAGGGTGTAATTATATATATTGAAAAAGTTTTCTGATATATCTATTGACAATGTATGAGATATACATTAACCTTTAAGTGTAAATGATAATCAATTTCATCCAGGAGGGCTTATGACACGCACTAAAAATATTCTTATACTTTGCGTTATGTTACTAATGGTCGTAATCGCAGGGTGCGGTAAAGAAGAAGAGAAGAAAGATAAAGATACATCAGTAAAGGCAAAAGGTTCTTATAGTATAAAGCATGCAATGGGAGAAACGACAGTAAATGGTACGCCAAAAAGAGTTGTGGTTTTAACAAATGAGGGCGCTGAGGCACTTTTATCTGTTGGAGTAACGCCGGTTGGAACGACGAAACCACGAGCTGGTGATGAATGGTATCCTCATTTAGCGAAAGAGTTAAAAAATACGAAAGTAGTAGGAACTGAGCGTGACATTAATTTAGAAGCAGTAATGAAGCTTCAGCCGGATTTAATTATCGGAAATAAAATGCGTCACGAAAAAATATACGAGCAATTAAAAGAAATCGCGCCAACAGTATATGCTGAAACATTACGCGGTGATTGGAAAGAAAACTTTACACTTTATACGAAAGCTGTAAATAAAGAAAGAGAAGGGCAAAATGCTCTTAATGATTATAAAAAGCGTATTGCGGGAATAAAAGAAAAATTAGGTGATAAAGTTAACTCTAAAGTTTCTATTATTCGTTTCGTCCCTGGTGACGTTCGTATTTATCAAAAAAATTCATTCTCAGGTGTTGTATTAAATGATATTGGATTTAAAAGACCACCATTACAAGATAAAGATGAATTTGCAATTAAAGGAATTACAAAAGAGCAAATTCCAAATATGGACGGGGATTATTTATTCTATTTCACATCTGATAAAGACGCGGATAAGAATAATGAAGGAAATACATTAGCAAAAGAATGGACAGAAGATCCACTATTTAAACAACTGCAGGCTTCTAAAGATAATAAAGTATTCCAAGTAGATGAAGTGATTTGGAATACAGCAGGTGGTATTGTAGCTGCAAATCTTATGTTAGATGATATTGAAAAATATTTTCTGAAGTAAATAAAAAGTGCATCACCTTAAATAGGTGATGCACTTTTTATTTTGTTAAAATACAGAAAATTCCTTCTTTTGATCGTGCATAAGTTGTACAATTAAAACAATCATGTAATAAAGGAGTGGGAATAAATGAAAGCTACTCATAAAGATTGGATTTTATTTAACGGAAGAATTGTAAATACGAAGGAAGAACAGCCAATGATTCCATTAGAGGAGAGAGGCTTTCAATTTGGTGATGGTATATACGAGGTATTCAGACTATATGATGGGAAGCCACATTTATTAGATTTACATTTAGAACGATTCTTTCATTCTATGGAAGAAATAAAATTAATTCCACCGTTTACTAAGGAAGAGTTAGTGGAAGAGTTATATCAAATGATTGAAAAAAATAAATTTCAAGAAGATGGGAATGTATATTTGCAAATATCAAGAGGGGCTCAAGCGCGTAATCATGTATATGAGTCAAATATGCAACCAACATATTTTGCAAACATTGTTTCTTTTCCACGACCAATTGCTTCTATGGAACGAGGAATAAAAGTTACTGTAGAAGAGGATATACGCTGGAAGTTCTGTCATATAAAATCCTTAAACCTGCTACCTAATATTATGATCAAAAATAAAATAAACGAACAAGGCTATCAAGAAGCGATATTAGTACGAGATGGAATTGTAACGGAAGGGTGTCATTCAAATTTCTTTATGGTGAAAAATAATAAATTGATTACACATCCGGCTGACAATTTCATTCTACACGGCATTACACGTCACTACGTTATTACATTAGCGAAAGAGTTACATATTGAAGTAGAAGAAAGAGAATTTCCACTTCAAGAAGTGTATGAGGCCGATGAATGCTTCTTCACAGCGACACCACTTGAAATATTCCCAGTCGTTCAAATTGGTGACGAGCAGTTCGGGAACGGGGAAAGAGGACCGATCACAAAGAAACTCCAAGTTGCATATGAAGAAAGTATTCGTTTGTTTAAAGTTACGAACTAATATTGAAGAAAAAAGCTGGTATTACTCCAGCTTTTTTTCATGATATAATTCAAACATAGGACAAGATTTGAAAACGCTGTAAAAAGGGGATTTAATGTATGAATTATGAAGATTTTAAAGAAGTAATTCACGGTAGACGAAGTGTTAGAAAGTTCACAGAACAAGAAGTATCCACTAGTGATATAAAAGAAATTATTGATTGTGCTCGTTATGCACCGAGTGATACGAACTCACAAACTTGGGAGTTCTTGGTCATTATGAACCGAGAGAAAATTAAAGAAATTGAACAAATGACATGGGATGCATTACATAAACTTGCGGCAAAAGCGGCAGAAAACGGAGAAGAGAAAGCAGGGAAATTACTTACACGTTCTTTTGGACCATATGCAACAGCTTTCTCGGAGGCACCAGTATTAATCGTATGTTTGGCAACGCCATATGAATCAAAGTTTCGTGAAAAAATATTTGATCCGATTGCTTTTGTTCCAGATTCAGTTTGGGAAGAAGAAGGAATTAAGAGCAGCTGTTTAGCGGCACAAAACTTAATGTTAGCTGCACATGCGAAGGGGCTTGGTACATGCCCAATGACAGGACCGGTATTGTTAGCTCAAGATGAACTACGACAATATTTACAAATTGAGCCTGAAAAACAAATAAATATGGTTATTTCACTCGGTTTTCCGAAAGATAAGCCGAAGAAACTTCCAAGAAAAGAAGTGGATGAGATTACAACATTTGTTTTTTAAAGCCGAAAATAAAAAGACATTGAATGAAACAATGTCTTTTTATTTTGGATAGGTATGTAATTAATCCATTAGGCTAAAATGATAGATAAGAGGGAATTACTATTTATTTCATAAAAAAAATTAATGTTCTATTAAGGAAAGTATGATACATTAATCGTGAGCAAGATTCTAGTTGTTCATGAAAGTGTTGAAAGTAGTCTTAAAATTTAAAAGTTATTTTTGTATAATAAATTATAATGAAATGACAGGGGGGATGAATTTTGAAAAAATTCATAATCACTGGATTGTCTGTATTGTTATTAGTTGGTTGCGGTGCTCCAAAGGAAAAAGAGGGTACACAATCAAAGCCTGAAGAACAAGTCGTAAACGCAAGTAATGAGAATATAGTTGTATTTCCGGAAGGCGTAATGCCAATTGGAGAAGGAAAAGTAAAAGTTATTACACCAGACGGTACTTCTGAGAATGGTAATATACCAGCTGTATTCATTAAAAAGGATACTTTAATTCAACACGTTGAATTAGAGCTCTCTAATTTTCAAAATGATAAAGAAACATTCGTATTTGTAGATCGAGTGTTTGCAGATAAATATCAAGTAACTAGTACAACACAGACAACAGTACAATTAAAAGAAAAGACGCTTGAAACAGGTAGTCATACGATTACGGCAGTTCAGTATGAAAACAATGATCCGAAAGGAAAGGTTATTAGTTTTAATCAAGCAACATTTGAAACAAAACCAGCGTCATAAGAAGAATAAAAAGTACATTACTCAAAAAGTAGTGTACTTTTTTGTTTATACTAGAGGTTGTAATAGTGAATCACTTGTTTCGTTTTCTAATATGATTAAATTAGGAAGAGACCACTTGTTACTACTATGACAGAAAAAGCGGTTGAAGAGGTGAACTGGTGTATTTGTATCTTCTTGATTAATATGATGATGTCAGTAATTTGGTTTATGATGCAAGTTAAGTTCCATTATCAAATTTATGACTTATCGATAGGGTCTATTTGTTTTACCATTGTTTAGCTATTATATGATAAACTCGGAATAAGGTAAGTTTCAGAAGAAAAATGTAGGTATTTCATTTGAAATGTCGAATAGTACATACGATGTCGTAATAACAAATTTTCTATTGTTTACTGTGAAACAGGAGAAGGAGAGATAGTAATGAAACGAGCTCTTATAAATATTGATTATACATATGATTTTGTAGCTGAGAAAGGTGCTTTAACATGCGGAAAACCAGGACAAGAAATTGAGAAGGAAATTGTCCATTTAACGAAGCAATATATTGAAAATGGAGATTACGTAGTCTTTGCAATCGATAAACATGAAGAAAACGATGTATATCATCCAGAATCAAAGTTATTCCCGCCTCATAACATAGCCGGTACAAATGGAAGGGATTTATTTGGTGAATTACAAGATGTGTATGAAACATATAAAAATGCAGAGAATGTATATTATATGGATAAAACACGATATAGTGCATTTGCAGGAACAGACCTAGAGATGAAGTTACGAGAAAGAGGAATAGAAGAAGTTCATCTTGTAGGTGTTTGCACTGATATTTGTGTTCTTCATACAGCAGTAGATGCTTATAATAAAGGGTTTAAAATTGTAGTTTATGAAAAGGCGGTTGCATCTTTTAATGCGCAAGGGCATGAATTTGCACTTGGACATTTTAAATCTTGCTTAAACGCAGAAGTGAAGTGAAAAAAAGAGGCCTTTAAAAAAGGTCTCTTTTTGCGTTTAAATTGAGACGAGGTTTTGCTCAATTAACTTTTTTATAAATGGGCTAATATTCTCTGGTAGCTTATCAAAATCAAAAAATTGTACACTTAATGATTCGATCCCATCAGCTTTTAGCAAGCCGCCTTTAATGTCTTTGCAAAGATATGCGATTGTTATAGGATAAAACTCATCCCCGTTTGGTAATTTTACAAAAAATTCTTTTCCAGAAAATACGCTTATTAACTGTAAGCTTCCTATTTCAATCCCTGTTTCTTCGAGCACTTCTCGTCTCCCAGCTTCTTCTGTTGATTCACCAAGTTCAACGAATCCACCAGGAACACCCCAAATACCATTTCGCCTTTGTTGAAGTAATATTTGTCCTTGTTCATTGAAAACAGCTACAGCAACTCCTGCTAGATTGAGTGGTCTTGATCCGACAAATTTTCTAAGTTCTTCAATATACCCCATTGTATGTAACCTCCGTAAGAAAAAATAAGAGCAAATATACTATTCGTTGTTATGTGAATATTTTCCTCTTTATAAGAGGGAGAGAAGTCATATAACTTATTTGTTTTATTTGGTAAAATATACATCAAAAAAGGTCAAATAAAATCTTTGACCTTTTTTGACCAAGTGTTATAATAAAGGCAGAAAGAGATAATCTTTCATTCATAAATAATAAGGAGGAAAAAATATGCGTAATTTATTTCCAGAGATAACAAAACGTCAAAATGGTATTTTTGATTTTGGGCCTTCTTTATTAGAAGGGATGACAGATGCTTTCTTTAAACCGATGAACATGGATACTTTTAAAGTAGATGTTCATGAACAGTCTGATAAATATACAGTAAAAGCAGATTTACCGGGTTTTCAAAAAGAAAACATTCAAGTTGAATTTGAACAAGATGTATTAACGATTCAAGCAACTAATCATAATGAAGTAGAAGAAAAAAATGAGAATGGCATATATATTCGTAAAGAACGTTCTATAGGTTCTGTAACTCGACGCTTTAATTTTCAACGAGTTGAGGAAGAAAATGTTAAAGCAAATTATAAAGATGGCGTACTGACAATTGAATTGCCAAAATTGAAAGAAGAAAAAAACAGTAAAACAACAATTAATATCGAATAAAAGAGCTGATAAATTCAGCTCTTTTTTTATCTAGTTAATGAATAAATTAGTTGAAATCGTAATGAGTAGAATAAAGTTTTAACGTTTAAAAAATTTCACGATTAGCTCCCCTTAGGTTATTAAAAAGGGTATATTTAAAGGGGAAGGAAAAGAACATCTAGACATACTGTTTAAAGTGAATTAGTAATAAAGTCAAAATACATAGTAAGGGTAGCGACGTTTTAGAGAAGATAATAGATTTTCCTAGAATAAACTGAGACGATTATGAATTTTTTAATTAGTAAGGAAGTGGTTAGATGAGTTTATTAACGTATACTGAAGAATTTTTTAATTATGTAAGAGAGTTTTTACTTTTAAGATTTTTACTATTTGCTTTCGTTCTAATCATTATTTCATTTGTCATAAACCGCATTATTGATTGGTTTTTTAGGAAATCAAGCTTTTTTGATGAAGAGGTAGAGCAAACGATTCAAAGTGTGATTCGATCTATTTTTAGATATATCATTATCATTAGTCTAATCATATATTTAATTAGCCAATTTGTAGATATAAAAAGTATCATTGCAGGTGCAGGGATAGCGGGGGTTGTTATCGGTTTTGCTGCACAACAGATGCTGAAAGATGTTATATTAGGCTTTGCGAGATTAGCGGACAAAGAGTTTCGTGTTGGCGATTTTGTTACTTTTAACGGAACAAACTCAGGAACGATTGAGGAAATTAGTATTCGTTTTATGCAAATTCGTGAATGGTCAGGAAAACTCCTTACCATACCACACGGAGAGATTAGAACGATACAAAATTTTAATAAAGGTTGGATGCGTGTAATTGAACGAATTACGGTAAGTTATCAGGAAGATCCGACAAGAGTTAAGGAATTGTTAGAGGAAGTTTGTGTGAATTGTAATGAAAAGTTGACTCCAAGTCTTTATAAAGTAGAGGATGAAGCTGTTGAACCTTTTAAATATGTAGGTGTTACAGATTTAAATCCGAATCTGAAATACGTTGGATATGAATTTTGTATTACAGGTTTAATAAAACCGGAAGATTATTTTGAAACTTCTAGACAAGTAAGATTTGAATTAATGTCTATGTTCCATAAGAATCAAGTGCAAATGCCAGCAGCAAATATGGTTGTTACTACTGAAAGTTTACAGCATAGCCAAGGTGGACAATATTTATCGGACAGCTAAAGTAGAATAGTTTGGTAACGGAAATGCTGCTTTCAGCATTGGATAGAAAAATAATAATAAAATGATTGATATAAAAAAGAGCTGAAGAAATTCAGTTCTTTTTAATTTGTAGAATTTAGAAATTTCTTAATGTTATAATGATAGATGGTGATGAAAATGAACTTTGAAGAAAAAGAGATGCATCGTTTAGAGGCATTAAAAGCAATTGCTGAATTATTAAATGAAGCAACAGACTTACAAGACATGTTGGAAAAAGTGTTACATACATTGTTACAAGTTATGAATTTGCAAACAGGCTGGATCTTTTTTATTGATGAAAGTGGAAAGCACCGTATGCTTGTGGATGAAAACTTACCGCCAGCTCTTACGTGGCAAGAGAAGAAGCCGATGTGTGAAGGAGATTGCTGGTGTGTAGAGCGTTTTGTGAATGGCAGGTTGGAAAAAGCGACTAATATTATTGAATGTAAGCGAATAGAGGATGCGATTGAATGTAATTGGGGAGATACCGAAAATGTTACGCACCATGCGACAATTCCCCTTAGGTCTGGATCAGAGAAGTTTGGTCTATTAAATGTGGCCTCGCCTCAAAAAACAAATTTTTCAGAGGAAGAATTAGCATTATTAGAATCGATTGCATTTCAAATAGGAACGACAATACAACGTATTCAGTTAGTAGAGAAAGAACGTAAATATGTAGTGGTAGCTGAAAGAAATCGATTAGCCCGTGATTTACATGATTCAGTAAAACAATTGTTATTTTCTATCATGTTAACCACAAAAGGTACTCTAAATATGACGCAAGATAGAGACTTGCAAGAGATGTTGAGCTATATTGGAGAATTATCACAGGAAGCATTACAAGAGATGACACTCTTGATTTGGCAATTAAGACCGGAAGGATTAGAGAAAGGGTTAGCTGAAGCAATTAAAAATTACGGAAAGTTGTTAGGAATTCACGTGGAAGTTCGAATTGATGGAATGGTTTCAATTGGTGATGAAATAGAAGAGGTTTTATGGCGTATTAGTCAAGAAGCGATACATAATTGTAAAAAACATGCTTCATGTGAAAAGGTACATGTTCTTTTAAAAATAGAAGATAACCAGTTGTATTTTTACATAGAGGATAACGGAATAGGATTTATACAAGAGCAAGTAAGAGAGTCAGCACTCGGTTTAAAAAGTATGAAGGAACGTATTCAGTTAATGAGGGGATCATTTCAAATAAAAACGGAGCTGAAAAAGGGTACGAAAATTGAAATTCAATTGCCAGTTTGAAGGGGAGAAGAAGGTTGAAAATTAAATTACTACTAGTTGAGGATCATCATATCGTTCGAAGAGGACTTATATTCTTTTTGAAAACGAGAGAAGAATTTGAAATTGTTGGGGAAGCAGAAAATGGAGAAGATGCGTTAACATTCGTCCAAACAAAAAGGCCAGATGTAGTATTAATGGATCTATCAATGCCGAAGATGGATGGCATCGAAGCAACAAAACGAATAAAACAATATGATGAAACGATAAAGATACTAATATTAAGCAGTTTTTCAGAGCAAGATTATGTTTTACCAGCACTTGAAGCCGGAGCAGATGGTTATCAATTAAAAGAAGTACAACCTGAGCAACTTGTAGCTTCTATTATTGCAGTACATGAAGGAAATACGAATTTTCATCCGAAAGTAACACCAGCACTATTAGGACGATCAGTAGTCAAGAAAGAAAAAGAAAACCCTTTTTCTATGTTAACGAAAAGAGAACAAGAAGTACTTCGTGAAATTGCGAAAGGGCGAAGTAATAAAGAAATTGCAGCAGTGCTTCATATTACAGAACAAACTGTAAAAACACATGTTTCAAATATTTTAGCTAAATTAGAAGTAGATGATCGTACGCAAGCTGCATTGTATGCAGTGAAACATGGGGAAAATAATAATAAGTATGAATAAATGTTTCGTATAGTATGACAGAATACATAAGAGCAATTAAAATGTTATAGTTAAGTCTAATAAAGGTGCTTTTTAGCCAAAATCGAATAAAAAGTGAAAGGCAGAAATGTTGATTTTATAACGTTTCTGCCTTTTCAATTTCATGTGATCTTACTTCGAAAGAGACTTATGAGACAGCCCCTTTTTTATTAGTGAATAGTTTGTTTATTTATTTTCTTGTAGAAATATGTGACTTACTTATAGCCAGTGATGACTCTCATTTAAAAAAATATAAAACGATTTATACAACAATTCAAACATCGTTCATAATTTCACAATTTGTTTTTGAAGTGTCATGTTATGATGAACATGTAATGATGATTGAACACTTAAACTTGGTACAATGATTAGCCAAACTAGTGAGGACAGAAGTTGTGAGATGAACTCATGAAAAATTCTAAAACACTAAAGGGGAGATCACATATGAAAGCAGTAGTAGTTAATAAAAATAGTAAAGCAAACATTGAAATTATTGAAAAAGAATTACGTCCGTTACACTCAGGTGAAGCGTTAGTAGATGTAGAGTATTGTGGAGTTTGTCATACTGATTTACACGTTGCAAATCATGATTTTGGAAATACAGATGGCCGTATTCTTGGTCATGAGGGTATAGGTATTGTGACGAAAATCGCTGATGATGTTACTTCACTAAAGGTGGGGGACCGTGTAAGTATTGCATGGATGTTCCAATCTTGTGGACGTTGTGAATATTGCGTAACAGGTAGGGAAACATTTTGCCGTGAAGTTAAGAATGCTGGTTATTCAGTAGATGGTGGTATGGCTGAACAATGTATTGTGACAGCTGATTATGCGGTGAAAGTACCAGAAGGATTAGATCCAGCTCAAGCATCATCAATCACATGTGCGGGTGTAACTACATATAAAGCTATAAAAGTATCGGATATTAAACCTGGCCAACCTATCGTAATCTATGGTTGTGGTGGATTAGGTAACCTAGCTATTCAATATGCTAAAAACGTATTTAGTGCAAAGGTAATTGCAGTAGATATTAATGACGATAAATTAGCCTTAGCAAAAGAGGTTGGAGCTGATATGACAATCAATCCAATTTCTCAAGGTCCTGCTGATAAGATTGTTCAAGATGAGTTTGGTGGTGCTTATGCTGCTGTAGTAACAGCTGTTTCAAAAGTAGCATTCAACTCTGCAGTTGATGCAGTACGTGCTTGTGGTAAAGTCGTTGCAGTAGGTTTACCAGTAGAAACGATGGATTTAAACATTCCGCGACTTGTATTAGATGGAATTGAAGTGGTTGGCTCTCTAGTCGGTACTCGTAAGGATCTAGAAGAGGCATTTATGTTCGGTGCAGAAGGAAAAGTAGTGCCTGTTGTTCAAACTTGTTCTCTAGATAAAGTACAAAATGTATTCGAAGAAATGGAACAAGGTAGAATTCAAGGACGTATGGTAATCGATTTTAAACAGTATAATTGTGATTGCAAATAATTCACATTAAATATAAAAAATATGAGTTTAACAAAGTACATGTAAAAAAGTTAGACTGCATAAAAAGATGATCCCTGTATGCAATGAGGGCACTGAAAAACTCCACTTCATAAGAAAAAGGATCCCATCACCTACTATATACAGATGACGGGATCCTTTTTAATTTCAACATATTGATGAAATATGTGTTATTTTTTCAAAGCAACCACTTTTTCAGTGGCCTCGTATGCAATAGGGATCATCTTTTTTATATTCTACTAATATCAATGCCAATCCATACTTGATTAATGAGACAGGATTAAAGGTTCACTTTATTTGCAAAAGAAAAAGAATCTTTACCTTTAACAAATTTTTTATGATCAGGAACGGTTTGAATTGCTACAGTTTGCGAATCTCTTGCTTTCAGTGCATCTTGAATCCCGATTGTCATAAGCTTAATAAATAGAATCGTAATAAAGAAAGAAGCGAGAGTATAAAAAATAATCCACCATGAAAGATTCATTTCATTACGATTTAAGCCAATAAGACCTGCCCAATCATTAGATAGAGAAACAGGTTTGAGTACTCCGTCATAGAGTTCACGCATTTGAATCCCGCCAATTACAATGTTAAGCAACGCTAAATGGATAACGAGTATGAGTGTTTGGACGATATGTTCCATAAATAATACAAATAAGCGGTCAAGTAATAAGACTCGTAAGTGTTTTTTCATAATATGAAAACGGCTAGCACCCAATAATTGTGAACTTAAAATGTAATCTCGTTTCATAAATTCATCAACCTCTGAGGATATATATAAAGAAAGTGTAGGCAGAGCGACGAAAATAAGTACGAGTACTTGATAAAACGTAAATGAAATATTTGGATTTAACCCATCAGCATTTGATGTGATTACAATATTAACGGGTGTGATGAGTATGAATGCGATAAATAGAGTTGGAATATAATAAAAAACTTCTGAGCATGCCTGGAAAAATCTCTTGAGTTTTGGAGCATATAAACTTAAGAGGATTCCTATACATGTTCCGCATAAAATTCGAAAGAAGCTAATTGCCACGGCTAATAGAATAGTAAATTTTGCTCCTTCTATAATTTGAAAGAAAACAGACTCTCCAAAACGATCAGATCCAAAAGGCGGAATTAACGACGGCGGAAAGGGAGCCTTTCCAAGTAATTCGTTATTGTCATTGTAAAGTAACTGAGGAGGTTTTGGGATGTTATCTTTAAAGAACCAACTATAAATAAAACTAGCTGAAATAAGTATAAATAAATAGGTAAAGCCGATTAAAAAGCGTTTTGATTTCCAAATAGATTTCATAATGCTACTCCTTTCAAGTGCTTTTGCCATCTATTCATCATGAATGAGGTTATTTGAAAAATAGTATAAAACGGTAAAATAATCATAACCAGTATGATAAATGCAGCTGGAGGTGAAATAAACGCCTTATTAAATAAGAATTGAATAATGCCTTCCATATTAAAAACAAATTCTAAAATGAATAAATTAGAAAGTAAGAAAACAAAAATCGTTTTTAAATGGTGGAAGAAGTGGATAGATATATTTTTGAATAAATGAATGCATAGTATATAACTTGATGAAAGGCCTTTTCCATAGGCAACCTCTACATAATCTTTTCCATGTTCTTCTTTTATGTATAACACCATCATCCGAAACATTTGTAATGTAGGTAAGACTGCTAAAGATACAATTGGGAGTAAATAAGCTCGATTTTCATTAAAAGAAATAATGGTGAAAGGAGCTTCCCCGAATTTCCTAAGTACCCATATGAAAAATATTTGCAAACAAATCATCATCATCATATCAGGGACAGCTTCTAATATGAACACAATTCGGTTTATCCATTTTTTTATATAATCTTTTGCTAAAAAATAAAAAAATGCCATGCTGGATGATAGAAAGAGCGCAAGTAAAAAGGCTAAAAATAATACAGTAAATGAATATAGGTAAGGTTCTAAAACAGTTGGGAATAAGGGTATTTTTTTGAAACCACCAAATTTTGGATCTGATCCTATCACTACTAATGATTCAGGGGAGAAAACATCTTTTAACATAGTAACAATCTGATTAAAAAAAAGAATTGGTTGAAAGGTAAATCCATTTTGAGTGATAAATAAATAAGGTAAATTTAATAATAATAAGAGTGATAAAAGAATTGATGAAAGCTTAATTGTGAATTGAGATATTTTATGTAACATTAAATCCCTCCGACATCTTTTTACAACATTATACAATAAATTCTGGTATATTTTTATATTTTTCTGAAAAATAAGAAATTGATTAAGTTTTATAATTATAATACGCTATATTTTTACATAAGGAAATTTCTATATTGAGGACCGGATTTCTATGTCTATCAAGAGGAATTCCTATTTTTTCTATTTTTGAAGCATTTACTTTACTTCAATTGATTGGCATTTGCTGTTATTCCAATGTTACAAAGTTAATAGAACTAAATTTTCTTAAAACAAAAACCACCGAAATATAGAAGTAGTTTTGAACGTAAGGAATTTGTAAGGAAGGAGTAAGAAAAAAGAGATTTTCAATGTGTATGATCAAAATATAGAGAAGAACGGGAGGGGGAGTAGTTACTATCTATTTATATAAAAACAAATATTGAATCATACAAGTGGTATTGCTGAATATATGAATTCAAAAGACTTCGATATTATGGATACAAAAAAATCGTATACGGCTGAAGAATTTGTAAAGATGGGGATTTCCCTTCCCCCAGACTTTGCCCCGGGAAAGGGTTGGTCTTATTCAAACACAGGATACGTATTACTGGGGATCCTTATTGAAAAAGTAACTGGCAACAGCTATGCGGAAGAGGTTGAAAATCGGATTATTGAACCTCTTGATTTGTCAAATACAT
This sequence comes from Bacillus sp. CD3-5, assembly GCF_006349665.1. NCBI lineage: Bacteria > Bacillati > Bacillota > Bacilli > Caryophanales > Bacillaceae > Bacillus > Bacillus sp. CD3-5. The sequence continues at coordinate 124,570 of NZ_VEPX01000002.1, read as the reverse complement.
TCCTACCTGGTAATTCAAGCGTGATTCCAGGCACCAAGCATGCCCGTGGTTATATCCAACTAGATGGAGCAAGTGAGCTAAAAGACGTTACGTATATTAACCCAGGTAGCTCGGATGGAGATATGATTTCTAATGCTGACGATTTAAATAAATTCTTCTCATACTTACTTACTTAGTGGTAAATTGCTGAAGGAACAGCAACTAAAACAAATGCTTACTACAGTTCCTACAGATAGAGAAGGAGCGGGATATGGTCTTGGAATCGTTGAATTTAAGCTTCCGAACGGTGTCTCGGTATGGGGACACAGAGGTAGCGTTCTAGGGTTTTCCACTTTTGTTGGTGGAACACTTGGAGGCAAGCATACATTGGCCGTCAATTTGAACAGCTTTAACTTTAGTAATCCTGATCCTTTTAAAAGTATTTTACTTGCTGAATTTAGGAAGTAGGCAAAAAGGCGAAATGGATAAGTTTTGTCATAGGTTTATAGTTTAAAATATATCATTTTGGTGCAAAAAACAACTTGCTCTAAAAAAATTTAATACTCGTAATTAAGTATAAAAGAACGCTATCGTTTTAAGTAAATATTTCAGGAGGGTTTTATGAAAAAGAAAATGATTACTGCACTTGGTGTTTCTGCTATAATACTGACTAATTTTGTAGGAAGTACTTATGCAGACTCTAAAACAGGAGTTTCTGTTACAGCTCCCTACAATAAAAATCAAATAGCGGAATGGTTAGAAATGCACGCGAAGCCTTTAAAAACAACAAATCCAAATACACCTTTTAATGATTTAAAACCATTTAAGAATATGGTGGGTTCAGCTTCAATTGTAGGTTTAGGTGAAGCTACGCATGGGGTTCATGAAGTTTTTACGATGAAAAACCGTATTGTAAATTATTTAGTATCTGAAAAGGGTTTTACCAACCTAGTTTTAGAAGAGGGGTGGGACAGAGCTTTAGAACTTGATCGATATGTTCTTACTGGTAAGGGTAATCCAAGCCAGCATCTATCACCTGTATTTAAGACGAAAGAAATGTTAGATTTACTTGATTGGATTCGGCAATATAATGCTAATCCAAAACATAAATCTAAAGTGCGTATCATCGGGATGGACATTCAATCAGTAAACGAGAATGTTTATAATAATATAATAGAATATGTTAAAAGAACCAATTCAAAACTTGTGCCGAGGATAGAAGAGAAGATAAAAGGTCTTATTCCTGTAACAAAGGATATGAATACTTTTGAAAGCCTTACGAAAGAAGAAAAAGAAAAGTATATTTCAGATGCTAAACAAATTAGTACTTTATTAGAGGAAAATAAAAGTTATTTAAATGGGAAATCTAAAGAGTTCGCATGGATAAAACAAAATGCTCGTATTATTGAACAGTTTACTACAATGTTAACGTCACTTCCTGATAAACCATCTGATTTATATTTGAAACATGATATCGCAATGTATGAAAATGCAAAGTGGACTGAAGAACATTTAGGAAAAACTATTGTATGGGGGCATAATGGCCACGTTTCGAAAACAAATATGCTTCCTTTTGTATACCCTAAAGTAGCTGGGCAGTATTTAGCAGAGTATTACGGAAAACGGTACGTATCTATTGGAACATCAGTTTATGAAGGACAATACAATGTCAAGAATAACAATGGTGAATTTGGCCCATATGGAATATTAAAATCGGATGATCCAAACAGTTATAACTACATCTTTGGACAAGTTAAAAAAGATCAATTTTTTATTGATTTACGTAAGGCAAACGGCGTGACAAAAACTTGGTTGAACGAACAACATCCAATTTTCGCTGGAGTAACTACCGAAGGGCCTGATATACCAAAAATAGTTGATATATCATTAGGTAAAGCGTTTGATATACTTGTTCAAATTCAAAAAGTGAGTCCATCTCAACTACATCAATAAATTTAGAATAATGTACCTTAATGAAGTGTAGTGTTAAGTGTCAATAGAGTTGTTTGAATATGTCAGTTAGGTTATTTTCATTAAAGGATTATTAAATGGAATAAATGTTTTCAAATTAGAGACGATGTGGGATAGAAGCACAGTATCATCAAGTTAACAAAATAAAATTCTACCTAAAATGAAAAAATACGCTATTCTTTCTATAGAATTATAGGAAAGGATGGCGTTTTTTTATTTAATCTATTATTATAATTTGCTCAAGGAATCTAAAACTTTTTCTCCCCTAACATATTACGCAATCTTGCTAAAAATTTTAAGTTTGTACAACAAACCACATATCCATTAAGCTAAAGAACAAGTTAATTAAAAACTAGAAAAAGAGTGTGTTTCGAAACGGATATTATGTAACTTTACCGGACGGAAAAGCTACATATAGTATGTAAATGAAATGGAATAAGGGGATTTATTTTTTGTGATGAAAAAATTTTCTAATTGTTATGGATGAAAGAAGAGGAGCCAGAATTATATAAAAGTACTTATAAATTTATTTCTATTAAAGAGTATGGGATTTATCAATTATTTTCACGCTACGTAGTTGATGATTCTATTGCTTCTGCTACAGGGTTATTCAATTTAGAAACGTTAAATTGGGATGTTGATGTGCTGGGAATATTAAATATTTCTACATAACAATTATCAACTCCAGTACCAACTACATATATTTTATCGGGTATGAAATCAGAATTAGCACCAAAGATGGGGATTCGTAAAGATACTCCAGTTGTTATTGGTGCAAGTGATGGAGTTCTTGCGAATGTAGGCGTTGGTGCAATATCGCCTGGCTCAGCTGCAATTACGATTGGAACTTCACCAAAAGATCCAGGGATTATTGATTCTATTAAACTAGGACTTGGTAATACGTTAGGATTTTTAGAAATAGTTTTAGCATGAGGAACGATGCATGAAATATATCCCAACATAAAAATAAGAATAAATAAAATGAAGTTTTCATAAATAGTAAAAGAATGATTATGTCATCAGTGTAGCTAAGAAATGATGTTACATATGGAGAGAGCGTGTTAAAAAAATATGAGGTGGTTAAATGGGAAATGAGCAAGTGAAGAATGTAGGGGAAGAAAAAAAGTTATGTCTTTGTATGATTGTTAAAAACGAGTCTAGAATTATGGAAAGATGTTTAAATGCTACGAAATCAATTGTAGATTTTGTTTCTATTTGTGATACTGGATCAACTGATCATACGCCTGAAATTATTGAAAATTGGTGTAAGGAAAATGAGATACCTGGGACGGTTCATCATGAGCCGTTTAAAAACTTTGGTTATAACAGAAGCTTAGCTGTATCGTTAGCGCAAAAAACATACCCAGAAGCAGATTATTTATTAATATTAGATGCGGATATGATTTTAGAGGTTGATCCGAATTTCGATAAAACGAGCTTAACGGAAGACCATTATCTTACATTACAATATGATATTCATATTAAGTATTGGCTTACACGGCTTTTAAAAGCGTCTTTACCATGGAAATCAGTCGGTGTTACTCATGAGTATTGGGATATAGATCGTTCCAAAGTTGGAGAGGATTACAATACGAGAGTAGCTAGACTGGAGACGCTTGTCGTTAATGACCCTGGTGATGGTGGGAGTAAAGCGGATAAATTTGAAAGAGATGAGAGGCTGTTGTTACAAGGGCTGAGTGATCCAGAAACTACGCCAGATTTGCATATAAGATATTTATTTTATTTAGCCCAAACGTATTTTCATTTAAGTCAATTTGAAGATTCGATTAAATGGTATAAAAAACGAGTGGAAGCAGGGGGATGGGTTGAAGAGGTATTTTATTCGTTATTGCGAATAGGATTTTGTTATGAACAATTAGCAACTCGTTCAGCAAATAAACAACTTGAAGTAACAGAAGTGGATGAAAAAGAAAATGCTAAGAAACAAGAAGAGCAATATACAGCATTAGCTGTTCTTTATTTTCAAAAAGCGTGGGAATATAGACCAACTAGGGCTGAGCCATTATATCAACTTGCAAGAATGTATCGATTAAAATCTCAAAATAATATTGCTTTGATGTATGCTCTGCAAGGGAAGGAAATTCCTTTTCCGAAAAATGATCTTCTATTTGTAGATTATCATGTGTATGATTACTTATTTGACTATGAAATTTCTATAAATGCTTTTTATATACCACATAAAAAGCATTTAGGTGCAGTGTCACAAAAATTTTTGGAATCGAAAAAAGATGAGTTACCGTTGCATATAGCAAATATGGTAGAAAGTAATGCGAAATTTTATTAAATACAATTTCGGTTAAAGGAGTAGTGGAGTAATAATGGAATTAATACGATGGGCGCTAGAACTAGGAGAATCTGTGCATGGAAATACGTATGAAGAATTGTTGCCACTACTAGATTATTATTATGATCGTGATCATTTAAAAGCGTATTGTATCGCAAATCTTCTGTTAAACATGGACGTATCAGATGAACATCAGCAAAGAATTGAATTAAGAAGGTGCATTGCTGCTTATTATGCTGGACTATATAAAGTAGCAAAAAAACATGCAAAGGATCTTTTACTGAAATATCCGGATGTAGATTTATATAAGAATAATTTAAGGCTAATGGAAGCTTATTTGAATAAAGAATATGATTATTGTTTGTTTATATGTCCAAAGACGTATGGTAGTTTTATAGATGTTGCGCGAGCTTTGAAATGGCGATTGGAGCAAGAGGGAAATACAGCAATCATATCAGAAACAATACTCGAAAATGTGGGGAATACAATTGTTTTTGGAGCGCATACATATGCACATAGCCCACATCTCCTTCCGAAAAATGCAATTATTTATAATTTAGAACAGCTATATGAAGGAAGCCCTTATGCGCATCCTCTCTATTTAATGTTATTAAAAGATAAGGAAATTTGGGAATATAGTAAACAAAATATAGAATGGTTAAAACAAAGAGGAGTAGGAAAAGAAATAAAACATGTAGGCATGAACTATGCACCAACTTTAGAAATAAAAAAAGATGCATTTGATGAAGAATTAATTGAAGACATTGATATACTGTTTATAGGTGCTCTTAACCCAAGACGGCAAGCTATATTGGATCAATTAAAAGTCGTTGCCCCGAATTTAAATATTGTTTTTAAAAATAATGCATGGGGAATTGTTAGAAATGAGTTAATTGCTAGGTCTAAAATTATATTAAATATCCACTTTTACTTATCTGGTATTCTTGAAACTCCTCGAGTTTCTTATGCAGTGGCAAATAAGAAATTTATTATTTCGGAAAATAGCAACCCGGAGGACGAAATAGATTGGCCAGGTATTGTATTTACTCCGTATGAAAAAATAATTGAAAACGTAATGAAATATATAGAATTACCAGAAGAACGGAAAAGATTAGCGGAAAAAGCATATAACCATTTTAAAGCAAATGAAAGTTTAGGTACATTGAGCATGAGAGATGAAACAAAGTAATTGTACGAAACTCATACGAAAGTATGAGTTCTTTTTTGTTTATCATACTATTTTATGAAACAAGTTAACTCTTTATATTGTGTTTTGTGTAGAAATTTCTGATAATATATAAGTAGAAATTGAAAACAAAGGGGAGAAATAATCATGAAACTAGTTGTTATTAACGGTACACCAAGAAAATTTGGTAGGACTCGCGTGGTGGCAAAATATATTGCGGATCAATTTGAAGGGGAATTATATGATTTAGCAATTGAGGAGTTACCTTTATACAATGGAGAAGAGTCACAACGTGATTTAGAGGCAGTGAAAAAATTAAAAACGTTAGTGAAAGCTGCGGATGGGGTTGTATTATGTACACCAGAATATCATAATGCGATGAGCGGTGCGCTGAAAAACTCTTTAGATTACTTAAGTAGTAATGAATTTATTCATAAACCAGTTGCGTTGTTAGCGGTTGCTGGTGGCGGTAAAGGTGGAATAAATGCATTAAACAGCATGCGAACGGTCGCTAGAGGTGTTTATGCAAATGCAATTCCAAAACAAGTTGTTCTTGATGGATTACATGTGCAAGATGGTGAACTTGGGGAAGATGCAAAACCATTAATTCATGATGTAGTTAAAGAATTGAAAGCATATATGAGCGTATATAAAGAGGTGAAAAAGCAACTAGGGGTTGAGTGATATGTCATCTCTTTATAAAGATTCACGCTTGTATTTCATTCTAGGGGCCAATAGTCTATCAGCTATTGGTTCTGGTATTGTAATGATAACGATTCCATGGTTGTTAATTAAAGAGAGTGGAGGAGAGACAACGTTTGGTTATGTTTCCATCATCTCAACACTGATTATGTTTTTGTTAACTCCGTTTATCGGGCAAAGTATTGATCGTTTTTCAAGAAAATCTTTATTATTATGCAATGAAGGTATTGGGATAGCCGTAATCGGAATAATGGTTATATGGGGATTTGCTGGGCAATCCTATCATTCTATTCATTATATTCTTATTTATATAGCAGGCTCTTTTTACTATCTATTATTTTATCCTACAATTTTTGCGTTCAACCAAGAAATTTTTCAAGCAGAACATTATAAAAGTTTAAGTGGAACGATGGAAATACAGGGACAGTTAACACAAGTTATTTCAGGAGCAGCCGCGAGCTTCCTAATTGAAGTTGTGTCTTTGAAGTGGATATTGTTAGTAGATATGTTAACTTTTGCAGGAGCATTTTTGCTATTTTTATGTATACCGTATGTCAAGAAAAAAGAGATTAAAAAGAAAATAACATTTAAGAAGCAATTGTTCGAAGGAATTCACTTTATGAAAAACCGTCCTAAGCTCTTTTGGTTCTTACTTGCTACTTATATGCCGTTTATAGGTGTCATGATGGCAAATTATTTAATACCAGTTTATATTTCGGATATACTTAAAGCTAATGCCTCTGTATACGCGATAGAGGGAATGATGTACGGTGTTGGAGCTGTTGTTGCAGGAATCTGTATTCCACTCATAATGAAATATGTCAAAACAGAAGTTTCAATCGTTATGACGATGTGCATTTATGTAATTTCAATTACCGTAATGATTATCGAACCATCCGTATTATTTTTATATGGACTAGCGATTTTTCATGCGATTGGAAATGCGGGGACAAGAGTGGCGAGAAATGTATTGATGATGGAGGAAATTCCAAATGAAGTAATGGGACGTGTAGACAGCCTATTCCGATTAATTGGTACAGGAATACGAATTGTATTGTTAATGTTGTTTACAGTTGGTGTTTCTAAAGTAGGTGTCATAGTACAGTTTTATTTACTAAGTTTCATATTAATCCTTTCGTTAGCAATTGCTATAAACTATGTAATCTCAAAACGTAAATTCGAAGCGAGTATTTCTAATAAATCGATTGTTTAAAAAACACTTCTGCCTTCCTTTCTTTTTTTATATAATAAAAAGAAAGGAAGTGTAAACTTATTTATGAACAAATGGATCTTACTTATAATCGTATTATTACCTCCACTATACATCCTTTATATGACGTTTCGAATGAAGAAAGCTGCTCGTGAAAAGTTGAGTCATCACTCTCCATACGTTCTTATATTAGGTGCAAAGTTATTTGGAGATAAACCATCTTTATCTCTTCAAAATCGGTTAGATGTAGCGTTGGAATATTTATATTCTCATCCTGAAGTGAAAGTAATTGTTTCAGGTGGTCAAGGAGAAGATGAAGATATACCGGAAGCTCATAGTATGAGGAACTATTTAATGGTACATGGTATAGATGAGAGTCGTATTTTAATAGAAGATCAATCTACAAATACGTATGAGAATGTAAAGTTTAGTATAGATTTATATGATGTGAAACATGCGGTAGTTGTAAGCAATACGTATCATTTATATCGAACGAAAATAATTGCAAAACGTTTAGGAATGAAGATGGAGGCATTAGCTGCTGAAACACCAATACGTTCTAAGAGAAAAATGTATGTGCGTGAATATGCAGCAATAATGAAAACAATATTGTTCGACCGTTAGGGCTCAAATGTGAGCTCTTTTTTTGTAGAATAATGCGTATCATTTGAAATGAATTCCATATTCCATCAAAATAAAGGAAACAACGATAAAGGAGTTGTATTTGTGATTCAGTTTAATCAAGTGTCAAAATCATATGAAGATGGCACAAAAGCAGTGGATTCATTGCATTTAGAAATTAAAAAAGGAGAATTTTTTGTTCTCATTGGTCCGAGTGGTTGCGGGAAAACAACGACAATGAAGATGATTAATCGTTTAATTGAAACGACAGAAGGCTCAATTTTAATCGATGGAAAAGATATTCAACAATATAATATTAATGAATTACGCTGGGATATAGGATACGTGTTGCAGCAAATCGCTTTGTTCCCGCATATGACAATTGCAGAAAATATTGCAGTTGTTCCTGAAATGAGAAAGTGGAGCAAAGAAAAAACAAAAGCCCGTGTCGATGAATTGCTACAGATGGTCGGGCTAGATCCAGACGTATATCGCGATCGTATGCCTGATGAATTGTCAGGAGGTCAAAAGCAGCGCGTTGGTGTTGTACGGGCATTAGCCGCAAACCCGAAAATCGTTCTTATGGATGAACCATTTAGTGCGCTAGATCCATTAAGTAGAGAACAGCTTCAGAAGGATATCGTACAATTGCAAAAGAAGATTCAAAAAACAATTGTATTCGTAACACATGATATGCAAGAAGCATTATCACTTGGAGATCGTATTTGTGTTATGAAAGAAGGAAAAGTTGTTCAATTAGATACCCCAGAAGGAATTATACATAACCCGAAAAATGAATTTGTAGAAGAATTCATTGGAAATCGTGGAAGACCTTGGTATGAGGGGAAAAGTATAGAAGATGTATTGCCACTTGATGAAAGTATGCGGATAGAAGGAGAGGCACTATCATTACATACTTCTTTACAAGAAGCATTAGTTCGTCTGCGAGCTGATGAAGTCGTTCCAGTTGAAGAAAATGGTCGATATGTTGGAGCTTTAACGAGTCGTCATATTGTCAATTATATTGTTGAACAAATGAAGAAAAGAGGCTAAACAGTGACTAATTTTATACAAACGTTTCAAGAACGAAAAATAGAATTACTAACTGCATTAAGTGAGCATTTACAAATATCGCTTATTTCATTATTTTTTGCAGTAATTATTGCGGTACCGCTTGGCATTTTATTAACGAGAAAAGAGCGAATGGCTGAATTTATAATAGGAACTTCTGCAGTAATGCAGACGGTGCCATCACTTGCATTACTCGGACTATTAATTCCGTTAGTAGGAATCGGAAAAATCCCGGCCGTTATTGCATTAGTTGTGTATGCACTATTACCTATTTTACGCAATACATATACAGGAATACGGGAGTTAGATGAATCTTTAATCGAAGCAGCGAAAGCTATGGGGATGAATAGTTGGAGAAGACTGTGGAAGGTAGAGCTTCCTCTTGCGTTACCAATTATTATGGCAGGTATTCGTACGGCAATGGTATTAATTGTTGGAACGGCTACATTAGCAGCTCTTATAGGTGCTGGAGGGCTCGGTAAACTCATATTACTAGGTATCGATCGGAATGATCATGCGCTTATCATTCTAGGGGCCGTACCAGCCGCGTTACTTGCTTTATTCTTTGATATAGCACTTCGGGTACTTGAGAGTCCAAAACGTTCGTCTAAGCGTGTTATATTGACGATATGTATTGTTTGTATAATGGTTGCTTCTCCATTTCTTTGGAATACAGAAAAGAAAGATATTGTTATTGCGGGCAAACTTGGATCAGAACCTGAAATTTTAATTCAAATGTATAAGCAGCTTATTGAACAAGATACCGATTTACATGTACAATTAAAACCAGGTCTTGGAAAAACAGCATTTGTATTCGAAGCATTGAAATCAGGGGAAGTAGATATATACCCTGAGTTTTCGGGAACAGCTTTATCTACATTCGTGAAAGAAGAGCCAAAAAGTACAAATCGGGATGAAGTATATGAGCAGGCTCGCGTTGGAATGGAAAAGAAATATAGTATGGTTATGTTGAAACCAATGGAGTATAACAATACGTATGCACTAGCTATGCCGAAAAAAATAGCAGATCAAAATAATATAAATACAATTTCTGATTTAGGAAAAATTGCACAGGATGCGAAAGTAGGGTTCACATTAGAATTTGCTGATCGTGAAGACGGTTATAAAGGAATGCGAAAATTATATAACTATAAGTTTTCAAATGTAAAAACGATGGAACCGAAACTACGTTATAGTGCAATTCAATCTGGGGATGTTAACGTAATTGATGCATATTCAACTGATAGTGAACTTGAGCAATACGGACTTAAAGTGCTAAAAGATGACAAAGGATTATTCCCACCATACCAAGGTGCACCGTTATTAAGAAAAGAGACGTTACAGAAATATCCTGAACTTGAAAAAGTATTAAATAAATTATCTGGGAAGATTACAGATGAAGAAATGCGAAAAATGAATTATGAAGTAAATGTGAATGGTAAAAGTAGTGAAGAAGTCGCAAAACGATTTTTACAAAAAGAGAATTTACTTCGTTAATTTTACAAGAAATATACAAATTTATATGTATGAAATGACCGTTCATTACAAAATGAACGGTTTTTTTTGTGCATACTTATACATTTTTTCAAAAAAGTATTCCATTTTTCTTCATTTTCTTTTAGAATAAGTAATGTTTTCCTGAAAAAATATAAGAGAAACGTCTATTAGAGAAAAAGGTGACTTTAATAGTTGAACGAGCATAACACCTAGAATGACAGATGGGGTGGTACAAATAGAAAAGAAGTTAGGGTTTTTTCCATTAATTGCATTAGTAGTCGGAACAATGGTTGGTGGCGGTGTTTTTAGTTTACCGCATGATTTAGCAGTAGGAGCAAATAGCGGCTCTATCATAATTGGCTGGTGTATTACAGCGATGGGAATGATTCCACTCGCACTCGTATATCAAACGTTAGCAAGAAAAAAACCAGAGCTTGAGGGCGGAATTTATAGTTATGCACGTGCTGGTTTCGGTGAATATATCGGATTTAATAGCGCTTGGGGATACTGGTTAGCAGGAATTTTAGGAAACGTTGCAACAATCATGTTACTGTTTAGTACATTAGGTTATTTCTTCCCCATTTTTAAAGGTGGAAATAGTGTTGCGTCTATCGTAGGAGCATCACTTTTATTATGGACACTTCATTTTCTAATTTTATTTGGCATTCGTGAAGCATCTATTATGAATGTGATTGCAACAATAGGGAAATTGGTTCCAATCGTATTATTTATTGTTGTAATGGTAACAGCGTTTCGCTGGGATACATTTACACATGATTTTTGGGGAGAAGGAACTATTTCAGTTTCCTCTATACTTGGTCAAGTGAAGAATACAATGCTTGTAACTCTTTGGGTTTTCATCGGGGTTGAAGGAGCGGTAGTATTATCTGGAAGAGCGAAAAATAGTCGAGACGTCGGTAAAGCGACAGTATTAGGACTTATTTTAGTAATGTCTATTTATATTTTAATTTCTGTCTTGTCAATGGGAGCGATGACAAGAGGAGAGCTTTCTGTTTTAGAAACGCCGTCAATGGGACATGTATTAGAACATGTTGTTGGGACATGGGGCGCAGTAGCGATTAACATCGGGTTAGTTGCTTCACTTGTAGGTACATTAATAGGTTGGTTTTTACTTGTTTCTGAAATTTCCCATGTAGCAGGAAAAGATGGTGTGTTTCCGAAAGTCTTTACGAAAACAAATAAAAAACAAACGCCGCATATGGCATTATGGATCTCAAATGGCGTTGCCCAAGTTATATTTATAATCGTTCTGTTTTCAGAGTCAACATATCAAATTATGTATTTCATAGCGTCAACATCAATTTTAGTACCATATTTATTATCAGCGTTATTCCAATTCAAATTAGTGATTACAAATGAACTAAAAGATGCAAAAGTGAAAAATGGTTCGCTAGCTTTAATTGCTTCACTTTACTCTGTATGGCTTATTTATGCAGCTGGTTTGAAGAATTTATTGCTCGTTTCAATCGTATACGGAATTGGGATCATTGTTTATGTGTACGCAAGAAAAGAAAAAGGAAATCGTTGTTTTACTCGTATAGAGAGATATGTAATGTGGGCAATTGTTGTAGCAGCTGTTACATCTCTTTATATGTTATTGACTGGAAATATAAAAATGTAAAAGTCCTTTTCATTTAAAGGGCTTTTTTCTTTGTCTATAGAATATTTAATACATAAGATATTCAGGAGGGATGAAAATGGAAGGAAAAGAACAGTTGAACAGAATTGTTGATTTAGCGAGTGAAGTAAGGAAAGTGTTAGTGCAAGAATCTTTTTTTAATCATCATCCTGAACTGCGAGGAGTGATTGAAAATTTAGCGAGTGCGGTAGAGAATTTGGCGGAATTACAGCAACATAAAGATGAAAACGCTGAAGATCGTTTACGATATGTACTTGCTAAAATGAAAATTGCTCATAATGCCATCTTACAAGAGAAAAACGCATTTCCATCTCATTAATATACGATTTCATTTTGAACCTGGCGGATAACGTCAGGTTTTTTGTTTCTAGTTTTGCGTTTCTTTCATACACTAAGAATAGTATGAAAAAAAGAAGGTGACGAAGGTGAAATTACATAAAGCTCTTCAGCCAAGTTTTATAAAACGAATGTACTATATGAGGTTTATTGGGAAGTTTACAAAAGCAGAGAGTGAGAAGAGTGGAGAGAATTTCTTTGTACAATGCCTATCGCCAATACCATTCACGTTGCAAGAACAATTGAAAAATGAACCATATGTATTTGAAGGTTTATGTAGCAATAAAAAGAATGAAAAAGTCTTTTCGGAATTAAAGAAAAGAAAACTAGAAAAGCAATTGATTATGTTTCGTCTCTATTATGAAAGAGGACATATATACGTGGAGTTAATTTGTACAGAAGAAGCGCGAGAAATAGCAAACGGTTATAAAATGATTCCAGTACCTAAAGTTTCTGATTATAAAAAGGGAGAGTCTTTAGAAAGAAAACTTAGTAATGGTTATTTGTCATTTCTAATGCCAAAATATCCGAAAGACTTTGAGCCTCCTGAGTTATTGTGGCATGAGGGAAGGTTATATGGAAATATATCTTTAAAGTCATCGTCAATTAGTTCAATCGCATATTTTGAACAGCAGCGGGAATGTAAGTATATAGAACTTAATGATTGGATGAAGTATGTAGAAATAGCGGTAGAAGATCAATTATATTTTGTAAGCAATCATGTGTATGAGCAATTAAAAAAACGAATAACTGAAGAAGGTAAGCTTGTAGAGGTAGAGGAAATAAAAGTGCAAAAGGATGAATGGGAATGGGATGAGCGTGAATCCGTCTTTTTACAGTATGTGAAAAGTTTTGTACGTAATAAAGGGCTATATCTGGATGAAACAGATATTTATAACTTTCATATAAGTACAAAAACAAATATGTTGACGATTCTGGGGGGGATACCAGGTGCTGGAAAATCCCGTTTTGTGCAAGCTTATGCAGAAGCACTTGGATTACAATACGGGGAAGAATTGGTTTGGATCCCGATTTCACCATCATATCAAGAACCACATGATTTACTTGGTTACCTTCATCCAAATGGTACTTTTATTGAAAGTGAAACAAAATTAGTTAGGGCGTTAATGAAGGCAAAAGAAAATCAAAATCAGCTGTATATAATCGTTTTTGATGAAATGAATATGTCACATATTGAGCATTGGTTTACTCCATTTCTATCTGTTCTTCAACTTGAAAAACAAAATCGTATTTTAAATTTATATGAAGGTGTGCAAGAAAAAGAAAATTCAATTCCGCCAACAATTGAAATTGGAGAAAATATTATATTTGTTGGTACTGTGAATTTTGATGAAACAACGAAGGAGCTCTCAGATCGATTATTAGATCGGACGAATGTAATAACTTTACGAAAGATTCCGTTTTGTGAGATGTGTATGGAGCAAGAGAAAGTTGTATTACAACCACCTCTGAAAGTAACTGCAGGAGAATTTCGCATAAATTGGGTCAGGAATAAAACGATGATTGAGGTGTTTTCTGAAGAAGAGTTAGAGCTATTAGATAAGTTACATGGTGTATTGTCATCACACGATACGTCAAAGGGAATTTCTTTTCGATGTGCAAATGCAATTGCTACTTATTTGCAAAATATACCGTTCCAAAATAATCATTCTTATATGATTAGTAGAGAGGAAGGATTTGATTTACAAATAAAGCAACGTGTATTGACGAAAATAAGAGGGACTGAAATGATGGTTGGGTCTTTACTTTCAGAGGAAGTAAAAAGGGGGGCAACATTAGTACCTCTTTTGCAATCTCCACTTGCAAACAGAGTATCTACATTTGAACACTCTTTAGCATATATAAGAGAAAAGCGTAGAGAACTGGAGTTGTATGGTTATGCAAAATGATGGACGATACGAAACAGAAATCGTTGATACGAAAGAAACGTTTCCTTTTGTATTAAAGTTAATTATTGGAACGGAGTCAAAAGGAGAATATATTTTATTAAATCGTCTTTGTACCTCTGCAACAGCATTAGCTCAATGTATTTATAAAGTGCAAGAATTAAAACCAATTAGATTGCAATACCATTATGAAAATCCAATGAATATTACTTTTATATGGAATAAAGTCTATGAGGGACAGAAGAATATAAAAGAGACAAAATATGAAATAAATGACCAAAAACAAAAGGTATTAATATATGAACATGGAAAAACGGAATTCTTTTATCCATGGCGTTGTGGTTTATATCATTTTGAAGTGAATATAGAAGAGCGAACGTATTATGGCGCTTTTCAAGTCGTTCCCAAAAATTTTTTTGATGATCAATTTGAAATGATTCAAAACTATGTGAAGTCGATTTTAAATGAGTTGATTTTAGATAGAGGTTATTATAAAAAGACTTTCTCTGCACTTAGCGATATTGAAGATTCTTCTTATTTAGTGTTACTTAGAAAGTTGCCGCAAAAAATGAAAAAGATAAAGCAAATTTTTAAGAAAATAGAATCAAGTTCAAAATTTATACATGAATATAAATGGGAAGAAAAGGAGCGGAAAGCAACGAGGAAAGGAGCGGTAGTGGCGGAAAGAAAACCGTATGCAAAATATTATAATCGTAAGTTTATCGAACAAAAAAATAGTATAGAAAATGCATTTCTTAAATTTAAAGCGATGCAATTTTATCTCTATTTACTTGAAGCGGAAAATTTTTTGCGTCAAACAATTGAAATATTAGAAAGAGAAAAAAAGAAGAAATCAGAAGAATTTCAAGCTGTAAAAACGATTATACAAACAATTGAGCGTAATGGATCAGTGACCGATAGAGAGAAACAAAAATATAAAAATATACATTTACTAAAAGAGGCGGATTTACGAAAAAGTTCTATGAAGATACAAGAATATAAAATTTTAGCGCATTTTGTACATGATAGTGTACAATACTTTCAAACTTTAATGCATTCTCCATTTTGGAGAGAAGTTTCTGAAACAGGTAAGATGAATTCATATAATTTACCGATACCACATCAACAATTACTACAGCATTTAGATTTACTTCCACAATATACAGATCAATCTCCATCTTTATTATTTGTTTATAAACCAACTTTTTTAGTGTATGAATATTACGCTTTTTTTATCGTTATTTCCATGTTAGAGCAAATTGGTTTTGAAGCTAGAAATTCCATTCGTGAACAAATACAAGAACATTTTTATGTAGATGGATTACAAGATGGAACGACAGTAGTTTTACATCGAGATAATATGAAAGTCCATGTCGCATTTAATGATTTAATTGAAACACATCCTCTTATTGCATTAAGTAAAGGGAGTAATTTTTATAATGGAGAAGACACGAAGAAGCCAGATATTCGATTAGACTGTTATGTAAAGGAGGAAGAGAAATACGTATATCAATCTTCTATTATTATTGAAGTGAAGTATAGCCCAATGTACAATATTTTTCAGCACGTTGGAAATACGAAAGCAACTGAGCAAATGTATAAGTACTGGTCTATAAAATATGTAGAAGAACAAGATGGAAAGCGAATCTATCATCGAAGGGCCATTTATGAAGTCATTTGTGTATACCCAGGAAGTCATATGCATAGTAAAAAAATTGAGTCTGGATGCGGTGTTTTTTTGCAATTATATCCATATAAAACGAAACAAGGAGAAGAGAAATTAGCGGGGAAACATGGAATGGTACAAATTTTTGAGAAGTGGTTAAAAAGCATGAAGAAGTAAAAGAAATCCTTTTTTATAAAGGATTTTTTTAGATTAAGAAGAATTATATGCAGTGTGGAAGAAAGTTCCATGAGATATGAATTTGGTAGTAATATAAATATGTTATTAGAAGGACGATACATGAGGGATAAAAGACGATTAAGATGGAATTTAATTCGTTTTGCAGAATATAATAAGGCGTAAATATTTTTAGTTGCATACGAAGATTTGTTCTTATATGATAGATAGTGAAAGCGTTATCAAAAATAGAGCGGCGATGGGAAAGGCGGGGAAATATGTTCCAGCGTGTTCAAACAAAGGAAGAACATTTTTGGTTCGAGCAACTGTGGGGAGATTTTTGTGAAGAAAGAAACTTAATGTTCGTAGAACGTAATTTAAATCCATCACGATTTTTATTAATAGAAGATGAACATCATATCGGTACAGTAGAATGTATGAAGTATACGGTACCAGAACAATCAAATTCTGAGTTTTTCTATCCGTTTTCTAAAAATGATTTAGTGAAAGATTTGCAAAATGTATATGAAATAGGCAAGTTAAGTATTGCGAAAACGTCTCGTGGGAGAGGGCACTTCAAAAGACTAACAGCTATTTTATTTATGCATGCATTAGAAACAAAAGCAGAATGGTATATCGCAGCGGTTACAAAAAGAATGTATATGTATTTATTAACACTCGGTTTCCCAATTGAACCGATAGATAAGCCATTTCAATTTCATGATACTTTACAAGGTGTACCAGTACGAATTCATGCCCGAAAAGGGGCTACGCATTTGTATTCTTTAAAAGAATTTCGAGATGTAATTCAAGGAAATGCCCATGCACAGGCATTAATCGCAGAATACAGTAAGAATATTATGTTAACCAAATAAAACGAAATGAATATGTATAATAAAGAGAATGCGATTTTAAAATGAAATCATTCTTCATGAAAAAGACCCTTATTATTTTAATAAGGGTCTAAAAATTATAATCCAAATATACTAAAAATCATTTTACGGCGCTTCGGTTTCTTTTCACGTTCATATATTGGCTTTGTATCGGGAGTAATATAGATTGGTTCTTCTTTCTTGAGGGTAGCTTCTAGTTTTTGAATTCGCTCTAACATTTCCTCCATTTCACGGCGATGTTGTAAAAGTTGGTACGTAACAACATCATTTGCCTTATCTTGCATTTGTTCTTCCATTCGATCTAGTCTTCTCGTAATTGTGTTTAATTGAGCGGTTAATTGCTCAAAATCATGTGATGATATGTTTTGAACAATTGTATTTACTTGATTTTTCAATTCTTCAACATCATTTGATGATGTTTTTTGAGTAGGGTGAGTGTTTTGGGACTTCTCTATTTGTGAAAGATGGTATTCTAACATTTGGTCTAAATCATCTTGTGTAAAAATAAAGTGACCATATTTATTTTTTTCTATAGTAAGATTTAATTGTTGTGCAATCCGGACAACAGCCTTTGGGCTAACACCTAATTTTTTTGCGATAAATGGTGTTTTATATTCCAAAATAATCCCTCCTATATATATCCTGTTGAATGATTTCGATCTATGAAGTAAGTTCCCTTCCAGTGTGACAAAAGAAGTGTGGAATCGGCAAAGAAAGTGTTTTTTCACGAAATGAAGCTAGGAAGAATATATCGTGAATATAAAAGTTTTTATCTTAAAATTTAGAATCATTTGACTGAGGGAAATGAATTAGATTATCATAATGATAAATATCTTTTTTATGTATGCATATAATATATAAAAAGGTGGTTGCAAATGTAGAATTTTGTTAGAGTATTAGAATGCTTACTTCACTTGAATAAAATTAAGTAGGAGGTGGCTTCCTTGCTTACAATGTAAGTAAGGAAAAGTATTTGGACATATATAGTATAAGTATAGTGATTGTTTTAATTGCCTTAACGGCATTTTTCGTTGCAGCAGAATTTGCAATTGTTAAAGTGCGAAGTTCAAGAATTGACTATTTAATTGCAGAAGGAAATAATCGCGCAACATCTGTCAAAACAGTCATTACAAACTTAGACGAATATTTATCTGCTTGTCAGCTAGGAATAACAGTTACAGCACTGGGAATTGGGTGGTTCGGTAAACCTGCGTTAAAGCAAATGTTTGACACATTTTTTGTGAATTTGAACATTTCTACTCAACTAGCAGATATTTTTGCTGTAATTTTAGTGTTTTTGTTTATTACATTTTTACATGTTGTAATAGGGGAATTGGCTCCAAAAACATTTGCGATTCAAAAAGCTGAACAGGTGAGTTTATTTGTTGCTAAACCGTTAACTTTCTTTTATCGTATGGCGTTTCCATTTATTTGGCTATTAAATGGATCAGCCCGAATAATTACGAAGTTGCTAGGGCTGAAACCACCGAAAGGGCACGATGAAGTTCATTCAGAAGAAGAATTACGGTTATTAGTTTCAGAAAGTTACAAAAATGGAGAGATTAATCAGTCTGAATATAAATATGTAAATAAAATCTTTGAATTTGATGATCGTATAGCAAAAGAGATAATGGTACCCCGAACCGAGATGCATATTATAAGTAAAGAAATGCCTGCTGAAGAAGCGTTGCAAAAAATGTCTCGGGAAAAATATACGAGATATCCAGTTGTTGATGGCGACAAAGATCACGTAATAGGCTTTGTGAATTTTAAAGATATTTTCACAGATTTTGTGCAGCATAATGCCGTTAGTAATAAGAAAGTAGAGCAATATATGAGGCCGATTATTTTAGTTATCGACTCCATCCCAATACACGACTTATTTTTAAAAATGCAAAAAGAAAGAACACATATTGCTATATTGATAGATGAATATGGTGGTACGTCTGGACTTGTTACTGTTGAAGACATTTTAGAAGAAATAGTTGGAGATATTCAAGATGAGTTTGATACAGATGAACAGCCAGAAATTCAACAAGTTAGTGAAACGAAAACGATACTAGAGGGAAAAGTACTTGTTAGTGAAGTAAATACGTTATTAGGTTTAACGATTGATGATAATGGTGTTGATACAATAGGTGGATGGATTTTAACGAAAAATATAGAAATTGCCGAAGAGGATTTCATTGAAATCGAAAATTATAAGTTTTGCGTGAAAGAATTAGATGGACACTATATAAAGAGACTAGAAGTTACAAAAACTGTAGAATCAATTGTTATTTTAGAAGATGAAAAACAAATTTCATTACAAGAACAAATTAGTTCGTAGACTCTGCTAGATGGCAGAGTTTTTTTTGAGCATAATGTTTTTGGCAGAATAAGGGCTATGTTACAATGAAATAAGTCAGACCTTTCACTAGGTGAAGTATTGTTGTATACATATATTTGAAAGGGGAAGAATTATGAAAAAGCATTTATATATAAATGGAGATTGGAAGTCTGTAAACACGTATAAACCATTATACGCACCATACTCTGAAGAAACATTAGCGGAAATTGCACAAGGAACGGAAGAAGATGTAAAAGAGGCTGTTACTGCTGCAAAAAATGCAATGAAAGAAATGAATACATTATCTGCATATGATCGTGCGACTATTTTAGAGAAAGTCGCACAAAAAATGGATGAAAGAAGAGAAGAATTTGCAGAGATTATTGCAAAAGAGGCTGCAAAACCAATACGTGCTGCGAGAGGAGAAGTAGATCGTACCGTTCAGACATACAAATTTGCAGCGGAAGAAGCAAAGCGTATATACGGCGAGACATTGCCACTTGATGCAGCACCTGGTGCAGATGGACGTATTGCATACACAATGCGAAAACCAATCGGAGTTATAGGGGCTATTACACCATTTAATTTCCCGTTAAATTTAGTGGCACATAAAGTCGGCCCTGCAATTGCTGCTGGAAATACAGTTGTATTAAAACCAGCTGATCAAACGCCTCTATCGTCTTACGCTTTAGTTGAACTATTTGAAGAAGCAGGATTGCCAAAAGGAGCTTTAAATATTATTTCTGGTCCTGGTTCGACTGTAGGTGAAGCGATTGTTACAAATGATGATGTTGCTTCCATTACTTTTACGGGAAGTCCGAAAGTTGGAATTGGAATTAAGGCAAAGGCTGGGTTAAAGAGAGTTACGTTAGAACTAGGATCAAATGCTGCAGTTATTATTGATGAAGATGTAGAATTAACAGATGAATTAATTGAACGTGTAAAATGGGGAGCATTTGTTAATAATGGACAAGTTTGTATTTCGGTGCAACGTGTTTTTGTACATGAAGAGAGAATGGATGAATTTCTATCGAAGTTACAGAAAGCGATGGAAACAGTTGTTGTTGGTGATCCGCTGATTGAGGAAACGGATGTATCAGCTTTAATTTCGAAAAAAGATGTCGACCGTATCGATAACTGGGTGCAAGAAGCAGTTAAAGAAGGAGCGAACGTTTTATATGGTGGTAACAAACGTGATGAAAGGATTTTTGAACCTACTGTATTAACGAATGTTCCAAAGCATGTATCTGTACAGTGCCAAGAAGTATTCGGTCCACTTATGACAGTAAATACATTTAAAGAATTTGATGAGGCTATAGAGCAAGTAAATCATTCACGTTACGGTCTACAAGCAGGTGTATTTACAAATAATTTGTTTAAAGCTATGCGTGCAATTGATGAGCTTGAAGTTGGTGGTGTCATGATAAATGATATTCCAACGTTCAGAGTAGACCATATGCCTTACGGGGGTGTGAAAGAAAGTGGTACGGGGCGTGAAGGAATTAAATATGCAATCGAAGAAATGACAGAAATGAAATTAGTGTGTATTAAAAAATAAAGGAACTAGAACTTAAACATCGCAAAAAAACGAGTAGGAAATGTTTACGATTCCATACTCGTTTTTTTTTGTTTATTTGACGTTTCTTAGAATGATTTCATTTAATCAAGTGTACCTTTTACTTCATTTCTTGTTTGAAAATAGCATCTTCTACATAAATTTGTTCTTTGTCGACAGCAGTGCTATGAGATAATACTAAACCGATTGGTGTTTCTGTACCTTTATTTTGAACAATTGTAAAAGGAACATTTTTTTCGTTCGCTAATTTAATGTATTTTGATAAATGTGGGTAAGCAATGCCACCATTTAGGAATATTTGTAATGATTGAGAAGAGCGCATGCTACTAGCTACTTCAGAATATACATTACTTTGCATTACTTGACCGATAGTTAAAGCGATTTCTACACGCTCACGTAATGTAGTTAAATACATATTACGTTCTTCTGGTTTGTTTTGCTTTTGGCCGTAAATGCCTTCTTGGAGATAATCTTCCACATTTTTATTTACCATATTTTTCACACCTTTCCTTTTCTATTGTACGAAAGAATGAAGCAGGATGCAAAAAAAGTCGCATCGAATATAAAAAATTTGAATGAAAGGAAGGAAAATGGAATGTATCAATCTAAACAATTAATAAAGTTATAAAAATTTTATCAACACATATTAACAAAATGTGACAATAATCTATTAACGAATCATGTTTTTTGTGTTAATATTCAAAATATAAAGGGTGTTCGTCGCATGGAAATGGAGGAATGGAGGTTTTTCCAATCGATAAGGATATTAAAGAAGTATTTTGTTCGCACTTGAAAAACAACAGGCACCAATTCGTTGAGAACTGGAAAAACAAAATGATAATTTCCGATAAAGATCCATTTAGACTAGAAGCAGTTCAAAATGGAGAGGATTTATTAGAGTTTATTATTGAACTTACTATGGAAGAAAAAGATATAAATTATCTTCAGCCATTATGCGAGAAAATTGCTATTGAACGTGCAGGAGCAGATGCGAATATAGGTGATTTTGTTTATAATGCAAATGTAGGAAGAAATGAGCTTTTCGAAGCGATGTGTGAATTAGATGTTAGTGCACGTGAATTGAAACCAATTATGGCCCAAATACATACTTGTTTTGACAAATTAATTTATTACACTGTTTTAAAATACTCGGAAATTATATCAAGAAATTTAGAGGAAAAACAGCAATATATTAACGAAACACATAAAGAAAGGCTGACAATTTTAGGGCAAATGTCAGCTAGTTTTGTACATGAATTTCGTAATCCGCTTACTTCCATTATGGGGTTTGTCAAATTATTAAAGGCAGACCATCCTAGTTTATCGTATTTAGATATTATTTCTCATGAATTAGACCAATTAAATTTTCGCATTTCGCAATTTTTACTCGTATCGAAAAAAGAAATGTGGACTGAATCTGAACGGTTTTGGCTAAATGATTTGTTTCAAGACATTATACAGTTCTTATATCCAAGTTTGGTCAATGCAAATGTTTCTATTGAAAAGAATTTGCCATATCCAATTCCGCTTACTGGTTATCGGAGTGAAGTGAGACAAGTATTTTTAAATATATTAATGAACTCAATTGACGCTCTTGAATCAATGAAAGAAGAACGAAAAATTATCATTGATGTATTTGAAGAAGATCAATCGATTCGGATTGTAATAAAAAATAACGGGCCAATGATTCCAGCTGAAAATGTAGAAACGATTTTTGAACCATTTGTAACTACTAAAAAGTTAGGAACTGGTATTGGGTTATTTGTATGTAAACAAATTGTAGAAAAGCATAATGGGTCCATCATGTGTCGTTCAGATAATGATTGGACAGAATTTCAAATTGCATTTCAAAAATAAACAGTCTACACCAAATGAATGGTGTAGACTGTTTTAATTCGTAAGTATAACGGCTTCTAATTTAGGATCTTTCGTTGAATAACCTAAAATTGAAATTGTATAAATAATGTTCGGTTCGACTTTGAAATCCGGTATAGTTAGTAAGACACTTTGATGATCTGCGAGTGAAACTTCTATATCCGCTGTACCAGGGCTAACTTCTAAAAAATCTGTTATTTGTTTAAAGAGTACATTTTCAAATAAATGATCGCCAGCTTTTAAACTTACATTTACAACAGGGGTATCGGGAGAAAAGTGTGCAAAGCGTATTTTTGCCTGGCCTGCTGGTAAATGAGTATTATCAAGCATAGGTTGTAATTGTAGATGATTATCACTATTTATTGCGGCAAAAGTATAAGTGTGATTTCCCATTATTGGTACTAAAGCTGAAAAGATGGGCGTTTCATTTCCAACAGGAACGATATCTATTCGGTACTTACCTTGTACTAATGTTAAATAAGGACTAAATTGTTTAAATGAAATATTTTTAATTACCTTTTGCCCGTTTACTAAAATGTCAACGGCAGGTGTATTTGAAGCAGAGTGAAAAAATCTTATGTGCGATGGTAAAGCAGCTTCTTGTGAATTTCTTTTTTCGTATGCCTGTACAAGATTCGTAAGCGCATCATAATATTTCATATATAGTTCTACATATTTTTTTGGATTATGAAATTGATAGTAACGAGCGAGCTGTTCGTAACGTGCAGCTTCTTGTCCATATTTTTCGATTTCAGATTGAGACATGAACATTCCTCCTTTGTCATCATTAAAACTATATGCTTAGCAAGAATGAGGTTATGCGAAAAAATTGTTTTTTAAAGGAGAAAGGTTGAAAATTAATAATAAGTATTTTTTAAGGATAAGCTAAGTTTAGGTGAACGAGAGTTATAATTTTCTAGAGGATACAAAAATATATCATCCATATTGGCAGAGGAAGTGTGTATTTCGAAATGAAAAATTTGAGAGCATAACACGTGACATGTCGAAACCATGTCCTGAAACCCTTAGGAAACTAGGGATTTTTTTAATTATGGGCAAATACACATACAAAGTAATAATTGTCCTACATAAATTATAAAGGAAAGGTAGTTTGAAATTAAGGAAAGGAATGAAACTTTGGGATGGGGATATCCCGCAAGGAATTGTGAATGGAGTTATGGACGGTTTTGTGCTTTATACTGTAGGATGAATTGTGATTTTGTAATACTATTGTTTCTATTTATGTTAGCAAGTGACGGTATTAACTGATAACAGAGCGTCGTGCCGAACTGATTAATGTGGTTAATCGGTTCTTTTTTTATTGTATAAACCAGAGCGAAGTATATGTGAAATATTGGTTTCTATAAAAATAATTGCTATGCATTTAGTAGGATTAATTGTCGAGATTTGTTTAAAAATATGCAATATAAAGTAGGAGAACAGGAAGGAGTTTAAAGGGAGTTTCGTCGAAGTTTACACAATGTCGGCATTTGAGGGAAGCTGACATTATGTTAGAAAAACATTTAGTGAAGCGTTAATTTTATATAAGGGAGGGTTATTTGAGCATATAGATAAGGGTTGGTCTTTGAATTAAGTTCTGAATTTTCTGTTTTTAAAATTGGTATTTAGCACTCATTTGTATATTTTATAATAGTTTTTTGATAAATTCACTGCTTTCGCAGAGGGTTCTTTTTTATGAAAGAAACGTCAATTTTCTTCATATATATATACAAATTGGAGAAATGGGGGAGCGCTATGCGCGATTACTTAATTAAACCACTTGTTGGTCAGCCGTATCCAATGATTTCACATGGAAAAGGTGTCTATTTGTATGATCAAAACGGAAATAAATATTTTGATGGCTCGTCAGGAGCAATTACGGCAGGTATTGGGCATGGCGTAAAGGAGATTGCGGACGTTATCAAAAAGCAAGCTGAGGAGATTGCTTTCGTTTATAGATCACAGTTTACGAGTGAACCAGCTGAAAAATTAGCTAAGAAACTAAGCGATTTAAGTGTAGGAGATTTGAACTGGAGCTTTTTTGTAAATAGTGGTACGGAAGCAAATGAAACAGCTATGAAAATTGCAATCCAGCATTTTCAAGAGCGAGGTATTCAAGGGAAACATAAAATATTGTCACGATGGATGAGTTATCACGGTATTACGATGGGAGCCTTATCAATGTCTGGGCATCCACTGCGTAGACAACGTTTCGTGTCAATTTTAGAAGATTATCCAACTATTCCAGCTCCATATTGTTTTAGATGTCCAGTACAAAAGGTATATCCAACTTGTCAGCTTGCTTGTGCGACTGAACTAGAAAGATCAATTGAAAGGATTGGAGCAGAACATATTGCGGCTTTTATTGCTGAACCGATTATTGGAGCAGCTGGAGGTGCAGTCGTTCCGCCGAAAGAATATTATAAAGTTATTAAAGACATTTGTAGTCATTACGATATTTTATTTATTGCTGATGAAGTAATGACTGGGCTTGGGCGTACTGGTGCATGGTTTGCGATGGAGCATTGGGGTGTAGAACCGGATATTATGACCCTTGGTAAAGGTTTAGGAGCTGGATACACACCGATGGCAGCGACGGTTGTAAGTGACCGTGTTATGGAGCCAATTTTACGAGGATCGCGTTCTGTTATGAGTGGACATACGTTAAGTGCAAATCCATTATCTGCAGCAACAGCTCTAGCTGTTATTGAATATATGGAGAAACATAATCTACCTGAAAAAACAGCGGAAAAGGGAGAGTATTTAATAAAAGGATTACAGAAAGTTCAGCAACAATCGACAATCATTGCTGATGTGCGTGGAAAAGGATTGCTGATTGGAGTAGAATTGCAACCGTTTACAAAAGCGTCGGAACTTATTTCGGTTGCAGCTAAAAATGGTCTTCTTTTATACCAAGCTGTTTCAGGGCAAGCAGGAAAAGAAGATAGTGCACTGCTTGTAGCACCGCCAATGACAACTACATATTCCGAGTTAGATGAATTACTTTCAATTTTTGCAAAAAGTGTAGAAGAAATGATGCAAAAAGGAGGGCATAGTATCGCATGACAACTATTACGAATACATTCGGTAAATTAAAAGAGATAGAGGAAGTAATTTCTTTGTTCCACGATGATATGACATTAATGTTTGGGGGATTTGGGGGGATTGGATCCCCTCCATCATTAATACAGGCGATTTTAGAAAAAGGAGTTACAAATTTAAATTTAATAGGAAATGATACGGGGTTTCCTGATGTAGGAATTGGTCGTCTCGTTACGAATGAAAGAGTAAAATCATTAATTACTTCTCATATCGGTTCAAATCCAAATGCAGGAAGACAGCTAAACGAAGGAAGGTTACAAATTGAGTTTTCTCCCCAAGGAACACTAGCAGAGCGTATTCGCGCTGGTGGTGTAGGACTTGGTGGTGTATTAGTTGATGTAGGTGTTGATACGATTGTAGAAGAAGGAAAACGTACTGTTGAAATGAATGGTAAAACATATTTAGTTGAAACAGCATTAACTGCTGAGGTTGCGATTGTATATGCGAAAAAGGCGGATCCGTTCGGTAACCTTGTGTTTGATAAGAGTGCTCGTAACATGAATCCTCACGTTGCTATGGCCGGGGATATAACGATTGTAGAAGCAGAAGAAATTGTTCCACTTGGAAGTTTAGATCCAGAAGAAATTGTTGTCCCAGGAGTATTTGTAAATTATATCGTACCGTCGGAAGGAGTGAATTGGAAATGGGTATGGGCGTAGAAGTGAGAGATAAGATTGCTAGACGTGCGGCGAAAGAAATACAAAATGGCATGATTGTAAATTTAGGTATTGGTATACCATCGCTTGTACCGAATCATTTGCCTGACGATATAAACGTTATGTTTCATGCGGAAAATGGAATTGTAGGTATGGGACCTACGCCAAGCAAAGGAAATGAAGACGAAAATTTATGTAACGCAGCAGGTTTGCCAACTTCTCTTATTACAGGAGCAAGTTATTTTGATAGTTGCACAGCGTTTGGGATGATTCGAAAAGGTTTACTAGATATAACGATTCTTGGTTCATTACAAGTAAGCGAGAATGGTGATTTAGCAAACTGGATTGTTCCAGGGAAACGTGTTCCAGGTATTGGAGGAGCAATGGATTTAGCTCAAAAAGCGAAGCGGGTCGTTGTTGTGATGAATCATGTCGATAAATACGGAAATGCAAAAATTGTTTCGGAGTGTACATTACCATTAACTTCAAAAAAATGCGTAGATTTAATTATTACGGATATGGCAGTAATGGAAGTAACGCAGGGTGGACTTATTTTACAAGAATTGATGAGCCCATACACAGTGGAAGATATAAAACAACATACAGAAGCGGATTTTAAAATTGGCTCTAACTTACTAGTAATTGAATGAGGGGAGATATAATATATGGAGCAATTAAAAAAACAAGTTTGTGATTATATTGAGAGTCATGAAGAAGAAAGCGTAAAATTTTTAAAACGATTAATTCAAGAAAAGAGCGTATCTGGTGATGAAAGTGGTGCGCAGGCAATTGTGATTGAAAAATTACGTGAGCTAGGCTTAGATCTTGATATATGGGAGCCATCATTTTCTAAAATGAAAGATCATCCTTATTTTGTTTCACCGCGTACAAGTTTTTCAGATAGCCCGAACATTGTGGCAACCCTTAAAGGAAGCGGCGACGGGAAATCTATGATATTAAATGGGCATATTGATGTCGTACCAGAAGGAGATGTGAATCAGTGGGACTATCATCCTTATAGTGGTGAGAAAATAGGAAATCGTATATATGGTCGTGGAACGACAGATATGAAGGGCGGCAATGTCGCATTAATGCTTGCGATGGAAGCAATTATTGAATCTCGTATTGAATTAAAAGGAGATATTTATTTTCAAAGTGTAATAGAAGAAGAAAGCGGCGGAGCAGGAACATTAGCAACTATATTACGAGGATATAAAGCAGATGGTGTTATTATTCCGGAGCCAACAAATATGAAGTTTTTCCCGAAACAACAAGGATCCATGTGGTTTCGTCTACATGTGAAAGGGAAAGCAGCACACGGTGGGACGCGTTATGAAGGAGTAAGTGCAATTGAAAAAAGTATGTTTGTTATAGATCATTTGAGAAAGTTGGAAGAGAAGAGAAATGACCGAATTACAGATCCATTATTTAAAGGAATCCCGATCCCAATTCCAATTAATATTGGGAAAATTGAAGGCGGTAGCTGGCCAAGTTCTGTTCCTGATTCGTTAATTTTAGAAGGAAGATGCGGTATTGCGCCGAATGAGACTATAGAGGCAGCAAAAGAAGAGTTCGAGAATTGGATCGCTGAATTAAATGGTGTGGACAGTTGGTTTGTTGAAAATCCTGTAGAAGTGGAATGGTTTGGAGCAAGATGGGTTCCAGGTGAACTAGAAGAAAATCATGAGTTAATTACAACGCTTGAACATAACTTTGTTGAAATCGAAGGGAACAAACCGATTATTGAAGCATCACCGTGGGGGACTGATGGAGGTTTATTTACACAAATCGCAGGTGTACCAACGATAGTATTTGGCCCAGGAGAAACGAAAGTAGCGCATTATCCAAACGAATATATAGAAGTTGATAAAATGATAGCTGCCGCGAAAATTATTGCATGTACATTACTAGATTGGTGTGAGGTGAAAAAATGAAATACTATGAATCTTTTAGAGAACAGACGAATGGCTATACAGTAGAAGGCGTTTTGGACTATTTTAATAAACGTATTCGAGTAGACCACTACACAGGAAATATTGAGAGAATCATCCAAACAATTGACGAATTAGCAGAGAAACATTCTTTCACTAAATGTATTGTTAAAGGAAAGGGAGAGCATGTTTCAACATGGCTCTCTTTCGGTTTTTTATTAGAAGCAACAAT
This sequence comes from Bacillus sp. CD3-5, assembly GCF_006349665.1. Classification (NCBI taxonomy): domain Bacteria; kingdom Bacillati; phylum Bacillota; class Bacilli; order Caryophanales; family Bacillaceae; genus Bacillus; species Bacillus sp. CD3-5. Next base: position 95,691 of record NZ_VEPX01000002.1, on the reverse strand, counting down.
ACCACATTATTTTCAAGGTCACGATGCATACTTCTTCGTGAAATTTAATAATGATGAAAGACGAAATAGTATTCATTGGGCTGAGGAAGATACCATTTTAAGCGGTGTAAAAGCAAAAGAAGTAAAGGAAAAAATAGTTCCGGAAAAATTCCTATTAAGAAAAGCGACAGAAGAGGACGCAGAAGAATTAGCAGCTGTCTTTGGAGAAGTATTTGAAGTGTATCCGACTCCTTTAAACGAAGCGAGTTATGTAAAACAAACGATGAAAGAAGACGATACAATTTACTATGTGTATGAATTCGAGGGGAAAATAATTAGTACAGCGTCTGCAGAAATGAATATAAAAGAAGGAAATGCAGAATTAACGAATTGTGCGACCTTACCCGAATATCGTAAACATGGGTTTATGAAAAGTTTATTAATTAAGTTAGAAGAAGAACTTCAAGAAAAATCGATTTTCTGTTCTTATACAATTGCTCGATCGCTTTCTTTCGGAATGAATGCAGCCTTTCATCAGTTAGGCTATACGTATACGGGAAGATTGGCGAACAATTGCTACATTTTTGATAAGCTAGAAGATATGAATATATGGGTAAAAGATTTGTCTAAATAGTACGTTATAAAAATAGAGCGGAATCGTCATGCTTATAATCGCACATAGGTATGCCGGAAATTCGGCATATTATTTGCTGAATTTTCGGCAAGAGGGGGGATGACATTGCTAGCAGTTTCGACACAAGAAGTCATTGAGGCGATTTTGGGCAGTATTGATGAGGCTATACACGCAGTAGATGAAAATGGTATTACAATTTTCTATAATACTGTAGCTGCAAAACACGATGGATCAAAAATTGAAAAAGTGTTAGGTAAACATTTGTTAGAAGCGTTTCCTTCTTTATCTAGGGAAACAAGTACGTTGATGAAAGTATTAGATACAAAAAAGCCAATCGTTCATCAAGTGCAGCACTATCAAAACTTAAATGGGGAAGACATTTGTACAGTAAATACGACGTTACCTATTTTCATAGATGGAAATATTGCTGGAGCTGTTGAAATTGCAAAAGATTATTCCACAGTACAAAAACTTACCGATACAATAGTCGATTTGCAGTCGAAAATAAAGCGGTCATCTAGAAAAAAAGCGGTCAAAAAGGATGTTGCATTTGAGACGATCGTGACGAATGATGCTCGGTTTAAACAGACGAAAGAATTAGCACAAAAAGTAGCCCCAACTGATGCGAATGTTTTAATATATGGGGAAACAGGAACAGGGAAAGAGTTATTTGTACAAGCGATTCATGAAGCCTCTAAGCGGAAGAACAAGCCGTTTATTGCACAAAACTGTGCAGCTTTGCCAGAGTCTCTATTAGAAAGTTTATTGTTTGGAACGACGAAAGGTAGTTATACGGGGGCAATTGAACGAGCGGGATTATTTGAACTTGTAGATGGAGGGACATTGTTTTTAGATGAACTGAATTCAATGCCACTCGATTTACAAGCGAAAATGCTACGTGTATTAGAAGATGGTGTTATTCGTCGTATTGGTGATAATAAGACGAGAAAAGTAGATGTTCGCGTTATTACCGCAATGAATCAGCCGCCAGAAATATGTTTAAAAGAGAATAAAATTCGCACTGATTTATACTATCGATTAAATGTCTTTTCATTATATATTCCGCCGCTCCGTGAAAGAACGGAGGATGTATTATTGTTAGCGTCTTATTTTTTGAAAGAATATAATAAAAGTTATAAAAAAGGTGTACTTCAAATGGATAAGGAAGCGAAAGAAAGACTACAAGCTTACCAATGGCCTGGAAATGTTCGGGAGTTAAAACATACGATTGAACATGCTGTCATTATTGCAGAAGGGAATACATTAACAGCCAATTGTTTACCGCGTACATTTCGGAAAGAGAGTTTTCCAAAGAAGAAGGGCATATTGCCTCTTAGAGAAGCACTTCATCAAACGGAAAAAAAATTAATAGATCAAGCGTTAATTGAAACAGAAGGGAATATATTACAGGCTGCAAAAATGTTAGGTATCCCTCGTCAGACGCTTCAATATAAACTGAGTAAGTACGACAAAACCGCCGAATAATTGGCGGTTTTTGTGTGTTTGCACCAATAAAAGAGCGTTTACATATATAAAAAGTAATGAATATGATAGTATGTATGGATTTCATACAGTGCTTAAAAATATTTTTTTCGCTTATATAATAGGGTTATCCGTACGTTTACTTATCAATAAAGTAAAGTTGGCATAACTATTGCTTATATAAAGGATGAGCGTATAAAAAGGGGGAATAGCAATGTTACATGATGTATACAAACCAAATCGTCACTGGAAGGATATCGAATTATGGAAAGATGTTACTGAAGAGCAATGGAATGATTGGGTTTGGCAATTAACGAATACGATCAAAACGTTAGATGACTTAAAGAAAGTGATTAACTTAACACCTGATGAAGAAGAGGGCGTTAAAATTTCAACGAAAACGATCCCGTTAAATATTACACCGTACTATGCTTGGTTAATGAATCCTGATGACCCACGCTGTCCGATTCGGATGCAATCTGTACCGATCTCGGAAGAGTTATATAAAACAAAATATGATTTAGAAGATCCGCTTCATGAAGATGAAGATTCACCAGTTCCAGGGTTAACACATCGTTATCCTGACCGCGTACTATTCTTAGTAACGAATCAATGTTCTATGTATTGTCGTTACTGTACACGCCGTCGTTTTAGTGGACAAATTGGAATGGGTGTGCCGAAGAAACAATTAGATGATGCAATTGCTTACATTCGTGAAACACCACAAGTACGAGATGTATTAATCTCTGGTGGTGATGGTCTTCTTATTAACGATAAAATTTTAGAATATGTATTAAAAAATTTACGAGAGATTCCGCATGTTGAGATTATTCGTATCGGAACGAGAGCGCCGGTAGTATTTCCGCAGCGTATTACAGAAAACTTATGTAACATTATTAAAAAATATCATCCAGTATGGTTAAATACACATTTCAATACATCTATTGAAATCACTGAAGAATCGAAAAAAGCATGTGAAATGTTAGCGAATGCTGGTGTTCCAGTCGGAAACCAAGCAGTAATTTTAGCTGGTATTAATGACAGCGTTCCAATTATGAAAAAACTAATGCATGACTTAGTAAAAATCCGTGTACGTCCATATTATATTTATCAATGTGACTTATCTGAAGGTATTGGTCATTTCCGTGCACCAGTTTCTAAAGGTCTTGAAATTATTGAAGGTTTACGCGGACATACGTCTGGTTATGCAGTACCAACATTCGTTGTTGATGCACCAGGAGGAGGCGGTAAAATTGCGCTTCAACCAAACTATTTAATCTCGCAAAGTGCAGATAAAGTTGTACTTCGTAACTTTGAAGGTGTTATTACAACGTATCCAGAGCCAGAAAGCTACATTCCAGGAAGAGCAGAAGGGTACTTTAAAGAAATTTATCCAAACTACGAAGAAAAACGTTCAGATGTTGGTATCGCAGGCCTTATGAGCGATAAGAAATTTAATCTTGTTCCAGACGATTTACAGCGTATGAACCGTCGTAAAGACTATGAGGATAATGAAACGCATGCAACATTAAAAGATAAACGTGATAAGCGCGACCAATTGAAAGATAAAAAATATCAAGCACAAATGGCTAAATTAGAAGAAAACGACAAAAAAACTGAGGGTGATGCAGTATGAATTGTATGTGGTGTGACAGTACAGAAGCAAAAGAAAGCTTAAATACTGTATATTGGGAATTACCAGATGGTACGAAAGCCATTGAAATCCAAGAGACACCATGCATTTCTTGTTCCTCATGTGGTATGGACTATCAATCAGATCAAACAGTGAAAGAAATAGAAGATCAATTGTTTCTAATTTATACGAAAGACTTACCAAAACAACTAACATATGAAGAATTAATGGGAAGACCACGTCTATTAAAAAGAAATTATTTCGACTTTTAACCAGCTTTTATGCTGGTTTTTTTCTTTTTTGCCTTGTATAATGTACCCAAGCTAGAAAGGTAGGGAATATTTTTGAAAAAGACATTTTACCACTATATGATGAAGCATCGTGCAGCTTTATTTAGTAATGAAATATCGAATTTAGCAGAGGCAATGTATGATGATTTAAGTTTTCCGAAGCAATCTGAAGATTACGATCAAATTAGTTCATACTTAGAGCTAAGTGGAATGCTAGAAAGTATGTCTATATTTGATGAAGCGTGGGATTTATACATACAAGATAGATAAAAACTATATGAACTTTTTTCGACATGAAGCTAGTCTATTTGCTAGCTTTTTTTACGTTGTAAATAAATTTTCATATGATGATATTTTTTATTGAAAAAATTTATGAATATACGCTTCTGTGATAAGCGTTTTTAAGTAGGTTGCATATACTGTTATCAAAATCACGACGTCAAAAAAAGGAGAGATATAGATGGCAAGGAAAAAGCAACCTAAATATAACGTAGGGGACATAGTCGTGATTACGCTATATGGAACCGTTGGTAAAATCACAAATATGAAGGTTTTAGATGGAGTTTACGTATACGAAGTCAATAATCACGATGGATTTTACGTAGAGCAAACATTGCAGCACGTTACAGAGCAAGATATGAAAAAAGGTGAAACTGAGTGGATTGAATTAAACTATAATTTCACATTTGGTGATCTCGTGCAAGTAACAGGATACGATAAAGATGTGTTTCGAATTGTTGGTTTTCGTACAGAAGTATGGAGATATAAAAATGACGCATGGGAAGATACAATATATGAACTGTCACGAATTACGGATGGTGAATGGTTAGAAGCGGATGAGTCAGATTTAACGTTACTTGCCAATGCTCAAACGGCAAATGCAATTTTGAAGAAAATGAAACAAGATAAAGCAGGTATGAATAAATTAGATTTAGGAAAATTAAAGTCAATTAACAACTCGAAAAAAGTGAGTGTTAAGACAAATCGTCAAGAAATCATTGATGGATTACTTGATATTTATAACGATTATCAATTGTTATTTGATACATTTAAAGATGAAGAATACAAAATTGTTATGGATGTTGTTCATAATTATTTAGTTAAATTGACAGAGAAAAAATAGTTAACTAGAAAGAGAGAATGAATTGAACAACAACATATGCAGTATAAGGTATGCCTACAATTATTAAAAAAATAAAAAGCCATTTAATAAGAGAGTCTGCCCATTGATCTTCATGCATGAACTCTTCTTTTGTTTGTCCTACTTCTTGCTTTACCTCGTATTGATATTCCATAATTATAATCCCCCTTTTTGATAGCTTGTACTACCATCGTATGCACCTTGTCCAAAGGATATGACCTATAAAAAAGAAAAACTATTTTTCTAATCTCATATACATATTTTTGAGATTTTTTCATAAAACAGAAATAAAGGAGTGATGCTCATGAAGGAAATTGAAGTCGTAATTGATACGGAAGAGATTGCGGAGTTTTTTTATGAGCAACTAATTGAAAGAGGATACGTCCCAAAACGAGAAGAAATTGAAGATCTCGCAGATATTACATTCGAGTATTTATTAGAGAAATGTATGATTGATGAAGTGTTTGATGAAGAGGATGAGTGAAAGTAACGACGGGCTTAACTCGTCGTTTTTTACTCTTTACAAACTTGTCACAAATGTAGCCAGCAATACTTGGTATAATTAAAAGAAAATTTTACTCAAGAGGTGAAGGGATGTTCAAAAAAATTATTGATTCTTTATTAGGAAAGAAAAAATATCGTTCGTATTCTAGTAGTGATTATCGCCATAGAGGTCGCTCTTATTCAAGTAGCGATTATAAACGACGTTCATCTGGTTATGGGCATCATCATTATAAAAGAAAACGTAAAAGCCGTAGCTTCTTTTCAAGTAGTTGATGAAATGGCGTCGTATACTAGCTTTATTTGATAGACCACTGCGAAAAAATACAATTGTTGTAGAACGTTATAAAATTGAATCAGTAATTGGAATGGGTAGTTATGGGGTTACATATGTCGTTAATGATTTACAAATAAATAGATATAAAGTCTTAAAACAATTAAGACAAAGTAAACAAAGATATGAGTCTGGTAGAAAATCATTTGAACAAGAGAAAATGATTTTACAAACATTAAATCATCATGCAATTCCTAGTTTATATGATCATTTCGTATGGGAGAAAAAAAGCTTTTTTGTGATGGAATATATGCCTGGTAAAAATTTTGAAGATTATATTTTCTTAGATGGACATGTATATACAGAACGTGAAGTTTTAAAAATTTTATATGAAATATTAGAAATTGTATCAGTGTTTCATAGTAAAGGTATTATTCACCGAGATTTACGCATTCCAAACATATTAATGAAAGAAAACCAAATTAGTATTATTGATTTTGGGTTGGCGAAATTGAAAGGTGAGGGTGATGAACGAGCTACAACGTATGAAGGTGAACAAGCTTTGATGCGAGAAGTTCACTTTCGTAGCGATTTTTATGCGCTTGGTCATTTCTCATTATTTTTATTATATGCAGGCTATGAATCTAATGAAAAATATGAAAAACCATGGTATGACGAATTAACTTTGGAAAATTACAACCGTGAAATGCTGATGCGAATGTTACAAATGAAAACGCCGTACTATGAGAATGTACGAGATTTAAAAAAAGATGTAGCTTTTGCTTTAGAAAGGATGGAGGATCCATGTTTCAAAAGTTTTTAGCAAGCGTTGGTATCGGTAATGCAAAAGTAGATACAGTTCTTGAAAAAGATGAGTATATTGTTGGTGAAGAGATATACGGAAAGGTTCATATAACTGGAGGTTCCGTTAGCCAACAAATTGAAAGCATTTACTTAACGCTATCAACATCGTATGTACGAGAAGTAGATGATAAAAAAGTAACAACAACATATGATTTAGAGCGAGTTCGTTTAACAGAACCTTTTTCTGTTGAGCCGAATGAAAAAAGAGAAATTCCATTTTCATTTAAAATGCCAGTTGAAACACCGCTTACTCTTGGAATGAAAACAGTTTGGATACACACAGGCCTTGATATTAAACGTAGTATAGATCCAAGTGATCGTGATTACATTCAAGTGTTGCCAAATGCACTATTAAATAGTGTGTTAGAGAGTGTCAATCAATTAGGCTTTAAAGCGCGTCATATTGAGTGTGAAGAATTACCGTATCGACTACGTAAGCAAGTTCCATTCGCACAAGAATTTGAGTTTGTTCCTGTTTCCGGACAGTATTATGGGAAATTAGATGAACTAGAATTGTTGATTTTGCCAAGTGCTTACGATCGCCTAGAGATTATTATGGAAGTAGACAGAAAATCTCGCGGATTAGCAGGTTTATTTGCAGAAGCACTTGATCTTGATGAGAAAGTGATTCGCTTTACAGTAACGAATGAAGATATTCCAACAATGAAAGAAACAATTAACAATTATATTTTTTAATAAACTATGCATAAAAAAGAAATGGAGAGGAAAACTAAAACAACCGCTCCATTTTTTTGCATAGTGAGGTTATGTATGTGAAACGATATCGACATTTATACTTGTTAAGTTCAACGCTACTCATTTGTTTTGTCGTATTATCACTTTCGTATCATACCGCTTGTATTGAGAAATTTGACAATATAGTCGCGCATTTTATTCAAAGTTTTCGAAACGATTATTTGACAGCCTACTTTACTTGGGTGTCTTTTATCGGTTCCAAAAGAATATATTTTCCGTTACTCATTATTCTTGTAATGTATTTTCTCGTTAGAAAAAAGTTGCTTAGTGCATTACTTCTAACAATTAATTATTATGGATCTCGTTATTTAAACAGTATGCTTAAACTATGGTACGAGCGAGCAAGACCTGATGTGTCGCAGCTTGTTACTGCAACTGGATATAGTTTTCCGAGCGGTCATACGATGAATGCTACTGCTTTTTTAGGATTTATTGCATACGTCACGATTACAGAAGAACGTATTACGTTGCATAAAAAATTGTTGATTATTTTTATAGCGAGCTTTGTTGTATTATCTATTTCAGTTAGCCGAATATATCTTGGCGTTCACTATCCATCTGACATATTAGCAGGATGGGCAGCTGGCGGTAGCTGGCTCGTTTTATGTGTTATATTTCATAAAACGTTCATTAAAAAAGAACCTATGTCATAATAGGTTCTTTTTCCATTGGTTCAACATGAATGTGCGCATGATAAATGCCAAACTTTTTCCGAAGCATTGCCTCGATGTTGTCAGTAATACAGTGACTTTCTCCAACATCCATACGAGCATCTACCTCAATTGTAATATCAACGTACGTTTGATTCCCGTACATACGAGCGCGAATATCTACGATGTTTTCCACGCCACCAATATGTTCAATCGCATCAGCGTATTCTTCCATCTTATCTGGATCGATTCCATCCGTTAACATATGAGAAGCTTCTACGAAAATCTCCCATGCAGTTTTACAAATAATAAGACCGACAATTAAAGCAGCAATAGGATCTAAAATAGGCATTTGGAACTGCGAACCGACAATACCTACTACTGTACCAATACTTACGAGAGCATCTGATAAATTATCCTTTGCAGCTGCTTCTAATGATTTACTTCTTGTTCGTGCTGCAATCTTTTTCGTATACAAATACACACAGTACATAACGACAGCAGAAAATAAAGCTACCCATGCAGCAAGTACATTAGGTGCTGCTTGTTTCGGATTTAAAAAAGATTGAATGGCACTAATAACAACTTCTAATCCGACCGTTGCCATAATAAAAGAAGCAACAAGTGATGCAATTTGTTCTGCACGCGAATGCCCATATGGATGATCTGGATCACGAGGTTTCCGAGAGATTTTTAGACCAATTAATATCGCTAAAGAAGCACCGATATCGGTTAAGTTATTTAAACCGTCAGCACGTAATGCGCTAGAGAGGGTAATATAACTGATGATGATTTTCATAGAGGATAAAAATATGTAGGCCAAAATGCTGACAATAGCACCTTTATCAGCTTCTTTATGAGAAAGAGTATCCATTTTAATCACTCACCTTTCTACAAGGAATTTCTTTCTATAAATAGAGTATCAAACGAAAGTCGTGTGGGTCTATACAAACATTGTTGACGTTTTATAGCTTTTTAAGAAGTGGATAACAAAGTTTCATGAAGGAAAAATATGTTGGAAAGTGCAAAGTTAGGGTATGCAAGCGATTTAGATCTATGTATAACCGGGGAAGGAGAAGGGAGTACAAATATGTACACTTCTGACAGCTGATTTGGAAAAAATAAAAAAACCCTCTAGAAAATATTTTTCAGAGGGTTTTCATCTTAGTATGCTTCTAAAAACTCAGTAACTTGCTCTTCAGTTTTTGCGTTAGCACTATGTAAGTGGCCTAGCTTCTCCCCATTTTGATATACAAGTAAACTTGGAATACCCATTACTTGATACTCTTCAGCGATATTTGGGAACTCATCTTTATTAATAGAATACCATTCAAACTTATTGAACTCTTCCATCACATCTCCGATAAAGTTGTCCATACGCACGCAATCTGGACACCATGTAGTAAAGAACTTAACAACTACTGGCTCCTCGCTTGCGATGATGTCTTTGAATTCCTGTTCAGATTTGATTTCTTTCATGTTTTGTTTCTCCTTTTTCACTATCAATATTTTTGGTTATTTAGTTGGTGTATTTGCTGTGGAAGGGAGAACCTTTCTTTTCGAAAAATTCGTTAGCAAATTGATCCATCGCAGTTTCTTGAAGTCCTGGTACATATGAGTAGATATCCAGTGTGATTCTACTTTTTATGTTCTAGTCTTATATGCATCTTAAATCTAGAAATGAATATTAGGAACCTCACTTTTCTTTATAAGCTTTTTCGTGAGCTGTGTCAAACTTCTGAAATTGTAAGGCTACTATTTATTAGTAAGGTAAATTGTATTCATGATAGCCATTGCTATAAAGTTCTTTTCCCCATATATTTTTATGAGGTGTTGTGAGAGAAGAGATTAAGTGGCGTTAGCGGAGTTCCAGCAACAATTACATCTAAATAAAGTAATGCAGGTAAAAGAAGCAAGGCTAACAAGAAGGGAAATTGCGACTCTGTATAGAGTGAAAGAAAAACATGATATGGAGCGAGAAAGGAATCGTAAGAACATGTTAGGAAGTATTTAGCGGTAGAAGTTAGGGGGAATGTAGATGTGATAGAAAGACAGTATTACATTATTCTTTCAAAGGGGTAACTAGGATGTTGAAATGGGTAAAGAAATTAATTTTTTAAAACGCCCACCCTGCATTGTTTGTGAGAAACAAGAAGGTGAGCTTCCATTAAATGAATGTAGTTTGTGAAAAATGTGACCAAATTACGTATGAACAAGACATAGAAAGAGATTCCTAAACCCTTTATATCTTATTCCATAAATAACAAAGCTGGTGAGCTTCTGATTCAAGAGCTATTACATGATCATTATTAATAGAGTTATTCGTATACATTTTGTTCTTTTGGATGTTAAGGACTGTATAATTCACATCGTTATATTCATTTGAAAATGTTGATTCGTTTAATAATGTTAGTGTTGAGTTGATGTTATATTTATCAATTCGCTCTTTTTTTCCTTTGAAAAACAGTTTAATAAGATGCGGCTCATCATTAATGAGCAAACCGAGTTCAGGCGATGAGCGGACGATTAAATTATGTGATAACCAATGCGATTTACCTGGATCAAACCAAGAGACGTCTTTGTTTTTAATAAATTTTTTGTACTGTTTTATAACATCAATGTAGTTTTGCTTTTTCTTCTGGTCAATAGTTTGTACTAATGTTTCAAAACAATCAAAAGATAGTTCGTTTTTATGAAATTTAATAACAGTTTCTCGTAATTGTTTCCAGTAATCAAAAACCGGGTGATATTCAGGTTGAGATTTTAAATTCTTTACAAAATTTGTTTTAGCAGCACTACTTTTCAGTGTAAAGTCTAAAAATTGTGTAAGTCCCACTTTAATTTCCGCCATGTTACACCCCCTTTCCGAACATTACTAATTCGATAGTGGAAAGGGAAATCCTGCATTTTTAAGGAGGTGAACGAGATGCTAGATGATGAAGAGTTGACGGAACAAGAACGGTTCTTTTGTTTGTATTATGTGAAATACTTTAAAGGGAAACAAGCTGTACGGAAAGTTAGGTATGTAAAGAGAAGCACGCATAGTACGAGTAGTCGATTACTTAGAAGAGAACGTATAGCATTTCAGGTCAGAGAGCTTAAAGCAAAAATGGTTGAAACTATATTTGGGGAAGTAATGAGTGGGTTAAATGAGTAAATCAAGATTGCTTTTACTAATATGAAAAAAGGTCCTGTTGTTTCCAACAGGACCTTTCCTAAAATGGCAAAGGGTAACTCTTACCTTACCCTTCTCGTATATAATACATGAAAAAGATAGATGTGTATACAACAAGAAATTCCAATATAATTATTCGAATATAGTGTTGAAAAATAAAGGTATGTAATTTGGAAGAAGGAATTAAATAACAAATGTTGATTTATCAAGTGATTGGAATGAATTCCTGTTAAGTTATAGTAAATAAAGTAATATTGAGATAATAAAATATGTAATTTTGCATTTTGAATTTTTAAAAGTAAACAAGGTTATAAAATATATAAATGTTCCGGAAGTTGAGGAAGTAAATACTAAAATTCATTTGATTTTTTACTGAAATAAATAAATTCATTTGAATCGTAGTAAAAAATAGAGGTTTGCCTTAAACATTTATAAAAGTAAAGAATATTTATAACAAAGGGAGTAAATACACAGGTCCAATTTTTGTAATGATGGAGGGAATTGTTGTGGACATAACTCAAAGTATGGCACGAATAGTGGTTAATGGGAAAGATCTTCCGTTTAATTCAGTTAGAACTTCTGTATGGAATCAAGGGCCTGTAAATGATTTAATTGTTTCAACATATCAGAGAATCGAGGAGTTTTATCAATTTATGTGGTCACAAGTGCCAGTAATGCTTGCGATGTATTTTCTTCAAGGGGCAGACTTAATGAGATTTGCTAGAATTACTGGGATTAATCAAAGTGTAACGGGGGAATATATATATCATTTCTCTTGGGGATAAAATGAATGTAAAGTAGCGTAACAGCTGCTTTTTTATTGTGGAAAGGAATTTTAGAAGCTGATGGTATAGGAGGTTAGAAAAATAAGGTTAGAGTGTGATATAGATAATTTGTGACTGTTTTTAAACTCATAAATATAATTAGTTGCTTCTTTTAACACAAGGGAGCGATTGATAGACTAGCTTAAAAAATAAGATTGTAACTATCTTTTAAAATAATAAATGGTAATTTTTACTTTTTTGGATGAACTATTTTTATATAAAAATCATATAATATGTTGTGGGACAAGCAAACAGCTTATAAACTATTGAATACTCAATGAGATTACCTTTTGTATATCTTCGTATTTACTGATCCAGATGTTCTTTTTTATCGAACAAAACGCCCATTATGATAGGAGGTTAATAATGGGGATGACATTAGAGGAATTAGAAAAGTGTTATATTAAAGCCTTATTTGAGGGAGCAGAGTACGTAGCTGTTCAGATTGAAATAGATGGATTTCATAGTGAGGAAGTAATTATTAACGACAAATATAATATAGATTCTGAATTAAAGTATTATAAGAAAACATACAATGAAAATTTAGAACATAGATGGACCCCAGGGATTCGTATTATAGGTTTTGCATATGGCTATTCGTTCTCAGAAATTCTACATGAATTAGGGTTGCTAGTGAAGTAATGATAAAACAAATCGCAATTATTGTACGTGATGCCGTGATTTTAATGGCGTCTTTTTTTGTTGTGAAGGAAAGGTAAAAATAAAAAAGAGAGCTTAAGCCCTCTTTTTATAAATGCCTAACTTTTATGCACAGATTGGAATTCCTAATGCTATTAAAGTCAATGCTACTTGAAGAGAAAGTTCTAATCTAGCAATTTCGATTCCAGCAACTGATACCACTAAAAGAGGTTGTCCATTAACGAACAAAACACAACTTTCCATATTTACACCTCCCTTCTAGTAATCTACTACAATATATGAATTAAATTTAAATAACGTTATAGTTAAATTGAAGAATTTTATAAAATTGATAAATTAATCTATCATATAAAATGAATTTTTATTGGTCTAACAACTGCTTCTTTATCACCTTATATAAAGGGTATGAATATATTAGTAGTATATAAAAGCATAGGAGTGATAGATATGTTTTTTGCAAAGCTACGTGGTAGAAATGAAGTTCCACCAGTAGAAACAGACGCTCGAGGGGAGGCTTTCTTTAAATTAAGCCATGACGAGCTTAGCCTAAAATTTAAGTTGGATTTATTTGATATAGAGGATGTAGTAGTTGCCCATCTGCATATTGGAGCAAAAGGAACTAATGGTCCTGTTGTAGCTTTTTTATTTGGACCTATAACAAATCCGGTTTCAATAGAGTGTTCAACGCTTACGGGAATAATTACTCAAGAAGATTTGGTTGGGCCGTTAGCGGGTCAAACATTAGCTACTCTTGTAAATGAAATCATATCTGGAAACATTTATATTAATGTTCATACAGTACAACATCCTAATGGTGAAATTCGTGGACAATTGAATTATTGCTAAGAAATTATAGTAGTGAAAAATAAAGCATCCGTTTAGGGTGCTTTTATTTTGTGGAGGATGTATAGATAATTTACCTTTAATAATCTTAAAAATTCATTTTTATAGTTTTGAAGGTAATCGAATGGAATTAGAAATAGTGAATTTTTTACCTTTTTAGTTTGTAAAGTAATTATCGAAAACTTGTAAATGAAATGCCCCTCCGAAAATTAAATTAGTATTAGGAGATAAACTTTGTAAATAAAATATGAAAGTGTAAGAGATAATAGAAATTTTTAAACCTAATCAAAGCTAATAGACTAACTTTCAGCACCCACTGAAATAAAGAATCATAACATAATTTGTAATAACTTATATGAAAGTGAGCTGAAAAAAATGTTTTATTCGTATTTTTATTCTCAAGCGGGTATGCGACCAGCATATGGTACATCAATAACGTTTAGCGGAGCACAAAGTACAGTTCAAGCTGTTCAACAAGCGTTACAAATGCAACAACAAATGCAAATGCAACAACAAGGTATCCAGCCGTATTATTCATCTATGGAGTATTTTTATCCAGTGCATCAAATCACAACGTATGGAAGTTCTTTTCTTACGATTCCATATGGAACTGTCTTCAATCTATAAGCTGAAAATTTTATGAATAGGAGCAGGTATCCCAAACCGATTATTAATCTAACCATTACCAATTGGATATATACGGGAAACCCAGCTCCCACCTACCTTTATCACAGATGCCGAATTTTGAGGTATCCGCAAATAGCGGAAATAATTGAGGGGGATGAGTATATATGTAAGCGTCAAATAGTTCCATCTACAATTTGTAAATAGCTGATGAGATAATCTTTGTACATACTCTACAAGTTGTTTTTTGATAAGAAAATATCGTCGATCGAAGAAAGAATGAGAATTATCTTATCATGACAAATGATGGATAGTGGCACTATATGAAAAGATACATGAACATTTATTAACGCGAACCAGGACGAGAGGTAGCAACGAAATCCTATCTGTGGTTATATCGTACAGGAAGATTGTCCTATGACTATCAATTTACAAGAGCAGGAGAACATCCGAACCGTTTTTCCCCATTTTGAAGTATATTTATAGCCATAACATCTTATGTTTTGTTTATAATTGTAAATAGTTATTGAAATGTATAAATATTTTTTATGAATAAAAAGGAAAAATAATGCAACTTTTTAATTTGTTTATTCGTGTTATATATGAAAGGAGGAGGGGGATGGAGATTGAAGAAATATATAAAGTTTATATAAACGATGTGTACCGGTATTTATTTTCCCTTTCTCGTAGCCATCATGTAGCGGAGGACTTGATGCAGGAGACTTTTTATCGGGCGTTTCTTTATCTAGAAGACTATGAAAACCAAAAGGTGAAATCATGGCTTTTTAAAGTGGCATATCATACCTTTATTGATTTTGTTAGGAAAGAGAAAAAAGTAGCTTTTGTAGGAACGGAGGAATTAGAAACAATTCAAGCAGGTGAATCTACAGAAGAGTATGTAGTCGCAAAAAATAGTTATGAAAAATTAATTCAGATTATTCATACTTTACCAGTGGTAGAGGCGCAAGCTATTTTATTATGTGACGTACATCAATTAACGTACGAAGAGGGTGCTTCTGTATTAGATTTAAAGTTAAACACGTATAAAAGTCACATATTTCGCGGGAGAAAGAGATTAAAAGAATTGTTAAAGGAGGAAAAGAGTCAAAATGACAAATGATAAACCTCATTCTGAACAAGATGATTATAAAGAATTGTTACAAGAAGCTCTCCATCAAAGGCCGGATGCACTTTCTAATGGAAAACAGGAGCAAGTGATGAAAATAGGGAAAAAAAGAGCGCGTATTACAAATGTTTTAATTGTATTTACTTTTTTATTACTTATTCAACCTATATTATATATATCTACTCTCGCATACTATGTATTTGCACCTACAAACGCAATGGAGATACGGAATGTAGTAAATAAAACATTAAGTGTAACAGAACCAAATGTATTTTTGAAAGATAGGGACATGGAGCAAACATTGTTACCGCTTAGTTTACAATTGCATTTTGATTTGTATAAAAGGGTAGGGAAGAAAGATATTCGAATAGGAGAAGAGAAAACAGATTATATATTTAGTAGAGCAACGAAAGTTAGCCGTGAATATACAACAGATGAAAAAATTCCGGAAGTCCCATATATAGATAACGAGGTATTGTCTCATCCTAATAATTATAATTCATCCTATAATAGTAGTGAAGAAGCGCAAGTATTAAAGGGTCTTCCGCAAGAATCTGTTGTAGAAGCATTTATATCTTTTAGAGAATTGTTGAGTGTACAAGAGGTAACGAATATGTTTCCCACTATTGATATTGTCTGGTATGCCGTTAATACAGGGTTAGAGGAGAAGCAAACGAATGACGAGGGTATGTATGTTGCTCCGATTGGTTTTCCAGCAGATATGATTTCAAGACCAAGTGGTGCTTTTGTGAGTGATTCACCTCATGAGGAACAATTTATTGATGTGTTAAAGTCATTACAAAAGCATGAAGATTTAGCGATGAAGCTATCTAGAGCGAAAACATTAGAGTTGTCAAAGCGTATTTCTTTCCTTGAAAAAAATGGGGTAAAAACATATGGGGCAGTTGTAACAGGACCTAAAGCAGAAATTGAAAAATTAATGAGCCACGAAAAAGTTAGAAAATTGAAAGTAGGTGAAGCAAGGTTATGGAATTGGCATTCTTAAAAAAAAGAAAGAATCATATTTATAAACAGGAAACGTGGATGGGGACTATTTCATTAATTATTGCCTTTCTGGCGTTATTATATTTGAACATTATATTGCTTATACAAGAAACATTTATAGGTAAAGGTTTTCTGCAAATAGTTGGTATTGGATTGGTATGCTCAGTCATAGGAATGATCACAAAAAGAAAAAGTCGGAAATATGCATTGTGGGCATGTAGTTTATATCTTTTTATGCTATTGTTTTCTATATTTGGATTTATGTTAGGTTGGATGATAAGCTTTGGATCATAAAAATGTGTGAAAGGACGAATGTAGGTTCGTTCTTTTTTATGCATAAAAAGTAAAGGGATTTATCAAATTTGAATAGAGATCACTATACTACTAGGTTGTTGTGTTATTGAAATGTCTTCCGCTTACGTGTATATAAATAGGCGACAAGTATAGGGGGAAAACAATAGTTCGTCCAAACATTGTGAATCTCTTTTACATAATATGGAGTAATAAGCATGAAAGGGGAACGAGTATGTCTTGCTATTACTACTGTAAGTATTGTAAAGAATATAAAAAGAAACAGCATAACTGTTGTAAGAACGATAGTAAGTGTAATGACAACAAGGATAGTCTTGTTAGGGCATCAGCATTTAGAGCTAGAAATACTGTGGATCAAAATGTTCCTGCTAATACTTTTGTGAAAGTGTTATTCCAAAATGAACAATTTGATTTAGCGAATGAGTATAATCCAGAAACATCTATTTTTATTCCGAAGACTAAAGGAGTATATTCTTTTATTGGAACGATTGGTTTCTTTCCTAACGATCCAAGTTTAAATTATAGAGCACGGGTAGAAATTCGTGTGAATGGAAACGCAGCAATAGCTATAGATAATGACTTTTTTGGTCCAATCGGTTTTGGAAATGTAGTAAGTGTTTCGACGATTATTCAATTGCATGAAGGAGATCAAGTTGAGGTTTATGCACAAAGTAGCATAGACGGAGTTTTAAGTCCTTCAGAAGACGGCTCACATTTTGAAGCAGCAAGATTCCCTTCTCCAATTAAATAACGAAGAGAATAAAATACTTTTCAGTAGGTCTAGTTAATCCCCTGTACCGAATGGTGGGGGATTATTATTGTTTATTAAAAATATACAAGTGAATCGATTAAATATAGTTTGTTTCATGAAAATTTCACATGCTAAAGATGTAATGATGAAAGGTAAATTTTAAAAATTATTTTTTACAGTTTTGATGTTGAAAGGGCTATCTTATTTTAAGTATTAGATCTTCTGCAGGTAATAAAAAGAGTAAGTAACTAGGTTGTAAAAGTTCTTTGGCGTTACATTTGCTAGTTGCCTAATGGTATAAAAAGACATCTTAATTTATGTCCGTATAATTAAAGGCTTTTTCATTACTATATAGAAATTACATATTTATCAAAGGTTTACGCAGGTATTGCTATTGAATAGAAAGGAATAACATGAAGGCAAGTACACTATATAAAAATAAAATAAATCCTAAGATGAGTAGTATGGGATGCAACTTGAACATATTTGACCTCCTTGAGTATATAAAGAATTTTAATACATCTTTGGTGAATTTAGAAGGAATATATATTAGATAAATGGTGCTTGAATGGATACACGAATTTAATAGAGTAGTGAATGTCTAATAAATAAAGAAGTATTATGGGGGACACCTTGACTAGATTATTTATAAAGGGCAGGTCGATTTACCCGACGTGAAATATAAAAGTGATCAGATTTATATGTACAGAATAAGGGATAAATAAAAAAGAGCATACATAAAAAGTACGCTCTAAAGAAAGATAGGTTTTATGAGTGGATAATCTCCATACGATAATATATGTTCGGTTGATGTAAATGTGTGAAAAATCAATAAATTATCAATGGAATATCATGAAATGAGTAATCTTAGTTTATTAATAAGGTTTTGTAGTTACCCAAATTGTAAGGATTTTGTATAGAATGGATTAACAACTCGATAATAATCGTACTTCAGTTTCATATTTCGTATAGTTTGGATATTGTGTAATAGTTTGACATTTAGGTGTAGAAAGTTGATTAATTATAGAAACATTTGTAATGACTTCGTTACAAGGACCGAAAAATGTAACTTTTAATTTTGAATTTGGTGGGACTTTGAAAACAATAGGTTTTTTCTCCATGAAATCAGCTCCTATGATGCAGTATTGTATACTGCGTTTTTTGTTTAGATTATAAAGGCATATTAGTATAATATGAATCTTTAGTTGATAATGATATAAAGTTCACTACTATGCAGAGCCTGAATGTATAAATTATTAAGGGAATATTAATGAATCAAAATTTTTACATGTGTGGGCAGAGCGAAAAATGCGGTACATATTGGATAAAATAATTGGATACTAGAAGAGCATGTAACTATAGGTAGTTACATGTGTTATGAATACGTAAAGAGTCCCTTTACTGATACATAGTTTATTCAAATGAAATGAATTACATCTAGAAAACACATTGTATACACAACAACACTGTATAGTTATTCTTATATAATAATAAAAGTGAGGTATTTTGAATTGAAAAAGAAAAAGCTATTTTTAGGAACAATTATTTCATGCGTAGTACTGGCATTATCCGCATGTGGCTCCTCAGACAACGTAGTAACATCAAAAGTAGGAAATGTTACAGAGAAAGAGTTAAGTAAAGAATTAAGACAAAAATATGGGGAAAGTACTTTATACCAAATGGTGTTAAGTAAGGCGTTGCTCGATAAATATAAAGTTTCAGATGAGGAAGCAAAAAAGAAAGTAGAAGAAGCAAAAGATAAAATGGGTGAGAACTTTAAAGCGACTTTAGAACAACTTGGATTGAAAAACGAAGATGAATTAAAAGAAAAAATGAAGCCAGAAATTGCATTTGAGAAAGCGATTAAAGCGACTGTTACAGAAAAAGATGTAAAAGATAACTATAAACCAGAAATGAAGGTAAGTCACATTTTAGTAAAAGATGAAAAGACTGCTAAAGAAGTGAAAGAGAAAGTAAATAACGGAGAAGATTTTGCGGCTTTAGCGAAGCAATACTCAGAGGATACTGGTTCAAAAGAACAGGGCGGGGAAATCACTGGTTTTGCTCCAGGGCAAACGGTAAAAGAATTTGAGGAAGCTGCATATAAATTAGATGCAGGACAAGTAAGTGAACCAGTAAAAACAACTTACGGTTACCATATTATTAAAGTGACAGATAAAAAAGAATTAAAGCCATTTGATGAAGTAAAAGATTCAATTCGTAAAGATATAGAACAGCAAAGACTACAAGACACGACAGGTAAATGGAAACAACAAGTAGTCAATGAATTATTGAAAGATGCTGATATTAAGGTGAATGATAAAGAGTTTAAAAATACATTTGAATTTCTAGAAAAGAAATAATGACTGTAATTAGAAAAGGGAACCTTTAAAGGTTCCCTTTTCTAGTTAGTGTGTGAGTTATAAATAGATAGTAAGACAATACAATATTACATATAAATATTAAGAATTACAATGGAAATTTATGTAATTGTCTTGAAGTAGGTTAATCATCACTTCATAGAATGTTGATATTATAATGTTTTGTTTCATCTCATTAAATATAAAACGAATTAATTAATTTTAGCCCATTATTCGTAGGCAGTAAGATTTGCGTAGGCTAATTATTAGTCAGGAATAAACAAAGCTTGAGTGGATTAAAGTTTCACTTTATAGAAGTCGATAAACATAATTTGCAGAATGAAACATACAATAAGATTGAAATATATTGACGTTAAATGAAGTGAAAAGCAGAGCATTCTATTAAGATGGATGTTCTTTTTCGTATGAAATTTTAAGGTGAAGAATGAATTATTGGATAGATAAATAAATGATGTAGGGGGAGAAAATGTGAAAGTAATTTTTCAAAGAGAAGACGGAGGGAAAATTTTTGAATCGTATGATGAAGATATAAATAACCTATTAGCTATTTTAAAAGAAACGAAAGGGATTAAGATCGGGATGGTTGAATATGAGGTATTAAAATACGAATTAGAGTATTTTCGAAACCCGAAAAAAGCAGTAACAGAGAGGGAGTTACATATAATAGTACAACCAAAATATATTTAGTAATTAGAGTGAATTATTGATGAATAGTTTTATGTAGTATGTACGAAAAGAGAGTGTTTAAATTGCTCTCTTTTCATAGAAATTCATAAGGAACGAATGGAGGTCCATTATAAATCCCTTAAATTTTGTGAGTTCGTTCTTTATAATATATGCTTTCATTTATAGATGGTTAATAAACTCGAAAAAATTAAAACTGTTTAGTTGATCTTTTCACCTCCCATTTAATAGGAAGTGAAAAGATTATTTGATGAAGAAAAAATAAATCTCTTCTCAAAAGAACGTAAGTTCGTGTATAATTAGAACGAATGTTCTTGTAAGTGTAGATAGTATAAGATTTAGAAATAAAGTGAAACTGTAATTAGCGGGTGTTTACGGGAAGTTAATCTTCGACTTACTTTCCTTGTATGTCTTGAATTTTGAGGTGGGAGATTTCTTACCTGTTCATGCGGGGGAAATATGAGCCGAGCAATTATTAAAGAATAATCGAAGCGCAATATGTTTGAAATAGAATGGATAAATAATCGAGGAGATAGAGAAATGAATGATGTAAAGATGCAAAGAGCAAAAAGAGAATGGGTTCCATTTACAGTAATGTCGGAACAGTTATTAAGTATGCGAAAGGTTATTGGGGAGAAATTTAAAGTACAAAAACCATTTTTAACAAAAGAAGCAAAAGAGGGAATTTCTGATAAATTATTAATGTCATTATTGTCTGAGAAAGAAATATTGGTGACATATTTTGAAGATGGATACATACTTACAAGCTACATGACAGTTGTACATATAAATCCGCTAAAGCGCATTGTAATGTGTACTGACGCGTTTTATAAAACTTACGTATTTAATACCACGGATATTATTGAAATAGCGTAAAGTAAGCTATGTTAGATGTGAAACAGAAAAATGAAACGGAAAAGCAGCTAGCTTCATACTAGCTGCTAAGCCCCAGGGAAAGGGAGAAAAAGATAGGGTACTCCAAAAATCAACAATAGCTGTATAACAGCCTGATTATAGTATGGGCAAATTAAAAATTCTTAAACAGAACGATGAAAAAATAGGGTTAAGCTGTACCGACTTGGTTTTGATCCGCAAGGTCAGAATCAAACGTATTAGTCGCACTCACACCATTAAAAGTATTAACAACAAAACCAACGTTGGAAGCACCAGATCCATTATAAGCCTTCGTGTTTTCTTTTGGAGAAACGTTATAGAAATCACCTAAATTAAATGAACCGTTACTATTTTGTACAACTAAATTCCCTACAACTGAGGGCATAGTTCTCACCCACTTTACAATCATTTGTTAACACTACTATATGGTCTTATAGTCCAAATGGTTCATCTAACGAAAATTGCGGAATAATAAAACGTTTGAAGTGTAGCTTAATCCCATAATAAAAGTGTGTTAAACTGAATGTAAGGTTACGTAATTAAAAATGGAAATTGTATAATTGTCATATACGAAAACAAAGGAGGCAAAATGTAATGAATAAAGTTATAAAAAAAGTAGATTTAACAGATGCAAAGTCAAGTAATCTTGTTGCACTTATTTATAGCAATGAAGTTATATTGGTGGAAGAAGCATTTTGTCCAAAGGAAATAAAATTAAAGTTTAATGAAATTGCAATTTTATCGGCTATTAAAACAGCGCATATAATGAAAGTATCCATTAGAAAAGAGCTTGACGCGTTTTTTCATGACACGGGTGTTTTATTGGTGAAGCATAGTGCTGAGTATGGAAACAGTCAATCTATCACTATGCATTTTGAACAATTTAAAAAGTTACAACATGAGATTGAGTATTTAAGTAAAAGTATGTAATAAGGCAAGAGGAAGATTCTTGCATAGAGGTGAACAGTTCTATGTTGAAAAAATGGTTTGAAAATTTTTTAGACGAATCTCACTGTAAACATAAATATAGTTTTATTAAGATGCAGGATAATGAAGATTTCAAAAGTGGTAAGCTAGGTGTAGCTTATGTGTATAGGTGTGAGAAGTGCGGGAAAGAGAAATTGAAATTTAAAAGCAATAACGAAATAAATAATGAATTTTTTGATATATAGGAAAGAGTAACTGTTATGGGTTACTCTTTTTTGTATTTTTAACACATTATAGAATGCACAAAATTACATATAGATAATAAATATGAGTTAAAGGAGGCTATTTATGTATTTCGAAAGCACCAGAAAACTTCTAAATAAGTGATAAGAATGAATCCAAGTGGTTTAAAAGTGACAGGAGCATGGTTTCAAGTAGGAGGAAATCTTACAGCGGCAATTGGGACGACAAGAGGATTTATGGGGGAGGAGAAAGCTGAATCGAAAATTGTAATTGTAGGAAGCTCATTACAAGCCCTCGGGTATATATTGCAAATTATAGCGAGTAATGAAACCGAAGATGAAGGTGAAAGAGAAAATCAAAGTATGTGTTTGGAGAATAAAAGTGAAATGCTTGATAAAGTGGGCATTGAGTTATTAGCGTTAGGGAATATATCAAATGTAATAGGAACATATTTTAATATAAAGGAACAATTGAAAGAGAATGATTATCTCATTATTATAGGGAATAGCTTACAATCGATTGGAGCTTTTTTTGGAGTAGAAGCGGCTTTGCTCCAGATGAAAACGGTACAGAAAATTATAATACTAGGCAATTCTCTGCAAAGTTTAGGGGCTGGACTTCAAGCGTATCAAGGCATTATTAATGTGATGAAGAATAGAATCGAAAATGAAGACAGTATAGTTGATCAGAAAGATGAGAGAATAATAGCACTCATTGGTGTTTGGATACAAGCGATAGGAACTGTTATTTCTGCAATTGGATTAACTATAATAGAGAAAGAAGAACAATTAGAAAAAATAATCATATGAAATTGTTCATGGAAAGATTGTATGTAAAATTTCAATTTTACATAAGTAGAAAAGTTGAAGTGGTAGGTTTTTTGACATTGAAAGAGAATATATAACAGTAGAACAGTTATTAGTGGTTAATAAAAACATTAGAAATGCAAAAGTCATTGGTTTGTATAGCGTATGGAGAGAGAAAAATACAAAACAAGGAGTTTTCAAGAGATGATGTATTTGTTGGCAATTCTTCTTCCACCTGTAGCCGTATTATTTTGTGGAAAACCATTTCAAGCAATAATTAATTTCATATTAACATTAATATTTTGGGTTCCAGGTGTTATTCATGCGATATTAGTTGTACATGATAAAAAAGCAGATCGGCGTTTAAAAAAACAAATTCAAGCATATGATGAAATAAATAAAAAGAACAGAAGATAGCTGAGTTGTGAAACGATTTTAAAAAGAAAGGGGGACCACCTCCTTTCTTTTTTTATTCTGGTTAAGTTTATATTTTGGTGTAGCGGTAAGAATTTTTAATATAAGTATTGTGATAACTCGTTTTAGAGTGTGCGTTTAGTAAACCGGTGTAAATGTTTTCAGGAACGTTAAAGAAATCATACAGTCCATTCTTTAATTGAATGCGTAAAATCATAGAAAAAGGATTATATCCAACAGCAACTATAGTTTTGGAAATCACGGGAGATAACTCCATCATTACGCAACTCCTCACTTTTCATTTTTAATAATTTCTTATAGATGTTGAGGTTGTGATGTTGAAATCTTTATAATTAAAGAGGTATTATACTTATATGCAATATATTAAATGTTCGTTATACGTAATTATAAGGAAGTTCACACGAAGTACATATCGTTGTGCTATTTTTATTTCACCTTTGATTTATAAATAAGAAAATATTGACCATTTGAAAAAAAGGTATATTATTTATACGAGGTATTAAAAATTCACTTTTTACATTCTATGCTTAAAGGGGCAGCATTATTAGAAAAATAGAAGTGAAAATACTTTGTGTAACAAGCATTCTAAAATTTATAATCTGTGAATTAGCAAAATATTGAATGCTCCAGGTCAATATACTTTCTTAATTAAATTTATTTTAGAAAGTGACCTCAATATTTTTAAGTAAATCAACGGGAGAATTGAAAGGCAGGAGAAAGTAACATGTCAGAAAATTATCGTTCTCGAGAGGAGCGACGACAAGTTAAAAAGAAAAAACAGCCAGCTTCTAAAACACAAAAACCAAAAGGTAAAACATCATTTTTTCGCAAGTTTTTAATTACTTGTTTATTACTTGGTATTGTTGGTTTAGTGGGGGGAGTTGCTACCTTCTTTGTAATGATTAAGGATGCACCAAAACTTGAGAAAGCAAAACTTGTTAATCCGTTATCCTCAAAAATTTATGATAAAAATGGCGATTTGGTATATGAATACGGGAAAGAAAAGCGGACGAATGTTACGTATGATCAAATTCCTAAATTAGTAGAAAATGCATTTTTAGCAACAGAGGATGCACGTTTTTACGAGCATAGCGGAGTAGACTTTAAAGGTACTGCCCGTGCTGTTTTGGTGAGTCTTAAAGGAGATTACGGTTCACAAGGTGGAAGTACAATAACGCAACAGGTTATTAAAAACTACTTCTTATCGATGGAAAAAACATCAAAACGTAAAGTTCAGGAAATTTATTTAGCGTATAAACTAGAACAACAATATTCAAAACATGAAATTTTAGAAATGTATTTAAATAAAATTAACTTAGGAAACCGTTCGTATGGTATCGCAACAGCAGCACAAAACTACTATGGTAAAGAATTGAAAGAGTTAACATTACCAGAAGTTGCGATGCTTGCAGGTTTACCAAAAGCACCGAATAACTATGATCCGACGAAAACAGAAAATATTGAAAGAGCAACAGAAAGAAGAAATGTTGTACTAAAATTAATGAATCGACATGGTTATATTACGAAGGCAGAAATGGAAGAAGCTTCGAAAGTTAAAGTTACAGATGGACTTAAGACTGCAACTGTACAAGCGATGCCATATCCTGCATTTATGGATGCGGTTGTGAAAGAAGTTGAAAAGGAATTACCAGATGCTAATATTGGTTCTGACGGTTTAGAAATTTATACAACTTTAGACGTAGAAGCACAAAAGGCTGCCGACAGGATATTAGATACTAATATTATTAATTATCCAAATGATAAATTCCAAGGTGCATTCACATTTATGGATACGAAAACAGGAGAGGTTCGTGCTATAGGTAGTGGACGCGGTGAAAATAAAGCAGTATTTAAAGGGCATAATATGGCCATTGAATTAGATCGTGCAGCTGGTTCGACGATGAAGCCAATCTTTGATTACGGTCCTGCAATTGAATACTTAAAATGGGCTACGTATCATCAAATTGATGATTCTCCATTTAAATATTCAACTGGACAAGAACTTCGAAATGCAGACAGAAGTCATTTAGGTCCAATTACTATGCGTGAGGCGTTAAAAATGTCACGTAACGTTCCAGCAGTTAAAACTGCAAAAGAAGTAGGACTTAATAAATCAAAGGAATTCTCTGAGAAATTAGGTATTACATTTAAAAAAGCGCCAACAGAATCTACAGCTATTGGTACAAACGAAGTATCACCAACTGAAATAGCGGGTGCTTATGCGACATTTGGTAATGGTGGAAAGTATGCAAAACCGCATTTTGTTAAGAAAGTAGTTTATCCAGACGGTAAGTCACAAAGTTTCGGGCAAAAACCAAAACAAGTTATAGCTGACTCTACAGCATATATGATTACTGATATGCTTCGTTCAGTAGTGACATCAGGTACTGGTACAGCAGCAAATATAAGTTCTTTAGATGTAGCTGGAAAAACAGGTACAACAAACTATGATTCAAAACAATTAGCAAAATTTAATATTCCGGAAAGTGCAACTCGTGATAGTTGGTTTGCAGGTTATACGCCGCAATATACGATGGCAGTATGGACTGGGTATATGAAAGATGGTAAAGACGAGTATATTAGTAGTAAAAATACGAAAATTGCACAGTTGATCTTTAAAGCAATGATGAGCGAGATGGCTACAGATAAATCAAGATTTAAAATGCCAAGTAGTGTAATTCAAGAAGGTAGTGAGCTGCGTATAAAAGGTGAAAAACGTGATTCTTCTCCAAATACGAGCGTACCGGATACAACGGAAAAACCAAAACAAGATCAACAGCAAAAAACTGAAGAAGAGAAAAAGCAAGAAGAATTAAAGAAACAGGAAGAACTGAAAAAACAAGAAGAACAAAAGCAACAAGAGGAACTTAAGAAGCAAGAAGAACAAAAGAAACTAGAAGAGCAAAAGAAACAAGAAGAAGAAAAGAAACAAAATGAACAAAATAATGGAGGAGGCCAAGGGAATACGACACCTCCAGCAAATAATGGAGGAGGCCAAGGGAATACGACACCTCCAGCAAATAACGGAGGAGGCCAAGGGAATACGACACCTCCAGCAAATAACGGTGGAGGTCAAGGGAATACGACACCTCCAGCAAATAATGGAGGAGGCCAAGGAAATACAACTCCACCAGCGACCACACAACCAGAAACTGGCGGTAATGCAGGAGAGGCCCCTGCTAATAATGGACAATAAGAAAATTTTATAAAAAATATTAAAAAGCACTTAAGATTTGTAAAATTACAATCTTAAGTGCTTTTTTCTTTTAAATGCAGTAGCTATGAGACAATGTATTTTAAATATTAAAAGTACCATAGAAGTTTTGAAAATAAATTGAAGGAAAATGATAAAAAATTTGAGATTGAGGTAACGGAGGATAAGCGTGGCTTTGAAAGGGGGGACTACTTGGATGTGCGCCATGATGCCAAAATGAGGGAGTAATTTGACTGGGAATTTGATAGTGTTGCCAAGTTGCGGGAAGTTCAATACCGACATCGGAACTAGCTGTATGAACAGCGGGAACGTGTATTTCGGGGGTCGAAGGAACTACGGCAGTTACTCTTGATGATACCCACATAAAAATATTCACTCCTAAGTTGCGATAATAAAGTAGTATATTCTTTTCACACATATAAAGGTACAAATAAATGGGACTTTAGGCTAAAACATACGTATAAAGTTGTAAGACCAATTTAAATTGATTTTGGACCATTTATTATAAAAAGATACGTCTATTTACGGAGGGAAAAGGAACGAAGAAACTGTAAAATGGAGGTGTTAATTGCAATAACTTACGTGTTTATGGAGGAATATGAATGGAACGATTATGGACGAAATCATTTATTCAAATGACTTTCGCAATGTTATTTTTATTTACAGGATTTTATTTACTAGTTCCAACGCTCCCACTCTTTATTAAAGAGATAGGTGGTAATGAATCACAAGTAGGACTTATGATGGGAATGTTTACAATAGCGGCAGTTGTAATACGACCGATTATTGGAGGAATGTTGGATCAATATGGTAGAAGATCCTTTATTATTTTCGGGCTCATCTTTTTTGGGTTAACGATGTATTCTTATAATTTAGCGTCGACTATTGTCCTTTTAGCTGTTTTGAGGGTTATTCATGGAGTAACATGGGCTGTTTCTACAACAGCTGTTGGAACAGCGATAACTGATATTATTCCAGATTCACGCCGTGGTGAAGGGATGGGTTGGTACGGGATGGCCATGACAATTGCAATGGCCATCGGGCCAATGATTGGATTAGCGGTTGTACAAAATTATTCATTTCACGGCCTATTCTTGTTAGCAACTCTTTTATCCTTTATGGCAGTCTTATTATCGTTAATGACGAAAATGCCATTCACACCACAAAAAGAAAAAGGGAAAATACAACTGTTTGAAAAATCCGTTCTATCCATTACGATAGTTGTATTTTTTTTATCATTTGCATATGGAGGCATTACGACGTTTTTACCGCTATTTGCATCGTCAATTGATGTGAATCCTGGGACATTCTTTCTTGTATATGCAATTGCTTTAACAATCGTAAGACCAATTTCAGGAAAACTATTAGATAAGTATGGAGAAGTATTTATCATACTTCCGGCACTATGCATTACTATTATTGCAATAGTTGTATTAACGATTTCAAATAATTTAATAGGTGTAGTTATCGCAGCTACATTATATGGTGTTGGATTCGGTTCAGCACAGCCAGCTTTGCAAGCGGCAATGCTTACAATTGTCGATCCGAGTAAAAGAGGAGTTGCGAACGCTTCATTTTTTACAGCGTTTGATTTAGGAATTGGATTAGGTGCTATTTTACTTGGGGTTGTTTCACAAATGTTTGGTTATCGTATTTTATTTTCAGGGAGTGCAATTTCAGCATTAACAGCCTTAATTATTTTCGTCTTCTTTGTAAAACAACGATTAGGAAAAAAAGAGTTTGCATAAACTGGGGGGAATAAAGATGAAAATTTCAATTGATCGTAAAGCTCTACAATGGTTCCAGGAAGAATTACGTATAAAGCACGGTGAATCTGTACGTTTTACTGTAAGGTACGGAGGGAACAGTTCAATTCAGCCGGGATATTCTTTAGGGATTGTTGCAGAGAAAGCAGATGGGGAAATCGTGTCAGTTGAGAAGGAAGGTATTATATTTTTTGTAGATTCTGATGATCTTTGGTATTTTCAAAACTATGATTTATTTGTAAGTTATCATGAGGAAATAGAAGAAATTCAATTTAATTATGTAAAATAATAACTTTATTAAAAATAAATAAATTTTATATGGGAATTATATTTAGGGAATAGTGAAATAAATATAATGCGAAAAGCGAGTTGTATATGAATACAGCTCGTTTTTTTATTTAGTAAAAGAAATTGTAAAGTAGGTATATATTTAACGGGATTATATGAATCAACTTTATATTTTGTTTTAAAGATGAAGAAAGAGAAGTCTGTCCTTTCTTTGTAAAATATGAAAATTATTGTTGAAAAACTGTATTGTTACATCGGTAAAAGTATAGGAAACTTATCATTATAAAATAAATTGAAATCTTCTAAAAACTCTGATACATTGAAATAGAAATGTAGTTTCGCAATATTGTAAAGGCTTACAGTTATGTGCACGAAGATCTATTAGGATTGGAGGAAATAATGATGAAAGCTGAAGAAAAATTTTCCCCGGGATTAGATGGTATAGTGGCAGCGGAGACGAAGATTTCGTTTCTTGACACAGTGAAAGGTGAAATTGTAATTCAAGGGTATGATTTAATCGAACTCTCAAAAACAAAAGAGTATTTAGACATTGTGCACCTTTTATTGGAAGAACATCTACCGAATGAGGATGAAAAAGCAACACTTGAAAAGAAATTAAAAGAAGAATACGCGGTACCAGAAGGTGTATTCAACGTACTGAAGGCATTACCGAAAGAAACGCACCCTATGGATGGATTGCGTACAGGTGTGTCCGCATTAGCTGGTTATGATAATGATATTGAAAACCGCTCGTTAGAAGTAAACAAAAGCCGCGGATACAAATTATTGAGTAAAGTACCAAACATTGTAGCGAATAGCTATCATATTTTAAATAATGAAGAGCCAATCGAACCACTTAAGGAATTATCATATAGTGCGAATTTCTTCTATATGTTAACAGGTAAAAAACCAACTGAACTTGAGGAGAAGATCTTTGATCGTTCCCTTGTTTTATATAGTGAACATGAAATGCCAAACTCTACATTTACAGCGCGCGTTATTGCATCTACACAATCCGACTTATATGGTGCTTTAACAGGTGCGGTTGCATCTTTAAAAGGTAGCTTACATGGCGGTGCGAACGAAGCGGTTATGTACATGCTTTTAGAAGCTGGTAATGTTGAAAAGTTTGAAGAGTTATTACAGAAGAAACTATATAACAAAGAAAAAATTATGGGCTTTGGACACCGTGTATATATGAAGAAGATGGATCCAAGAGCTTTAATGATGAAGGAAGCTTTAAAGCAGTTATGTGATGTGAAAGGTGATTATACACTATATGAAATGTGTGAAGCTGGAGAAAAGATTATGGAGAAGGAAAAAGGAATTTATCCAAACCTTGATTATTACGCAGCTCCAGTATATTGGAAGCTTGGTATTCCAATTCAACTATACACACCAATCTTCTTTAGCTCTAGAACAGTAGGACTATGTGCGCACGTTATTGAGCAACATGCGAACAATCGTTTGTTCCGTCCACGTGTAAATTATATTGGCGAGCGACATGTGCTTAGTAAATAAGAACAACTGGGGAGTTGTTAGCACCGCCCGCCAGATGGGTGTTTGACCGACACCCATCATTAATAATAACGAATTTTCGACAGAAAGGGAAGGATAGCATGATTAAAACAAATGAAATTAAACAAAAAGATGCATTATTAGAAGAGATTACGGATTATGTATTAAATAAAGAGGTAACAAGTGCAGAAGCATTCAGTACTGCTCGTTACGTATTACTTGATACACTTGGATGCGGAATTTTAGCATTACAATATCCAGAATGTACGAAATTATTAGGACCAGTTGTACCAGGAACAATCGTGCCAAATGGTACACGTGTACCAGGTACGTCATATGTACTTGATCCAGTGAAAGGTGCATTTAATATCGGCTGTATGATCCGTTGGTTAGACTATAACGATACTTGGCTTGCAGCAGAATGGGGACATCCATCTGATAACTTAGGCGGAATTTTAGCTGTGGCAGATTATATTAGCCGTGTTCGTATTTCAGAAGGAAAAGAACCGTTAAAAGTACGTGAAGTATTAGAAATGATGATTAAAGCACATGAAATTCAAGGTGTACTTGCTTTAGAAAACAGCTTAAACCGCGTTGGTCTTGACCACGTATTATACGTAAAAGTAGCAACAACTGCTGTAGTTGCGAAAATGCTTGGCGGAACACGTGAAGAAATCTTTAATGCATTATCACATGCATGGATTGATAATTCTAGTCTTCGTACATATCGTCATGCTCCAAATACGGGATCACGTAAATCATGGGCAGCAGGTGATGCAACGAGCCGCGGTGTTCATCTTGCAATGACTGCTCTAAAAGGTGAAATGGGTTACCCTACGGCATTATCTGCACCGGGCTGGGGATTCCAAGATGTATTATTCAATAAACAAGAATTAAAATTAGCAAGACCATTAGATTCTTATGTAATGGAAAATGTATTATTTAAAGTTTCATATCCAGCAGAATTCCATGCACAAACAGCTGCAGAATGTGCTGTGAAATTACATCCAGAAATTAAAGGGAAATTAGATGAAATTGACCGTATTACAATTACAACGCATGAATCAGCAATTCGTATTATTGATAAAGAAGGTCCATTAAATAACCCAGCGGATCGTGATCATTGCTTACAATACATTACGGCAATTGGTTTATTAAAAGGGGATATCGTTGCGGATGATTATGAGGATGCAGTAGCAAATGATCCACGTGTAGATGAATTACGTAATAAGATGGTTGTTGTTGAAAACAAACAGTACAGTTTAGATTACCTTGACCCGAACAAGCGCTCAATCGCCAACGCTGTTCAAGTCCATTTCAAAGATGGCACTGAAACAGAAAACGTGGAATGTGAATATCCACTTGGTCACCGTTTCCGTAGAGACGAAGCAATTCCAAAAGTTGTTCAAAAATTCACTGCAAATATGGCAGGTCATTATTCTAGTAAGCAACAAGAACAAATTCATGAAGCTTGTTTAAATGAAGAGAAACTAGAAAATATGAACGTAAACGAATTTGTAGATCTATTCTTAATTTAATAATAGGGGGAATTTAGAATGGCTTGGGTTGTGAATAAACAGTCAACACAAGAGGAGCTTGCGAATCGCTTCCGAGCTTTAGTAGAAGCAAATGAAATTTTGCAAATTCCAGGTGCTCATGACGCAATGGCAGCTTTAGTTGCGAGAAATACAGGGTTTTCAGCTCTTTATTTATCAGGAGCTGCTTATACTGCAAGTAAAGGGCTACCTGATTTAGGAATCGTGACGTCTACTGAAGTAGCAGAGAGAGCAAGAGATCTAGTAAGGGCTACAGACTTACCAGTTCTTGTTGATATTGATACAGGATTTGGTGGTGTACTAAATGTGGCGAGAACAGCTGTAGAAATGGTGGAAGCGAAAGTAGCAGCTGTCCAAATTGAAGATCAGCAATTACCAAAGAAATGTGGACATTTAAATGGTAAGAAACTCGTTACGACAGAAGAATTAGTTCAAAAAATTAAAGCGATTAAAGAAGTTGCACCGAGCTTATATATTGTAGCGCGCACAGATGCTCGCGGCGTAGAAGGCTTGGATGAAGCGATTGAAAGAGCAAACGCCTATGTAAAAGCAGGTGCAGATGCAATATTCCCAGAAGCGCTTCAATCAGAAGAAGAGTTCCGTCTATTTAATAGTAAAGTAAATGCACCTTTACTTGCCAATATGACTGAGTTCGGGAAAACGCCGTATTATAGTGCAGAGGAATTTGCGAATATGGGCTTCCAAATGGTTATTTATCCTGTAACTTCACTTCGCGTAGCAGCGAAAGCGTATGAGAATGTGTTTACTTTAATTAAGGAAACTGGTTCTCAAAAAGATGCACTTTCTAATATGCAAACGAGAAGTGAGTTATATGAAACAATTTCATATCATGACTTTGAAGAACTAGATACTGGAATTGCAAAAACAGTATTATCAGAGGATCAATAGATAAAGTGAAACTTTAATCAGTGGGGGTTTTCT
The DNA here is from genome assembly GCF_006349665.1 of Bacillus sp. CD3-5. Classification (NCBI taxonomy): domain Bacteria; kingdom Bacillati; phylum Bacillota; class Bacilli; order Caryophanales; family Bacillaceae; genus Bacillus; species Bacillus sp. CD3-5. The sequence goes on along the minus strand of NZ_VEPX01000002.1, from coordinate 62,513 downwards.
TCATCCCCCACTGATTATTAGTTGAACCAATCGGACTTTTATGGGCAGCCCGCCCCCCGCCTAACTTCTTTGCTTTCGCTGAATTTTGAGGCGGGGTCTTACTGCCCATTAAAGCGGGATAAAACAACTAAGGCGATGAGAATACATCTTTGGCAAGACAAACTGCTTGATGTGAAAATTCATCGCCTTCTGTTTTCAAAAATAAGATATTCCACTCATCGTAGACGAGCATATGTAGTAGCAAGTAAGGCCGAAATGATAGGGGGATTCAGATGGAGAAAACGAAGTTACCGTGGGATGAATTTTTTTCACTTAATAAAGATGTGAATCATGCTTTCTTTACGCCAGAAGATTTTTCAGGAGACGAAGATTTAATCGCAAAAACGACTGAACAATTCGTTAAACAAGAAATTGTTCCACAAATGGAGAATATTGAACAACATAACTATAAAGTTTCTCGTCAATTGTTTGAGAAAGCTGGAGAACTTGGATTATTAAGTATCGAGGTTCCAGAAGAATATGGCGGATTTGAATTAGGAAAGGCAGTTTCAGGGCTTGTAGCAGAAAAAATGGGATACGCTGGTGCATTTAGCGTTTCATTTAATATACACGCAGGTGTAGGTACATTGCCTTACATATATTACGGAACGAAAGAACAAAAAGAAAAATATTTGCCGAAAATTGCATCAGGAGAATGGATTGGGGCTTATGCTTTAACTGAACCAAATGCTGGTTCTGATGCTTTAAGTGCAAAAACGAGTGCAGTATTAAATGAAGATGGTACTGCTTGGAAGCTAAATGGTGAAAAGCAATGGATTACAAATGCTCATATGGCAGATGTATACGTTGTTTTTGCGAAGACAAATAAAGGAATGACAGCGTTTATTGTCGAAAGAACATGTGAAGGGGTATCTATTGGGCTAGAAGAAAAGAAAATGGGGATTAAAGGTTCTTCAACAGCGACGCTTATTTTAGAAGATGTTGTCATACCTGCTGAAAATGTTTTAGGGGAAGTTGGGAAAGGGCATCACGTAGCTCTTAATATTCTTAACTTTGCTAGATTAAAACTTGCCTTTGGAAATATTGGAACAGCAAAGCAAGCAATTGGATTGTCCGTTCAATACGGAAAAGAACGTAAACAGTTTCAAACGGAATTAGTAGACTTTACGATGATTCAAGAGAAAATTGCAAATATGATCATTGCTACATACGGAGCAGAAAGTGCAGCGTATCGTACAGCAGGTGTAATTGATGAAGCAATTCATGAGAGCGATGAAGATCTTATGAAGAAAATGTCTCAATTTGCAATTGAATGTGCACTGAATAAAGTAAATGCTTCTGAAACACTTGGTCATATCGTAGATGAAGCTGTACAAATTCATGGTGGTTACGGTTATATGCAAGAGTATGAAGTAGAACGATTATACCGTGATGCTAGAATTAGTCGTATTTTTGAAGGGACGAACGAAATTAATAGATTAACAGTTGCCAAAATGTTAATGAAGCAAATGGAACAAATTGAAGATACTGAAATAGAGATTGATGTAGAAAATGTCGAAAGAAACCATCGTTACATTTTATTAGCGAAAAAATTGTTGAAACAATCTTTGAAAACGCTCTCTAAAACTCCAGGTTTAAAAATTGATCAAGAGCAAGAATATTCACGTGTATTATCAAATATGTTAACGGACGTGTACGTCATGGAATCAGCATTTTTACGTACGAGTAAAGCAATTAGTAAAAATGGTGCAGAAAAAGAGCGTACGAAACAAATGATAACTGACGTTATTTGTGAAGAAGGCTATCGCAAAGTAGAAGAATCAGCGATTTCTATACTTTCCGCGGCTATTACAGAAGAACAAGATAGACACGTGATTTTAACTGAAATTCGTCAATTATTAGTGCCTTTATACACGAACGTATTTACAAAAAAGAGAGAAATTGCGAAAGCTATTATAAATCGCGGAAAGTATATTGTGTAAATAGGAGGAAAGCGATATGAAAAAGATTGGTTTTATTGGTTTAGGTAACATGGGTCTTCCGATGTCTAAAAATTTAGTTAAATCAAGTTACACAGTATATGGTGTGGATTTAAATAAAAATGCTGAAGCTTCTTTTGAAAAAGAAGGCGGAATTATCGGCTTATCAATTTCAAAACTAGCGGAAACATGCGATGTAATTTTTACAAGTTTACCTTCACCTCGCGCTGTTGAAGCAGTATATTTTGGCGAAGAAGGATTATTTGAAAATAGTCACTCGAATGTAGTTTTAATTGATACAAGTACTGTATCTCCACAGTTAAACAAACAGTTAGAGGAAGCTGCAAAGGAAAAGAAAGTAGACTTTTTAGCAGCACCTGTTAGTGGTGGGGTAATTGGAGCTGAAAACCGTACATTAACATTTATGGTTGGTGGATCAAAAAAGGTATATGAAAAGACGGAATCTATCATGGGTGTATTAGGTGCGAACATTTTCCATGTTAGTGAGCAAATTGATAGTGGGACAACAGTTAAATTAATTAATAACCTATTAATTGGTTTTTATACAGCTGGTGTGAGTGAAGCTTTAACATTAGCGAAAAAGAACAATATGAATTTAGATAAAATGTTTGATATTTTAAGTGTAAGCTATGGTCAAAGTAGAATTTATGAGCGCAATTATAAAAGTTTTATTGCATCAGAAAACTACGAGCCAGGTTTTACTGTAAATTTATTAAAGAAAGATTTAGGGTTTGCAGTAGATTTAGCGAAAGAAAGTGAGCTTCACTTACCAGTAAGCGAAATGCTATTAAACGTATATGAAGAAGCCAGTGAAGCTGGGTATGGTGAAAACGATATGGCTGCTTTATATAAGAAAGTTAGTGAACAATTAATTTCTAATCAAAAATAATAGACTTATAAACATCATAAAAAAGGAGAGAATATAATGATTACAACTGAAATTAAACGAGTAAAAAATCATATTAATGGTGAGTGGGTAGAATCTACTGGTACAGAAGTAGAAGCAGTTCCAAATCCGGCGACTGGAAAAATTATCGCTTACGTTCCGCTATCTCCGAAAGAAGATGTTGAAAAAGCTGTTGAAGCGGCAAAAGCAGCATACGAAACATGGTCTAAAGTACCAGTTCCGAATCGTTCAAGACAATTGTATAAATATTTACAGCTTTTACAAGAAAACAAAGAAGAACTTGCAAAAATCATTACGCTAGAAAATGGTAAAACATTAACGGATGCAACTGGTGAAGTACAACGTGGTATTGAAGCAGTAGAACTAGCAACATCTACTCCAAATTTAATGATGGGACAAGCACTTCCGAATATTGCAAGCGGCATTGATGGATCAATTTGGCGCTACCCAATTGGAGTTGTTGCTGGAATTACGCCGTTTAACTTCCCGATGATGATTCCATTATGGATGTTCCCGCTTGCAATTGCTTGTGGTAATACATTCGTATTAAAAACATCTGAAAGAACGCCGCTTTTGGCTGAAAGACTTGTAGAGTTATTCTATGAAGCTGGTTTTCCAAAAGGCGTACTAAATTTAGTACAAGGCGGAAAAGATGTTGTAAATAGCATTTTAGAAAATAAAGATATTCAAGCTGTTTCGTTCGTTGGATCTGAGCCGGTAGCTCGTTACGTATACGAAACAGGTACAAAACATGGAAAACGTGTACAAGCGTTAGCTGGTGCGAAAAACCACGCGATTGTAATGCCAGATTGCAATCTTGAGAAAACAGTGCAAGGTGTAATTGGATCCGCATTTGCAAGTAGCGGAGAACGCTGCATGGCATGTTCAGTAGTAGCAGTAGTTGATGAAATTGCAGATGAGTTCATCGACGTACTAGTAGCAGAGACGAAGAAGTTAAAAGTAGGTGACGGTTTCCACGAAGATAATTATGTTGGACCATTAATTCGTGAGTCTCATAAAGAACGCGTATTGGGCTATATTAATAGCGGTGTAGCAGATGGAGCTACTTTATTAGTAGATGGCCGCAAAATTAAGGAAGAAGTTGGAGAAGGTTACTTTGTAGGTGCGACAATCTTTGATGGCGTAAATCAAGAAATGAAAATTTGGCAAGATGAAATTTTCGCTCCAGTATTAAGCATTGTCCGTGTTAAAGATTTAGAAGAAGGTATTAAACTAACAAATCAATCTAAATTTGCAAATGGTGCGGTTATTTATACGTCAAACGGTAAACATGCACAAACGTTCCGTGATAACATCGATGCGGGTATGATCGGTGTAAACGTAAACGTTCCAGCACCAATGGCATTCTTCGCATTTGCAGGAAATAAAGCGTCATTCTTTGGTGATTTAGGTACAAATGGTACAGATGGCGTTCAATTCTATACACGTAAAAAAGTTGTAACTGAGCGCTGGTTTTAATATAAAATAAACAGCAAAATGAGTTATTAAATGAAAACCACCACTATTAATAGTGGTGGTTTTCATTTTGTTAATTACTTTTTTCAAAAGCTAGTTTAATACCAAAACCAATTAAGACAATTCCTGTTAACCCTTGAATATAACGTTGCGTCTTCGGTTTTTTCATAAAAGCACTAATTTTATCAATTAAAAATATATAAAAAGCGAACCATATAACTGTTAAAATGAGGTAAGTAAGGCCCATTATGAGAAGTTGGATAAACGTATTATGATTTGGATTTAAAAATTGCGGTAAAAATGTTAAAAAGAAGACTGCAACTTTAGGGTTTAATAAATTCGTAAGAAACCCTTGACGAAAGCAAGAAGTGTGTTCGTCTTCATTATGCAAAGAAATATCGTTCGTATCGACGCCTTCTTTATTTCTTACTGCTAAAAGGGCTTTAATACCAATATAAATTAAATATAGAGCTCCAACGTACTTGAAAATAGAAAATAAAAGAGCTGACTTTACAATAAGTGCAGAAAGGCCGATTACTGCTGCTAAAGTATGGATCAATAGTGCAATACATGTACCGAACACTGTTTTCACCCCGCCCACTTTACCAGCAACTAATGTGTTTTTCGTAGCCATTGCAGTATCAGGGCCGGGTAAAATGATAAGACAAATAGACATAATGATGAAAAGAAAATAATTTTCAATCATAGTCGCTCCTCCTTTTTTATTTTTAGAATATTTGATTAAAAATAGTGTAGCACATATTTCGATTTAATAAAATTAAATTTTATTAAAATTTATTAAATAGGAAAAAGGCTATATAGGCGTGTAATTATACGACTATATAGCCTCAATTTAATCCCGTATGAAAGGGCGATTGCTTCTACTAATAATAAGAGGGAGATAAACCCTACTTATTAAATTCTCACTTTACGCATTAAGTAAGTTAAAGAACCGATTTACATCTTCTTCTGAAACATCACTTAACTGCTTATATTTATAATTTGGATTTTGGTCTTTATCAACGACAACAGATCGTACTCCTTCAAAGAAATCTTCATGTCTCATGAAGTTTTTAGCAAGTACAAGGTCAGTAGCGAAACATTCTTCAACGGACTTATTTTGTCCATCAATAAACTGTTTTAATGTTACTTTTAGTGAAATAGGAGATTTTGATAATAACGTTTCTTTCGCTTTTAAAGCAAAGGAACTTTGATCTTTCTCTAATGAATGAATAATTTCTTCAATTGTATCGAATGCAAAATGTGAATTAATTTCTTCTAATGAAGGAGCAAGCTCGCTTTCTAATGTTGGAGCAGTTGCAAATGTACGGATGACTTCTTTTAAATGAGTATGTACATCGTCTTCTTTATGCCAATTTACACTTTCCAGTTCAGTAAGGAACTTGGGTAATGAATCAGATGTCATAAAGTAATCAGCAGCGTTTATAAATAATACGTCAGAAGCTTTTAAAATAGATGCTGTTAAAGCGACATAGCGGCCGGCATACCCTGGAGCTTTATTTAAGAAATAAGCAGCACCAACGTCTGGGAAGAAGCCGATATTCATTTCTGGCATTGCCCATTTCGTACGCTCAGTTACAATTCGGTATTTCGCACCATTTGTAAGACCGACACCACCACCCATTACAATTCCATCTAAACAAGCGATAATCGGTTTTTTATATTGATAAATATATGTATCAATTTCATACTCTTCTTCAAAGAAACGTTCCGCATGCTGCAATGCAGCTTCATTTGAACGTGCTTCATAAAGAGTTTTAATATCGCCACCTGCACAAAAACCTTTTGTGCCAGCTCCTTTTAATACGATTAGCGCAATTTGCTCATCATTTTCCCACTCTTTCAGTTTTTGCCCAATTGGCTGCAACATGTCATAAGATAAAGAATTAAGTGCTTTTGGGCGGTTTAAAGTAATTGATGCAACGCCGTTTTCGCTAACAGAAAATAAAACGTGTTCAGTCATGATTCATCCTCCCTTACATATCTTCTTATTCTTAATTCTTTATACGTACTGAAATGTCCTTTATAAATTTTGTCTAAAGTTGGCGGTATATGTTAATTTATCCACTGCATATTTTGACGAGTTATATTTGCAGGATTTTGGAGGTTGAAAATGAATATTACAACATTACTGTAATTGTAATTATTTGAAGTTACCATGATAAACACGCTATTATATATGTGTAAATTGTACATAATCACTTCGAAAAGAGTATTTGAAGTGATTATAATGAAAGAAAAATTGCTTTTCATTAGAAATAGAGAAAGGAGAAATCGGAATGCCAGTACCTTTACTATTGTCGGTGATTATTTTGTCTTCTTTAATGATAGGGATAACGCAATATTTTCATCATACAGATACGACAGAGGAAGTGAAGGATAAAGTACGACTTGTATTTCCGATTTTTATCATATCTATTTCTTTTTGCATTTTATTAAATAAAGATGGGTACATTGTTGCAGTATTTTCATTTTTTGTAGCGATTGTTTTCATTACAGTTTTATATTATGTAATGAAAGAATTTATCCAAAAATAAAGATGTCATATGAGACATTTTTATTTTTGGAAAGAATAAAATTTCACATACCGTATTATATGTGAAATTAAAAAAACATATCGCAATAGAAAAGTATGTACTTTACCGTGTATTTACTTGTCAATCTTGCATAGCCAATATACTATTAATAGTGTAGAGATTAGAAAAAGGGGTTGTATCTATCATGAAATTTGAGATGCACACAAAAATTATTTCAAATGAAAAAGAAGTAAGATTACATATAGAAGAAAACATATTTCAATTAAAATTGGATGGTTATCACTTATTTACAGTTCAAGAAATATTACCTTTATATAAATCAAATGAAGAAAGAATCGGTAGTGCAATGATACAAAAGTTAGAATGGGAGAACGGAAAAACTACAATAAACTATCAACTTGTATCACTAAATTCAGTAAATTAAAAGGAGCAGGAAACCATGAAGTTATTTCATACAGCCGATTGGCATTTAGGAAAGCTTGTTCATGGCGTGTATATGACTGAAGATCAAAAGATTGTATTAGATCAGTTTGTACAAGCTGTTGAAGAAGAAAAACCAGATGCCGTAATTATTGCAGGGGATTTATATGACCGAGCAATTCCACCTACGGAAGCAGTAGACTTATTAAATGATGTGCTGCAAAAAATAGTGATTGATTTACAAACACCAGTTATTGCAGTCGCAGGAAACCATGATAGTCCAGATCGTATTCATTTTGGAAGTAGTTTAATGAAGAAACAAGGATTATTTATTGTGGGGCAATTTCAATTTCCATATGAGCCAATTATATTAAATGATGAATATGGGGAGGTTCACTTCCATCTCATTCCTTATGCGGATCCAAGCATAGTGAGACATGTATTGAAAAACGAAGACGTACGTTCTCATGATGATGCGATGCGTATTTTTATGAATGAACTTTCTGAAACGATGGATAAAGAAGCTAGACATGTATTTGTTGGTCATGCATTTGTAACTTCTGCGGGCGAAGCGGAAGAGAATACAAGTGATGCTGAACGACCGCTTTCAATTGGTGGTGCTGAATACGTGAATAGTCATTATTTTGATAAGTTTCATTACACAGCGCTTGGACATTTACATCAAGCGCATTTCGTACGTAATGAGACAATCAGGTATTCAGGTTCTCCACTTGCATATTCTATTTCTGAAGAAAAACATAAAAAAGGATATTATATTGTGGAATTGGACGAGCAAGGTGAAGTAACAATTGAAAAAAGGTTACTTACACCACGCCGTAAAATGCGAACAGTAGAAGCGAAAATAGATGAATTGTTACAACATCCAGTAAGTGAAGATTACGTGTTTGTAAAATTATTAGATGAAAATCCTGTCTTGCAGCCAATGGAAAAAATACGCTCTGTTTATCCAAATGCAATGCATGTTGAAAGAGCCATTCAAAGACGAGAGTTCACTGAGTCAAATGAATTAACTGTTTCAAGACATAAAATGGATGATTTATCATTATTAAAGGCTTTTTATAAAGAAATGAAAGGCTTAGATTTATCAGAAGAGAAAGAACGTCTATTTGTAGAAGTATTACAAACAGTGCAAGAACGGGAAGGTGAACGAGGATGAGACCGATTCAGCTTATTATGACGGCATTTGGCCCATATAAACAGAAAGAAGTAATTGATTTTGACGATTTGGGAGAGCATCGTATTTTCGCCATTTCTGGAAACACGGGCGCCGGAAAGACAACGATTTTTGATGCGATTTGTTATGTTTTATATGGTGAGGCAAGCGGAGAAGAACGAAGTGATACGAGCATGCTCCGCAGTCAATTTGCTGATGATAATGTGTATACAAGCGTAGAATTAACCTTTCAGTTAAAAGGGAAACGTTATGAAATAAAACGACAACTGGGACATAAAAAACAAGGGAACAAGACGATTACGGGACATGCAGTAGAATTATATGAAGTAATTGATGAAGAGAAGATTCCGGCTGTTGATCGTTTCCATGTAACGGATGTAAATAAAAAAGTAGAAGATTTAATTGGTTTAAGTAAACATCAATTTAGCCAAATTGTTATGTTACCGCAAGGGGAATTCCGAAAACTATTAACATCTGAGACAGAAAACAAAGAAGAGATTTTGCGTCGTATTTTTAAAACAGATCGTTATAAGTTAATGCGTGAGTTACTTGACCAAAAACGAAAACAATGGAAAGACGTCTTACAAGAAAAACAGAAAGAGCGAGAGTTATATTTCCGTAATGTTTTTAAATTACCAATTCGTGATGGAGCATTATTAGAGACATTAGTGGAACAAGACCATGTAAATACGCATCAAGTAGTAGAGGCATTAGAACAAGAGACAGCTGCGTATAAGGCAGAGGTGGAGCAATTACAAGTAGAACAAGATATTCAAACGAAGCAATTAAAGGATGCTGAAACACGTTTTCATGCAGCGAAGTCTGTAAATGAGAAATTTATAGATTTACAACAAAAGAATGAGAAATATAATACATTACAAGAAAACCGTACAGTCATTGAAATGAAAGAAACATCTTTTAAACGTGCGGAACAAGCGAAGCGCTTATTACCATTTGAACAATGGTATGAAGAAGCAATGCAAAATGAGCAGAGAGTTGAAAGTTTGTTAAAACAAATAATCGCTAAAAAAGAAAATATAACGAATAACTTTAAACTTGCTCAGGAGAAATATGAAGCAGTAAAGAATAAAGAACCTGAGAGAGAAAATGCAAAAAAACTTGTTCAAAGATTAGAAGAGTTACAACCGATTATTGCATCATTGGCTGAGAAACAGTTGAATTTACAAAATGCAGAAGTTCAAGTAGGGAAATTAAAAGTAAGTATGCAAAATTTAGAGCAACAATTAGAAGTGCATACAAATCATAAACAGCTAATGTCTGATGAATTACAGCAATTAGAACGAGCACTTGAACAATACGTAGCTAAAGTAGAAGAACTAACGAATATGCGAGAAGATGCAAAAGTTTTAAAGCAAGCATATGATGTTTGGCAAGAAAAACAAAAATTCGAGAAAGAAAAAGAAGCGGCATATAATAACATGCAATCGGCAGTGAATGCATATGAAAATATGGAACGTCGCTGGTTAAGTGAACAAGCTGGTATATTAGCTCTTCATTTACATGATGGTGAATCTTGTCCAGTATGTGGTAGTACGACCCATCCGAAAAAAGCTACAGAGCAAAGTGATGCGATCGATGAAAAAGTGTTAAATGATTTAAGAGATAAGAAAAATATTGCTGAAAAACTATTTGTTCAATTAGAGGAGAAATGGAATTTCTATCATCTTCAATATGAGCAAGTAATAGAAGAGGTTAAGAAGCGAGGCTATCGCTCAGAAGAATTAGCTGAAACATATAGTGCGCTTGTTCAAAAAGGAAAACAATTAGCAACTGAAGTGAATACGTTAAAAGCAAGTGAAGAAACGCGTAAGCAAACAGCTGCGAAAATAAAAAGCATAGAAGAAAAAGTAGATGCACTTCAGAAACAAAAACATGAGGTAGAAACAGAACAGCACCGTATAGAAATGGATTGTATGCAGCTTCGTACGTCATATGAACATGATAAGAAAAACATTCCTGAAAACTTACAAACAGTCCAAGCTTGGAAAGTCCAGTTTGACCAAGCTATGCATGAGCTCAAATTAATGGAGGACGAATGGAAGAAAGTGCAGGAGGCGTATCAACATTGGCAAAATGAAAATATACGTATTCAAGCAGAACAGGAAGGTGCTTCTAATCAATTTGAAAGTGCAAAATCGAAGAAAGAAGAGACTTTCACGCGCTTTATGAAAGAGCTTGAACAGAGTGGATTTACAGATCAAATTACGTATAAAGAAGCGAAATTAAGTGATGCCGAGATGGATATGTTACAAAAAGAAATTCAAAGCTATTATTCATCTCTTGAAGTACTTGCAAAACAAATTGAAGAGTTACATGCTGAATTAAAAGATAAAGAGTATATGGATATTACGGCGTTAGGTGAACACATTAAAGAACTAGAAATTAACCTTGATATCATTAAAGAAAAACGTCAACGTTCGCAAAATGCGGTAACTTATATTTCTGATTTACATGAAAATATTAGACGTATTGATGAGCAAATTCATGAGGAAGAAAAAGCTTTCCAAGAACTTGTTGACTTATATGAAGTAATGAAAGGTGATAACGAAAGCCGTATATCATTTGAACGTTACATCTTAATTGAGTATTTAGAACAAATTGTTCAAATTGCAAACGAACGATTACGTAAATTATCAAATGGACAATTTTATTTAAAACGAAGTGAACGAGTTGAAAAGAGAAATCGTCAAAGTGGATTAGGGTTAGATGTATACGACGCATATACTGGCCAAACACGCGATGTAAAAACATTATCTGGCGGCGAGAAATTCAATGCCTCACTTTGCTTAGCGCTCGGCATGGCAGACGTCATTCAAGCGTATGAAGGCGGTATTTCAATCGAAACGATGTTTATCGACGAAGGATTCGGTTCATTAGATGAGGAGTCATTAACAAAAGCGGTTGACGCCTTAATTGACTTACAAAAATCAGGTCGATTTATTGGTGTAATCTCACACGTTCAAGAGCTGAAAAACGCAATGCCAGCTGTATTAGAAGTAACGAAGCAGAAGGATGGGTGTAGTCAGACACGGTTTGTGGTGAAGTAAGTTCAATTGTAATTCATATTATTTGCGATTCTTTAGTATAGAACTTTTGATAAAATAAAGGGACTGTCTCATAAGTCTCTTTCGAAGTAAGATCACATGAAATCGAAAAGGCAGAAATGTTATAAAATCAACATTTCTGCCTTTCACTTTTTATACGATTTTGGCTAAAAAGCATCTTTGGGGACAGCCTCTTTATTTGTTATTCAAAATTAGATAATTCACCTATGAGTTATCTGTAGAAGGAGGCGTATTTTCCAACCGATTATAAGCTTTAAAAGCCGAAATTGCCGAGATAACACCACCTACTAAAAATAAAGCCGATCCACCGACCAAAATGATACGACTGACATATGTTTCGCGCGCTTCTTCAACTTCTTCTTGTAACATTGTAGGCATTTGAATTCCCCCTAAATAACATTTATTTTGTATATAGTATATACAAACGCCTAAAATATGTTAAAATCACTGGATAGTGTTATGAGGGAGTATATAGTTAGATGTGAATTATTTGAAAAATCTTCATTATAAATTTATGCTAACTTCACATAGAGCACATATTAACATTGTATTATGTATATGTACCAAATAAATAAAGTGAATTGTATTTCGTTCTGTTTTTAAAAATTTAAAATTCTATTATTTTTATATAAAGGTTTCACATCGGAGTTTTAAATATTTTGGAAATAGATCTAAATAAAAGGAATTCATATAAAAGGGGAATGTCTTATGACAACATATACGAGTGAAATGAGAAAAAGTTTAGTTTCAGAAGAAGATGTAGATATTTTAAAAATTATGGCGCACCCAATCCGATTACAAATTGTAAATGAATTAAGCACGAGAAAAACTTGTAACGTAACACAACTAACAGAATTACTAAATATTCCACAATCGACTGTTTCGCAACATTTATCAAAAATGAAAGGTAAAGTGTTACGAGCTGAGAGAAGAGGTTTAGAAATTTATTATCATATTAATAATTTAAAAGCGAGTAAGATTGTAAGTGTTTTAGGATATATAAACTAATGAAGTATTTTCATATAAAATAGCCGCTGCTGGTGGGCAGGGGCTATTTTGTGTTGTTCTATCACGCGTTAACCGACAGTAAAACTCCCACCTCAAAATTCAGTTGGAGCAAAGAAGTTAGGTGGGAGTCAGGCTGTCCGTAAACGTCTGATTGGTTCAACTAATAATCAGTGGGGGATGAACAAAACCCCCACTGATTAAAGTTTCACTTTATGTATTCGTATTTAATATTTTATAGTTTTTATGATTTACAATTGTTCGTTCAAATTCAAAAGTACCACCGCTTACATTTGTAATTTCAACTAAGACCGATTCAGTATAAAGTTTTAGTACAGATCCTGTAATCTTTAAATTGTTTCGTTGAAAAAGTATAGTATCCCCTACGTTTGCTTTCATAGTACCTCCTCATTAAAGACAGAAATATTTTTTATTATATATATTAAACCACGTATAAGTATATTAGTGAATATTTAGTTTTATTTATCAAAAAAATATTTGTAGTCTATGTGTGCAGAATTAAAAGAAGTTTTAACAAGACGTATTAAAAACGCTTTCATTATGATGGAATTTGTAGAGCCAATTATTACATTTGAAGAAACAATTATAAATGTATAAAGAAAGTCAGGCTTATGAATTAATTTAATAAAACCGTCTCTTTAATGTTTATTAAAGAGACGGTTTTATTGTTTTACTATTGAAAAAAGGATTCAAAAACATATGTAAATTTAACTTATACAAAACAATATGAACAACTATTACGTATTTAAAAAACATTTTTTTGTATTTCATCCTTCGTTTTCTGTAACTGATTCCATGTTTTTGACGCCTTGTCTTGTAAGTGCTTACATAACTGAAAACATCTTATACAATGAAGGTGTTAAATCAAAAGAGATGACCAAAATGAACATAAAAAAACAAGACTTAGCGAAAAGCATTGAAATAGAAAGAGGAGGCGGAAAGGTATGAAAAAATCAAAGGTTAATCCATGGCTTGTTGTCCTTGGTACAGTAATAGTTCAAATGGGACTTGGAACGATATATACATGGAGTTTATTCAATCAGCCTTTAGTTAGTAAATACGGTTGGAGTCTTAACGCGGTTGCGATAACTTTCTCAATTACTAGTCTTTCCTTAGCATTTTCAACTTTATTTGCAAGTAAATTGCAAGAAAAATGGGGACTTCGTAAACTTATTATGATAGCTGGACTAGCATTAGGACTAGGATTAGTACTTAGTTCACAAGCTTCTTCGTTAATATTGCTTTATGTACTAGCAGGAGTTGTTGTAGGTTACGCAGATGGTACAGCTTATATTACTTCACTATCTAATTTAATTAAGTGGTTCCCTGAACGTAAAGGTTTAATCTCTGGTATATCTGTAGCTGCATATGGTACAGGTAGCTTAATTTTCAAATATATAAATGCAAAGTTAATTGATTCCGTTGGTGTATCGCAAGCGTTTATATATTGGGGTTTAATTGTTACAGCCATGATTGTCCTTGGAGCTTGTTTAATCCATCAAGCTGCTGATCAAGGTGCAGTTCAGGAAACAAACACTCATGAATATACAATGAAAGAAATGTTAGGCACAAAACAAGTATACTTATTATTCATCATGTTATTTACATCATGTATGAGTGGCTTATACTTAATTGGTATGGTAAAAGACATTGGTGTTCAACTTGTAGGGCTTAGTGCAGCGACAGCAGCTAATGCGGTGGCTATGGTTGCAATATTTAACACATTAGGTCGTATTATTCTAGGACCGTTATCAGATAAGATTGGTCGTTTGAAAATTGTTACGGGTACTTTTGTGGTTATGGCGAGTTCGGTATTAGTTCTAAGTTTCGTAGATTTGAATTACGGTATCTACTTCGTATGTGTAGCAAGTGTAGCGTTTTGCTTTGGTGGAAATATTACTATTTTCCCAGCTATTGTTGGTGATTTCTTCGGTATGAAAAACCATAGTAAGAATTACGGAATTGTGTATCAAGGATTTGGATTTGGAGCGCTTGCAGGTTCCTTTATCGGTGCACTTCTAGGTGGATTCAAACCAACTTTTATGGTGATTGGTGTACTATGTGTCGTGTCATTCATTATCGCAATTTTAATTCGAGCACCTAAACAGAAAAAAGAACAAGAAGAAGAGTATCGCAGCGTAGCATAAGTATATAAATCTTCTATAACACTATAGTTACGAAAAAGCATCCTGTTAAATAGGGTGCTTTTTTGAGTTATTTTAACAAGGTTAAATTACTTTTTATTTTTTTTGATATAAAAGTGAGTGAAATATCCGTTTGGATTATATTGGAATATAATAAATCGATACATCGTATTCGAAATATGTATTAAATCTTAAATAATAAAGAAAATATGAATTGATGTTTGCAAGATATATTTTCAGACAAATATTGAGAAAATAAATGCTCGACTTTTTGTTAAGGCTTTGTAACTGAAGAGATCTTCAGTTTATCATCTTCAATTTTTACAAAGAGGGGTAAGAATTAAAGTATTAATGTAAGTATTTATTAATACTTTTAGATGTAATTGTATTGAAAAGCACTAAATTTTTTATCTGAAAAATAAAAATAGGTTGACAAGTTTATTGAGAAAGATTATCATTTCGGTGTAAGAACGTTAAATGAAAAACATTATCAATGAATAATATTTTAATGAAAAGTACACTTGACCAATTAGTTTAGTAAGTGTATTATTTTTTACATCAATAATGATAATCATTATCATTATTATTATTTGTTTAATTAGATTGATTTTTAAATGAAAGGATAGAGGAAATGAACTTAGGGGAATTTGATGGGAAAACTGTTTTAGTAACAGGTGCAGCTCAAGGTATAGGTAGTGTTGTTGCTAAAATGTTTTTAGAAAGAGGAGCTACAGTTATTGCGGTTGATCAAAATGAAGAGGGATTAAACGAACTCTTAAATGAAATACATTTGAAAACGTTTTGCTTAGATGTGAGTGATAGTACCGCAGTTGAACAGATGGTAAATGATATTGAAAATGAAATAGCGCCAATAGATATATTAGTAAATGTTGCAGGGGTTTTACGTATGGGAGCGATTCACTCGTTAAGTGATGAAGATTGGAATAAAACATTTTCTGTAAATTCTACAGGAGTTTTCTATATGTCCCGAGCAGTAAGTAAACATATGATGCAAAGAAAGTCAGGGACAATTGTTACAGTTGGTTCAAATGCAGCAAATACGCCGAGAATGGAGATGGCTGCATATGCTGCATCAAAAGCTGCTACGACGATGTTTATGAAATGTTTAGGATTAGAACTTGCAGCGTATAACATTCGCTGTAACGTAGTTTCTCCAGGTTCTACTGAAACTGAAATGCAAAGGCTACTATGGGCTGATGAGAATGGAGAAAAAAATATAATTGCTGGTTCTCAAAGTACATATAGACTTGGTATACCGTTACAAAAAATTGCACAGCCTTCAGAAATTGCTGAAGCAGTATTGTTTTTAGCTTCAGATAAAGCTAGTCATATTACAATGCATAATTTATGTGTTGATGGCGGAGCTACATTAGGCGTTTAATAAAAAATTCAGGGGGTTACTATACAATGAAGGAATTTACGGCTGTAAAGGAACTGTCAGAAAAATTACTAGAAGATTATAAGACTGAATCTTCATTCTTTTTCGCTTCACCAACTCGAACGATATTAGCAGAAGGAGAGTTTACTACAGTAAAGCATCATGAAATTGAAAGTTTCCCAGAACTTGTACAAGCAGTATTATGTAATGCAAAACAAGCCGGAAATCCGAATCCTATCGTTGTCGGTGCTTTGCCATTTGATCGTAGAAAAGAAGTCCAACTTATCGTACCAGAATATAGTAGGACTTCTGAGCGATTACAATTGGATACAACAAATCAGCTTGAAATAAATGAGAACTTAACATTCGAAATGACGCCTGTACCAGCGCCTGAAGTGTATATGAATGGTGTGAAGCAAGGAATTGCAAAAATAAAGGGCGGGGATTTAAAGAAAATCGTTCTATCCAGATCGTTAGATGTTAATTCTTCCGAAAAGATTGATAAGCAAAAACTTCTTCGAGAATTAGCAGCGCATAATAAGCATGGATATACATTTGCTGTGAATGTATCGAAAGATGAAAATGAGAATAGTAAGACGTTAATTGGAGCGAGCCCTGAATTACTCGTCTCACGTAATGGTATGCAAGTTATTTCTAATCCGTTAGCTGGTTCAAGGCCACGTAGTGAGGATTCAGTTGAAGATAAGAGAAGAGCAGAGGAATTACTTTCTTCTCCAAAAGATTTACATGAACATGCGGTAGTAGTAGAAGCAGTTGCTGCAGCGCTTCGTCCGTACTGTCATACATTACATGTTCCGGAAAAGCCATCCGTTATTCATAGTGAAGCGATGTGGCATTTATCTACTGAAGTGAAAGGTGAACTAAAGGATCCGAATACTACTTCTTTGGAATTAGCAATTGCTCTTCATCCGACGCCAGCAGTTTGCGGCACACCGATGGAAGAAGCGAGAGAGGCGATTCAAAAAATTGAGCCATTTGACCGTGAATTCTTTACAGGAATGCTAGGGTGGAGTGATTTAAATGGAGACGGTGAATGGATTGTTACAATTCGTTGTGCTGAAGTACAAGAAAATACACTCCGTTTATATGCAGGAGCGGGCGTTGTTGCTGAGTCAAAACCAGAAGATGAATTAGCAGAAACATCAGCTAAGTTCCAAACAATGTTGAAAGCATTAGGATTAAATGATAGTTCACTTAATGAAAAGTAGGGGGGCAGAAAGAATGCTAACAGGTTATACAAAATGGCCAAAAGAATTTGCTGATCGTTATCGAGAGGAAGGGTGTTGGCTTGGGGAAACATTTGGCGGGATGTTAAGAGAGCGAGCTGAAAAATATGGCGATCAAATTGCAGTTGTAAGTGGTAATACGCATATTACGTATAGTGAGTTTGATAAAAAAGTAGATCGATTAGCTTCAGGGCTACTGAATTTAGGAATAAAGCAAGAGGATCGAGTTGTAATCCAGCTACCTAACGTTATTGAGTTTTTCGAAGTATGTTTTGCGCTATTTCGAATTGGGGCACTTCCTGTTTTTGCATTACCTTCACATCGAAGCAGTGAAATTAGTTATTTTTGTGAGTTTAGTGAGGCGAGTGCTTACGTTATTTCAGATAAAGCTCTCGGTTTTGATTATCGAAAACTAGCAAGAGAAGTGAAAGAGAAAGTGCCAACTTTACAACATGTAATTGTAGTGGGAGAAGAAGAAGAATTTGTGAACATAAGTGATTTATATATAGATCCCGTTCCATTACCAGAAGTTCAGCCAAGTGATGTTGCGTTTCTCCAATTATCAGGGGGGACAACAGGACTTTCTAAATTAATTCCTCGAACGCATGATGATTATATTTATAGTTTACGTGTTAGCGCTGAAATTTGTAATTTAAGTGCAAAGAGTGTCTATATGGCCGTTCTTCCAGTAGCACATAATTACCCGATGAGCTCTCCTGGAACATTTGGAACTTTCTATGCGGGTGGAAAAGTTGTGTTGGCAACTGGAGGTAGTCCAGATGAGGCATTTGCACTTATTGAAAAAGAAAAAGTTACGATTACTGCTCTCGTACCGCCATTAGCAATGATATGGCTTGATGCTGCATCTTCACGTAATAACGATTTATCGAGTCTAGAAGTGATTCAAGTAGGTGGCGCGAAATTTAGTGCTGAAGTTGCAAAACGTATACGCCCTACATTTGGATGTACGTTACAGCAAGTATTCGGTATGGCGGAAGGATTAGTGAACTATACAAGATTAGATGATCCTGAAGAAATTATTATTCATACACAAGGTAGACCAATGTCTGCACTCGATGAAGTACGAGTTGTTGATGAAAATGACAACGATGTAAAACCTGGCGAAGTAGGTAGTTTATTAACAAGAGGGCCATATACAATTCGTGGTTATTATAAAGCAGAAGAGCATAATGCACAATCGTTTACAAAGGATGGATTTTATCGCACAGGAGATCTTGTGAAAGTAAATGAACAAGGTTACATCATTGTAGAAGGAAGAGATAAAGATCAAATTAATCGTGGTGGTGAGAAAGTTGCCGCGGAAGAAGTGGAAAATCATTTATTAGCACATGATGCAGTGCATGATGTAGCAATTGTATCGATGCCTGATGACTATTTAGGAGAACGTACTTGTGCATTTGTAATAGCTCGCGGACAAGCTCCGACTGTAAGTGAATTAAAAATGTTTTTAAGAGAACGCGGTATAGCAGCTTATAAGATTCCAGATCGAATTGAATTTATTGAAGCATTTCCGCAAACAGGTGTTGGAAAGGTAAGTAAAAAAGAGTTACGTAAAGTCATTGCTGAGAAACTTATTACGGTAAAACGATAAAAATATAAAAATTGGAAGGAAGTGATTAGATGGCTATCCCATCTATTTCAGTATACAAAATGCCAGTTGAATCCGAACTACCAAAAAATAAAGTGAACTGGACGCCGGATCCAAAACGTGCGGTTCTTTTAATCCATGACATGCAAGAATATTTTCTTGATGCATATAGCGATAAAGAATCGCCAAAAGTAGAACTCATTTCAAATATTAAGGTGATAAGAGAAAAATGTAAGGAACTTGGTATACCAGTTGTTTATACAGCTCAACCAGGTGGACAAACGTTAGAACAACGAGGGTTATTACAAGACTTTTGGGGTGACGGTATTCCTGCTGGACCAGATAAAAAGAAAATTGTTGATGAACTTACTCCTGATGAGGATGATATATTCCTAACAAAATGGAGATATAGTGCATTTAAAAAGACAAATCTATTAGAAATTTTAAACGAACAAGGAAGAGATCAACTCATTATTTGCGGTATTTATGCGCATATTGGCTGCCTATTAACAGCTTGTGAAGCATTTATGGATGGAATTCAGCCGTTCTTTGTAGCAGATGCAGTTGCTGATTTTTCACTAGAGCATCATAAACAAGCGTTAGCGTATGCATCTAATAGATGTGCAGTAACGACATCAACTAACTTACTGTTAAAAGATTTACAAAGTGCAAAAGGTGATGAGAGTAAAGGAATCACTTTACAGGAAGTACATGAACTAGTTGCACAATTACTTCGCGAACCGGTAGAGAGTGTTGAGACGGATGAAGATTTATTAAATAGAGGACTTGATTCGGTCAGAATTATGAGTTTAGTAGAGAAGTGGCGTCGCGAAGGAAAGGAGATTACTTTTGCGGATTTAGCAGAGAACCCAACGGTTGTTGATTGGCACCGCTTATTATCTCTGCAAACAGAACGTGTACTTTAATATAGACTACATAATAAAGGGGTAGTGAAGAATGCCTAATAGTCAAAAGGTTCGTCATTCGTTATCATCTGCGCAGTCTGGTATGTGGTTTGCGCAAAAATTAGATCCACTTAATCCAATTTATAATACTGGGGAATATGTAGAAATAAACGGAAATATTCATCAAGACATTTTTGAATTAGCTGTACGTAAAGTTGTAATGGAAGCAGAAGCACTTCATGTTCGCTTCGAAGAGGATGAAATTGGCCCATGGCAAGTTATTGAAGAATCACAGTTTCATATGCATTTTATTGACGTTCGTAAAGAAGAAAATCCTGAAGAGGCTGCTAAAGCATGGATGAAAAATGATTTATCTATGCCAGTCGATTTGAAAAAAGATACTTTATTTACTGAAGCACTTATTCAAGTTGAAAATAATCGTTTCTTTTGGTATCAGCGCATCCATCACATTGTGATGGATGGCTATGGATTTTCACTTCTTAGCCAAAAGGTAGCGAATGAGTATACATCACTTATAGAAGAAACAAACAAGAATGAAAAGACATTTGGTTCTCTTGCAAAAGTTGTGCAAGAAGATATGGAATATCGTGAGTCTAAACAATTTCAGGAAGATCGTGCTTTTTGGTTAGAAAAATTTGCGGATGAACCAGAAGTTGTAAGTTTGGCAGAACGAGCACCGAGAACATCAAATGGATTTTTACGTGAAACAGCTTATTTATCTAGTTCTAGTACGAAAACTTTACTAGAAGATATTAATGTTTCTTTAACAAGTTGGCCAGAATTTATTGTCGCTGTAACAAGTATATATATGCATAAATTAACAGGTGCAAATGATATTGTTTTAGGTTTACCGATGATGGGGCGTCTCGGTTCAGCATCTATTTATACACCGAGCATGGTAATGAATTTAGTACCACTTCGTCTCACTGTAACTCCAAATATCACTCTTGCAGAATTATTACAGCAAGTTTCTAAAGAAATCCGAGACGTACGTCGTCATCATAAATATCGTCATGAAGAATTAAGGAGAGATTTAAAGTTACTAGGCGAAAATCAAAGGTTATTCGGGCCATTAGTGAATGTGATGCCTTTTGATTATGGGCTTAACTTTGCTGGGAATCATGGTATTACACATAATTTGTCAGCCGGACCTGTCGATGATTTATCAATAAATGTTTATAAACGTTTCGATGAAACTGAGCTAATGATTCATTTTGATGCGAATCCGGAAGTATATAATGGCGCGGAACTAACGCTGCATAAAGAGAGATTTATGAATGTATTAGAATTAATGATAAGTACATATCAAAAAGACGCGTCGATTGGAAGCATAAACATTACTCTTCCTGAAGAAAATCATAAAGTTTTATTGGAATGGAATAAAACGAAGGAAGACGATGAGTTAATCAGTCTACCTATATCATTTGAAAAACAAGTGCAAAAAACTCCAAATAAACTAGCGATTACTTGTGACGGTGTAAACTTTACGTATAAAGAGCTAAATGAACGAGCGAATGAACTAGCACATTATTTAGTAGAAGAAGGAATACGACCAAATCAGTTTGTAGCTTTAGTATTTCAAAGATCAACGGAAATGATAGTTAGTATGCTAGCAGTTTTAAAGGCTGGTGCAGCGTATTTACCGATAGATCCAGAATATCCAGCCGAGCGAATCAATTATATAGTAAATGATGCAAAACCAGTTTGTATCATAACACATTCATCTGTTTCATCTAAGTTAGTTATAGAAAATGATATGAAAAAAATTGTATTAGATAACGAAGAAACGAAACTAGCATTACATACATATTCTCGTATGAATATAGAATGTAAGAATGATGTATCACTTTTAAACCCAGCCTATACAATATATACTTCAGGCTCAACGGGTAACCCAAAAGGTGTAATTGTTCCTATGAGAGGTTTAAGTAACTTTTTAATGGCTATGCAACAAAAGTTTTCGTTACATGAACATGATCATTTATTAGCAGTTACAACATTTGCGTTCGATATTTCTGCTCTAGAAATTTATTTACCTCTTATTAGCGGTGCAAGTATAACAATTGCTCCAAAAGAGGTAATTCAAGAACCTTCGGCGTTAACGGCGCTGTTACAAGAAGAAAGAGTGACAATTATGCAAGCTACACCGACGCTCTGGCAGGCGTTAGTAACTGAATATCCAGAGAGGATACAAGGGCTAAATGTGCTCGTTGGTGGTGAAGCTCTTCCAGGGCATTTAGCAAATAAATTAAGAGAATTAGGCTGCTCAATAACTAATTTATATGGACCAACTGAAACGACGATTTGGTCTACCTTCATGAACATTGATGAAAGTGAAAAGGGGATACCTCCTATCGGAAAGCCAATTTGCAATACAGAAGTGTATGTATTGGATGCAGGGTTACAACCAGTTCCACCTGGAGTTATTGGTGAATTATATATTGCAGGGGAAGGACTTGCAAGCGGATATTTAGGAAAACCAGAGTTAACAGCTGAACGGTTTGTTGCAAATCCTTATGGAAAACCAGGGCAGCGCATGTACCGTACAGGTGATCTAGTAAAATGGCGCAGTGATGGTGTTTTAGAGTACATGAACCGCGCAGATCATCAAATTAAAATTCGTGGTTTTCGAATTGAATTAGCTGAAATTGAAATGGTATTACAACGCCATGAAAATATTAAGCAAGCAGTAGTAATGGTACGAGAAGACCGCCCAAATGATAAACGAATCATTGCTTATATTGTTGCCGAAGAGAAGGAAACGATTCATCTTTCAGAAATTCGTTCTTATGTTTCAGAAAGTTTAGCGAATTATATGGTACCATCAGCACTTGTATTGCTAGAAGAATTACCATTAACACCAAATGGAAAGGTTGATAGAAAGAAATTACCTGCGCCTGATTTTAATGGCATGAACAATGAGAGAGTTGCTAGAAATCCGAAAGAAGAAATATTATGTGATTTATTTGCAGAAGTACTTGATGTTTCTCGTATTAGCATTGATGATAATTTCTTTGAAATGGGTGGCCATTCGCTTCTTGCATCGCGTTTAATGGCAAGAATTCGTGAAACGTTAAGTGTTGAATTAGGAATTGGAAAACTATTTGAATCGCCAACTGTTGCTGAACTAGCGAAGCAATTGGATCAAGCAAAAAATGCTAGACCAACTATTAAGAAAGTAAGTAGACCAAGTGAAGTTCCACTTTCATTTGCACAGCGTAGGTTATGGTTCTTACATTGTTTAGAAGGTCCAAGCCCTACTTATAATATTCCGTTAGTCATTCGTTTGTCTGGAAAGTTAAATGAGGAAGCATTACAAGGTGCCTTTTATGATGTAGTCGAGAAACATGAAACACTGAGAACAATTTTCCCTAACGTATTAGGTAGTTCCTATCAGAAAATTTTAGATATAGAAGATTTAAATCTAGAAATGATTAAAACAAAAATATGTAAAGAGGAATTAGAAAGTGTGCTTGCAGAAGCGATAAGATATAGCTTTAACCTTGATGTTGAGCCAGCAGTTCGTTTGCAACTATTTACAGTGAATGAAAACGAACATGTATTGCTAATTCTATTGCACCATATTGTAGGGGATGGCTGGTCATTACAACCGTTAACGAGAGACTTTACAACGGCATATAAAGCACGATGTCAAGGTGACAGCGTACAGCTGGAAACACTTCCAGTTCAATACGCAGATTATGCACTTTGGCAACAGCAATTGTTAGGGGATGAAACTACACAAGAAAGTCTCATTTCAACACAATTAGATTTTTGGAAGA
Source organism: Bacillus sp. CD3-5 (assembly GCF_006349665.1). Classification (NCBI taxonomy): domain Bacteria; kingdom Bacillati; phylum Bacillota; class Bacilli; order Caryophanales; family Bacillaceae; genus Bacillus; species Bacillus sp. CD3-5. The sequence continues at coordinate 38,738 of NZ_VEPX01000002.1, read as the reverse complement.
AAGAGTTAAAGGGATTACCAGATCAATTGGAGTTACCTACAGATTATCAGCGTCCAATGGAAACGAGTTACAGAGGAGAAACAATTCATTTTCATATAGATGCAGGTATGCATAGTAGGTTAGTAGAGCTCGCACGGAAAAACGGAGTTAGTTTGTTTATGGTATTGCAAGCAGGACTAAGTGCGCTATTTACAAGATTAGGTGCAGGCACTGATATACCAATTGGAAGTCCGATTGCTGGAAGAAATGATGATGTACTTTCAGATATTGTTGGTTTATTTGTAAATACATTAGTGTTACGTACAAATACTTCAGGAGATCCAAGTTTTAAAGAATTATTAAATAGAGTGAAGCAGGCAAATCTTGCAGCTTATGAAAATCAAGATGTTCCATTTGAACGACTCGTTGAAGTGTTAAACCCGGTGCGTACTCGAAATAGTCATCCGCTATTTCAAGTTATGTTAGCTTTCCAAAATACGCCAGAAGCAATCTTTGATGTCCCGGATATAGAAGCGAGACTTGAAATTCAAAGTGTTGGCTCTGCGAAGTTTGATTTAACATTTGAAATTAGTGAGAGTAACGGGGTTGATGGTACTCCGAACGGTTTACATGGATTACTAGAGTTTAGTACCGATTTATATAAACATGAAACGGTTCAAAAACTAATAGAACGATTCATTTTGTTATTAGATGATGCGGCGACAAATCCAGATCAATCCATTGGCAGATTAGAAATATTAACTTTAGCAGAGAAAAATACAGTGTTAGAAAAGTGGAATGGTGGTTTTCAAATTGCACCAGACATGACATTGCCACAATTATTTGAAAAGCAGGTTCATATTAATCCAAATGCTATTGCTGTCGTCTTTGAAAATAAGAAATTAACTTATGAAGAGTTAAATAGAAAAGCAAATAAAATAGCTCGATTCCTAATAGCAAAAGGAATTGGTCCTGATCAACTCGTTGCTTTAGCGATGCCAAGATCATTAAATATGGTTGTAAGCTTATTAGCTGTTCTTAAAGCTGGTGCTGGATACCTTCCGTTAGATCCAGATTACCCAGCAGACCGTATTTCGTTTATGCTACACGATGCGAAACCATCATGTGTTTTAACGAATTCAGAAGTGGAAATTGAATGTAATGAAGCACTAAAAGTTTTAGTTGATAATGTAAAAGTAATAGAAGAAATTGAGAAACATAGTGAAGACAATATTGATGAAATGGAGCGCGTGAAGCCATTAACTCCATCACATATTGCTTACGTTATTTATACATCAGGTTCAACAGGTAGACCGAAAGGCGTTATGATACCTCATCAAAATGTAGTAAGACTTTTAGGAGCAACTGATCATTGGTTCCAGTTTGATGGAAACGATGTGTGGACGATGTTCCATTCATATGCTTTTGATTTCTCGGTTTGGGAAATTTGGGGACCTTTATTATACGGAGGGCGTTTAGTTGTAGTTCCACATACTGTAAGTCGATCGCCGAAAGAATTTTTACAGCTTCTTGTTAAAGAAAAGGTAACTGTTTTAAACCAAACTCCATCAGCATTCTATCAATTGATGCAAGCAGATCGTGAAAATGAAGAAATTGGCCAACAATTATCTTTACGATATGTTGTTTTTGGAGGTGAAGCACTTGAGCTAAGTCGATTAGAAGATTGGTATAGTCGACATCCTCATAACGCACCGCAGCTTATTAATATGTACGGTATTACTGAGACGACAGTACATGTTAGTTATATTGAGCTAGATGAGAGTACCGTTTCTTTACGAGCAAATAGTTTAATTGGGTGCAGTATACCTGACCTTAAAGTATACGTATTAGATCATTATTTACAACCAGTGCCACCTGGAGTAGTTGGAGAAATGTATGTTGCAGGTGCTGGGCTTGCTCGTGGATATTTAGGAAGAGCAGGTTTAACTGCAGAACGTTTTATTGCAGATCCATTTGGCAAGCCGGGTACAAGAATGTATCGTACTGGAGACTTAGCACGTTGGCGTCAAGATGGGACGCTAGATTATATAGGACGCGCAGATCATCAAATAAAAATTCGCGGATTCCGAATTGAATTAGGGGAAATAGAAGCAGTCATAATGAAACACCCTACAGTTGAGCAAGTAGCCGTTATTGTACGGGAAGATCAACCAGGGGATAAACGATTAGTTTCTTATATCGTCGCATCAAATAATGAAATGATTGATACGAATGAAATGCGCCAATTTGCTGGAAGTAGTTTACCAGATTACATGGTTCCATACGCTTTTGTAGTAGTAAATGAGTTGCCATTAACTCCAAACGGTAAATTAGATAGAAAGGCATTGCCGGCTCCAGAATTTATCGCATCAGCTTCTAGTCGTGGGCCAAGAACACCGCAAGAAGAAATGTTATGTGACTTGTTTACAGAAGTTTTAAGTGTGCCGCAAATTGGAATTGATGACGGATTCTTTGATCTAGGTGGCCATTCACTTCTTGCAGTGCAGCTTATGAGCCGTATTAAAGAAGCACTTGGGATCGAATTAAATATCGGAACTTTATTTGCAGCACCTACTGTTGCAGGTCTTGCTGAAAGACTTGAAGTGGGAAATGGACAAAGTGCACTCGATGTGTTGCTTCCATTACGAGTAAGCGGAGACCAATTGCCACTATTTTGTGTACACCCAGCAGGTGGATTAAGTTGGTGCTATGCAGGACTTATGAAATCTTTAGGAACAGATTATCCAATCTATGGTGTACAAGCACGTGGTATCGCTAGAAATGAAGAACTTCCAAGAAGTTTAGAGGAAATGGCAGCGGATTATTTAAAACACGTTCGTGAAGTACAGCCTCACGGACCATATCGTTTACTCGGTTGGTCACTTGGAGGAAATGTTGTGCATGCAATGGCGGCGCAACTGCAAAATGAAGGGGAAGAAGTAGACTTACTCGTTATGCTAGATTCTTATCCTGGTCACTTTTTACCGAATACGGAAGCGCCTACTGAAGAAGAAGCGTTAATCGCACTACTGGCTCTAGGTGGATATGATCCAGACAACATGGATGGCAAACCACTTACGATGGAAAGTGCGATTGAAATACTTCGTAAAGATGGAAGTGCATTAGCAAGTCTTGAAGAAGAGACTATTTTGAACTTGAAAGAAACATATGTAAATTCGGTAGGATTGTTAGGGAAATATGTACCGAAAGTTTATAACGGAGATATTTTATTCTTTAGATCTACTGTTATACCAGACTGGTTTGATCCTATTTCTCCAAATACGTGGCTAAATTATTTAGATGGGCAAATTGTACAATACGATATTGATTGTAGACATAAAGATTTATGTCAACCAGGACCACTTACAGAAATTGGACAAGTATTAGCGAAATATTTGCAGGATAAGAAAGGGGTAAGTACAGTATGACGAATCCATTTGAAAATGATAATTACACATATAGAGTATTAAAAAATGAGGAGGGCCAGTATTCTCTCTGGCCTGTCTTTCTTGACGTACCTATTGGTTGGAATGTTGTACATGAAGAGGCTAGTAGAAATGATTGTTTACAATATGTTGAAAATAACTGGGAAGATTTGAATCCAAAAAGTAATGAAGTTGGCGAAAAAATATTAGTAGGAAAACGATAATGAAGGCAAAAATAAATCCAAAAGTAGTTGTAAGCATCGTATATATAACAGCGATGTTTATGGCTGCAATGGATGCAACAATTGTGAATGTAGCACTCCAAACGATAAGTAAAGAACTACAAGTGCCGCCATCCGCAATGGGGTCAGTTAATGTTGGGTATTTAGTTAGCCTAGCTGTTTTCCTTCCAATTTCCGGTTGGTTAGGAGATCGATTCGGTACGAAAAGGGTATTTTTAATTGCTCTTTTCGTATTTACAACTGCGTCTGCATTATGCGGAGTAGCGAACGATATTACTTCATTGAATATTTTTCGTATTATTCAAGGTGCTGGTGGGGGGCTTTTAACACCAGTTGGGATGGCGATGTTATTCCGAACATTTTCACCAGAGGAAAGGCCGAAAATTTCTCGGTTTATTGTGTTGCCAATTGCTGTTGCACCGGCAGTAGGACCAATTATTGGGGGCTTTTTTGTAGATCAAATGTCTTGGCGCTGGGCATTTTATATTAATTTACCATTTGGAATTATGGCGTTACTATTCGGTCTTCTATTTTTAAAAGAGCATATTGAAAAATCAGCTGGTCGCTTTGATTACCTCGGTTTTGTTTTTTCAGCACCAGGGTTTGCGATGCTAATCTATGCGCTCAGTCAAGGGCCATCAAGAGGCTGGATTTCTACAGAGGTTATAAGTACTGGAATAGCTGGGATTGTATTTATTACACTGTTTATCATTGTAGAACTTAAAGTAAAGCAACCGATGCTAGATTTAAACTTATTAAAAGAACCAGTCTTTAGAAAAATGAGTCTTATTTCATTGTTTTCTTCAGCTGGTTTACTAGGAATGTTATTTGTTTTTCCGCTTATGTATCAAAATGTAATAGGGGTATCCGCACTGGAATCAGGCCTTACTACATTCCCAGAGGCCATTGGATTAATGATATCGTCACAGATCGTACCATGGTCATATAAGAAATTAGGAGCTCGTAAGGTAATTTCTATAGGGTTAATTTGTACGGCGATTATCTTTATTTTATTAAGTTTTGTAAATCACGATACGAACCCTTGGCAAATACGGGTATTATTGTTTGGCATAGGTATTTTCTTAGGCCAATCAGTTGGAGCAGTTCAATTTTCTGCATTTAACAATATAACGCCGCCTTCTATGGGGAGAGCAACTACTATATTTAATGTGCAAAATCGATTAGGTTCAGCGATAGGAGTTGCTGTTTTAGCTAGTATACTAGCCGGTTTTGGAAATAGCAGTGTACAACATAATACTCATTCAGATTTATTGCCATATCAAGCAGCATTAATTGGATCAGCAATATTTTTACTCGTAGCATTACTATTTTCTTTACGTATTTCTGATAAAGAGGTAATGTCAAAAAAGAAGAAAAAACCGTTACCTGTATTACAAAAAGAGAAAGAAATTGTCAATGAATAAGTTTGGTAATGGTATTTTGGAATTAATCTACATTGGGTATTTAGAAGGAGAGAGTTTACATGATAGAAAGTAAAGTTGTAGATTCTATACCAATTTTGAATGAGAATGATTGTCAAATATGGTGGGGAAGGATTTCGGATTTACAATCATGGCATTACAATTTACTAAATGATGTTGAACGAGAAAAAGCAAATTCATATCATCATTCGGCAGATCGTGCCCGTTTTATAATAGGCTGTGTAATTAGTAGATTAGTTCTAGGTAAAATGCTTTCTATGTCGCCAGTTCAAGTTCCAATTAATCGAATGTGCCCAGTATGTAAGTTACAACATGGTAGACCACAATTACCAGAGGGGATGCCGCAGTTATCGGTTTCACATTCGGGTGAGTGGGTTGTAGTTGCATTTACAAAGTCTGCACCTGTAGGCGTTGATGTTGAACAAATGAATCCAGATGTTGATGTTATGAAAATGGCAGAAGGCGTATTAACCGACATTGAAATAGCGCAAGTTATGAAGTTACCTAATGAACAAAAAATAGAAGGTTTTTTAACATATTGGACTAGAAAGGAAGCTGTGCTCAAAGCGACAGGTGAAGGTCTAATGATTCCACCAGTGGATATTACTATATCAGCTCCAAATGATCCTCCAAACTTGTTAGTTTTTCAGGGTAGACAAGAGTTAGTAGAAAATACAGTGATGAGAGATTTAAGGCCAAGTGTAGATTATATAGCTTCAATTGCAATATGTAGTAAAGAAGTCACAGAAATCATACAGCTGGATGCAGTAGCGCTTTTAAATTATAAATAAGTTTAATAAAATACTTTATAGAAGAGGTGTTCCTCATGCTAGTAGCGGAAAATAGAACAAATGAATCCACTTATAATGTACAAGCAATTAAAAATATTTTATTTTCTGGAGATACATCATCTATTCATGCTTTAGAAAAGTTATTGAATGATACAGTTCAGTTTGATGTTTTAGAACAAGAGGTGCTGGATAGACAGTATATCCCGAAAGAAGCAAAGAGTTTCTTTGATAAAAACGGAACATTTCTTTACCGTGTATCCAATATTAGTTATAAAGGAAAAGTATTATCTGAAAATCTCATTTTTGCGGATACCTCGTTTTTACCAAATACAATAAAGATGGAGCTAGAGAGTGGAAACATTCCAGTTGAAAAACTTATAGAAAAGATGGAAGTAAGAAGGAACGTATTATATGAAGGATATCAGCCTTCTGGGAATATTATTGAATTGTTCGATGGATGCTCTGTTTCGGCGCATGTGTATCCAACAAGAAAATATCAAATTGTAAGTAACTGCAGATGCATATTTTATATTTGCGAGGTGTATCATGCAGAAAATATAAAGCAATTACTAAATTAAAACAAGAAACCAGCCTATAAAATGGCTGGTTTCTTGTTTATTTCACAGCTTCTTTTAACTCTTTACCTGCTTTAAATGCAGGAACTTTACCAGCAGCGATTTGAATTTCTTCGCCGGTTTGTGGATTACGTCCTGTACGAGCAGATCTTTCACGCACTTCAAAAGTTCCAAAGCCGATTAATTGAACTTTATCGCCAGACTGTAATGCAGTAGCAATTGTGTCAAATACAGATTGTACAGCTGCAGAAGCATCCTTTTGAGAAATATCAGCTGATTGTGCGACATTTTTAATTAATTCTGTTTTGTTCATGTTTTCACCTCATAAAAAAATTTTTTGGAATGAATGATTTAGTATAATAGATAGGAAAGATAAAGCTCTTTATATTGTTAGAAAGAATGCTATATAGTTATGTTAATTTCGTTGCAGGAAACTGAATCCCTGCTAATAATTAGGGATTAATTAAGAAATGATGCATAGAAAACGCTGTAATATGAGGATGAGGGGGAGTATACGGATGATTTTTCGTGAAAAGGATGAGAAAGAAAGTATATTAATTCGTCAACATGATCATGGTTTTTTAGCTGGAGAGATTGCAAAGCATATAAAAGAAGATTTTTTTAAAGATGATACATATTTAAAAGAGACAATTGATGCAATATATGAGCATGATAGAGGATGGATAGAACTTGATAAAGTACCAATTTTAAATGATGCTAAAAATATCCCATATACATTTATGGATTGTCCAAGTTCATTACGTTTTGTCTTTTATACGATTGGTTTGAATGAAATTGAGGATTCCAATCCATACGGAGCATTACTTTGTAGTAAGCATTTTTTATCATTTCCATTAAATGAGGAAGATGAAGAGATGATGTCATTTTATACAGGGGAATTAGAACGACAAAAAAGAATATTGACGACGCTAACAAAAGAACAATTTGCGATGTTCGATAAACATTATAGATTATTAAAGTTTTGCGATGAACTTTCTTTATATGTCTGTATGAATAAACCAGGTGTAGAAAAGGAAGAGGAAATTGATTTGTTTAAAGATGGTTTTGAAGGAACAGAAATGTTTAATAGTAAGGAGGAGAAACCTATACAAGCTGAATGGGTGGACAAGGAAACAATTCGGATTACACCGTTTCCATTTCAAACGGAATTTCATACGTATGTAAAATATAAAACTATAGATAAACGTGAAATTGAAGAAAAAGGAATTGTAAAGGCTGATAGAGAATCAGAAATAAAGAAACAAACTATTCGTTTCATACAATAAGGAGGCGATTTTGGTTGAAAGAGTACATGTTAAAACAAGTGGATTACCATGCTTGGGCTAATATACGATTATTCAATCGACTAAAAGAATTACCAAACTATGAGACTATTTTTACTGAACAGATACAGAGTATATTTCCATCCATTAAGGATACGTTTGCGCATATTTATATTACAGATCAAGTGTGGTTACACATATTGCATGGTAAAAGTATGAATGAAGCAATACAAGACCGAGAAGATTTACGAAAACAAATGGAAAACAAATCGTTACATGAATTAGAAAAAATGTTTGAAAACATGGCAGATCAATATAAAGACTTTTTAAGTACAATACAAGATGTGAATGCTGCATTTGTTATTGAGAATCCATATGTAGGAAAATTAGAAACTTCAATTTTAGAGTTAGTACAACATGTCGTAAATCATGGTACATATCATAGAGGAAATATAACAGCGATGATTCGTCAACTTGGTCATTCGTCGACAATGATGGATTTTGTTCTGTATTTACATATGGTTAAAAAGCAGGGAGAGTAATATAGTTTATAAGAAGGAGAGGCTTTAGTTGTAGAAGTCTCTCCTTCTATTTTATTCCGCATGAATGGTAGATCAACTGATTAAAGTTTTACTTTATTTCTTAAGAAGCTTTATTTTCTTGTAATTGCTTCGCATATTGTACAGCCTTATATGCATTGACTCTACCATTTTTCCAGTACGTACCTGTACCACTAATTTTATCTGTAGTAGACTCAATAATTTGGCGAATTTGTGTATTGCTATATCCTTGATTTGCTAAAAGAGCAGCAACTCCTGCAACGTGAGGTGTTGCCATAGATGTACCACTTAATGATTGATACGCGCTTCCTTTATATGTGGAATATATATTTGAACCTGGTGCTGCAACATCTACCCAGCTACCATAAGTAGAAAATGAAGATTTCTTATCTGATTGATCTGTAGAAGCAACTGCAATTACTTCGCTGTAATAAGCAGGGTAATTAGCTTTTGTATTTCCAGCATTTCCAGCAGCTGCAACTATAACAGAGCCTTTATTCCATGCATATTGAACGGCTTGTTGTAATGCAGTACCACCATTTGGAGCTCCTAAACTTAAACTAATTACTTTTGCACCCGAATCAGCAGCTTCTCGAATACCTTGCGCTACAGCATCGAGAGTACCACTTCCTTGATTATCTAATACGCGAACAGCATAAATGGAAGTTTGTGGGGCAACACCAGCAATTCCGACGCTGTTATTCGTAAGTGCTCCAGTAATTCCAGCGCAATGTGTACCATGACCATTACCATCATCAGATGTATTGTCGTTATCAACATAATCATGCCCGTAAATTACTTTCGAAGCCAAATCAGGGTGTGAGCCTTGAACTCCTGTATCAATAATGGCTACTTTTACACCAGGATCACTTCGTTGGCTATCCCAAGCTTGTGGAGCTTGAATCTTTTGTAATCCATATTGATTTTTAAAATATGGGTCGTTTGGAATCCAAAAGGCGTGAACGTAATAATTCGGTTCTGCATATTCCACATCTGGATTATTTTTATAACTCTTTATTTTTTCTTTTACAGTACCTTTTGAAAATTGAACGACTTCAAAACCTAACTTATCATCTTTAGATAAGACATTAGCTCCGACAGATTTATGAAAAGATTGCACATTACTTAAAGATGCATTTTGCTTGAACTTAACGATTAATTGGTTAGGAACGTAATCAGTAGATGATGTTTCAGCGCTTGAAGTATTTGTGTTAAAGAAGAAACCACCAATAATAAATGACAAAACAGATAGGAAAACAATGATTTTGTTTTTCAAAAGATTTTTCCTCCCTTTTCTTGGATGAGTTTTTCAGCGACACTTTAATGTCGCATTCCTTTTCAACTATATAGTTAGACCATACGATTTATGACATTTATATGAAAAACTTTTGGAGGAATAAAAAGGAGTAAACATTGATATAAATATATTTTTAATGATAGTAATAAAGTGAAAGAGGGGATGAAAAAAGGAATGCTCATCATGTATGAGTCATTCCTTTTTTCATAGATTAACTTGCCTGTTTTTTATTATTTTCTTTCAATTTCTCTGCTTGTAAAAAGCGATTCGTTTCAGCAACAACAATACCACTTAACCCAATAAGACCAATTAAGTTTGGAATCGCCATAAGTCCATTTGCAATATCCGCAAATGTCCATACGATGCCTAATTTTAAATTCGCACCAATAGCAATCATGACAATAAAGATTGCTTTATAATATTTAACAGCACTTTCTCCAAATAAATAAGCCACGCATTTCTCACCGTAATACGACCAGCCTAAAATAGTAGAGTAGGCGAATAAAATAATTGCGATACCAAGAATCATACTACCAGCAGTACCGAATACAGATTGAAACGCAAGTGTTGTAGCTTCAACCCCAGTTTTACCAGACTTCCATGCACCTGTAGTAATTAATACTAGCCCTGTAATTGTACATACAATAAACGTATCTAGAAAAGTACCAGTCATTGAAACTAAAGCTTGCTTTGCAGGGGAATCAGTTTTTGCAGCCGCCGCGGCAATAGGGGCACTCCCTAAACCAGCTTCGTTCGCAAATACGCCGCGCGCCATTCCAATTTGAATAGCTGATGCAACTGTTGCACCGATAAAACCACCAGCAGCTGCAGTACCATTAAACGCACCAGAAAAAATAAGTGAAAATGCTTCAGGAATTTGATCGTAGTGATAGAAAATAATGATAAGACCAGCAATGATATAAAAGAAAGCTTTAATAGGAACAACATATCCTGTTACTTTCCCGATTTTTTTTACACCGCCTAAAATAACGATAGCGATTAAAAATGACATTACTATACCAGTTAAAGCAGGAGGGAAAGAGAAATTAATTCGCATTGCCTCTGCAACTGAATTAGATTGCACCATGTTACCGATACCGAAAGAAGCAGTTGTACCGAATATAGCAAATAAAACTGCAAGCCATTTCTTACCTAAACCACGTTCTAAATAGTACATGGGTCCACCTGAATATTCACCATTTTCATTACTGACACGGTATTTCACCGCAAGAATTGCTTCGGCATATTTTGTTGCCATACCAAACAAAGCAGTAATCCACATCCAAAAGATGGCACCAGGTCCACCAATCGTCACAGCAGTTGCAACACCAGCTATATTTCCCATACCAATCGTTGCCGCCATAGCTGTCATAAGTGCTTGGAAGTGGCTAATATCTCCAGAGGAAGATGTATCTTCTGATTTTTTAAAAGCTAGTTTGTGAGCGTATAATAGTTTACTAAACTGTAAACCTTTTAAACGCACTGTGAGAATAATACCAGTACCAACGAGTAACAACAACGTTGGTAATCCCCACACATAGTGATTGATTTGTTCTAATACTTTACTTACTGTCTCCATCTTTATTCTCCTTTTTTAGAAAAAATAAAAACCACTTCAAGTAAATGAAATGGTCTCTGGAGAAACAAGGGATAGAAAAATAAACCGATACAAATCGGCATTTTCTTTCGCTTGTCTCTGTCCTTTTACCTGAGAGATTATCCGCTATAGTAGCGGATTTGCTCCTTCGGTGCTCGTTTTCCTCTACACTAATATAAAGCGAGAGGGAGTCTCTCCAGAGATTCGTCCCCATGCAGTTCTACTTGTAAACAAGACCTGAGAGTTTCAAAGTCGGTTAACAACTTTTTGCCCCGTCGGTAGATCAATAGACCTTCTCCTGAATGGTTCATCCGAATTATAAAATTAATAACCTATACGTATTGAATGTGTATAGAATCAATAAAAACATTATAGATATACAATTAATGAAATGCAATCATTTTTTATTTTAAAATAGTAAAGAATTCTATTTTTTCGAAAGTCCTAATTTCTCTTCAACTTCAGTTAAAGTAGATAAAGCGATGACAATATGTTGATCTGCAAGCCCTAAAGCATGTTTCGTATTTTCAATTGTTGCACTGTTTAGAGTAGAGTTAGTGGCTCCGTCTATAATTAAATCTGCCGCGTTTTTCATAAATTTAGAAGCAGCCTTAAATTCAGTTGTGAAATAAAGAAGTTGTTCTTGTATTTGTACTTCCGATATATCTTCTTTAATTTTCAAAATGTCTATTTCATTCATAATGTTTTCATATTGTTTTGAAACAGCATTCATTGTAACTAATAGTTTATCTCTGTCTACTGAATCACTGTTCGTGTTAATCTCTTCCCAGGCAGGCAACCAATCTTTTTCGATGATATCATTATAATTAGTAGTCAATTCATTAATTTTAGGCTGTAATTTCGTTTTGAAAGTTTTTGTATCCGTTGTTTCTACAGGTGCTTTTTCTTTGTTATTTTTAACATTAGTAACGTAGAAAATTGTACCGAAAATGATGAAAATAGAAATAACAACTGTCCATTTAGTAAAAAGTAATTTTTGCAATATGTAACGCCTCCAAAATTAAAAAACTTATAATTATAATATATAACAATAATGTTGTTTTAAGTAGAGAAAATAGGTTAGAAAGTATATAATATATATTTTTTTATATACATAAATAATTAAAGTTAGTAAAATGATGATAATATGTAAGAAAAGAGGATTTTTAGTGGAAATGAATAGAAGAAAACTAGTTTCAAATATTTCAATGGCTATATTATTAGTTTGTTTAATTGCATTCATATTTATGAATAAAGAATCTAAAATTAAAGATTTTCCAATACCAATGTCAGCAATACATATTAACGATGATAAGGAAGAGGATTATAAATATATAAGTGTAATGCCTATTACAACGGTAAGTGGATGGGAGAACTTAGGTGAAAACGGGCATACTGTTAGTTTTAAAAAAGGGGAGCGGAAGGTAACTGTATTACATTATCCGGGAGAAATTACGTATTATTTATTTGAGAAAAAGATGAATAAGGGAGATTAGCTAAAGATGTAATTCATTAAGAGTTACATCTTTTTTTGTATTCTGAATTATTTGAAATTAAATTCGATAGATGTTTTGATAGATGTAGTGATAAATATAATTAGTTCTATATGTCTATAAAGAGTATTAGGGTGATTATAAAAATATTATGTGAACTAATTGTTGTGAGAAGAAGATAAATTATATGCTAAAGGGGGAATTAAACATGCTACTAAAAACAATTTACTGTAAGGTGGAAGAAGAGAAAAAGGAATTGTTTTCAAAAGCACAAGAAAAATGGCGTGATATACAGCATCTAGATGGTTTTTATGGACAATTTGGTGGATGGAATGAAAATGAGGCATGTGTATTTACTTTATGGGAAGATAGAAATGCATATCAATCATTTATGAATGGTGCTCACGATACAATTTATATAAATAGTAATCAAGAGGATACGTTTCTTTCATGTGAAATCGAATTATTTCAAACATTGTATGATATAGCAGAAGTGCCTTTGAAAGACGTTGTTACAGAAGGATCCTTCGTAAGGGCGGCTGTATGTGATGTAAAGGAAGAAAAAGAAAAGCAATTTTTACATAAACAAGAAACAATTTGGAATAAAGGAATGAAAAATATAAAAGGGATGCTAGGTGGGGTAGTTGGGAAGTCTTTACAAAATGAAAATCGTTACATCGTGTTAACTTATTGGAAAGATGGAATGGCGCATCAAAATTATGTAGAAGAGATTTTCCCTGAGTTGTATAAACTGGCTAATATTCATGAAGATATAGAAGATATGAGAGGTCAACAAGTTGTATGTAAGGAAGAATGGTTTGTATATTAAGCACGGAAAAAGTGTATAAATGAATGTATAATAAAGATATTTTCTTATAAATAAGTAATTAATAGAAGACGTTATATGCCCTTTCATGTTAATATATTTAAGTTATAATAGGAGGCTTACCCTTTTGTATTGTACGGTAGAAGCAGTGTGAGCTTGAAATTTTTTTAGAAAAGGATGTGCCTAATTTGCGTATCAATAAATTTATTAGTGAAGCTGGAAAAGCGTCTCGACGCGGAGCAGATAAATTAATTAATGAGAGAAGAGTAATTATTAACGGTAAGGTTGCAAAAATTGGTGACCAAGTGAATCCAGGTGATGATGTACGCGTAAATGGAGAGCAACTTCGTATTGCTCGAGATCACGTATATATCGCTTTAAATAAACCAGTAGGTATTACATGTACGAGTGAAAAATCAGTAAAAGGTAATATTATCGATTTAGTGAATCACCCTTTACGAATTAGCCATATTGGACGTCTTGATAAAGACTCAGATGGTTTAATTTTGTTAACGAATGATGGTGATATTGTTAATGAAATTTTACGTGCTGAAAACAAACATGAGAAAGAATATATCGTTTCAGTAGATAAGCCAATTACACCTGATTTCTTAGAAAAAATGGCAGCGGGTGTTAAAATTCTAGGTACAAAAACACTTCCTTGTGAGATCATACAGTTATCAAAATATGAGTTCAAAATTATTTTAACACAAGGGTTGAATCGCCAAATTCGTCGTATGTGTGAAGCTTTAGGTTATCAAGTATACACGTTAAAACGTACGAGAATTATGAATATTGAATTGAATAATTTACCTGTTGGACAGTGGAGAGATTTAACGAAGAAAGAGAAACGACGTCTATTTGCAGACTTAAATTACGAACCACAAGATTGGTAAAATTGAGAAGGAGAAACCAAAAACATTTTTTGGTTTCTTTTTTATTAAATAAAAAATCTTTTCCAAACACTTGCAAAAATAAAATGAATAAGATATAGTAAATAACAATTAATGGATGTATTTAAAAAAAGCAAAGAAAAGGACACGAGTTATTTTCCCCGGTTATACAGAGAAGGAAGGAAAGCTGAGAACTTCCTAACGCAGAAAAATAACTTACCACCTTAGAGCTGCACTAGGGAAACGAAGTATCTAGTGCCGTGTAAGCGACGTTATCGCAAAAGAAGCCATTATGTTTTTTGTGATGGGAATCTGGGTGGAACCACGGATATAAGCATATTCGTCCCTATTTTAGGGATGAATATGCTTTTTTGCATTCAATTTCATAATAAATAAGCGAAGAAAAGGACACGAGTTATTTTCCCCGGTTATACAGAGAAGGAAGGAAAGCTGAGAACTTCCTAACGCAGAAAAATAACTTACCACCTTAGAGCTGCACTGGGGAAATGAAGTATCTAGTGCCGTGCAAACGACGTTACCGTAAATGAAGCCATTATGTTTTTTATGATGGGAATCTGGGTGGAACCACGGGTATAAGCACGCTCGTCCCTATTGTAGGGATGAGTGTGCTTTTTATTATGAAATGGAGAGATGAAAAATGAAAGAACAAATGATTGAAGTTAAATTTCCAGATGGTAGTGTGAAAGAATTTGTAAAAGGAATTACTTTAGAAGAAATTGCGGGATCCATTAGCAATAGTTTAAAAAAGAAAGCAGTCGCGGGGAAAGTAAATGATGGGTTATATGATTTGCGCCGAAATATTGAGGAAAATGCGGAAGTAGAAATTATTACTTTAGATTCAGATGAAGGTGTAGAAATTGCAAGACACTCTGCGGCACATATTTTAGCGCAAGCTGTAAAAAGATTGTATGGTGATATAAATCTTGGAGTAGGGCCTGTTATTGAAAATGGATTTTATTATGATATGGATCTTCCAAGTAGTGTAAACGTACAAGATTTACGGAAAATCGAAAAAGAAATGAAAAAGATCATAAAAGAAAATATAAATATAGAGCGAGTTGAGGTGTCTCGAGAAGAAGCAGCAAAACTATTTCAAGAAATGAATGATCGCTTGAAATTAGAACTTTTAGAAGCAATTCCTAGTGAGGAAAGTGTAACACTATATAAGCAAGGTGAATTTGTAGATTTATGTAGAGGGCCACATTTACCATCTACAGGTTATTTGAAAGCCTTCCAATTAACTCACGTTTCTGGTGCATATTGGCGAGGAGATAGTAATAACCAAGTGCTTCAGCGTATATATGGTGTTGCATTCTCTTCTCAAAAAGAATTAGAAGAGTATTTACATTTCGTTGAAGAAGCGGCAAAAAGAAATCATCGTAAATTAGGCAGTGAGCTTGAGTTATTTATGTTTTCTGAAGAGGCTCCGGGAATGCCGTTTTATTTACCGAAAGGCCAAATTATTCGTAATGAATTAGAAGCTTTTTTAAGAGAAATTCAAAAACAATATAATTATCAAGAAGTACGCACTCCATTCATGATGAACCAAGAAGTATGGGAAAGATCAGGGCACTGGGGACATTATAAAGATAATATGTATTTCTCAGAAGTGGATAATAAAAGTTTTGCATTAAAACCGATGAACTGCCCAGGGCATATGTTAATGTTCAAAAATAAATTGCATTCTTATCGCGAATTACCGATTCGTATGTGTGAGTTTGGTCAAGTACATCGCCATGAATTTAGTGGGGCGTTAAACGGATTATTAAGAGTACGTACTTTCTGCCAAGATGATGCACATTTATTTGTAACTCCAGAACAAATTGAAGATGAAATCAAATCTGTAATGGCGCAAATCGATTATGTATATAAAACTTTTGGATTCGAATATGAAGTAGAACTTTCTACTCGTCCAGAAGATTCAATGGGTGATGATAAGTTATGGGAGCAAGCAGAAGCGTCATTAGAAAATGTATTACAATCGCTAAATTATAAATATAGACTAAATGAAGGTGATGGTGCATTTTACGGACCGAAAATTGACTTCCATATTAAAGATGCTTTAAATAGAAGTCATCAGTGCGGAACAATCCAGCTAGATTTCCAAATGCCAGAGAAGTTTGATTTAAATTATATAGATGAGAAGAATGAAAAGAAAAGACCGGTTGTCATTCACAGGGCAGTATTAGGATCTTTAGATCGTTTCTTAGCAATATTAATTGAGCACTTTGGAGGTGCATTCCCAGCATGGGTGGCACCAGTTCAAGTGAAAGTCATTCCAGTTTCAAATGCAGTCCATGTACAATACGCAGATGAGGTTGCAGATAAATTAGCACAAGCTGGTGTTCGTGTCGAACGAGATATGCGAGATGAAAAATTAGGATATAAAATTAGAGAAGCACAAATGCAAAAAGTTCCTTATGTACTTGTTATTGGGGATAAGGAAATGGAAAACGGAGCTGTAAATGTGCGTAAATATGGGGAAGAAAAGTCGGAAGTAATTGAACTAAATGGGTTTGTGGAAAGTATAAAAGAGGAAATAAAAAATAAGAAATAGAGATTCATAATAAAATACACCATTAACATGTATTACTGGATTTAAAGTAATGAAAGAATCATAATAAATGATGAAGGGATAGCGATTAAGCTATCCCTTCATCATTTATTGCCATATACTTCATCTCAAACTGTTAAATCATTTTCTGATTTTATTTGAATGGCTTCTTGTAAGAGCTTTTGGAGATTACTACAAAGAGAGTCACCTTATGAAATGATTTGTAATATTTTTTACCTTACAAAAATGTAAGGTAAATGTAAGCGAAATCGAAGGAACGAGTTGTAGAAAGATGAGAATATGAAGTAGGAAATAGTTCATGTTATCTGTATAACCTTTTTAGTTTGAAGAATTAAAAAATTCTTAATAATTTACATGAGAAAAAGATAAGAAATGTGTGAGAAATTAAATTTATACAAAAGGGATGGAGTGAAAGAGATGTCAACAAATGTAGTTACTGTAGAAAGTGTAGAAAAAACGTATGGGAAAAGAAATGAGAATCAGTCAAAAGCATTAAGGGGTGTGTCATTAAGTATTAAAGAAGGGGAATTTGTAGGGATTATGGGTCCTTCTGGATCTGGAAAGACGACTTTACTGAATGTGATTAGTACATTGGATCAAGCGACAGGTGGTAGTGTGACAATAGCTGGTACAAATATTACTTCTATGAAGGGGAATGCATTATCAGATTTTCGATCTCAAAAATTAGGATTCATCTTTCAAGATTTTAACTTACTTGAAAACTTATCAATTTATGAAAATATCGCTTTACCACTTTCTCTGCAAGGCGTACCTTCAAGTGAAATTACTGGAAAGGTAAATGAGGTGGCGAAGAAATTAGGAATTACTGAAATTTTAACGAAATATCCAACTGCTGTTTCTGGTGGACAAAAGCAAAGAACAGCGGCAGCACGAGCTTTAGTACATAATCCAGCAATCGTATTAGCAGATGAACCGACAGGAGCACTTGATAGTAAAAATGCAAAAAGCTTACTAGAAGCGATGCAAGATTTACATGAAAATCATAATGTAAGTATTTTGATGGTTACACACGATGCATTTAGTGCCAGTTATTGTGAGCGTATATTATTTATTCAAGATGGTCTTCTATATAAAGAATTAAAGCGTCAAGGAACGCGAGAAAGTTTCTATCAAGACATTTTAGGTGTGCTCGCTCATATGGGCTCAGCTGCTGAGTCTAAGTAGGGGGGAGAGACTATGTTATTCAAATTATCACGTCATAGTATGAAAAAAATGTTAAAAGATTATATGGTTTTACTTATCGGTCTCGTTATTAGTATTAGTATTTTTTACATGTTCCAAACGATGGCGATGAATAGTGAATTTACGAAAGATAATAGTCTTATTAGTAGTATAAGACTCGTATTCTGGGTAGGTGCAATACTATTATCTTTCATTACAGTATTTTATATTATATATGCGAATTCTTTCTTACTCACGTTAAGAAGAAAAGAACTCGGTATGTACATGATGCTTGGTGCGAAAAAGAAAAAAGTAGCACAATTATTATTTATTGAAACATTCGGGATGGGTATTGTTAGTATTATTATCGGGATTTTAGTAGGGATGTTACTAGCAAGTGTAGCAGGAAACTTTTTAATGAATGGTATGGAAATTTCAGCAAAGGGTAGTTATTCATCTGTATATACACCAGCAATCATAGTTACAGCTATATTCTTCTTAATATTATTTTTTATTACTGGTTTAATGAATAGCATCCGTTTATTACGTAAAACAGAATTAGAATTAATACGTGAAGATGAAACACTAGATGAAGTGAAGAAAAGTAAAACTCGCATTATTATAATGACTGTACTTGGTGTATTACTAGTAAGTACAGGGTACTATTTTATGATCAATGTAAAAATATATGCTGAATTTGGTTTTATAATAGCGACAATCGTTACAACGCTTGGAACATATTTTATCTTTAGTTCATTGCTCCCATTTTTTGTGATGAAAATTAAAGGGAATAAAAAACGAAATGAAACGGGCTTAAATAGTTTTACATATGCACAGCTACGCTTTCGAGTAAATAGCTTGTCGAGAGTATTAGGTACTGTAGCAATGTTAATTGCATTAGGCGCAGGTGCGATGACAGCAGGTATGGCGTTCCAAAAAAATGTAGGTATTATGACAGACTTCTCACGTGTGTATGATGTCGTAATTCATGATCCGAATGAACAAGATACAGCTGCATTAAAAGAAATGGAAATTGTTGAAGAAAGCCAGTATAAGTATAAAGTAGATGGAGAAGCGGTTTATTACTTACGTAACGATTTAACTGCGAAACCGCCACTTGTTTCAGACCACTTTGATACAAAAACTTTAAAAGAGCCTGTTCGTAAACGTGTGACTGAACCTTTAACTGAACCTGTATATTCTGCTTTAGAGGCTCCTGAATTAGCAAAATTCCCTCGTATGCCGAGAGATTGGGAAGATGCAATTGTAAGAGAAATACAAATTACACATAATCAATTTAATGGAAAACCTGTAAGAATTGCAGATGAAGCGTATTATAAAGGAATTCAAGGAACAGAACACACTGTAACATTAGCAAAAGTAGATGATATGAAAAAGTATAAACCGTTGTTGATTGAAATAGATAAGAGACAAAAAGAACAAATTGAAAAAACAACAGGTACAAAAGTAGACATATTTACGAAAATGACAATTTATCAGTTAACGAGCAGTTTAATGAGCGGAACAATGTTTATGGGATTTTTCCTCGGAATTGCCTTTTTAGCGATGATGGCAAGTTCACTAATGTTCAAAATATTAACAGGTGCTTCTCGTGATGTACGCCGTTATGAAATGTTACGAAAAATCGGTGTGAGACGTAGTATGTTAACGAAAAGTATATATAAAGAAATTTCATATTTATTTATCTTCCCAGCAATCATTGGTATTTCTCACGTGTTAGTAGGGCTTAACTTATTTAGCTTCATATTAGTTGACCCGTTTGTAAAAGTGTGGGTGCCAATTGGGATTTTCTTAGTCATTTATTTCATCTATTACTGGATAACTGTTCAACTTTATAAAGGTATGGTAATGCCGAAAGAAGAAGTAGCTAAATAGTTTATGAAAAGAGTCCTTGTTTGAAAACAAGGGCTTTTTTCTATATTTGTAATACATGTGATCAAGTTTTTCTACGATTAATCTATTGAAAATTAAGAAAATATTAAGAGTTTATATATCGGAATGTTAAGAAGTGTATGGGATATTAATAATGTAGTTTTATAGAATTAAATTGTTATTTTGACAAATTTATAAGAAAGGATGCATCTCATGAAGAAGATAAAAAAATTAATAACATTTATTGGAGTCATAACTACACTAACACTAATGGTAGCGCTAGTATTTCCTACATGGACTTCGCAAATAAAAGGGGAAAACAGTATAAGTACATTAGAACAAATAGAGATAAATGGAAGTGGTCATGAAATTATGATACGTGGCAAAGATAAGAACAATCCAGTTATTATTTTTGTACATGGTGGACCTGGTTCTTCAGAAATACCATATGCTCAAAAGTATCAAAAATTATTGGAAGAGAAATTCACCGTAGTTAATTATGATCAAAGAGGAAGCGGGAAATCGTATCATTTCTTTGAGGACTATTCAAATCTTACATCAGATCTTCTTGTAGAGGATTTATTAGCTATGACAGAGTATATTTCAAAACGTATGGGAAAAGAAAAGGTAATATTGATCGGCCATTCTTACGGTACATATATTGGAATGCAAGCCGCTAACAAAGCTCCTGAAAAATATGAAGCATATGTTGGTATAGGGCAGATGAGTGATACAGTAGAAGGTGAGATGGATAGTTTAAAGTTTGTCATAGAAGAAGCGAAAAATGCAGGCAATGAAGAGGAAGTTTTCTATTTAAATGGATTGACTGAAAAAATTAAAAATGGCGATACATACACTCCGCGAAATTATGTTGCGAAATATGGCGGAACATCAAGACTCATTGAAAACCCAGATGGTGATAACATCGGAATGTTACTCAGTAATGAATATAACTTGTTTGACGTAATTCGTTATAGCGTTGGGTTATCAAAATCTCAAACTGTCTTATTAGAAAAGGATTTAAAGAATCCATTACCAAATAAGGTGAATAAAATGAAGCTACCGCTTTATTTCCTTATGGGGAAATATGATTATAACACTTCATTTCACGCAGCAAAAACATATTTTGATACGGTTGAAGCAGAGCAAAAAGAATTTATTACTTTTGAAAAATCCGCGCATTATCCGCAATTTGAAGAGAAGGAAAAGTTTTATGAGTGGATGTGCGATACATTTGTAAAATAAATAAAGTGTATCCGAACTATAGAGAATTAAAAAAGTTAGCGAGATATATCATAAAAAAAGCGAAGTTAAATAAAAAAGACTCTTGTATAAAAAAACAAGAGCCTTTTTTATAATGTTCTCTATACAGAAGGAAAAGATTGGATAATAGTCGAAAAATATAATATAACTTCCAAGAAATGACTAGAATAATAAAATTTTGTCGAGAGAAAGGATACGAAGTATGAAAGAAATGCTACAGTTATTTCGCAACAAAGTGTATGCACGTTTTTTTCTAGCAAATATTTTAGAGCGACTCGGTTCTATGATTGCTGGAGTTTCTTTAATGTTTTATTTGCTAGATCAATATGGAAAACAACCAGTTTACGCAACGATGACACAAATTATGATGGCATTACCTGCATTAATCTTTTTTCTATTAGTAGGGACAGTAGTGGATCGTTTTGATAGACAGCGTATATGCACGGTAAGTAACATATGTTGTTCGCTCTGTAATATTGGAATTCTAATTTCGCTTTATTACGGGATGATTATACTCGTCTTTATATTTTTATTTTTGGAAAATGCATGTATACAATTTTTCTCTCCATCAGAACAGTCGATGATACAGGGTGTAGTTGAATCCGACCAATACGGTGCAGCAGCAGGTGTGAATCAAATGGTGAATAGTTTGTATGCTTTGTTTGGTGTAGGAATTGCAACGATGGTGTACTGGACTTTTGGAATATACGGGAGTATTTTAGTAAATACGCTCACTTTTATTATGAGTGGTATTTTAATTCAAACAATCTCCATTCCAGAAAAAGTGCGTTTGCCAAACGGTATAACAAAATGGAAAGAAGTTAATTTGAAAATGTTAATAACAGAGTTTCAAGAAGGGATCAAGTATATATATCAAAATGACACTTTAAAAAAATTACTTTTAGGATTTATCGTGTTTGGACTATTAAATGGTATTTTAAGCGTATCCACAACTTACATATTAAAATATAAATTAGCACCAGCAACGTATGAAAGTTTAGCAATGGTAGGCGGTGTGGTTGGAGGGATTTCATTACTAATTGGAAGTATAGTAGCAACAAGTGTAGGTAAGAAATATGCACCCAAACCTATTATTGTATTTGGTATGGCGGGATCAGGGGTCTTTTTCGGTATGTGTTACTTTGTAAACCACGTATGGTCTTTTTACGTATGTATCGCTTTTGCGACATTCTTTTTACCGTTTATTAATGTTGCAATCATGGGCTGGATGTATGAAATTGTAGAAGAGTCATTCATGGGGCGCGTACAAAGCTTACTTAGTCCATTAACGACAGGATTCCAGCTTTTATCTCTCGGTGCGATAGCGATGTTATTCCCAAAATGGATTCGTGCAGATACATTGTATATTATTTTATTTGGTTTATTATTGTTTGTTACATGTTTATATCAAGCTATTTTACCAAGTGGGCAAAAGCAAGTACATACAGTAGCTAAAGAGATGTGATATATTTAGTTTTTTTATTTCTGAATATTCTATTGTATGGTAAGGGGGAATTGTTATGTTGATGCGAATTGTTAAATGGTGTGGGATTACTTGTTTACAACTAGTAGCTGCAATTTTATGTATAATCTGCCTAGGAGCGCTACCACGTTTATTTAAGGGATTACAAATTGATTTAATCAGTTTTTGGAATACGATTGTATTTCTTGGAGGGAAGTTACTTCAACCGGGTGAAATTACATATGGATTTCGGGATTCAAGAAAATTATTTCCGCAAATATGGATTCATTATATTGAAACGATGATTGTATTTCTTTCAGCTTTTTTACTCTCTTTGCTTATAGCGTATATACTTGTCATTTGGGTATTACAGCGTTCTCATATGAAACAGAAAATGTGGAACGGGATTTTTCTTACGCTTGAGAGTATACCAGATATATTACTTATTTTATTATCGCAACTTTTTGTCGTAATTATGTTTCAAAAAACAGGATTTATGCCGATCAAACTGGCTGGATTAGGGGAAGAAAGGATACGCTTGTTACCAATTATATGTCTTACAATACCAACAACATTATTGTTTATTAAACTGTTGTTATTACGGTTTAAAGAAGAATTAGAGAAAGATTATAGTTTATTTGCTAAAAGTAAAGGGCTTAGTTTAAGACATATTTTAACACATCATATTTCAAGAAATGTTTTGTTAACAACGATCTATTATGCAAAAACAAATATTTTATTTATGTTATCAAATTTATATATTATTGAATGGATATTTAATACGTACGGTATGTTTGTTTTTGTAAAAGAAAATTCGAAATTAGAAATATTTACAGTGAGTCTAGTAATATTATACGTACCGCTTTTTATACTGTTTCGTTTATTACATACGTTCTTACAAAATATTATAAAGGAGCGTGTGTAACATGTGGCAAGTTGTAAAAAGAGATGTGCGATTTTGGATAGGTATTACTTTTTTGAGTGTACTAATGATTGTTAGTATTGGATATACGTTGTTTTTTGATGGGAATATTCGTGAACTTACGATGATGTATAACGAAAAAGGGGAACTAGAGGCAGCTCCATTTGCACCATCAAGTAAATTTTGGTTTGGAAGTGATGTGAAAGGTCGTGACCTTGTTCAATTAATAATAGAAGGTGCAAAATGGACAGTTGGTGCAAGTATAATTATAGCGATTTTACGAGTTATAGTTGGAGGGGGAATTGGTTTACTTCTTGGTATGTATGGTAAACGTTCTTTTCCAGTTATTTCATCCTTTTTTGACCCTTTTAGTATTGTACCGATGGTTATGATTTCTTATTTTATGTTAAATGAAGTATTAACGTTTGATAGTGGAGCAGAAGTT
The DNA here is from genome assembly GCF_006349665.1 of Bacillus sp. CD3-5. NCBI lineage: Bacteria > Bacillati > Bacillota > Bacilli > Caryophanales > Bacillaceae > Bacillus > Bacillus sp. CD3-5. The sequence goes on along the minus strand of NZ_VEPX01000002.1, from coordinate 14,572 downwards.
GTGCCGTTATATTTGCGTGTGGCATTTCAAATTATAGTTCTTGTATGTCTCGCTGTACCAACAGTGATGTTGTATGTAGCGCAAGAAGTAAAACGTATTAAGAAAGAAGAATTTATGTTGGCAGCCACTGTGCTCGGCGGTAGTAAGTGGCAGAGGTTGAAGCGCCATATATGGCCTCATATGTTACCACCATTTCTTTTATTAGTAGCACAACAATTTGTAAGTACGTTATTACTTCTTTTACATCTTGGTTTGTTACAATTATTTTTTGGCGGAACAATAACCTTCAGTGGAATGGATCCAGATAGTGTAACAAAAGAATGGACTGGCCTAATTGGTCAAAACTTCCGCCATTTAACTACACATACATGGATTGTACTTATACCGATTGCTTTTTATAGTATGACAATTCTCGCAGGAAATCTAGTTAGTAATAGTATGCAAGATGCGATTAAATTAGGAAATACGAGAAGGCCAGAGCGGAAAGGTAGAGAAGTGCAAGCAGAGAAACAAGTACAACCAACTACGAATGACTTTTCTTTTTATAGAGAGATACAAAAATAAAAAGATAGCTGAAAGCAACTTGTTTTCAGCTATCTTTTTCTGTTTATAGTGGTGGTAAATCAATCTTACCTTCTTCAAATAATTCTTTTATCATATGCTTCGTATAACCAGCGGCTTGACCAAATGTGATTTTTGCTGGCATTGGTGCTTCGTTAGCATCTACAACTACATCAATAATGCACGGTTTATTTTGTTTTACTGCATTTTCGAAAGCGGGAAGTAGTTCATCTAAATTCTCAACACGGTATCCAATACCTCCGCATACCTCTGCATATTTTGCAAAATCAGGGTTCGTTAAGTCTGTTTCGAATTCGATATTACCCATCACTTCTTGTTCGAATTTAATCATCGCAATTTTATTATTGTTTAATACGACGACAACGATTGGTAGTTTATATTTAACAGCTGTTACGAAGTCATTCATCGTCATTCCAAATCCGCCATCACCACAAACTGCAAATACTTGTTTATCCGGGAATGCAATTTTTCCAGCAAGAGCACCAGGTAAACCGCAACCAAGTGTTGCGAGCCAGCTAGAAATGACAAATTGCTGGTTTGTCATACGGAAGTGCCTTGCGGTCCATACTGTTACATTTCCGACATCGACTGATAGAATTGCGTCATCATGTGCTACTTGCTGCAGAGCATGCATAACGCGTTGTGGTTTAATTGGAATGGAAGAGTCTTCTTCTTGATCGTGTAATTTTTCTTCCCACTTTTTCATCATGTCTTGGTGATGTTCTAAGAAGGAATGGTCTGTGTGTTCTTCAACATTTTCAATTAACCATCGTAATGTTTTATCAGCATCACCAGCTAAACCAATATCTGTCGCATAACGTTTTCCGATTTGGGCAGGATCTGTATCGATATGAATTGTTTTTGCTTTTTCAGGTAAGAAGCCTGTGAACGGATAAGAAGTACCGACCATAATTAAAGTATCTGCATGCTTCATTGCTTCATAAGAAGGTTTCGTTCCAATTAATCCTAATCCACCAATACAAAGAGGGTGTTCATCAGGAATAATTCCTTTAGCTGGTAATGTAAGTACGATTGGAGCACCAATATGTTCTGCCAATGCAAGTAAAGATTCTCTCGCATGTTTTGTTCCTTTTCCAGCTAAAATCACAGGCTTTTTCGCTTCATTTATTGCGAATTTCGCTGCATCTAAATCTTCTTTTTGTGGAAACAACTCAGGCAAAGTAAAAGAAGTATTTGTAATACGAGCACCATTTTTTACTTCGAATTTCGGGACATCATCTGGAATTGTAAGAACGGATACACCTTTTTTCGTATAAGCCATTCGAATTGCTTGATTCACTACGGCAGGTAGTTGCTCTGCTGACATAATACGCTGGTTATAAACCGCGACATCATCAAACATTCTTTCTAAATTTACTTCTTGGAAAAAATCCGTTCCGAGTAAATCGGTTTCTACTTGACCTGAAATTGCTAGAACAGGGGCTTTATCGAGTTTCGCATCATATAAACCATTTAATAAATGAATAGCACCAGGTCCTGCAATTGCCATACAAACGCCAAGTTTTCCTGTTAATTTCGCATAGGCAGCCGCTGCTAATGCACCAGCTTCTTCGTGGCGAACTTGAATGAATTTAATTTTATCTTGTTTTTTTCTTAAAGCTTCAATGATAGAATTGATGGAATCTCCAGGCATACCGTATATGTGTTCTACGCCCCAGTCAATTAATAGGTCAACTAGTGCTTCACCGGCTGTTTTCCCAAACATAATTTTTCCTCCTTATAATCAGGTAGATACTATTATGTTTTGGAGAAAAAGGAAAAATATACAAATGATAATATTATTATCTTTAATGATGACCAGCGAATAGTGTAAATACTGTTATTAGTAAAAATCCACTAGATGCCCATGTTAAAAATGAAAGGAAAGAGAGCTGCTTCTTTGCTTTCCAAAGCATTTCATGAATTGTGACATAGCCAAGTGAACCGATAGCACTTCCCATAATGAGTCCTTGCAGGTGAAGAGCTTTTCCTTCCATCAAAATACCAAAAACCGTACCAGTACCGAGAATAAGAGAAAGTAATAAAGTTGTTAATAAAAATGAAATATATTTATGCTTTGTAAAGAGAAAGGGGATAATTAAAGCTAATCCTTCTGGAATATGGTGAATGACGATTGCCATTAAAAAGGGTATGGCAGAGTCAGCATGATTAATAAAAGCAGTACCTAAAGCAAATCCACTCGGCAAATTATGAATAAATATAGCGAAAGAGAGAAAAAGGAAGGTTTGCCATGCCTGTTGATCTTTTTTATGTATCATTGGATGGTGACAATAGTTGTCTAATAAGCTCATAATTAAAATACCGATAGCTATACCAAGTATAGGTCCAATCATTTCATAGCTTGAAAATGTTTCAGGAATAATTTCAAGGGATAAAAGCCCAAGTAAAATTCCGCCACATAATGCATATAAACGATGCATTTTTTCTTCAATTAGCTGGCGCGTAGCAATGCCAACAGCACCGCCTAATAATAAGCCACCAAATGAAAAAAATGTAACTATCATAGGAATCCATAATCGTTCCATCGTATCACACTCCGATTCTTCCACCTTATTTTTAGCTTACGAAAAGGAAAGTTAGATTAGTCCAAGTAATTGTGTTTGATTATAGAGAAAAAACTAATAATTCGTTATAATTTATATATTAAATTTAAGTGTAAATATGAAATGAGGAATAATTTTGCAAACGAAGTGGAGTTTATCTGAATATGAAAATCCAAAACGATATGATATAGAAAATAAAAGTTTATCAGATTTTCCGTTTTTACTATCATGGGCACAAAAACTAAATATACAAAATGAATGGATTTTAGATCTTGCCTGTGGTACAGGAAGGGTTACAATTCCATTTATAGAAAATGGATATCAAATGATTGGTGTAGATATACATGAAGGCATGCTTGCTGAAGCAAAGACAAAAACTACGGATTGTAAGAAGGTAAAATGGTTACAACAAAACTGTTTACAATTAAGCATGAATGAAACAATTCCGTTAGCATTTATGGTGGGGCACGGATTCCAGCATTTCCTTACGAATACAGATCAAGATCAGTTATTAACATCTATTCATCACGTATTAGCTGACAATGGTATATTTATATTCGATACACGCTTTCCTTCAAAAGAAGAATTAATACAGCCCTCTACAGAAGAATATTGGACAACTATTAGTGATGAAAAGGGAAGAAAATGTGATTTATATACTGAAATGACATACGATTCAATTCAGCAAATACAGCACTACATAACAACAAGAAGGTTTTATGAGGGGGATACTCTAGTAGAGGAAATAAAAACAACGATAGATCTTCGTTATACGTACCCGCAGGAGTTAGAAAGATTATTAGTAGCGAATGGTTTTGAATTATTACATATATATAATGATTGGGAAGGCAATGAGTTGGGAGAAGATTGCTATTCTATGGTAGTAGTCTGCCGGAAGAAAAAATAGTATTATTTTAAAAATATGAATGTGAAAAGCCTTTAAGGAGAGGAAAAAATGACTTGGTACTTAGATAATGTTTATGAATTAAATAAAGAAGCGCCCTATACATTCTACCTTCCTAGCTCAGAAGTTTTGGAGAAATTAAAGGTTGAGGATTTGGTAAAGCTAATTTTTGTATCTAAAAATGAGGAAGAAGATGGATTTAATGGTGAAAGAATGTGGGTTGAAATCATTGAAAGAAATGAGAAGAAGTTTGTAGGGGAACTGAGCAATGAACCATATCGCTTAGATTTAAAAATAGGTGATAAAATTTCATTTGGGATTGAAAATATATGTGATACGGAATATGACGATCCATCTTCAAAAGATTGGGATTTTTATTTTGATACGAAGGTAATTGTTAGTAATGATGTACTTGAAAAAAGAGAATTTAACTTTATGCTTAAAGAAGATTCAAGAGAAGAAGGTGACTCTGGTTGGTCAATTTTAAGTGGCTATGAAAGTGATGACTATGTGAATGATCCTAAAAACTTTCAAATTATTTCAATTGGAGTCATATTGAATATAGATGATACTATTTTGAAATTTCTTGAGGAACCACCTTTATGTGCATATGAAAGAAATGATAAAGGTAGTTTTTATAAGATTGAAGACTATGATTGGGATACTTATTTAAATGGATAGAAAAAGTTATTACGTTTTAAAGAAAGCAATATAATTTCACCCTATGTGCTTGATAAAGGTTCTACAGATAATAATTCAAGAGAGTAATAGTAAATGGAGGAACAAATGATGCAACAAATTAAAAAAATAGGAAACTCATTTTGGTATATGACACCCGTTTCCGAAACAGATAGACCTATATTAGGAATGGTCATTGGAAAAGAAAAAACTTTAATGATCGATGCAGGGAATTCAGAGGAACATGCACAATTATTTTTAGAAATGTTAAAAGAAAAAAATGTATCGAATCCTGATTTTGTAGCACTAACGCATTGGCATTGGGATCATATTTTTGGATTATCTGTATTACAGAATGCATTAACTATTTCACACGCTGAAACGAAAAAAGAAATGCAGGCAATAGTATCTTATGAATGGACAGATGAAGCGTTGGACGCACGCGTAAAAGAGGGTACGGAAATTGCATTTTGTGCGGGTTGCATCAAAAAAGAGTTTGAAGAAAAAGCGAGAAATATTAAAATTATTCTTCCAACCTTAACGTTCCAGGATCAAATTGAATTAGACCTTGGTGAGGTGACCTGCGTGTTAAAACATGTGGGCGGAGATCATGCACATGATTCAATTGTTATGTACATAAAAGAAGAAAAGATATTGTTTTTAGGAGACTGTATATATGCAGATATTTTTTCCTCGAAGTGGAACTACACGACGAAAAGAACGTTTGCATTAATAGATGAATTAGAAAAATTTGATGCTGAGACATATATTCTCTCTCATGGGGAAGCGATAAATCGAGAGGAGTTTTTACAAGAGATTCGTATGTTAAAAACAGTAGGAACTTATACTGAAATACATAAAGGCGATGAAGGGAAGATAAAGGAAGCGTATAAACGAGACATAGATAGAGAATTAAATGAAGATGAACTAGAAACAATAACGTTTTTTGTAAATGGTTATGAAATGAATAATCAATAAGACACGACATGAATCCAATATAATTAAATTGCACAAAAAGAGTATTGAACTTTAATTCAATACTCTTTTCAATAGTTAAATCTGAAGTAATAAAAATAGTGAAATTAAATCATCTACACCACCATCATGATTGAAGTACACTTTTTTCATCATTGTAATCTCCATCCTATTTGATTTAGTTAGAAATTAAACATGAATTGAGGAAAAGTCATCAATAATTTCGACTACTTCAATTTCGCCATTAATGAGTAGCTCAGGGAGTTCGTTATTCACATTTCCTTTCCAATATTCTCTAGCTTGTTCCATTTTTTGAGAAAAAGGAATAGCATCTTCTTTCGGTAAAAGATTCCCGTCACCTTCAAAAGAACTTCCGATTACTCGTAGTTTAACAATCTGCAAAACTTCTCGATTGTAAGAATCAAATAATGCTTTCCATTTTAAAGCATCTTCATAGCTTTTAGCAGCATATAAACAAGACAATCTTGATGGATAATTAGGATATTCTTGCAGCCTAACCATTTCCACAATCGTTTCTCTAATGGCTCTAATTGTTTGATCCATGTAATTCATAACTACTGTAGCATTTTCATTTTTTATATGTAATTCTTCATTTGTATAATGTTCTTTTAAAATTTGTATAGAATCTTCACCACTAGAATTTAAATGTTTTCTTTCAAAAAAGAAGTGGAATAGCGTATTCGTTTGATTTTTATTAAATTGAATGCTTTGTCCGATCTTCATTTTTTTCCTTGTTACGATATGATATACGAAAAATCCTTGTTCATTCATGGTTCTCCTCCTAGTAGTAATGTTTCAATTTAGTAATTCAACATTGAAATATATAAAACCTTTATAAGTAAAAGTGAGAATTTGAGTTGAAAGTAAAGAAAATATATGAAAACGTTTTAAATTTGTTCACAAAATGTTCACTTACGAAGAGGTTTCCAATATCGATATAATGACAAAGACTCAAAGAGAAAGGATGATGAATTTTGCCAACAACAAGAAAGGAAAACCTCCAATTTGGTATGATGATGTGCCTTGGGATGGTTATCGTAATGACGTTTTACAATTTACTAACGAATGGATCAGGAGGGCCAATTCATATTAAGGAGATCGCATTAGAACTACTAATTGCATTTATTATTGCGCTATTAATTGAAATATGTATCGTTGGACCTTGTGCGAAAAAAATTGTATTCATGTTGCCATTTGATAAATCTAAGAAAATCAATATTATCGTTGCAATGGCGACAACTATGGTAATCGGAATGGTGTTCTTTATGTCATTTTTCGGTATGGCTATGATGCATTTACATGGTGGACTACAAGGAGATTCATTTGTTTCAATTTATTTTTCGATTTTTATTAAAAATTTCATAATGGCATATCCATTACAATTAATTATTATGGGGCCACTTGTGCGTTTCTTATTTGCAAAGTTTATTTTGAAGAATAAAGCTGTAAAAGTAGCGTAAATAAATTTGTATTATCTAACTATAAAAATTTTATAATATTAAATGTGATCTATTGAAAGATTGTAGCATGCATAATGAAGATAATCTAAATCATACGTTTAGTTAGGTGAAAACATTATGAAAATTAAGAAGGTATTATGAGTCAAAAGAAAAAATATAAGTAGAGCTATGTGTGAAAAAGAGATTTTAAAGTAAAACAGTGACATGTACAAAGAGGGGGGCAAATGCACCCCTCTTTATACATTCTATAAGCTTTACCGTGCCAAGGAATATGGTATATGTAAGAGTCTTGATAGGTTTATTGCTTGGATTGAACCAACTTAAAAAAGGATTGTACGTTTTGTGGGCTTGAAAAATTATCAAATACAATAAAATCGTCTCCATGGTTCATAGTTATTTTTTTGATAAAGGGGATTGCAGACATCTCTAATACAACCCCATCCGTATGACTGAAATCTTCTATTTCAGTGTATTTGAATTCCCATTTTAGTCCTTTTCCAAACATAGCATCAGAACAGAACAATAATCTTTTATTTGTAGCAGCTAAAATACCAGATCGGCTCATATAACCAAAATTTATTACGCAGTAGAGTGTAGAAAGAATATTTTCCTCACTGTTTAAGTATTTTTTTATTGTACTTAGATTCGCCTTCATAAGCAGGTCTCCTTATTGTTGAAAGTAAAGTGTAGAGTTGTTTAATCCATTTTACCATATATTAATCTTTTTGGATTTATAAAAGTGTAATTTTCTATAGAATAGAAGCGTCTAGTAAGGACTTTTAGGTGAGGGATGAAAAGGAGAAGAGAATTTTTTTTAGTTTCTAGTACAATAAAAAACAATGAGAATATGACTAGAAATTAAAATATTACTAAATATACGTAACTAATGAATACAATGTCTTTTTCAGTTATTAAGTTGTAAATCATTTTATGATAAAATCTTTTACATAATTTAATAAAGGGGTAGTATTCAATGGGTTATTTCTCAAATGGTTTATTAGTTTTGTTTGTGCTAATCGTATGCAGTTGTATATTTTTTGGTTGATAATATAATGAGAGTCTTACATAAAAGAAGTTATCTCAAGCGAGATAACTTCTTTTTATTTTATGTTGAGAAGGAATTCTATCTTTCTTATTGAAGGTTGTTCTAGTTATTTTCACGTCAATCGCAATTTTCATAAGGGAAATTTTATGGAACATTAACAAACTATAGAATAAGGAGTATTTACATGAAAAATAGTATACACTACACAAGTGAACATCCTACAAAATTTAATGAATTATTAGCTTTATATGAATCTTTAGGATGGAATTCTCTTAAATTAACAGTGAATGAATTAGAACAAATGTGTAAACAAAGTTGGTATGCAATATACGCATTTAAAGAGGAACAATTAATTGGGATGGGGCGTGTTATATCCGATGGAGTAATAACAGGCGTTATTTGCGGTGTATGTGTAATGCCGGAGTATCAGTATATTGGTATTGGAAAAGACATAGTGAAACGATTAATCCATCACTGCGAACAAAACAAGGTTATTCCGCAACTTATGTGTGTGGAAAAATTGCAATCTTATTATGAATCTATAGGGTTTGAAGCATTCTCTATTGGGATGACAAAGCATATTATGAGATAGCGGCGCTTTATATTTTCATTATACTCGTACATATTTTCAAACTTCAGTATAAAGGAGAGTTACTGTATGGAGATTGCTAAAGGAGTAGAAATGTTACAACTTGAGTTTCAAGAATTTATCATTCACCCAATTCTTTTATGGGATGATGAAATGGCAGTTTTAATAGATACTGGTTTCCCTGGACAATTCGAAGATATACAAGTAGAGATGGAGAGAGTTGGGGTATCTGTTGATAAGCTAAAAGTTGTGATTTTGACACACCAGGATATAGATCATATAGGTAGCCTTCCTAATGTATTGGAGAATGGTGTAAGCGATATTAAAGTATATGCGCACGAGTTAGATAAGCCATATATTGAGGGAGATTTACCTTTATTGAAAGATGTACAATTAGAGGACCTACCAAAAGGAAAAGTGAGTGACACTGTGATTGACGGGCAAGAACTTCCGTATTGCGGTGGGATACTAATTCTCCATACTCCAGGGCATACTCCGGGGCATATTAGTTTATATTTGAAACGAAGCAAAATTCTTGTCGCTGGAGACTCGATGTATAGCGTGAATGGAGTGTTAGGAGGAGTTCATGCTCCAACAACTTTAAATATTATGGAAGCACGGCAGTCTTTGAAGAAGTATTTAAATCTAGATATTGAATCTGTAGTTTGTTACCACGGGGGATTAAGTAAGGGGAATATAAAGATTCAACTTCAAAATTTGTAAAAGTCGAAGATAATAATTTTTTAATAATGGATGCTAAAGTGTAGTCTAATTGTTGGTATATAAATAAAACACTTAAATGATAAAAAAGCATGTTTGAAAAAATTCAAACATGCTCTTTTATTAAAGGAAATCTATTTAATATGAATGACCTAACCCGTTCCAATAAAAAGAAACGATTTCTTGTGCTAATTCATCTATATTTGTAAGAATAGGATTATGATTCTCATCTTTGAAATTCCCAATTGATAATAAAGATACGAATGCATGAGCAGTAAATTTAGCGTTTCCTTTCGGGATTTCTCCAATTTGCATGGCGTTATCGAGTGCTTTTTCTAGCACTTCATACATGCTATCTTCAGCATTTTTTAATTGTTTCAATTGTTCTTCAGATAACGATAGTTTTGCATCTTTCATAAAATTTTTCATATCAATATCCATTGTTGCGTGTAAGTAGACTTTAGCGAAGTCCAATAATCTTTCTTTTAAAGTCTTATTTGTAGAAAGGATTTGAGACATATTCTCGCGTATACGTACCATCATTTGAATCATAGTAGCGGTAAATAAATCTGCTTTTGTTGAATAGTAATAGTATACGGTTGCTTTCGTAACACCACAAACTTTTGCGACTTCATCCATGGAAACGACTTGATAATTTTGAGTAAGAAATAGCCGAGTTGCCACTTCCAAAATGGTTTCTTTTGTAGATTTTGTATTTTTATTTTGACGAGGCCTTCCGAGAGGACGTTGTTTTTGTTCCAAATCTATTCGCTCCTGACATGTATTGTTGAGATAATTATAACACAAATTTTTATTCATTCTTGATTAATTAACCGACCAGTATATATAATTAAAAGTGGAAGAGAAAAGAAAGGTGGGTTTTTATGAAAAAGCACCCGTTACATATGTTAGGGAGGCTTGTAGCAGGGAAGCATACACAATGGATCACTTTATCGGTATGGATTCTTATTACATTAGTACTTTCATTTACGTTACCACAAGTAAACAGTACGAAAGAACCGAATCCGAAAAATTTACCTGAAACAGCTATGTCGCAGCAAGCGGAAGCAATTATGAAAAAAGAGTTTCCGAATAATGCGGGGAATCCGTTGTTAGTAGTATGGTATAGGGATGGTGGATTACAGTCACAAGATTATAAACTTATACGAGATGTGTATAAAGAGTTAAAAGCTAGTCCTTTAAAGGAACAATCAACATTACCACCATTTGATACGATCCCGGAACAAGTATTATCAAAAAGTGCATCAAAAGATGGTACATCATTTGTTACACCGGTATTTTTTAACAAGTCGGCTGGAACAGATATATTAAAAGGAAATCTTGAAGATTTAAGAAACATAGTGAATAGTAAAGTGGATGAAGATCCATTCAAACGAAAAATTAGTGACGCTGGTTTACATGTTCGATTATCTGGACCTGTTGGCATTCAAACGGATGCAGTTAGTTTATTTAGTCAAGCAGATGTGAAATTGTTAGTTGCTACTGTATTACTTGTATTAGTCCTATTAATTTTGCTATACCGTTCACCAATTTTAGCAATTTTACCTTTACTTGTTGTTGGCTTTGCATACGGTATTATTAGTCCTACACTCGGTTTTTTAGCTGATCACGGATGGATTAAAGTCGATGCCCAAGCGATATCAATCATGACAGTGTTATTGTTTGGTGCTGGAACGGACTATTGCTTATTTTTAATTTCGAGATATCGGGAGTACTTGTTAGAAAAAGAAAGCAAATATAAGGCGCTGCAACTTGCAATTAAAGCTTCTGGCGGGGCAATAATAATGAGTGCGTTAACAGTTGTACTTGGATTAGGAACATTATTACTTGCTCATTATGGTGCCTTCCATCGATTTGCAGTACCATTTAGTGTTGCTGTATTTATTATGGGAATCGCTGCTTTAACAATTTTACCAGCGTTATTATTAATTTTCGGTAGAGCTGCATTCTTCCCGTTTGTACCGAGAACAACTTCGATGAATGAGGAATTAGCAAGAAGGAAAAAGAAAGTAGTAAAAGTTAAAAAATCAAAAGGTGCCTTTAGTAAAAAACTTGGAGATGTTGTAGTACGTAGACCGTGGACAATCATTATGCTTACTGTATTTGTATTAGGTGGATTGGCATCATTTGTACCACGTATTCAATACACGTATGACTTATTAGAATCGTTTCCTAAAGATATGCCTTCACGCGAAGGGTTTACGTTAATTAGTGATCATTTTTCAGCTGGGGAACTAGCGCCAGTAAAAGTTGTTGTTGACACGAAAGGAAAAGAGCTTCCTATTAAACAAGAACTAGAGAAATTTTCTTTCGTAAAAACAGTGAAAGACCCAAAAGAGGGGAAAGAAAATAAGCAAATTAAAATGTATGAGGTTTCTTTAGCTGAAAATCCATACTCAATTGAAGCATTAGATCAAATCCCTAAATTGAAAACTCGTGTAGAAAAAGTATTAAAAGACGCTGGAGTTAGTAATGCAGAAGATCGACTATGGATTGGCGGAGAAACGGCTTCATTATATGATACAAAGCAAATTACAGAACGTGATGAAGCGGTTATTATTCCAGTAATGATTAGTATTATAGCTTTATTATTACTTGTTTACCTACGATCAATTGTCGCGATGATTTATTTAATTGTAACTGTTGTTTTATCATTTTTCTCTGCATTAGGAGCCGGATGGATATTACTTCACTTCGGTATGGGAGCACCGGCCATTCAAGGTGCAATACCGTTATACGCATTTGTATTTCTAGTTGCTTTAGGTGAAGATTATAATATCTTTATGGTTTCAGAAATATGGAAAAACAGAAAGACACAAAATCATTTGGATGCAGTAAAAAATGGCGTTATACAAACAGGTAGTGTCATTACATCTGCAGGTTTAATTTTAGCCGGAACTTTTGCTGTATTAGGAACACTTCCAATTCAAGTGCTCGTTCAATTTGGTATTGTAACAGCAATTGGTGTATTACTAGATACGTTTATTGTAAGACCACTACTTGTACCGGCAATCACAGTCGTTTTAGGCCGCTTTGCTTTTTGGCCAGGAAAACTTTCAAGGAAGAGTGAAGAGATACAAAAAGTGGATGCGTAGTTGAAAGAGCCAAGGATACTTTCCTTGGCTCTTTCAATGTAATTAATTTTTTGAAGTCAAATCATCAGATGTAGCATGATCAGCATCTTCAATAGCGGTTTCTGGCATTCCATATAAGCCGTTCATTGCTTGCTCTTCGATAGTAAGATTGGCAGTAGTATTATTTTGAATAGGTGTAGCGTTTTCGATAACATTTTCTTTTTTATTTACATTTTTGTTATTCATGTATGAATCCTCCAAATTTCATTTGATTTATTTATAGTATGTGGATGGATTTCCAGAAATATGTGAATTGATTCTTATAGATGTAATATAATTAAATAAACAATTAGGGTGAAATGTAAACTGTTAGGGAGTGAACAATTATGGTGAAAGCAAGGAAAATTGAACTGTTACAAAGTGATAATGGATGGAAAAATAATCGGGGGAATTATAGTTACGATCTCAGGTAAGTCATATGGCCGGATTGATCGTATTTTTGTAGAGCCTGTTTATCAAGGGAAAGGAATTGGATCAAATGTTATTAAATTAATAGAAGCGGAGTATCCAAGCATAAGGATTTGGGATCTCGAAACATCGAGTAGACAAATTAATAATCACCATTTTTATAAAAAGATGGGTTACCAAACAATTTTTGAATCAGAAGATGAGTATTGTTACGTGAAAAGAATAGGGACGAGCTCAAACAAAGAAAGTGTATTTAAAAATGAAGACATGAAAAATAGCCAATATGAAAACTGTAACTTGGAAAATACCGAGTATTATCAAGTAAATTTAAAAAATAGTTCATTTGTTGGCAGCAATATAAGGAATATGAATATGAGCAATTGTAATGTAAGTCAATCCAAGTTTAGAAATATTAATTTTAGAAGTTCTTCATATGCAGATTTAAATCTTTCTGGCAGTAAATTTAGTTTGGTGACTTTAGGTGGAGTTCAATTTAAAGATACAAGTCTTGGAGATGAGAAGGAACCTATTTTATTTGATAATTGTGATTTACAAGGTAGTGTAATACATGATAGTAACTTGAAGAATATTGAAATAGAAAATTGTGATATAGCCGGTATGAAAGTAAATGGTATTCCAATGGAAAAGCTGCTTGCATTATATAATAAAGTAAAAAGTTAACCGGTTAATGTAGATAAGTTTGTTCGTAAAGCTAATATTATGCCGAAATAATTATATAAAAATAACATAAAGAAATAAAGGAGAGAAGGGATTTCATGCAGGAGGCTAGAATGAATATATGTATTGTTAAGAATACGGAGGGAAGAAAATATGACGATCAAAGTAAGAGCAGTAGAAATACAAGATGCCAGAGCGATTCACCGTATATGCATACAAGATGACGTTTTACCTTATATGGTTTTCTTACCTAGCATGCGTGTAGATGCGATGGAAAATAGAATTCGAAATTTAGCACCAAATCAATTTGAATTTGTCGCAGAGTATGATGGGGAAGTTGTAGGATTTGTTGGGTTAACCCAAAGTCCTGGACGTAGATCTCATTCGGGTGATTTGTTTATCGGGGTAGATAGTGAATATCATAATAAAGGCATTGGAAAAGCTCTTCTTACAAAAATGCTTGATTTGGCTGATAATTGGTTAATGTTAGAGAGAGTAGAACTAGGTGTTTTAGAAACGAATCCTAAAGCGAAAACTCTATATGAAAAATTCGGATTTGTAGAAGAGGGAGTAAAGATAGGAAATTTGAAAGCTCACGGAAAGTTTATTAATGAAATTATGATGAGTCGTTTTAGACCTGATGGTTTAATTGTACATAATGGATAGTGAAAGAGGTTGTCCCAAAAGTAGCTGAATAGCTACTTTTGGGCAACCTCTTTCTTTACAGAAAATATAAAAAAGAATCGTCCATCTTTGATATAATTAAGTCACCACAACCAAATCATCAAAAGAA
>NZ_VEPX01000029.1:0-14789 GCF_006349665.1 Bacillus sp. CD3-5 | reverse complement strand
AGTTGGGACCTTGTCCCTGTGAGAGTAGGACGTCGCCAAGCAACTAAAAACACAAGTCTTTTGACTTGTGTTTTTTTATTTCCCATGAAATAGGTTCGGTTCTGTTAGTAAAAAATTCGAAATATAGTAAGGAATTTTTTGAGCAGAAATAGTAAGAAATTGATAAATAAATGGGTAATCTTCAGAGCCATAGCTTCCAAGTAAATCATACCACCAATCTGTTTCGTATCTAGAAATCATACTTAAATTGTAGAGCAATAAATAATGAACGAGAAGTTCAGGCAATACGGGTGTAGGATTTCTAGGGTCAGTTGTGAGTGGTAAGTAATAAGTATCAGCGAGATATTCGTAGTATAAAGGCGTACTATATATAGGATTCCACGATTGGATAGGAGCTGTAAAAAGTAAATTGGATGCGCTCGTTTTCCCGGGGACATGTTGCACGGATAAGTGCTTACAAATTGATTCAATATAACGTGAAAATCTTTCTGAAGTCATATGAAGTCGATCTAGTATATTGACTGAAAAGGAAAGTTCATTTGCATTTGTTGAATCAATTTTATATAAAGTGGAACCTCGCTGACTATAGCGAAATAAATTTTGTAATTCAGGAATATTCCCCATTAAATCCAACATGTTAAACTTCTCTGATTCTAAGTGTTTCATGTGAAACAGCTGTTCTGCAACATGAGTAAATAGTCCATTTTTTTGTACCTTTACCTCATCTTCTAAAAATTGATATCCCTGTTTTTTCCGCTTACGAGTCGTAACGCCATGAGCTAAAACAGTAGTGGATTCAGGATAGTTTGGATCAATAGTTAATAAGCATGCTTTAAAAAGTTGGCTCATTCCATAAAACAATAACATTGGCTGAATCGTAAAGGGAGCTACCTTATATAATTCGTAATAATTTTTCCCGTGTTCTAAATAATAAATAAAAGGATAACAATTTTCAAAACCTTTTTTTTCGGCATTTTGTATTGAGGATTTTTCATAACAACGGGCAAGATAACGTTGTACATTTTGAGATGAAAAGAAGAAACTTAGTTGCTGCCAAGTACAATGTGTTTGATGCATATATTACGCTCCTTTTATTGTCTAAAAATTCTAACATATATATACGTCCTTGACAGTATTTTAACCAATTGATAAGCTACTAATAATAATTTCTGGTATCATGGGGGGAACAATTATGTGGGAATCTAAATTTGTTAAAGAAGGTTTGACTTTTGATGACGTATTACTTGTACCAGCAAAGTCAGATGTACTACCAAGAGAAGTAAGTGTTAAAACAGTTTTATCTGAAAGCTTACAGTTAAACATCCCGTTAATTAGTGCAGGAATGGATACAGTAACAGAAGCGGATATGGCTATTGCAATGGCTCGTCAAGGCGGTTTAGGAATTATTCATAAAAATATGTCTATTGAACAACAAGCCGAGCAGGTTGATAAAGTAAAACGTTCTGAAAGTGGTGTTATTTCAGATCCTTTCTTTTTAACTCCAGAACATCAAGTGTATGATGCAGAGCACCTTATGGGGAAATATCGTATCTCAGGTGTACCGGTTGTAAATAATTTAGACGAGCGAAAATTAGTTGGTATTATTACAAACCGTGATATGCGTTTTATCCAAGACTACTCAATCAAAATTTCCGACGTAATGACAAAAGAACAGCTAATTACAGCTCCAGTTGGTACAACGCTAGATGAGGCTGAAAAGATCCTACAAAAGTATAAAATTGAAAAACTCCCTCTTGTTGATAACAACGGTGTATTACAAGGGCTTATTACAATAAAAGATATTGAAAAAGTAATTGAATTCCCAAATTCTGCGAAAGATAAGCAAGGGCGCTTATTAGTTGGAGCAGCAGTTGGTGTAACGGCTGATGCTATGACTCGCATTGACGCATTAGTAAAAGCTAGCGTAGATGCAATCGTACTTGATACAGCCCATGGACATTCTCAAGGCGTTATTGATAAAGTAAAAGAAGTTCGTGCAAAGTATCCATCATTAAATATTATCGCTGGAAATGTTGCTACTGCTGAAGCAACAAGAGCATTAATTGAAGCAGGGGCAAACGTAGTTAAAGTTGGTATTGGACCAGGCTCTATCTGTACAACACGTGTTGTAGCTGGGGTTGGTGTACCACAATTAACAGCAGTTTATGATTGTGCAACAGAAGCTCGTAAACACGGTATCCCAGTTATCGCTGACGGTGGTATTAAGTACTCTGGTGATATGGTTAAAGCTTTAGCAGCAGGAGCACATGTTGTTATGCTAGGTAGTATGTTTGCTGGTGTTGCTGAAAGTCCTGGTGAAACTGAAATTTATCAAGGTCGCCAATTTAAAGTATATCGTGGTATGGGTTCTGTCGGAGCGATGGAAAAAGGAAGTAAAGATCGTTATTTCCAAGAAGGAAATAAAAAACTTGTTCCAGAAGGTATTGAAGGACGAGTACCATATAAAGGACCTTTAGCAGATACGGTTCATCAATTAGTTGGTGGATTACGTGCAGGTATGGGATATTGCGGAGCACAAGATTTAGAATTCTTACGTGAGAATGCACAATTTGTTCGTATGTCAGGTGCTGGTTTACTTGAAAGTCATCCTCATCATGTACAAATTACAAAAGAGGCTCCAAACTACTCATTATAATGTCTTATATATAAATAGACGGAGATTTTATATCTCTGTCTATTTTTTTTTGATTATGTTAGAATAACGGTTATGTGAGTACATAGATATTGGGGGTAGCAAAAGTGAAAGGTATGTTTTGCAAAAGATTCATTGCACTAGTAACAATGCTTACACTAGCTTGTAGTATGTTGTTACCATATAGCAATGCATCAGCTGAAACAGGAGCTGCTTTAAATATTGAAGCAGGTGCGGCAATTTTAGTTGAAGCGAATTCTGGAAAAATTGTATATCAAAAGAATGCTGATGAATTATTATCCATTGCTAGTATGACGAAGATGATGAGCGAGTATTTAGTTCACGAAGCAGTGGATAAAGGAAAGCTTAAGTGGGATCAGAAAATTAAGGTTTCTGAATATGCGTATAAGGTTTCACAGGATGCTTCATTATCAAATGTGGCATTAGAAAATGGTGGCTCTTATACAGTAAAAGAGTTATACGAGGCAATGGCAATCTTCTCTGCAAATGGTGCAACGATTGCATTAGCAGAAGCAATTGCAGGTAAAGAAGTAGATTTCGTAAAAATGATGAATGATAAATCGAAAGAATTAGGGTTGAAAAATTATAAATTTGTCAATTCTACAGGTTTAACGAATAAAGATTTAAAGGGAATGCATCCAGAAGGAACAACAGCGGATGAAGAAAATAAAATGTCTGCAAAGGATGTTGCAACTTTAGCACAACATTTAATTAAAGATTATCCAAAAGTGTTAGATACAGCAAAAATCCCGAAAAAAGAATTCCGTCCAGAAAAAGAGAAGTTTGCAATGTCGAACTGGAACTGGATGTTAAAGGGCTTAGTTAAAGAATATGATGGCGTAGATGGCCTAAAAACAGGCTCAACTCCAGAAGCGGGAGATTGCTTCACTGGTACGGTTGAAAGAAACGGTATGCGTTTTATTTCTGTAGTGATTAAAACAAGTTCTCATACAGCACGTTTTGATGAAACAAAGAAGCTATATGATTATGGATTTGCTAACTTTGAAATGAAACAAATGTATAAAAAAGGTTCTTCAGTAAAAGGACAAGAAACAGTACGAGTAGAAAATGCGAAAGACAAAGATGTAGCAGTTCAAACGAAACAAGCCATTTCACTTCCAGTACCAAAAGGAAGTAAAGATGTTTATAAAACAGAATTAAAAGAATCAAGTAAGGGACAAGAGGCACCTATTAAAAAGGGAGCTGCGCTTGGTCAAATGGTAATTACGCCAAAAGATACAAACGATCCTGGGTTTTTAACTGGTAAGTCGTTACAAGTGGATCTTGTAACAACAGCTGAAGTAGAAGAAGCAAACTGGTTTACTCGTGCTATGCGCGGAATTGGTTCTTTCTTTAGTGGTATATGGAATAGTGCTGTTGATACAGTAAAAGGTTGGTTTTAAAAGCTCCTCATTGTAGGGGCTTTTTTTTATTCCTATTTTTCATACCGACTTTATGAAAAAGTAGTAGACAAGCATCTGATAGTTAGTGGTAGAATGTAAGAGTATTCTTAATTTTCGCCTTTAACGGGGAAAAGCAATTCACCTAGGGGGGTTTTTGTAACATGACAAATGTAACAGGGACAGAACGTGTAAAACGTGGAATGGCAGAAATGCAAAAAGGCGGCGTTATTATGGACGTAATTAACGCTGAACAAGCAAAAATTGCAGAAGAGGCAGGCGCAGTTGCCGTTATGGCATTAGAGCGTGTACCAGCAGATATTCGTGCAGCAGGTGGCGTTTCTCGTATGGCAGACCCAACAATTGTTGAAGAAGTTATGGGTGCAGTGTCAATTCCGGTTATGGCAAAATGCCGTATCGGTCACCTTGTAGAAGCACGTGTATTAGAATCATTAGGGGTAGACTATATCGATGAGAGTGAAGTATTAACTCCTGCCGATGAAGTATACCATTTAAATAAACGTGATTACACAGTTCCATTTGTATGTGGTTGCCGTGATATCGGAGAAGCTGCACGTCGTATTGCAGAAGGTGCATCTATGCTTCGTACAAAAGGCGAACCAGGAACAGGAAACATTGTAGAGGCAGTGCGTCATATGCGTCAAGTCAATGCAGAAATCCGTCAAGTTGCAAGTCTACGTGAAGATGAGTTAATGACATATGCAAAAAATACTGGTGCTCCTTATGAAGTACTACTTGAAATTAAACGCCTTGGTCGTTTGCCGGTTGTAAACTTTGCAGCAGGTGGTGTAGCAACACCAGCAGATGCAGCGTTAATGATGCAACTTGGTGCGGATGGTGTATTTGTTGGATCTGGTATCTTTAAATCAGAGAATCCAGCGAAATTTGCACGTGCAATCGTTGAAGCGACAACTCATTATGAGGATTACGAGTTAATTGCAAGCCTTTCTAAAGGATTAGGTAATGCGATGAAAGGTATTGAAATTTCAACGTTACTACCAGAGCAACGCATGCAAGAGCGTGGATGGTAATTGAAGGAGAACTTTAAAATGGTGAAAATCGGTGTACTAGGTCTTCAAGGTGCAGTTCGTGAACATGTAAAATCAGTTGAAGCAAGTGGTGCAGAAGCTGTTGTTGTAAAGCGTATAGAACAACTTGAAGAGATTGATGGTCTTATTTTACCAGGCGGTGAAAGTACAACTATGCGCCGTCTTATTGATAAGTATGCTTTCATGGAACCACTTCGTACATTTGCGAAATCTGGTAAACCAATGTTTGGTACATGTGCAGGAATGATTCTTCTCGCAAAAACACTTATTGGCTATGACGAAGCACATATTGGTGCTATGGATATTACAGTTGAGCGCAATGCGTTTGGACGTCAAAAAGATAGCTTTGAAGCTGCACTTTCTATTAAAGGTGTGGGAGAAGATTTTGTTGGCGTATTTATTCGTGCGCCGTATGTTGTAAATGTAGCGGATAATGTTGAGGTACTTTCTACACATGGTGATCGAATGGTAGCGGTAAGGCAAGGGCCGTTTTTAGCTGCTTCTTTCCATCCGGAATTAACGGATGACCATCGTGTAACAGCATACTTTGTAGAAATGGTAAAAGAAGCGAAAATGAAAAAAGTTGTATAAGTAACTTGCAACTTGTATAAGATTATAGTAAATTGATGGTAACAATTTTATAAAATAAGCGTGTTGATAGGAAGTAGTAACAAATGTCGTTTCTTATAGAGAGTCGATGGTTGGTGGAAATCGATAGAAACAGTTTGTGAATCCATCCTGGAATGGAATGTGGAATATCTTTATGATTAGTAAACATTCCCGGTGAAGAGCCGTTATTTCTACTTGAGAGGAAAGCGGTAATGCTTTCAACTAGGGTGGCAACGCGGGTTAACTCCCGTCCCTTTATATAGGGACGGGAGTTTTTTGTGTTTTATAAAATAAAAGGAGGAGTATATAATGCTTGATATTAAATTTTTACGTACAAATTTTGAAGAAGTAAAAGCTAAGTTACAGCATAGAGGCGAAGATTTAACTGATTTTGGTCGCTTTGAAGAATTAGATACGAGAAGAAGAGAACTACTTGTTCAAACAGAGGAACTAAAAAGTAAACGTAACGAAGTATCTCAACAAATCTCTGTATTGAAGCGCGAAAAGAAAGATGCAGAAGCTTTAATTTTAGAAATGCGTGAAGTTGGAGAAAAAGTAAAAGATCTTGATAACGAACTTCGTACAGTTGAAGAAGATCTAGAAAGATTGATGCTATCTATTCCAAATATTCCGCACGAATCTGCTCCAGTTGGTGAAACAGAGGATGATAATGTAGTAGCTCGCACTTGGGGAGAAGTGAAGGAATTTGCTTTTGAACCAAAACCACATTGGGATCTTGCTACAGATTTAGGAATTCTAGATTTTGAACGTGCTGGAAAAGTAACAGGAAGCCGCTTCGTATTCTACAAAGGTGCTGGCGCAAGATTAGAGCGTGCTTTAATTAGCTTTATGCTTGATCTTCATACTGATGAGCATGGATATGAAGAAGTATTACCTCCGTATATGGTAAACCGTGCAAGCATGACAGGGACAGGACAACTTCCGAAGTTTGAAGAAGATGCATTCCGTATTGAAAGTGAAGACTACTTCTTAATTCCAACAGCTGAAGTACCTGTAACAAATATGCACCGTGATGAGATCTTAAATAAAGAACAATTGCCTATAAGATATGCTGCGTTTAGCTCTTGTTTCCGTTCTGAAGCAGGTTCAGCTGGCCGTGATACACGTGGTTTAATTCGTCAGCACCAGTTCAATAAAGTAGAGCTTGTGAAGTTCGTAAAACCAGAAGATTCTTATGAAGAGTTAGAAAAACTAACAAATGATGCAGAACGCGTGTTACAATTATTAGAGTTGCCATATCGCGTTATGAGCATGTGCACAGGCGATTTAGGATTTACAGCAGCGAAGAAATACGATATCGAAGTATGGATTCCAAGCTATGGCACATATCGTGAAATCTCTTCTTGTAGTAATTTCGAGGCTTTCCAAGCGAGACGTGCAAATATCCGTTTCCGTCGTGAGCCAAACGGCAAACCAGAACATGTTCATACATTAAATGGATCTGGTCTTGCAATTGGACGTACGGTGGCAGCTATTTTAGAGAACTACCAACAAGAAGATGGTACAATTATAATTCCAGAAGTTCTTCGCCCTTATATGGGAGGAAAAACAGTTATTAAGTAAATTTATAAACATTCATCGGTATGAGTGATTGGTAATTATGAGCGTTGTCAGTACTATGATGTAGGAGAGGAAAAGTAAAATTTTCCTTTCCTCATAATTTATTTTAGTAGGGTTGACTAACTGTTTTTCTTTTGATATTATATTTGATGTCAATATGGAGGTATACCCAAGTCTGGCTGAAGGGATCGGTCTTGAAAACCGACAGGCGGCGAGAGTCGCGCGGGGGTTCGAATCCCTCTACCTCCTCCAGATATAATTGACAACAGCGCATATAAGTGGAGATTGGAGAACTCGTTACCACACGTAACGAGTTTTTATTTTAAAACCAATCATAAAGTATGGTGTAAGGCGATTTTGTCCTTATTACACACTCATATTCCGATGATTATCTTCATAGATATGAAAGGAGTCAACATGGATCTTATTATACAAACGTTTCCTTTAGATGGAAAAACTTTATATTATGTACAATGTCCTGTCTGTAAGAACAATAGAATTTTAAACAGTGGTGCAAATGTATCACGCATTATTAGCGATGATACATTCCGTAAACTTTGTGGTTGCACTTGTGATGTAAAGCAAACTGCAACAAAAGTAGAGGCACCAAAAAAAGTTAAAAAAGAAGCTGTAAAGAAAGAAGCAGCTCCAAAACGTACAGGTAAAGTATTAACAGCAGTAATTAACGGGAAAGAAATGACTGTTAAAGAGATTGCTGAGGCGTACGATATTAGTACAAGTACTGTTCGTCAGCGTATTAACGCTGGAAAACCTGAGAGTGAAATTATTGCTCCAACAAAGAAAAAGTAATTTAATAGAAAAACCCGTGCATATGCACGGGTTTTTTATTTTACAAGTTTACGTGTTTGTTTTAAAAAATGACCGATTTTTTTAATGATTGGTTCAATGGAATCGCCATCTTTTAAAATATCGTATTCATTAATGTTTAATCGTAAAACAGGGCATGAATTAAAGTTGTTAATCCAGTTTTCATAACGCCCATGCATCTCTTTCCAATACTCGATTGGTGTCTGCTGTTCCATCGGACGTCCACGTTCTTGGATACGATCAACAATATCATCGAAAGAACCTTCTAAGTAAATTAATAAATCTGGATGTGGGAAGTAAGGAGTCATGACCATAGCGTCAAATAAACCTTTATATGTTTCATAATCAGTTTCTGTCATTGTACCTTTTTCGTGATGCATTTTTGCAAAAATGCCAGTGTCTTCATAGATAGAGCGATCTTGAACAAAACCGCCACCGTATTCAAAAATTCTTTTTTGTTCTTTAAATCGTTCTGCTAAAAAATACACTTGTAAGTGAAAGCTCCAGCGTGTGAAATCAGCATAGAACTTGTCCAAATACGGATTAGAATCTACCTTTTCAAATGATGTGCGATACCCTAAAGCGTTAGCCAATGCAGTTGTCATAGTGGATTTACCGACACCTACTGTTCCAGCGATAGTGATTACTGCGTCATTTGGTATATCATATTTTTGCCTTAAATTCATTATTATTTCGACTCCTTTAAGAGAGTATTTTGAAGGGCAGATAGGATGACGTTTAAATCATCAGGATTTTTTACAAAATCCATATCGTCTCCGTTAAATTTCAATACTGGGATATCTGGATGGTCCTTTTTAAAAGCATCCATTGCTGTTTCATAATCTTTTGTGAGCTGTAGTAAGTAATTTGGATCCATATTTTTTTCGAATTCTCTTCCGCGCATGGCGATTCGCCTTTGTAATGTTTCTAAGCTAGCTGTTAAATAAACGATAACATTTGGAACTGGCATATCTTGTGTAAGGATACGATAGATTTGCATGTACTTGTCGTATTGAGAATCTTTTAATGTACGGGATGCAAAAATTACATTTTTGAATATATGATAATCCGCTACTACTGGCTTCCTTTGATTCAAATACTTTATGTTAATATCTTCTAATTGTTTGTATCTATTACAAAGAAAGAACATCTCTGTTTGAAAACTCCATTCGTCGATGTCTTCATAGAACTTTCCTAAAAAGGGGTTTTCATCAACAATCTCTTTCAGTAAGTGGAGTTGCATGTGAGTTGAAATTTCCTTCGCAAGTGAAGTTTTTCCAACACCGATTGGTCCTTCAACCGTGATAAATGGTACTCCGGTCACGCTGTTTCCTCCTTTCAATCAGTGATTTACCGTGACTACTAAAAACACAAAACAGAATTATTGTAGCACAAGAGGGAAGCGAGCGGGTTAATTTGATATAAAAAGTTGGAAAATAGATATATGTATTAATTAAATTTTATTTGAAACGACGGTACTATATTTGCTTTTAATGTGGCTTCCATTATTTTTAAAGCATGCAGGTTATCCTGATCATCATTAGATGCAATACAGTCCTGTGGTACATACAATGTATAATTCCTCATATGAGCATCGTTAGCTGTAAAGAGGATACATATATTCCCGGCGACACCTGTTAATATTAGATTTTCTATTTTTAAATAGCCTAATAAAGAATTTAAAGGTGTTTCATAAAAAGCAGAGTAATGTGGTTTAATAAAAATGTAATCATCAGCATTTGGAGCGATCTTATGAATGATATTTTTACTATACTCATTTGTACAATGAGTAATCAATTGGTCAATATCAGACCTCCAAAGTTGATAATGGTCATTAATATAAATGATGGGGCAACCGAAGGATTTCATTGTTCTCTTTAATTGTAAAATAGGATTGGTTATAATTTCGCATTTTTTGGCTAGGATAGGCCCGTGTGAAAATTGAAAGTCATTAATCATATCGATAATGAGTAAGGCAGTATTCTTCATATGTAATCCCCTCTCTTTTTTCTTAGGGTGGATTGAATTTATAAAAGTTATCCCATGTGTAGTAAATGGAAATAAGTGTACTTTATTTGTAATGAAAGGACTATGTTATGGAACGTGATCAAGATATTTATTTTATGCAGTTAGCAATAGAAGAGGCTAAAAAAGCAGAGGCAATACAAGAAGTACCGATTGGGGCAGTTATAGTGTTGGATGGTGAAGTAATTAGTGTTGCTCATAATTTAAGGGAGACTGAGCAAAGATCGATAGCTCACGCTGAGTTGTTAGCTATTGATGAGGCGTGCAAAAAATTAGGGACATGGCGTTTAGAAGATGCGACGTTATATGTAACATTAGAGCCTTGTCCGATGTGTGCGGGTGGAATTGTTTTATCACGAGTAAAGCGAGTTGTATATGGTGCGAGTGATCCGAAAGGTGGATGTGCAGGGACATTGATGAATCTGTTAACGGATGAACGCTTTAATCATCAATGTGAAGTAGTAGCTGGTGTATTAGAAGAAGAATGCGGTACGCTGTTAACGAACTTTTTTAGAGCGCTTCGTAAAAAAAGAAAAGCGATTAAGAAATTAGAGAAAAGTAAAGAGAATTAACGTATTTGCATTTTATAAAAAAACAAGTTATACTGATAGTGCCTTTAATGAAGGCAACCGAATATTGGTTTTAACTTTGCCGTGCTAAGCGGGGAGGTAGCGGTGCCCTATACTCGCAATCCGCTCTAGCGAGGCCGAATCCCTTCTCGAGGTTATGTTGCTGTAAGGCCTGCCTTAAGTAAGTGGTGTTGACGTTTGGGTCCTGCGCAACGGGACCCCGTGAACCTTGTCAGGTCCGGAAGGAAGCAGCAATAAGCGGGTCTTCTCGTGTGCCGCAGGAGTGCCTGAACCGAGCTAACTGCTTAAGTAACGCTTATGGTACGTAATCGACAGAAGGTGCACGGCAGTTATATATGTATACAAAACTCACCTTAATACTAAGGTGGGTTTTTTGTATAGAAAATAACTTTTGGAATCTATAAACAGAATGGGTTATAATAAATGAGATAATAACCTTTGAGGGAGGCCGTATTTTCGTGTCATACCAAGCGTTATACCGAACATGGAGACCGCAAAAGTTTGAAGATGTAGTCGGTCAAAAGCACGTGACAAAAACGTTGCAAAATGCCCTTCTTCAAGAGAAAGTTTCACATGCTTATTTATTTTCTGGGCCGAGGGGAACAGGAAAAACGACAATTGCAAAAGTGTTTGCAAAAGCAATTAACTGTGAACATGCTCCGGTAGCTGAACCTTGTAATGAATGTCCTTCTTGTTTGGGGATTACACAAGGATCTATTTCAGATGTATTAGAAATTGATGCGGCTTCAAATAACGGTGTAGATGAAATTCGAGATATTAGAGATAAAGTAAAATATGCTCCAAGTGCTGTAGAATATAAAGTATACATTATTGATGAAGTTCACATGCTTTCCATGGGTGCCTTCAATGCGCTTTTAAAAACGTTAGAAGAACCGCCAGGACATGTTATCTTTATTTTGGCGACAACAGAACCGCATAAGATACCGCCTACAATTATTTCGCGTTGCCAACGTTTCGAATTTCGAAAGATATCAGTAAATGATATTGTTGAGAGATTATCGACAGTTGTGAACAATGAAGGTACGCAAGTAGAAGATGAGGCATTACAAATTGTTGCACGTGCCGCTGAAGGTGGTATGCGTGATGCGCTCAGTCTTATTGATCAGGCAATATCTTATAGTGATGAAACAGTTACAACAGAAGATGTATTAGCTGTAACAGGGTCTGTTTCTCAGCAATACTTAGGCAACTTAGTAGAATGTATACGTGAAAATGATGTATCAAGAGCATTACGTATCATAGATGAGATGATGGGTAAAGGGAAAGATCCAGTTCGCTTTATGGAGGATTTCATTTACTATTATCGTGATATGCTTTTATATCAAACTTCACCACAATTGGAACATATGTTGGAACGAGTAATGGTTGATGAGCAATTCCGGACGTTAAGTGAAGAAATGCAGCCGGAAGTAATCTATGAGATCATTCATACTCTTAGTAAAGCACAACAGGAAATGAAGTGGACAAATCATCCGCGAATTTTCTTAGAAGTTGTTATGGTACAACTGTGTCAACAGTTTATGATGCAAGCAAATGGTGCAGATCGTTTACAAGCAATTATGAACAGGATGCAGCAATTAGAGAAAGAGTTAGAACAAGTCAAAAAGAATGGTGTGCCGGCCGGTGTGCAGCAGGAAGTCAGAGAGACGCGTGCAGCACCAAAGCCAGTACGGACAGGAAGTATGAAGATACCTGTCGGACGCGTAAATGAAGTATTAAAGCAAGCGAAGCGTCAAGATTTAGAACAATTAAAAGCTGTATGGGGAGAGTTGTTAGGAAGACTCAAAGCATACAACAAAGTAGCGTTTGCTGTTTTATTAGAAAATAGCGAACCGGTAGCGGCTTCAGATGATACTTACGTTTTAGCGTTCCAATATGAGATTCACTGTAAAATGGCAAGCGAAAATCGAGAGGCTATGGATACAGTGGAACAAACTTTATTTGAATTGCTAAGTAAAAGATTAAATATGATTGCCATTCCAAAAAGTGAATGGGGTAAAATCCGTGAAGATTTTTTACAGCGTGAAGGTGGAAGTTCTGAAGAAAGCCCAGAGAAAAAAGAAGATCCTCTCATAGAAGAGGCTGTAAAATTAGTAGGGCAAGAACTCATTGAAATAAAAGAGTAATAATAATTAGGAGGAATTAATTATGATGCGTGGCGGAATGGGAAATATGAATAACATGATGAAACAAATGCAAAAGATGCAAAAGGAAATGGCAAAGGCGCAAGAAGAACTTGGCGAAAAAACAGTTGAAGGTACAGCTGGCGGCGGTATGATCACAGTTATTGCAAATGGTCATAAGCAAATTCTTGAAGTAAAAGTGAAAGAAGAAGTTGTAGATCCAGAAGATATCGAAATGTTACAAGACTTAGTGTTAGCTGCAACAAACGATGCACTTAAGAAAGCTGATGAACTTTCAAACTCTACAATGGGTAAATTTACAAAAGGCTTAAACTTACCGGGTGGAATGTTCTAGGAGGATATTGATATATGCATTATCCAGAACCAATATCAAAACTAATTGATAGTTTTATGAAATTGCCAGGAATCGGACCGAAAACAGCGGTTCGATTGGCGTTTTTCGTATTAGATATGAAAGAAGATGATGTGTTAGGTTTTGCAAAAGCACTTGTAAATGCGAAGCGAGACTTAGCATATTGTTCTGTGTGCGGGCATATTACTGACCGTGATCCTTGTTATATTTGTAACGATTCACATCGAGATCAATCAGTTGTTTGTGTCGTGCAAGAACCGAAAGATGTAATCGCGATGGAGAAGATGAAAGAGTATCAAGGTGTATATCATGTGTTACGTGGTGCTATCTCTCCAATGGAGGGAATTGGACCAGAAGACATTAATATCCCGCAACTTCTAAAGCGACTACACGATGAAACAGTACAAGAAGTAATATTAGCAACAAATCCTAATATTGAAGGGGAAGCTACAGCGATGTATATATCCCGCCTCTTAAAGCCGACAGGTATTAAAGTAACTCGTATTGCACACGGTCTGCCAGTTGGTGGAGATTTAGAATATGCAGATGAAGTGACACTGTCGAAAGCGTTAGAAGGTCGTAGAGAAGTATAAGAGGAGAAACAAAAATGTTCTTTCAAAAAAAGGGTAAATTGCGTAAAGAGTATGATGATAAGCTAATTGTACTATTAGAAAAGGTGAAGAATGAATGGTTACGTCAAAAGAGAATGGTTGAACAAAGTGTTGAACCATCTCAAGATGTACTTTGTTCTTTGAAAATAGCAGAGGCGAAATATTTCTTCTTGCTAAAAGAAGCAAAACGTCGTCCTGTAAAGATGGAGCAATGGTAAAAGGTTCTGCTGAAAAAGCAGAGCCTTTTTATTTTATTCGTTTGGAAAGATCGATTAATAGTTTTTGTGAAGAACGTGTAGCCGAATTAAGGTGAATAAGATGAAACGACTGGAGTTATATAATAAACGTTCTTTTTTATCGTCTTGTCCCATACAAATAAATGTGTATAGGTCATTCATAAGGAGGAAAAAATGAATTCTACAATTATTATTGTTGGTATTCTTGCGTTAGTTTTTATTTTCCTTGTTTTTGGTGTTTCTTCTAAGCCGTTGCGTTTTATAGGAAAAGCGCTCTTTCATGTTACTTTGGGAGTAGCATTACTTTTTATCGTAAATGTTGTAGGAACGTATTTTGATTTTCATATCCCAATTAACTTGGGCACCGCAACAATTACAAGTTTATTAGGCCTACCCGGTGTTGCTGCATTAGTGGTTATTAAACTTTATATCATGCCAAAATAAATTTATTTTGGCATTTTTTTTAAAAGTGTTGACTTGTGAATGATTAATATGGTAAATTAATAAGCGTCGTCAGGAACGAAAGAAAAAAGTTGTTGACAGGTTTAACGCAAAATGTTAAATTATAAAGGTCGCTGAAACGCGATGTTGAACTTTGAAAACTAAACGAAACAAACAACGTGAAACGTCAATTTTTATTTTAGATGC
>NZ_VEPX01000028.1:0-20807 GCF_006349665.1 Bacillus sp. CD3-5 | reverse complement strand
GCATGTATTAGGCACGCCGCCAGCGTTCATCCTGAGCCAGGATCAAACTCTCCAATAAAGTTAGTTTGTCTAGCATCTAAAATAAAAATTGACGTTTCACGTTGTTTGTTTCGTTCAGTTTTCAAAGAACTTGTCTGCCGCTCATTTGCGACTTCCTTATGTTAACATCTTCGTTAGTTAATGTCAACTAAGTTTTTCATTTCGTTTGTCGCTTTCGACGTTAATGTCATCGGCGACTTGTTCTATATTACACCTCTAATCTCTAATCGTCAACATGTTTTTCTAAAAAAGTATAAAAAGGCTTATTTCTTTTAAAATAAACCTTTTTATCATATACCATTCTATTCGTTTATTATTTTTCTATAATTGGTAACGAGACGATAAACTGAATAATACCATCCTCATATTCAGCCCGAATACTACCACCTTGTAATTCAACAATACTTTTCGCAATTGCCAATCCAAGGCCCGATCCTTCTGTTGCCCTACTTCTAGATTGATCTTTCTTATAAAAGCGTTCAAATAAACTCGCTAACTCTTCTCTCGTAAACTCTTCACTATGATTCGCAATTACAATTTGTATATCCCGGCGCTGCCTTTGAAGAGAAACTTTGATTTCCCCATCATCTTTACTATACTTAATCGCGTTCATTAATAGATTATCGAATACACGGACCATCTTTTCCGAATCAATCGCTGCATAGGCACGTTCCTCAGGAAACTTCTTAACGAACGTAAGTCCATGCTCTTCCGCTTGCGGTACTAACTCTTCTATTAATTGCTCGAGCAACTCATTTACACATACTTCTTGTTTTTCTAATACAACTTGTTCATTCGTTAACTTCGTATACTCAAATAAATCTTCTATTAAATTCTTTAACTGCTCCGATTTAGCAAAAGCAATTCTTGTATACTCATCATGTTGTTCTTTATTTTCATATTTAGAATCTCGAAGTAATCGCAAGTAACCCATAATAGAAGTCAGTGGTGTACGTAAATCGTGAGATACATTCGTAATAAGCTCATTCTTTTGCTTCTCTAATCTACGTTCCTTTTCTATATTATTCATAAGCTCTTCCGCCATATTATTAATATTCTCAGTTAAAGACGCAATCTCGTCTTCACCTTTCTTTTCAATACGATACGCTAAGTTTCCTTTTTCGATTTCCTTTACACCTTCTGCCATCGCTTCAATTTGTTTCATCTTTCTCTTTGTTACATAAAAGAAAGAGAAAATGAATACGAGTACACCAATTAAAAATGGGAATGGGCCTTCTACTTTATAATACACTACTTCCCCTTGAGGAATTCCACTCACAAACATATATAAATTCTTACCTTCTATTGTAATAGGTGAGAAAGTAATAAACTCTTTTCTAGATCTTTCAATATCATTATTATTCGAATAATTGATAGCAAACGAAGTTGCATTACGAATTGTATTATGCAAATTAATTTGTTCTTCTTGTGCCTGCTTCGTTTTATACAAAACCTTACCATTTTCATCGGTAACTAATATTTTAAAAGCATCCTGCCCCTGCTCTAAATGTTCATTTTCTAGCTCTATCATACTTTGTACGGCATCTAATTTATTTGCATCAACCATCATTTCCGCAGTACTTTGCGCTTTACGATTAATTTGTTCCATACCATCTCTATAATTAATCTCAGCATGTCGACTAGCATCTTCAAAAACAGGCGCTACTATCTTCGTTGATACAAAGAGACCTAATAACGCACAAGCAGTAAAAGCCGTAATAAGTTGAATCCGCACACTCCGTTTCACACTCTTTACTAGCTTTCCGATTAACTCTCGAAATTTCCTAACATAAGTAAATGGATTAAATATCTTTTTCAATCTTATACCCCACTCCCCATACTGTTTTTATATAAATTGGCTTCCTCGGATTCTCTTCAATCTTTTCACGCACTTTCCGAATATGAACCATTACCGTGTTATCCGACTGGAAAGATCTTTCGTTCCAAACCTTTTCATAAATTTGTTCCGCGCTAAAGACCATACCCGGATTACGGGCTAGTAATTCTAGAATTGAAAATTCCCTCGGGGTCAGTTTCACTTCTTCTCCCTCTACAATAACTTTATGGGTCGAGATGTTGATTTTCATCTCTCCAATTTCTAGCTCGTCCTCATTTTGAATAGAAAAACCATTCATTTTCATATAACGGCGTAACTGAGATTTAATTCTTGCGATTAACTCTAACGGATTAAATGGCTTCGTTACATAATCATCTGCCCCTGTTGTTAACCCTAAAATCTTATCCATATCTTGCGTTTTCGCGGAAAGCATAATAATTGGCATTTCTTTTTCTTCCCTTACTTTCATACACATATGAATGCCGTCTACTTTCGGCATCATAATATCTAATACGACTAGATGTACTTCGTTTTCTTCTAGTAAACGTAATCCTTCTTCGCCGTCCCCTGCTTGCAATACTTTATATCCTTCATTCTTTAAATAGATTGTAATAAGATTCCTAATTTCTTTTTCATCATCTACGACAAGTATCGTTTCATTTGCCACAATATCTCCCCCATCACTTTTTTAACCCCTAACTTCTATTATAGGAAAACTTCTGAAGAAAAACGCTCGGAAATCCTTAAGATTTTCTGAAGACGCAAAAAAGGTCTAGACTCCCCTTAAGTCTAGACCTTTCAAAAACCCCTTTTATTTACGAACGTAGATGAAATATAGTACGAATAAAACTCCCATAACATACATAATTGGATGAATCTCTTTACGTCGACCACTTACTACCATTGTAATTGGATAGAAGATAAACCCGATTGCAATTCCTGTTGCGATACTATACGTAAGTGGCATTGAAATGATAGTAAAGAATGCTGGTACTGCAATTTCGAATTTCTTCCAGTCAATCTCTCCTAAAGACGAAACCATCAAGATTCCTACAATAATTAATGCTGGTGCCGTTACAGCTGGTGTTACAACGCTTAGTAATGGCGAGAAGAATAGTGCCAGTAAGAAGAATCCTGCTGTTACAACTGCTGTAAATCCAGAACGTCCACCCGCTGCTACCCCTGCAGAAGATTCAATATAAGACGTTGTTGTTGATGTACCTAAGATCGCACCAATTACAGTTGCAATTGCATCTGCAAATAATGCTTTTCCTGCACGTGGTAATTTATTGTTCTTCATTAATCCAGCTTGATTCGCAACCGCTACAAGTGTACCTGCTGTATCAAAGAAATCGATAAAGAAGAACGTTATAATAACAATCACCATTTGAACAGTGAAAATATCTCCGAAGTGCGTTAACGCCACACCGAACGTTGGTTCTAGACTCGGTATTGCTCCCACTACAGCTTTCGGAGTATCAATTAATCCTGTTGCTATTCCTAAGATTGCTGTAAGAATCATACCGTAAAATACTGCCCCATTTACTTTCTTAATCATGAAGATAATTGTCGTAACAACTCCGAAGATTGCTAGTAACGTTGTGCCCTTTGTTAAGTCCCCCAACCCAACAAGAACAGCATCATTTTTCACGATAATTCCAGCATTTTGGAATCCAAGGAAAGCAATGAATAATCCGATACCTGCCGCTACTGCAAACTTTAACTCCGATGGAATTGCATTAATAATTTTTTCACGAATACCTGAAGCAGTAAGAATAATAAAGATAATACCTGACATTAACGTTCCAGCAATTGCCGTTTGCCACGGAATACCCATCGTTAACACTGCTGTATAAGCAAAGAACGCGTTAATTCCCATACCTGGCGCTAAAGCAATTGGATACTTCGCGAAAATACCCATAATTAACGAACCAATCGCTGCTGCTAATGCTGTAGCAACGAATACTGCACCTGGATCCATTCCTGTACCTGCCGGTAATCCTTTAACATTTCCAAGTGACAGCGTAGCAGGATTGACAAATAGTACGTAAGCCATAGATAAAAATGTCGTTAAACCTGCTATGAACTCTGTTTTATAATTCGTGCCGAGTTCATCAAACTGAAAATAGCGTTTCATCTTACGTTTCCCCCGTTATATGATTACTCGCCGTAATCTCCTAGCCCTCTTTTATCTATTAAAAATAAAAAAGGCTTCCATTGCATATACATGGAAGCGTTCTATGAATAAAGATAAGATTCCCCTCACCTTTATAAAAACGCCTCGTAGTCAAGCCATTTACGGTAGCTAGGTAGAAACTTTCGGGCCATATCCCCGATATTATACGACGGCATAATATTCACTTTTCGTTTGAATTACATACTCATATTAACTCGACGAAGTAGTTTTGTCAATTTAAAAACGAACATTTTTATAAACATTTATAATTTCGTTCGTATTAACCCTAAAACAAAAAGATCCATCTATACATAAGTAATAGATGGACCTTTTTATAAATACTATTCCCACTCAATAGTTGCTGGTGGCTTACTCGTTACATCATACACGATACGGTTAACGTGTTTTACTTCGTTTACGATACGTACAGAGATTTTCTCTAATACGTCCCAAGGGATACGTGCCCAGTCAGCTGTCATACCGTCGATAGATGTTACTGCACGGATACCTACTGTGTAATCGTACGTACGCTCGTCACCCATAACACCTACGCTACGCATACCAGGAAGCGCAGTGAAGTATTGCCAAATTTCACGATCTAAGCCCGCTTTAATAATTTCTTCACGTAAAATCGCATCAGATTCACGAACGATTTCTAATTTCTCTTCTGTGATTTCACCTAATACACGAATACCAAGACCAGGGCCTGGGAATGGTTGACGCCATACGATTTCATCAGGAATTCCTAGTTCTGATCCTAATACACGTACTTCATCTTTAAATAACGTGTTTAAAGGCTCAATTAATTTGAACTGCATGTCTTCTGGAAGTCCACCAACGTTATGGTGAGATTTAATTGTTTGTGCAGTTGCTGTACCACTTTCAACGATATCTGTGTACAGTGTACCTTGTGCTAAGAAGTCCATTCCTTCTAACTTAGAAGCTTCATCATCAAATACATAAATGAATTCGTTACCGATGATTTTACGTTTTTGTTCTGGATCTTCTACACCTTTTAACTTGTTCATGAAGCGTTCTTTTGCATCCACTTTAATAACGTTCATATGGAAGCCTTCACTAAATGTTTTCATAACACCTTCTGCTTCGCCTTTACGAAGTAAACCGTGGTCTACGAAAATACATGTTAACTGATCGCCGATTGCTTTATGAATTAATACTGCTACAACAGAAGAGTCTACACCGCCGCTAAGTGCGCATAGAACTTTTTTGTCTCCAACAGTTTCACGGATTTTCTCTAATTCTACTTCGATAAAGTTCTCCATGTTCCATCCTTCAGAACAACCACATACGCCGAATACGAAGTTTTTAATTAAATCGTTACCGTGCTCAGAGTGACGTACTTCTGGGTGGAATTGTACACCGTATAAGTTTTTGTCTTCATTGCTCATACCAGCAATTGGACAAGACTCACTTGTTGCATCTACTACGAACCCTTCAGGTAAACCAGTTACTAAGTCACCATGACTCATCCATACAACTTGTTCTTCTGGAAGGTTCGCATATAATTTTGATTCGTTCTCTACTTTCAGAACAGCTTTTCCGTACTCACGGTGGTTTGCACGTTCTACTTTACCACCGAATTTTTGTGTCATAAGCTGCATACCGTAACAAATACCGAAGATCGGTAATCCTAGGTCAAAGATTTTTTCATCACAATGTAATGCACCTTCACCGTATACACTATTCGGTCCACCAGAGAAAATAATCCCTTTTGGATTTATTTCTTTAATTTCTTCTGCAGTAATTGTATGCGGATGAAGTTCACTGTATACACCGAACTCACGAATTCGACGTGCTATTAACTGATTGTATTGACTTCCAAAATCTAAAACGATAATTGTATCGTGTTGCTTCTTCAAAATAATCACCCCAACGTTAGTTCTCGTATATAAATATTTTCACCAATTAGGCGAAAAGCATTACCAATATAATAAAAAAAGCCAGTCCTCCGCCTCTAGTCTCATAACAAAGAAAAGGCAGGGGTCTGGCTTTATAAAGAAAGATAGTCTTCCGCTCTTTATAAATATAAGACACACTGCCTTCATAGTCAGGTTGTTTACGGTAACCCGGTAGAGACTCTCAAACCTTATCTTTGAGGATATATGAAGGAACGTTTTATATTATCTTCCTAGATTCTAACAATGAAGTGTCGGTATGGTCAAGAGAGAAAGCGACAAAATTCTACAGAAATTCATTTCCTTTTCTAAAAAACATAAAAAATAACCTGTAACAATTGGTTGCACACTCCACACCGCGCAAAATGATGTTTTAAATACCTACATCTTTGAAAACATCTCGAACAGTATTTTTCTCTGTTGATATGCGGGAGTAAACTTTAATATTCATCATCCTTATATTCCGTTTTCTCATTTTTTTCTACAGAAATTATTTTTTCTACTGTCCATGACCATTCGTTTTTCTTCTTGTTGAACCTTCTCTTCTTAATATACTCCACCTTGTCATAATTTTGAACTCTGTGTTCCTCAACCAATTTAGGAGCAATATATACATCATTTACAAATGCAAATGGGTTCGTGTATTCTTTGTTAACCTGACCGATTTCAGTTTGAATAAAATTAGATATAAATGCTTTATCACCTGATACTATCTTATAAATTTTAAATAAATTCGTTCTCTTTTTATCTGCAAACATCCTTACTTTCAAAGCTTCATCGGTTATCCATTTGTGAGTCTCTTTAATGGAATCCATGTAAAAATATCCTTCTTTTATATTTGAACGATAGCTATTTCCTAAGTATGCAAAATTAATTACACCTTTCTCTTTGTTAATGTATGTAACAAAAATATCAGTAAACGGAAGTGTTCGATACAGAATTTCTTCTGCTTTATCAGCATATCCTTTTAAGACATCTCTACTTTCAGCCGAATTCGCTTCAATATACCAACTTTCGTTTTTCCATTCTGCAAGTTTCCGAGGTATCTTACCCCATTTCTTCATTCGAGTAGAAATAATTTCATCCAACTCAAATTTTGCATTTGAAAACATTTCTTTCTCCAGAAGGATAGGGATGATTTTTTCCTGTAATCCAACAATCATATCTGGTCTTGACTTACACAGTAATCCTGCACATAAACAATTGAACTTTTCATCATCACTCAAGAGTTCACTAATTAAATCCCAAACCCAAAACTCCTTACTTTTAGTTCTTGCAAACGAGGTAACTGTTTCTAGTGCTTCTTCATCTCTTTTCACTTTCATCAATAATTTCGCTTTATAGTACGGTAGCCATTCAAAAGTAGGATTATTTCGCATTTGAGAATTCAGTACATCGATAAATGAATTTAATCTTTGTTCCGTTGCAATAAAAATATCCAATGCTAGCAGTTTCTTTGCATGGAAATTCAGCATAACTTCTGCCAATGGCCTAACTTCTACATTTTCGCCTTTATCATTAGTAAAATTAGTCTTTTGAAAATCCACACTATCAAACCAATCGAATCCAATAGTATCCATAAACATAAGATAATTGGTATCGTTTAATTTGCTACGAACGTCTTTAATTAGTAAACGTGATGCTGAAGTTTCACCATTAACATAACGTCCTCTCTTCTCAATAAACCTCGCTCCATTCCCACAAAATCTCAACAACTGTGGAAGAACTCTATTAGCAAACAGCTCCCCTTGCATCACAACCCGTCGAATTGACCACAAGATTGAATTTACTAACGTTTTCTTGAACTCGTTTGCAGTAAAACCACCGAAAAGATTGCTCTCAAAAGATATAACTGCATTATCATTAAAAACCGCTAAATTGTTAATATAATTGTCAATGTTCCCTTCAGATGCCTTCAAAAAATCATACATTATCCACCCGAAAGTGATTACTGCATCTTCATCATCATTATTTGCTTGAAGATACGGAAGGATTACGTTGAATGCCTCTTGTTGTTTTCCAATTTTCCTTAGTCTCTTTGCTTCAGCAATCGGATCTCGATCCAGTTTCCCACCGTTCCGACGAACCTTCTCAAATAATTTCTTTAACTCGGTTAATATTTCATTTAATTCTGAGTCTTCTTTTGTAAGTTTTAATTGCTGTACAAAATAATTTTGGTTGATACGATTATATCCGAAATCTTGTAACAATGAGAATTTCACATAGTATTTGGTGCAAATTCGATACAAATCATCATTGTAATTTTTGGTTGTGTACATTTTTTGCTCCCCTTTAGTCAAGAACATAGATTTCTTTTATCAATCTAACAATTTCTGAGAAAAGTTCCTTACTTCCTTCAATATAATTAAATTTAGAAATCATTCCATCACCGTTATACCAAAGTTCGATTTCTACATCATTTTTTTGATTAGAAAAACTTAATATCAAATTCCATTCATGATAGCCCAAAAGCTGCATTTGAATATCATACCCCTCTAAAATAGAGGAGAAATCTTCCAAACACGACTTCACAATTCCTATTTCACTTGGAATATCCTTTGAAGTTGGTTTCAATAGTCGCAATATAATTCCAAAATCCTCTTTTTCCCCTGACTTCAATCTAGGAATCTTCATTTCTCCTTTCCCATTATAGTCGAAGAACAATTCAATTTTTCGATCATTCATCTCCAAAGTGACGATTTCTAAATAATTTTTCGGATTTATATTTGAGATGTTTGCCAAACCTGACAGCTGGTTTTCCAAATAGGATTGCAACTGTTCAGTAGAAGTTTGTTCCCCGTTTGAGAGCGATAAAATGATGCTACTTTTATTTGGATTTTTCACGAATGATGACTCTCTAAATTCCGTCTTCAAAAAAGGAGAGATTGGTTTCCAATTTATCAGTTGAACATTACTTAATCCGCTTGATATCCCCGTATAGAGCCATTTGAAATATTCCTTATTCGTTCTACCTCGATTTTCTTCTTGATTTGTATTAAAAAACACAGTTTCAAAAAAATAAGCCATTGCTTTATTCACTGTCATTGCCCAACCAAATTTCACTTTCGATGCATTTAAAATCTTAAAATATTCGCTCGTTGGTGCTTTTAATTTTTTCAGCACTCGGTCTCTATATGTTTTTTCAAAACGAGTCAACTTCCGTTTGTCTTTAGAATCCCTATAAAAGTTTTTCCCATCTTTTTTGGTTACAATATATTGGTGAGGATGTTTTAACATTTCTTGATATTCCGAACTCCCTTCAAAAGGTTCGTTATCTAAAATATCCTTTTCATAGCTCGATAAAACAATTTGATACGCAATAATCTCATTTTTATCCAATTCACTCTTTGTAGCTTTCAAGTAATTATCGAATACAAGAGTTTCAATGATACTTTCATCTTGAAGCTTTATTTGACAAGGGATAAATCGCAATATTATATTTTCTCCTTTTACCTCCACAATTTTTTCAATTATATTGTCATTATCCACATTGATGACTTCGCCAAAATAACCGTTGTCCACTCTTTTAGGTTCAACAAAAGAAAAAGGTTGTTCCATATTATCAAATGGCGAGAAATCATTTCGCACCAATTCGGGTCCATAAGCTTGAATTGTTGTATTAAAGACAACGTAATCCTTAACTCCTATTTCTCTACCATTTTTAATGAGATGCTTCTTTACCCAAATATTCACTTGATTTGCTTGTTTATTGGTAAAAACAAGAATTTTACTACTGTTTGGATTCAAATAAGCTTCCTTCAACACTTTTGTTTGGTCTTCCTTTTCGCAAAATACAATCTCATCTTTAGAATATACATATAAATTATTGTATTGGTTTGTCCGTATATTCTTCGCAATCTTATTACATACTTTAATGATTTCAGATTCTCCTTCATTATCTGGCAACTCTGCAGTCCCTATTTCTGAAAGAATATTTTTACTATCAAGAAGTTTTGCCAAGTATTCTGGATTAAGTGCATTTTCAATTTTCGACCCATAACTCAGCTTATTTTTGTCTCCAATGAAAATAACCTTTCTCTCGGGATGTGCCTCCAAATCGATATACTTTAAGATATCATCTAATAAATACCCTGAACCAAATTGTAGCAAGTCAGAATCAAAATCCGAATTAGTAATAAGCTGACTATCATCGATAATATACAAAGCTTTATCTTGATCGTGGATTTCATCATGTTCTTTTATAGGAATATTCTTTTTGTAAAATTCATCTATTGTTTCACCCCTGAAATCAAATACCGAATTAAATAATGAATCTACTTCTTCTAGTTCTGGATTACTCTTCAGCATCTTCCTTCTCAATCGATTAGAGTACGCAAACACAGGGACATCCGTAAACTCTAAATCGAAAGCCAATTCTCGAATGTCAGGAATTAACGCAGTCTTACCACTTCTTGTATTACCTGTTAGGATC
Organism: Bacillus sp. CD3-5; assembly: GCF_006349665.1. Lineage (NCBI taxonomy): Bacteria > Bacillati > Bacillota > Bacilli > Caryophanales > Bacillaceae > Bacillus > Bacillus sp. CD3-5. The sequence goes on along the minus strand of NZ_VEPX01000028.1, from coordinate 10,407 downwards.
ATAATTTTGCTATCAGATATTAGAAATTCACGAATTTGCTGCAGACTATCGCTATTTTCAGTTCGTTCTTCAACAAGCTTTTTATGTAACTCCGATTCAAATTGAATATCAGACTCGTATTCATCCGCAACAAACAAAGTCTCTGTAAAAGTTTGTCTTCCCTTTTTCGATAAATAATTCATATCCCTATCAACTATGACATCAATGATGTCGACAATTTTATTAAGATAGTTGTTTGAATCAACAATTGAGAAACTGATTTGGAACTGTCTAGGAATACTACCCATCATTTCTACTTTATCGTGAAAACAGACTACAGTTGATATAGACTTGCGTTCAAAATCGTGTAAACGATATTGAAGTTCATCGATCAGCTTCACCCGTTGCTTGCCAAGTTGACTAAATGGATTCGGAGAGCTTCCCCCTTTAACAGTTATCTCACCATTTAACGTCCATCTACCAAATCTAAAATTTTCTTCAGATGGAAGCTCTAATGTTCCGCTATAATTTTTAAAATCAATAATAATAATTTGATTTTCAGTAACCAACAAGCAGTCAATTTGCAAATCTTCTCGTGTAATACACTCTGGCGTTCCAAGTAAAATACCATCCCAATTTCTTTGTTCAAAAACTTGCGATAACTCTACCGATATTTTTCTAAAAAATTCGTTTTCATACGATTTTGAAGACTTGCCTTTGCGAACCTCTAGCATATCACTTTGCCCCCTGTACAGTTTCATCTCTATAAATTATATCATTACAGTTTAATATATCATTAATCATCCTTAACCTTACATATAAAACCACCGTACCCACGAGAGCATTATCCTTTTCTCTTAAAATTGCTGGAGCCTGTGTCTCACTCGAATAAATCATGGATCGGGTTGGACATTTCGATGATCGAATTACGAAGAGTATTTATCTCCCTGTAACCTAAGAAATCAAAAAAGAAGCTTCCCACAAGTTTATTCAACTCATGAGAAGCCTCCGTTAAAAACTTCATCTTACATAAACCTCAATGATATCAAAGGGTGAGACGGCTTATTACATCATTCCGCCCATACCGCCCATGCCCATGCCGCCCATGTCAGGCATTGCTGGTGCATTTGGTTCTGGTTTGTCAGCTACTACAGCTTCAGTTGTTAAGAACATAGCTGCAACAGATGCTGCGTTTTGAAGTGCAGAGCGAGTTACTTTAGCTGGATCTACGATACCAGTTTCAAGCATGTTAACCCACTCGCCAGTAGCTGCGTTGAAACCAACGCCTACTTTTTCGCCTTTTAGGCGCTCTACAACTACAGATCCTTCTAGACCAGCGTTGATTGCGATTTGGCGAACTGGCTCTTCTAGTGCGCGAAGTACGATGTTGATACCTGTTGCTTCGTCGCCTTCAGCTACGATAGAAGCTACTTTCGTGTATACGTTCATAAGTGAAGTACCACCACCTGCAACGATACCTTCTTCTACTGCTGCACGAGTTGAGTTAAGTGCATCTTCAATGCGAAGTTTGCGCTCTTTCAACTCAGTTTCAGTTGCTGCACCTACTTTAATTACTGCTACGCCACCTGCAAGTTTTGCAAGACGTTCTTGTAATTTTTCACGATCGAATTCAGAAGTTGTTTCTTCTAATTGCGCACGGATTTGACCGATGCGAGCTTCGATTTGTTCTGTGCTTCCTACACCTTCAACTACAGTTGTGTTTTCTTTCGTTACAACAACTTTACCAGCGCGTCCTAAAGATTCAACTGTAGCAGATTTTAAGTCACGGCCTAATTCTTCAGTGATTACTTCGCCACCAGTTAAGATTGCGATATCTTCTAGCATTGCTTTACGACGGTCACCAAATCCAGGAGCTTTAACAGCTACTACATTGAATGTACCACGAAGTTTATTCACTACTAATGTAGCTAACGCTTCGCCTTCTACATCTTCAGCAATGATAAGAAGCGGTTTACCTTGTTGTACCACTTGCTCTAATACTGGTAAGATTTCTTGAATGTTAGAAATCTTTTTGTCAGTGATTAAGATATATGGGTTATCAAGAACTGCTTCCATTTTGTCAGAATCAGTAATCATGTAAGGAGATGCATATCCACGATCAAATTGCATACCTTCTACTACGTCTAATTCTGTTGTAAAACCTTTAGATTCTTCTAAAGTAATAACGCCGTCGTTACCAACGCGCTCCATTGCTTCAGCGATTAATTGACCTACTTCTTCGTCAGCAGCAGAAATAGCAGCTACTTGTGCGATAGAAGATTTACCTTCGATTGGTTTAGAAATCGTTTTTAATTCTTCTACTGCAGCAACTACAGCTTTTTCGATACCTTTACGAAGACCCATTGGGTTCGCACCAGCTGTTACGTTTTTAAGACCTTCACGAATCATAGCTTGTGCTAATACAGTTGCAGTTGTTGTTCCGTCACCAGCTACATCATTTGTTTTGCTAGCAACTTCTGCTACTAATTTCGCACCCATGTTTTCGAATGCATCTTCTAATTCAATTTCTTTTGCAATTGTTACACCGTCATTTGTAATAAGTGGTGAACCGAATTTTTTCTCAAGAACAACGTTACGACCTTTTGGTCCAAGCGTTACTTTTACTGCATTTGCAAGAGTGTCGACACCGCGAAGCATCGAACGACGTGCTTCTTCACTAAATTTAATATCTTTTGCCATAATAATTGACCCCCTTGGATTTTTTAAGATTTATATAATTAACCGATAACTGCTAAAATGTCACTTTCACGTAAAATCAAGTAGTCTGTACCTTCATATTTCACTTCAGTACCTGCATATTTTGAGAAGATGATAAGATCACCTGCTGCTACCTCTAAAGCAACACGCTCACCATTTTCAAGCACTCGACCAGTACCTACTGCAATAACTTTACCCTCTTGTGGTTTTTCTTTTGCTGTGTCTGGTAATACAATACCACTTGCTGTTTTTTCTTCCGCTTGAACAAGCTCAATTACAACGCGATCACCTAATGGCTTTAGCATGAACAATAACCTCCTCATTTTGTTATGTAAATTTTATTTATTAGCACTCAAGTCACCCGAGTGCTAACACACTTATAATAATAAATAATCTCAATTTCTTTTGCAAGTAAAAAAATCATAATTTTTTCGCAAATTACGCTATAAATTTTTCTATATAGAGTTCCTCTTCTTCTACCTTTACTATATGAATCGTTGTTTCCACTACTCGTATGTTACAATATGAAAGGACACCCTAAGTTGTTTTCGCTACACACACAACTTTCTCCTGTCTTCTATTATAATTTCAAATAAGGATTTACAAAAAAAACATAATTTAAGTAAGGTTTATATCGTAGGTAGCATATTTACATGTTATCCTACCTTATCTCATACACTAGAGTTAGAAAGGATGGTTAAACCATTTGAAAAAACAATATTGGTGGGTTATCGTTACATACATTTTAATGCAGTTATCATCAATTGCTGGATTACCACTTCTCCTGAAAACTGGACTTTATGATAACAAGGGATTCACTAGAGAAGAGAAATTTCAACTCATAACTGGTCACTGGGCAATCATTAGCTTCTTTATTGCATTATGTATCGTACTTTGGTTACTTAGAACAGATATTCGCGACAGACATTTAGATACAAAGCGTTCTACTGTTCCAGCTACGATTGGTTGGATTTTTATCGGGTTCTTCTTAGCATTTTTCTCGCAAAGTATTGCTGGTATGATCGAAATGTATGTATTAGGTATTAAACCTGGATCTGAAAATACAGCGAGACTTATGGATATCGCAAGAACGACACCTTGGTTCCTTATCGTCATCTCTATAATAGGACCTATTTTGGAAGAAATCGTATTTAGAAAAATTTTATTTGGTACACTTTATAAGAAGTTTAACTTCTTTATTGCCGCTATCATTAGTTCCCTTGTATTTGCGGCAATTCATTTTGATTTTACTCACTTATTGGTATACACTGCTATGGGTCTCGTATTCGCCTTCTTATATGTAAAAACGAAGCGTATTATCGTTCCAATTGCAGCTCATGTTGCAATGAATACATTAGTTGCAGTTGCCCAAGTTTTAGTGAGTAACGAACAAATTCAAGAAATGATTAAAGAAGCTGAAAAAATGCAAGGCTTTATCGGAGGATTTTTAGTATGAGAAACTCACCATTGTTCATGGCTGTATTGTACTTCCTTCTAGGATGTATCTTTACACATCTAGCCATCAGGAATGTCACAGATACAATCTGGAATATGTGGACAATACTATTTGCAGTTATGGCAACGATTGATTTTAATTTGGCACTTCGCCTCATCTTAGTTAAATTCACAAAGAAAAAACAATAATAAAACGCAGAGGTCGCTTCCTCTGCGTTTTATTGTGGATAATTCTTCAAAAAGTAAACTAATGTTTGTAACTCTACTGCTAAATCAATATGATGAATTCTTATATTGTCTGACACATTTAAGCGCGCTGGTGTGAAATTCAAAATACCATGCACGTTTGTTTCTGCCAATCTATCAGCTACAGATTGTGCTACTGTAGCGGGTACTGTTAATATTGCCACTTGTATATCAGATGATAAACGTTCTTCTAATTCATCTAAGTGATATACAGGAATGCCTCCGATTTCTGTTCCAACTTTCTCTTCACTAATATCAAACGCCATTTCAATTTTTGTATTATTGTTTTTCGTGAAATTATAATGTAAGAAAGCGGTCCCTAAATTACCTACTCCAATAAGCGCTACACGTGTTATATCATCTTGGTCGAGTGTTTCACGGAAAAATGATAATAAATAATTTACGTTATATCCATATCCTTTTTTTCCTAATGCTCCAAAGTATGAGAAATCTCTTCGAATCGTTGCGGAATCAACCTTTACCGCTTCACTTAATTCGGCTGATGAAACACGTTGCTTACCAGACAAAGATAAGTTTTGGATAAATCGATAGTATAGAGGCAATCTCTTAGCAGTGGCTTGTGGAATTTTCTGCTGCTCCATATAACCTCTCCTCTCTTCCTATCTTTATTCATATGCTTTAATCAAATACAGAAGTTTAGCACTTATTAAATTCCTTGTATAATAGAAAGAAGAAGTATTCTCTCTGTATTTTAAACTATACACTATTTTTAGTATGATTGAGAAATATAAACATGGCAAAGTTAAGAAATTATTTGAGGTGAAAACATTGATTTTATTACAAGTAAACGCGCTTTCGAAATTATACGGTGCAGAAACAATTCTTTCAAATATAAAATTAGAAGTTCAAACGAAAGATCGTATCGCATTAGTCGGACGAAATGGCGCTGGAAAATCTACATTATTAAAAATAATAGCGGGTGAGCTATCTCATGATGGTGGAGAAATTATAAAACCGAAAGATGTCTCAATTGGATATTTAGCTCAAAATACCGGTTTAGAAACATCTTTAACAATTTGGGATGAAATGCTAACCGTCTTTACACACTTGCAGCAAATGGAGACAAAACTTCGAAGGCTAGAGCAAGAGATGGGAAAAGAAGAAAACTTTTCAAACGAGGCTATATATGAAAGATTATTAGCTGATTATGACCAATTACAATTAGATTATAAAGATCAAGGTGGCTATCAGTACGAAGCAGATATCCGTTCGATTTTAAGCGGTCTTGGCTTCCCCGTTGAAACGCACCAGACGACGATTTCGACATTAAGCGGTGGACAAAAAACACGATTAGCTCTCGGTAAATTATTATTAACGAAACCAGACTTACTTATTTTGGACGAGCCTACAAACCATTTAGATATCGAAACATTAACATGGCTTGAACAATATTTACAAGGTTATCCTGGCGCAATATTAATCGTTTCCCATGACCGTTATTTCTTAGATAAACTTGTTACACAAGTATATGAAATTTCGAATAAAGAAAGTAGACGATTTGTTGGTAACTACAGTAAATATTTAGACTTAAAATCAGCACTATACGAGCAAGAAATGAAACGTTATGAAAAACAACAAGATGAAATCGCTAAGCTAGAGGACTTCGTCCAAAAAAATATAGCTCGTGCATCTACGACAAAACGTGCGCAAAGCCGTCGTAAACAATTAGACCGTATGGAATTATTAACAAGACCATTAGGTGACTCTAAGTCAGCTTCCTTCCACTTCGATATTGAAAAACAAAGCGGAAATGATGTGTTACAAGTAAAGGATGCAACTATCGGCTATGATAAGGATCCAATTATTGAACATGTAACAATGCGCTTAACACGCGGAGATAGTGTTGCTTTAGTTGGTCCAAATGGAATTGGGAAATCCACATTATTAAAATCCATTGTGAATAAGTTACCACTATTACATGGTGAGGTTTCTTTCGGATCTAATGTCTCTGTTGGTTATTATGATCAGGAACAAGCTAATTTAACATCTTCTAAGCGCGTTTTAAATGAGCTATGGGATGAATATCCACTACAACCTGAAAAAGAAATTCGCACGATACTAGGTAACTTCTTATTCACAGGAGATGATGTACTAAAGCCCGTCTCTTCTCTTAGTGGTGGACAAAAGGCTCGGTTAGCTCTTGCAAAACTTATGATGCAAAAATCGAATTTATTAATTCTCGATGAGCCTACAAACCATCTTGATTTAAATAGTAAAGAAATCCTAGAGAATGCTTTAATCGATTATCCTGGTACTCTTCTATTTGTCTCACATGACCGCTATTTTATTAATCGTGTAACAACGACTGTGGTTGAGTTATCAACAGAAGGTGCACAGGAATATTTAGGGGATTACGATTACTACGTTGAAAAGAAAAATGAAATGATTGAACGTGCAGAACTTGAACAGCAAGAACAGCAAGAAAATCAGGCACCTGTTCAAAAAACTGTAGCTCCAGAAAAATTAAATTATCTCGAAGAAAAAGAGCGCAAAAAGTTAGAGCGTCAACGTACTCGAAAAATCGAGGAACTAGAACAAAATATTGTACAATTTGAAGAAGAAATTGCTACGTTAGAAGATCAACTTTGCTTACCAGAAATATATGCAGATTATGAAAAGGCTAGTGAAATTACAACGAAAAAGCAAACACTACAAGAACAACTTGATGCTTGTATGGCAGAATGGGAAGAATTGCATTTATAAGAGTATAAATAAGAAGGATGTCTCATCAGTCGGGATTTTTGACGATGAGACATCCTTCTTATCTTCTAGCCATGGTCAACCTCTATTGCATAAACGATTCGACACGAGGTATCGATTTTCCGACAAGGTTTGACAATATTGGCCTCCCTTATAATAAGGGCATATTTCAAAATGTTTTTTAGAGATACCTTCTTCGTTTTTATTTCCCGAAAAAGGATAGATTCAAAGGTCAGACTTTATCTGTTTTATCCACAAGTTTATACACATATCCACCTTTATAAAATAAACATCTAAATAACTTTTCCACATTATCCACAATCAACAAAAAAGTTATCAACATTTTATATACACAATAAAACCCATATTATCAACAGATAATATGGGTTTTATCCACAAGCTGTGGTTAATTTTGTGCATAACTACGCTTCAATATCTAATCCTGGATTTGCATTTAAAGCTAATGTAGCACGTTTTCCTTGTTCATATGCAATTGTACCTGCCGCCGCAATCATAGCTGCATTATCTGTACATAAAGATAGAGGAGGAATAATTAGCTCTACATTTTCTTTTTGTGCAAATTCTGCTTCTAAACGTGCACGCAGTCCTTTATTCGCAGCTACTCCACCAGCAAGAAGCACTTGCTTTACGTTATAAGCATCCGCTGCACGAGATGCTTTCGTTACTAATACGTCAATTACACTCTCTTGGAAACTTGCTGCTAAATCTTCCGGTGCAATTTCTATCCCGCGTTGTTTTGCGTTATGCACAGTGTTGATAACTGCTGATTTCAATCCGCTAAAACTGAAATCATACGAATCCGGTTCTAGCCATGCACGAGGTAAATCAATTGTTGGTTCTCCTTCATGTGCAAGTCGATCAATATGAGGACCACCTGGATATGGCATAGATAACGTACGAGCTACTTTATCATATGCCTCTCCTGCTGCATCATCTCGCGTTTCACCAATTACTTCAAATGAACCATGTTCTTTCATATAAACAAGCTCTGTATGTCCACCAGAGACAACAAGTGATAGTAATGGGAATTGAACTTCTTTTACTAAGCGGTTCGCATAAATGTGGCCAGCGATATGATGAACACCAACTAGAGGGATATCATGTGCAAATGCCACTGCTTTCGCTGCGTTCACCCCTATTAGAAGCGCTCCTACTAAACCAGGTCCTTCTGTGACAGCAATTGCATCAATATCATCAAATGTGATATTCGCTTCTTTTAAAGCTTCTTCTAATACAACTGTAATTTCTTCTACATGATGACGGGACGCAATCTCTGGTACAACTCCGCCAAAACGTTTATGACTTTCAATTTGTGATGCAACAACATTCGCAATAATTTCCGTTCCATTTTTAACAACCGCTACTGCTGTTTCATCACAACTTGTTTCAATACCAAGTATAATCGTATTTTTTTCCATTATATATTCACCCACATTACGAGACCATCTTCCTGATTGTCTGCATAGTATCGTTTACGAATTCCACCATTTTGAAATCCGTATTTTCTGTATAACTGTTTTGCTACTTCATTTGATACACGTACTTCAAGTGTCATCGTTTTTACACCTAGAGTTTTCGCCTCGGAAATAACTTCTTTTAATAAAGCATCTCCTAGCTTTTGACCTCTGTATTCTGGCAAAATAGCTATATTTGTTATATGTGATTCATCAATAATTATCCACAATCCACAATACCCAATTACACGACCATCTTTTTCTAGCACAACATAATGTGCATGTTCATTCATCGTTAACTCACGGTGAAAGGCATCTGCAGTCCAAGGAGTTGAAAAAGATGCTTCTTCAATGGCTACAATTTGAGCAATATCATCAAGTTCCATCTTTCTAAATATCATATCCATCCTCTGCAAGCTCCTACTTGTTTTGACTTTCTAACCACTTTGTTTCAGCTTCAGCTAAACGAAGGTAACTAGGAACAAATGAATGTACATCTTGTTCTTCTTTTTGTAATCCTAAGAACGCTAGCTCACTTGGTCTTGGGTTATTTTTAGTGAAAGGAGCAAAGACAGCTTGATCGCCTAAATGTTCGATAATTGTTTCTTTGTGTAGTTTCACATCGTTACCAATAAATAAAACAGGCTTTCCTTTACCTTTTAACATTTGCAACCAGTCTACAATAAGGATGATTCGGTCTTCCTCTATAGAAGTTAAATCCTCTCCTTCATATGTATATAAGCCAGTATAAATTTGTCCACGTCTTCCATCGAATAAAGGACAGATTAATCCATCAAAATTAGCTCCGTTTGCAGCCACTACTGCTAAACTTGATACACCTACAATTGGTATTTGAAGTGACCAAGCTAATGTTTTTGCAGCTGTCACACCTATACGAACACCTGTATATGATCCTGGTCCAGCAGCTACAACTATTTTAGTTAATTCTTTTGGTTTTACACCGCATTCTTTTAACAGTTGTTCTACAGCTGGCATAAGACGCACAGAATGATTTTTTGTTAAATTTGTAATGATTTCCCCAATTACGTTTCCTTCTTCAATAAGGGATACACCCATTACGTAATTTGAAGTATCAATTGCTAGTACTTTCATCTTGTAATAGCTCCTCACATAATCTAATATAGCGATCTCCAATCGGCTCGAGTACAATGTTTCTTGTGTCATCTCCAGCATGGAATAAACTAATTTGTAGCTTCTCATTTGGTAAATATGCTTCTATTAAATGAGCCCATTCTACTACCGTAATTCCTTCACCATAGAAATACTCATCAAAACCTAAGTCTTCTTCACTTTCTGCTAAGCGATACACGTCCATATGATATAGCGGTAATCTCCCTTTATATTCTTTAATAATATTAAAGGTAGGGCTATTTACAACTCTTTTCACTCCAAGACCTTTTGCTAGTCCCTTTGTAAAAGTCGTCTTACCAGCCCCTAGATCTCCTTCTAAAATAATTACATCTTGTGCCTGAGCAAGTTCACCAAGTTTTTCTGATAATCTTTGTGTTTCCTCAGATGATTTTGTTGTTATTTCATATTTACTCACAGACTTCACCTACTTTACTCACAATGTTCTCTGCTCTTTATTATACAGGTTTTGAATATATAAAAAAGTCCTTAGGAGTTTTCCTAAGGATAGTTTGACTGTCTTTATTAGTTTTTTGTTAAAACAAATAAAAAAATACGAAACAACATGTTTCGTTCTTTTCTTTATATAAAATGGCGGTCCCGACCGGGGTCGAACCGGCGATCTCCTGCGTGACAGGCAGGCATGTTAACCACTACACCACGG
>NZ_VEPX01000027.1:0-21595 GCF_006349665.1 Bacillus sp. CD3-5 | reverse complement strand
AAGTATTACAAGTAACAAAAGGTGATTTCGTAGGATCAGCAAGTGGAGCAGTAGTATTAACAGCATTAATCGTATTTTTATCAAGCGTGTTAGTATAATAAAAACTTTGTAACAAAAGAAAAATGAGAGGAGAATGCAAAATGAAAGAGCAAGTATTACAAGTAACAAAAGGTGACTTTGTAGGATCAGCAAGTGGAGCAGTAGTATTAACAGCATTAATCGTATTTCTATCAAGTGTATTAGTATAATAGAAGTTTTACATTATACAAAACGAAAGGAGAATGAGGAATATGAACAGTGAACAAGTGTTACAAGTAACAAAAACAGATTTATTAGGATCATTAGGTGGAGCGGTAGTATTAACATCATTTATTCTATTCCTTGCAAAAGTATTAGTATGAGACATATAAATACAATCATTCAAAAAAAATAAAGACTCTAGCATATTAGTAAGTAATTAATATGTTGGGGTCTTTTTTATTTTTCTTCTATATATCCCTTCAAGTATGAATAGCCCCTCTATATTTTAAAGAGAAAAAAGTCGAATTTTATATGTAAGAAAAAAAGAGGAATTTGACAGAAAAGATAGAAAATTTTAAAGGTCAGAATTTGTTAGCTTGCTAACTAATTTCTATTAATTGATGTTGGAAGCGTTTTCGGTTGGTTTTAAGTATGAACCATTTAATCTATTTACAGGGGGATGAGGATTTTATGAAACAAAAATCTATGGATACGCTAGCTGCACAAATGGAGGACTTTTTTCCAGTACGTGATGTAGATCATTTGGAGTTTTACGTAGGAAATGCAAAGCAATCAAGTTATTATCTTGCGAGAGCATTCGGATTCAAAATTGTGGCTTACTCTGGATTAGAAACTGGTAACCGTGAAAAAGTATCTTATGTTCTTGTGCAAAAAAATATGCGTTTCGTTGTGTCTGGGGCTTTAAGTAGTGACAATCGTATTGCAGAGTTTGTAAAGACTCATGGTGATGGCGTGAAAGATGTGGCATTACTTGTTGACGATGTTGATAAAGCATACTCAGAAGCGGTGAAACGTGGTGCCGTCGCAATTGCTCCGCCTGTAGAGTTAACAGATGAGAACGGTACATTGAAAAAAGCAGTTATTGGTACGTATGGTGATACAATTCATACGCTTGTAGAGCGTAAAAATTATAAAGGGACATTTATGCCAGGATTCCAAAAGGCTGAGTTTGATATTCCATTTGAAGAGTCAGGTTTAATTGCTGTAGACCATGTAGTTGGTAATGTTGAAAAGATGGAAGAGTGGGTTAGTTATTACGAGAACGTTATGGGCTTTAAACAAATGATCCATTTTGATGATGATGATATCAGTACAGAGTATTCAGCATTAATGTCGAAGGTTATGACAAATGGAAGTCGTATTAAGTTCCCTATTAACGAACCAGCAGATGGAAAGCGAAAATCACAAATTCAAGAATATCTAGAATTCTACAATGGAGCAGGTGTACAACATCTTGCTTTACTAACAAATGACATTGTTAAAACAGTAGAAGCGCTTCGTGCAAATGGTGTGGAGTTTTTAGATACACCAGATACTTATTACGATGAATTAACTGCACGAGTTGGAAAAATTGATGAAGAAATTGATAAGTTAAAAGAATTAAAGATTTTAGTAGATCGCGATGATGAAGGCTATTTACTACAAATTTTTACGAAACCAATTGTAGATCGTCCAACTTTATTTATTGAAATCATTCAACGTAAAGGTTCTCGCGGATTTGGAGAAGGAAACTTTAAAGCGTTATTCGAATCGATTGAAAGAGAACAAGAGCGTCGCGGAAATTTATAAAATTTATATCCACCAGCAAAAACTCCTTTGTTGGTGGAAATTTCATTTTCATAGGGAGGAATCAGGATGAAATTCGTTACATTTCGTCTTCCTTCGAAAGAAATGCGAGCTGGATGGCTTGAAGGTGGCAAGGTAATTGATATGAATCTTGCTAGTGGTGGGAAATTACCTTCTTCTATGTTCGCCTTTTTAGAGAAAGCGGATGAGTATGTAGAGATATTGCGTAATATTAAGAATCCGGAAAAGGGCATATATTCCTTAGAAGAAGTACAATTAGCAGCGGCAATTCCTAATCCGAGTAGTATGCGGGATTTTTACGCGTTTGAACAGCATGTAAAAACAGCTCGCGGCCGAAGAGGGCTAGATGTTGTACCTGAATGGTACGATATCCCGGTTTTTTATTTTACGAACCATCGTGCTGTAATTGGTCCAGATGATGTTGTAATTAGTCCGAAGAAATCTAAAAAACTTGATTATGAGTTAGAGATTGCTTGCGTAATTGGGAAAGAAGGAAGAAATATTTCTCGTGAGCAAGCAGAGGAATATATTTTTGGTTATTGTATTATGAATGATTGGAGTGCAAGGGACTTACAAGCAACAGAAATGAAGGTAGGACTTGGTCCAGCGAAAGGAAAAGATTTTGCAACTTCATTAGGAGCGTACCTTGTTACGAAAGAGGAACTAGATATTTATCGTAATGGTGACCGTTATGAGTTAGAGATGACTGCTCATGTAAATGGAAAGCTATTATCAAAAGGGAACTTTCGAGATATTTACTATACATTTGCTGAAATGATTGAACGTGCTTCGGAAGACGTTACGCTATACCCAGGCGATGTAATTGGTTCTGGAACAGTAGGAACAGGTTGTATTTTAGAACTGGGTACAGAAGAGTGGCTACAAGATGGTGATGTGGTAGAACTTACGATTACTGGTTTAGGTACGTTACGTAATACGGTCAAAATAGAACGGGAAGCAGGTGATGGGCATGTTTTATCGTCACATGGGGGAGCTACCTCATAAACGACATGTACAATTCCGTAAAAAAGATGGATCGCTTTATCGTGAGCAGGTAATGGGAACAAAAGGTTTTTCTGGTACGCAATCTATTTTGTACCATCATTATATGCCAACGGAAGTAGGGCATGCGGCATTATCTCATTCTTGTCAGTTGCAGTATGAAGAAGATGTAGCTCTTGCTCATCGTCATTTTCGCACGAAAGAAAATAAAAAAACTGGCGATGCAGTAAGCGGAAGAAACTTTATGCTTGGGAATGAGGATTTATTAATTGGAGTAGTGACTCCAACAGAAAAAATGGACTATTTCTACCGTAATGGTGATGGCGATGAAATGTTATTTGTTCATTACGGAACAGGGAAAATTGAAACGATGTTTGGAACGATTCACTATCGAAAAGGCGATTATGTAACAATCCCAATTGGAACGATTTATCGTGTTATTCCTGATGAAGGAGAGACTAAGTTTCTTGTTGTAGAGGCGAATAGCCAAATTACAACACCGCGTCGCTATCGCAATGAGTATGGACAATTGTTAGAGCATAGTCCGTTTTGTGAGAGAGATATTCGTGGCCCGGAAAAATTAGAGACGTATGATGAAAAAGGTGAGTTTGTCGTAATGACAAAGTCGCGAGGGTATATGCATAAACATGTTTTAGGACACCATCCGTTAGATGTAGTTGGATGGGATGGCTATTTATATCCGTGGGTCTTTAATGTAGAGGACTTTGAACCAATTACAGGTCGTATTCATCAGCCACCTCCAGTACATCAAACGTTCGAGGGTCACAATTTCGTTATTTGCTCTTTCGTACCACGTTTATACGACTATCATCCAGAATCTATTCCGGCCCCGTATTATCATAGTAACGTGAATAGTGATGAAGTACTGTACTACGTAGAAGGTAACTTTATGAGCCGAAAAGGTGTGGAGGAAGGGTCTATTACACTTCATCCGAGCGGCATTCCTCATGGGCCACATCCTGGGAAAACAGAGGCGAGTATAGGGAAAAAAGAAACGCTTGAATTAGCTGTTATGATAGATACATTCCGTCCGCTTCGTATTGTAAAACAAGCACATGAAACAGAAGATGAAAAATATATGTATAGCTGGATTGAAGAGGGATCATATACTGTGAAATAAGTAAAAAGAGGCATGCTCAATAACGGAGCATGCCTCTTTCATGGAATCGACATGTATAATAATACCAAAGAAAGTTATAGAAAGATATATAGAAAGAATGATAAAAATCGTGCATATTCATAAGAGTTTCTACTTATTTCGACAAAAGTATTGACTGGGGAAAGTACTATGAGTAAAATAAAAAAGCGAATTAAAAATTTTCAGAAAATTTAAAACTTGGAGGAGCATGCTATGAAGCAAATTTTTCAAAAGAAGCCTATTGCAAAGTTAATGCAAGAGAGTAAACAAAAGACGTTAGCAAGAACATTGGGCGCACTAGATTTAACGATGCTTGGAATCGGGGCAATTGTTGGAACGGGTATTTTTGTTCTAACGGGCGTGGTAGCAGCGAAACATTCTGGACCAGCTATTATATTATCATTTGCGATAGCCGCGTTAGCATGTGCCTTTGCTGCATTTTGTTATGCTGAATTTGCTTCTTCAGTTCCTGTCTCAGGCAGTGTGTACACGTACACATATGCGACGATGGGAGAAGTATTCGCATTTTTAATTGGATGGGACTTAATGCTTGAGTATTTACTTGCAACCTCTGCTGTGGCAAATGGTTGGTCCGCGTACTTCCAATCTTTATTAAAGGGATTTGGAATTCATATTCCTATCATCCTTTCCTCAGCTCCTGGTACAGGAAAGGGTGGAATAATTGATTTACCTGCCGTTCTAATTATTTTAGTGATGACAGTTCTTTTATCTAGGGGTGTTCGTGAAAGTGCACGTGTAAATAATATTATGGTATTTATTAAACTAGCGGTTGTTCTTATTTTTATCTTTGCTGGTTTTAATTATGTGAAACCTGAAAACTGGACGCCTTTTATGCCATTTGGCTTAGATGGTGTAATGGCTGGAGCTGCTACAGTGTTCTTTGCATTTATAGGGTTTGATGCAGTTTCAACGGCAGCAGAAGAAGTGAAACGTCCACAACGTGATTTACCAATTGGTATTATTGCATCTTTATTAATTTGTACAGCTCTTTATATTGTTGTTTCGCTTATTTTGACAGGGATTGTTCCATACGGACAGTTAAATATATCAGATCCAGTCGCTTTTGCACTTCAATTTATTGGACAAGATAGTTTAGCAGGAGTCATTTCGGTAGGGGCAATTACAGGGATCACAACAGTAATGTTAGTTATGATGTATGGGCAAGTACGTGTTTCGTATGCAATGAGTAGAGATGGGTTATTGCCGAAGCGTCTTGCTAAAGTTCACCCTAAATTTAAAACACCGTTTTTAAATACGTGGACAACAGGAATTATTGCAGCACTTATTTCAGGATTAATAGATTTAAATGTATTAGCGCATCTTGTAAATATGGGGACTTTATCAGCCTTTGCACTTGTAGCTGTTGCTGTTATTGTAATGAGAAGAACTCATCCTGATTTACCAAGATCATTTAAGGCGCCGCTTGTACCATTTTTACCAGCGTTAACAGTAATTTTTTGTTTATACTTAATGCTTCAATTATCCGGAACGGCTTGGATTAGTTTTGGCGTATGGATGGTTATTGGTATTGCGGTTTACTTTTTATATAGCCGAAAACATAGTGCTTTAAATAATAGTAAAGACGAAGACGATGTAGCAAATTTATAAGTAGGAAAATCCATTCTAATTCTGTTGGAATGGATTTTTTTATTTGAAAATTTACATTTTTCTGAATCTATTATAAGATAATTGTTGGTGAACTAAAGGGGTGAAATGATGAAGAATACGTGGCGTGAATTAAGGGAGATGGACCGTAACGTATGGATTCGGTTTATTGGTGAGACGTTAAATGGAATTGCAATGATGATGTTGATGCCTTTCTTTGCATTATATTTAAAAGATAAGGTAGATTCGTTATTACAGGTTGGAGTTATTATGGCGCTTTCTCCAATTGCTGCGAGTTTTGGATCCATTATAGGGGGAAGAATCGCTGATATATATGGAAGAAAGCCGATTATGATATTTTCGATGGTGAGTAATGCATTATTAATGCTCGGTTTTTTATTTATAGAAGGATTTATTCCGTATGCGATTTTATCAATTTTTTTAGGGTTAAGTAATTCGCTATTTCATCCAGCTGCATCAGCGATGGTTGCGGATGTAACAGTGCCAGAAAAAAGAACAGAAGCATATGGTTTGTTGCGGATGGGGCATAATATAGGTGCTGCAATTGGCCCGATAATGGGGGCTTCAGTAGTTATGTTGTCGAAGAACCTTGTGTTTATTATTGCCTCGTCTACGATGTTATTCTATGCATTGCTTGTATTCGTTCTTATTCAAGAGACAATGCCAAAGATTGCGAATGAGGAAGAGGATAAAGAAAAGGAATCAGGAGTGGTGTGGAAAATTGTATTGCGAGATAAGGCACTCATGATTTATTTATTAGCAGGTATCATTATTTCGATGGGATTTTCTCAAACAGAAGGTATGTTGCCATTGCACTTTGATAATGAAATGAAAGATATTTTTGGAACTAACAATCCATACCCATATTTAATGGCGTTAAACGGACTATTAGTTGTGTTGTTCCAATTTCAAATTTCAAAATGGGCCACAGATAAACCTGTCGGAAAGACGATGTTATATGGTGCATGTTTGTTCGGGATAGGTTTGTTTTTTATAGGTTGGTTACCGAAGTGGTTTGGAGGATTAGATACGAATGCTACAATTATTTTAATAACGTTACTGTTTGTGTATGCCATATATACATTAGGCGAGATGATTATGTCGCCTGTACAGATGACGTTTGTAGCGAATTTGGCCCCTGAGCATTTAAGAGGGACTTATATGGGGGCTGCAAGTTTGCAGTGGATTACAGGAAATGCATTTGGTCCACTTCTTGGGGGGTTTTTATTAGATCGATTACTTGGTCACTTCCTATTTACAATTTTAGCTATAGGATGTGTAGTTGCAGGTGTTGTATATATTTCTTTAGATCGTCTCGTTGAACAAAGGCAAAAAGGCACGCTAACCAAACAATCTTCTTAATAATTAGATGACATACACAAAACAGGGATTTCTACATATTTTAGGTACATAACTAGATTGGGTTGCAATTTTATCCCACTTTAATGGGCAGTAAGACCCTCACCTCAAAATTCAGCGAAAGCAAGGAATTTAGGTGGGGGATCAACTGCCCATAAAAGTCCGATTGGTTCAACTAATAATTAGTAGGGGATGAAGCCCCCCACTGATTAAAGTTTCACTTTATATATTTATGAAGAAATTTAAGTGGAAAAAGTATAGAAAACTAATAAGTGGTGTCATTTAATTATTTGTGGAAGTTGCATTTTATTTCAAATAGGAACTACCTATTTTTATAAAAAGTGCTAAAATAGAAAAATGAAAACAATTGGTTAGGGTGATTTCAGTGACAAAAATTAAATTAGGTTTATTATATGGTGGAAAATCAGCTGAGCATCAAGTTTCGCTACAAACGGCTCTTGCTGCTATTAAAGCATTAAATCAAGATAAATTCGAGATTCATCCAATTTATATTACAGAACAAGGTCAATGGGTACGCGGTGAGCGTATTGAAGGTGAAGTAACAGATGTTGAAGTTCTAAAAATGAGCGGTGCAGAAAATGCGATTTCTCCGCTATCATTAAGCACAGAAATCATTCCATCTGCAAATGCTGAGGAAAATGCTATCGACGTTATTTTCCCATTACTACATGGACCAAATGGTGAAGATGGAACGGTACAAGGGTTATTAGAATTAATGAATATTCCTTATGTAGGAAATGGTGTTCTAGCATCTGCTGCTGGTATGGATAAAGTTGTTATGAAAAACATCTTTGCAGAAGCTGGATTGAAACAAGCAAAATATGCATCATTTATTCGTAGTGCATGGGAAAAAGATCGTGAAACAGCATATGAAAAAGTAGAAGAAGTATTAGGTTACCCTTGCTTCGTAAAACCAGCAAACCTTGGTTCAAGTGTTGGGATTAATAAGTGTAAAAATCGTGAAGAACTTGAGAATGCATTTGAAGAGGCATTCCAATTTGACCGTAAAATTATTGTGGAAGAAAATATCGTTGGACGTGAAGTAGAAGTTGGTGTACTAGGTAATGATGAACCGAAATGTTCAGTTGTAGGTGAAATCGTACCTAAAAAAGACTTCTATGATTATAAGTCGAAATACATCGATGGTGATACAGCGTTAATTATTCCAGCTGAAATGACAGAAGAAGAGTCTAATGTTATTAAGCGAGATGCGATTGTTGCATTCCAATCGTTAGATGGTGCTGGCTTAACGCGAGCTGATTTCTTCTTAACGAAAGATGGAGAAGTATACATTAACGAAGTGAATACGATGCCAGGATTTACGCCGTTTAGTATGTTCCCTCTACTATGGCAACATACTGGATTACCGTATCCAGAATTAATTGAAGAGCTAATTCGTTTAGCAATGGAGCGTCACGAAGAAAAACAAAAAATTAAATATACAATCTAACAAAAAAAGGAGGAGGCACTATTCGAAGGAATAGTGCTTCCTCTATGTAAGGAGTGTTTTTATGATAAATCGAACGTTAAAACAAGTAGAACAAATGACAAATGGTACGGGATTAGCAGAGCAGTATGAGGGAATTACTATACAAGGAGTGTCTATTGATACGAGAAAAATCGAAAAAGGAAACTTATATGTTCCGATTCAAGGTGAACGTTTCGATGGACATGCTTTTGTAGATAAAGCTGTTGAAAATGGAGCTGTGGCGACATTATGGATGAAAGATGTAGCAAATCCACCTGAGAATCTTCCGGTTATTTTTGTAGAAGACACGCTATCAGCATTACAAATGTTAGCAAAAAACTATCGCGACCAATTGGATGTTAAAGTGATTGGTGTGACAGGTAGTAACGGTAAAACATCTACAAAAGATATTGTAACAAGTCTTCTTGCGACTAAATTCAAAGTTCAAAAAACAGAAGGAAACTTCAATAATCATATCGGGCTACCTCTTACTATTTTAAACTTAGAAGAAAATACAGAAGTAGCTGTATTAGAAATGGGAATGTCAAGCCGTGGGGAAATTGAATTCTTATCTAAGTTAGCTCGTCCAAATGCAGCTATCATTACGAACATTGGTGAAGCGCATTTAATGGACTTAGGCTCTCGCGAGGCAATTGCTGAAGCGAAATTAGAAATTGTGACAGGATTACAAGAAGGTGGAGTGTTCGTATATAACGGAGATGAGCCATTATTAACGAATCGTGTTCCTGAAATGAATTTAATAGCTGAAACAGTTACGTTTGGTGATGCTAGAGCAAATGATTACTATCCAACGACTGTAACGTTACAAGCAACTGGGACACACTTTAAAATGAATAGAGAAGAAAATATTTCATTCTATCTACCGGTATTAGGGAAACACAATGTGTATAATACGCTTGCTTCTATGGCAATTGCGAAACATTTTGGTGTAACGTGGGAAGAGATGAAAGAAGGTTTAGTAACACTTCAAATGACAGGCATGCGTATGGAAATTGTAAAAACAAATAGTGGATTAACAATTATCAACGATGCTTATAATGCAAGTCCAACAGCTATGGAAGCAGCATTCCACCTAATGAATGGTTTAGATGGATTCTCTAAAAAAATTGTTGTTCTCGGCGATATGTTAGAGCTTGGAGATCAAGAAGTACAGTTTCATTATGAGGTAGGTAAATTAATCGATCCAGCAAAAATCTCCTATGTGTTCACATATGGTAAATTAGGGGCTCAAATTGCTGAAGGAGCGAAAATTAATTTCCCTAACGAACTTGTAAAGGCTTATGATAATAAAGAAGAGTTAGTAAAAGAGTTGCAAGCAGTAGTCGATGCAAAAGATGTTGTATTAATAAAAGCATCTCGCGGTATGAAATTGGAAGAAGTAATTACGATGTTGAAATAATTGGTGTATATAAATAGGGATGATAGCAACGAAAAAAGAAGAAACTTATAATAAGCGCTTACAGTAAATATAAAAAAATAAAAGTGAAGAAAAAACCTCTGAATATGAAAATAAGGTAACAGTTGGGTTTGCTTTTTACACATACAAAACTTATAATTGATAAAGTGTAATAACGTTTAGAAGTATTTTCGTGAAGAATATACGCCCGTTTATATACGTGAGCATTCAGGAAAAGGGCTTTTCCGCAAATTCGGAAAACGCCTTTTTTTAAATGATAAGTATAGGATAGAAAAGGAGAAGTAACATTGACAACATTTCGAGAATTAGGATTAAGTGATTCTTTACTGCAATCTGTTGAAAGTATGGGCTTTGAAGAGGCTACGCCAATTCAAGCTGAAACAATTCCACATGCATTGCAAGGTAAGGATATTATTGGGCAAGCACAAACAGGTACAGGGAAAACAGCAGCATTCGGATTACCACTATTAGATAAAGTGGATACACATAAAGAATCGGTTCAAGGTATTGTTATCGCGCCAACGCGTGAATTAGCAATTCAAGTTGGAGAAGAGCTATACAAAATTGGTAAACATAAACGCGTTCGTATCTTACCAATTTACGGTGGTCAAGATATTAACCGCCAAATTCGTGCTCTAAAAAAACACCCACACATTATTGTTGGTACGCCGGGTCGTATTTTAGATCATATTAACCGTAAAACACTTCGCTTACAAAACGTAGAGACAGTTGTTCTTGACGAAGCGGATGAAATGTTAAACATGGGCTTCATTGAAGATATTGAAGCAATTTTAACAGATGTGCCAGAAACACACCAAACATTACTATTCTCAGCGACAATGCCGGATCCAATCCGTCGTATTGCTGAGCGTTTCATGACTGAGCCTCAACACATTAAAGTAAAAGCAAAAGAAGTAACAATGCCAAACATTCAGCAGTTCTATTTAGAAGTGCAAGAAAAGAAAAAGTTTGATGTATTGACACGCTTATTAGACATTCAATCTCCAGAGCTTGCGATTGTATTCGGTCGTACAAAGCGTCGTGTTGATGAATTATCAGAAGCATTAAATTTACGTGGTTATGCTGCGGAAGGTATCCATGGTGATTTAACTCAGGCGAAACGTATGTCTGTATTACGTAAGTTCAAAGAAGGTTCTATTGAAGTTCTTGTTGCAACAGACGTTGCTGCACGTGGTCTTGATATTTCAGGTGTAACACACGTATACAACTTCGATATTCCACAAGATCCAGAATCATACGTTCACCGTATTGGCCGTACTGGTCGTGCAGGTAAAAAAGGTATTGCAATGCTATTTGTAACACCACGTGAATCTGGACAATTAAAAAATATCGAGCGTACAACAAAACGTAAAATGGACCGCATGGATGCACCAACACTTGACGAGGCACTAGAAGGTCAACAACGTTTAATCGCTGAAAAACTTCAAAACACAATTGAAAATGAAAACTTAGCATACTACAAGCGTATTGCGGAAGAAATGTTAGAAGAGAACGACTCTGTAACAGTAGTAGCTGCTGCTTTAAAAATGATGACAAAAGAGCCAGATACAACTCCAATCGCTTTAACATCAGAACCACCAGTTGTTGCAAGAGGTGGCGGTTCTAAAAAACGCGGCGGTAACGGAGGCGGATACCGTGATGGTAACCGTAATCGTAGTCGTGATGGACGCGGTGGCGATGGTCGTAACCGTGACCGCAATCGTGATGGTCGTAATCGTGACGGTAACCGTGATCGCAATCGTGATGGCGGCAACCGTGGTCGTCGTGGAGAAGGTCAAGGTCGCCCAGGATCTTCAAACGGACGCGGCGAAAGAAAACATCATAGCCGTAAGCCACAAGCTTAATAGTAAAAAAGAGAATGCCCTTTTCCGGCATTCTCTTTTTTTATTTCTGTAATTGTACATACTACATAATAACTTGTGTAGAAATGAGGTGCTACATGCTTGTAAGACTTGGGTATGTTGCGATGAGTGTACATTTGAAAAACGCATCCCCATCTCAAACGATGACGTACGCGCAGTTTCAAAAAATAGATGATCGGGAAGCGGCGATTCGTAAACTTGAAAGAATTGCTAATTCGAATTTGGAAAATTGCTTACGGTTATTAAAACATAACAAAGGCCATGATATATCCTTTTTTCGACTTAGTTCCAAGTTGATTCCTTTAGCGAATCATGAGGAGTTGTTAGAGTGGAACTACATTCGTCCCTTAAAAGAAAATTTAAAAGTGCTAGGTGATTACGCTATTCGAATGAATATGCGTATTGATTTTCATCCAGATCATTTTGTTGTACTTAATTCACCCGAGGAGAATATTTTTAAACAATCTGTCAAGACATTACAAATGCATAGAAAATTATTAAAAGGTATGGGAATTGAACATAAGCAACGATGTGTAATGCATGTTGGGGGCGGATATAAAGATAAAGAGCTCGCATTAGAGCGTTTTATAGAGAATTGGTCTAACGTCCCAAGAGGTATTCAGGAAATGATTATGTTAGAAAATGATGATACAACTTTTACGCTCGAGGACACATTATATTTAGGAGAAAAGTTGGACATTCCCGTTGTATTTGATTTACATCATCATATGATGAATCATGATCGAGAAGATTGGCATGAAGATTGGGCGCGTGTTGTACATACGTGGGAATCGTCTTTGTTACCGGTGAAAATGCACATTTCTAGTCCTAGAGAGGGAAAAGACCCAAGGGCACATGCAGACTTTATTAATGTAGATACTTTTTTATCTTTTTTAAAAAAGATAAAAGGAAGTGTTCCGCAAATTGATTGTATGATTGAAGCGAAGAAGAAGGATGAGTCTTTATTTCAACTCATGAGAGATTTAAGTGAACAAACAGATGTGGAAATTGTCGATGGTGCGAGCTTTTATATTAAATGAGCTCTGCACCATCGAGTTTTTTTATTAATAAAGGGGTGCAAATACCACCAATGATCAATCCTGTTAAATGGCTGATAGGGTTGGCAGAGGGATTGAAGAAAGTGAATAGTAGTAATATACATATCATAATTGAAAAAAAAGCGATGTCTCTTGGATTGGAAGAACGATATCGGCTATACAATAGAAATAACTGTGCACCTAGCAATCCGAAAATGCCACCAGATGCCCCGGCATGAATGTATTCATGAGGCATAATAAGGTAAGACGAAATATTTCCGAGAATGCCAGAAAGGAAAAAAATAATGATGAAAGAAAAGTGCCCTAGTTGTTTTTCAATAGAAGAGCCAAGCATGAATAAACAAATACTATTAGAAAGAAAATGTTGTAAGTCTACATGTACGAGCAGGGAAGTTATGAGACGCCACCATTCTCCTTTAGCGATATATTCATTAGAAGCTGCCATAGGAAAGAGGGAAAAATCCCCTAATATAATCATGATTAATTGTATGAGAAGTAAAGCAATGGTGATGGGTTGTAAGGAAATGCGGGCGGATGGTATTAGCATATGGTGAGTATCACTCCTTTTGCATCAGAAAGATTCTCTGTTATTCTTACAATATGAAAAAAGAAAGCTAAATAGAAGAAGGGGATTTTGAAATGATTGTAGGGATTGGAATCGATATTATTGAATTGAATCGAATTGAAAAAATGATAGATGGAAAGCTTAAATTTATGGAACGTATTTTAACTGAAAGTGAACGTAATGTTGCTAAGGGGCTGAAGGGAAGCCGCCTTACAGAGTTTGTAGCTGGAAGATTTGCAGCGAAAGAGGCGTATTCAAAAGCGGTAGGGACTGGTATCGGGAAAGAAGTGAGTTTTTTAGATATTGAAGTAAGAAATGATGATAGAGGCAAGCCGATTCTTATTACAAGTACAGAGCATATTGTTCATTTATCAATTAGTCACAGTAAGGAATTTGCTGTTGCTCAAGTTGTTTTAGAAAGCTCGTCACGCTAGTCTGCATATTTTATATCTTTGTCTCATATATTTGTGGTAGCGATAAGGAAGGTACATCTTCCATTCATTTATAGGGGCAAAGGGGCTGAAGTGATGAAAAGGCGTCTGTTTTTAGTTCTTGTCGGTTTATTAACCGTTTTTGTGTTGGCCGGTTGTATGGAGAAGAAACAAGATGATGTTGTGAGAGATTTAGAGGCGAAAGTAAAAGGGTTGAAAAGCTATCAAGCTGAAGCGAAATTATCTATTAAAACAGGGAATGAGCCTCAGGAGTATAAGGTAGAAATATGGCATAAGGAACCTTCTTTTTATCGTGTGAATTTGCAGAATGCGAAAAAAGATCAAAGTCAAATTATTTTAAGAAATGAAGAAGGAGTATTTGTATTAACGCCAGCTCTTAATAAGAGTTTCCGTTTCCAAAGTGATTGGCCGCAAAATAGTAGCCAGGCTTATTTATACGAATCTCTTGTGAGAGATATTTTACAGGATAAGAAAAACCTTACTTTTGAAAAAACAGATAAGCATTATATTTTTAAAACAAAAACAAACTATCAGCATCAAAACATGTTGCCGAGACAAGAGATTACGTTGAAGAAAAGTGATTTAACGCCAGTTTCGGTGAAGTTAATGGATAATGATCAAAATGTTCTTGTGAAAGTAGATTTCTCTAAAGTGAAATTCGACGCGAAATTTGATAAAGGTGCATTTGATACGAAACAAAATATGTCTAGAGCGCAAGTAGATGTTCAAACGACAGCGAAAGAAGACAAACCGTTTGCTATTTTATATCCACGTGATACGCCACAAGGTATGACTTTGAAAGATGAAAAAGAGTTGAAGACAGACAGTGGCAAGCGTGCAATACTCACATACACTGGAAGTAAGAAATCCTTTACTTTAATACAAGAAAAGGCAAAAGTTGCAGAGGCTTCGTCAGCAATAAGTGTGAGCGGAGAATTGGTTGATCTTGGCTTTACAATTGGAGCATTGACGAAAGACTCTTTAACGTGGTCGCATAACGGAGTAGAATATATGCTCGTGTCTAAAGGTTTAGAGCCGAAGGAGCTATTAATGGTTGCTCGTTCAGTTACAGAGAAGCAAGTGAAGTAACTTCTTAGACGTGGTGATATATGTGCACCACGTCTTTTCTTAGTTTGAAGGGTGGATTTCATAAAAGAAGCATATAAAAGAATAAGCTTCGCATATCGTGTATAAGGAAGTGTATTTATGGAAGAAGCACCATTTTACCGTGACACTTGGGTGGAAGTGGATTTAGATGCCATTTATAACAACGTTACACATATTAAAGAATTTATCCCGAGTGGTGTAGAAATTTTTGCCGTAGTTAAAGGGAATGCATATGGGCACGATTATGTACCGGTGGCTAAAACAGCATTAGAAGCGGGGGCGACAAGGTTAGCAGTTGCGTTCTTAGATGAAGCTTTAGTGCTTCGAAGAGCTGGTATTACTGCGCCGATTTTAGTGTTAGGTCCTTCTCCTCCTCGTGATATAAATGTAGCTGCTGAAAATGATGTAGCATTAACTGTTTTTCAAAAGGAATGGGTAGATGAAGCAATCAAACTTTGGGATGGTTCGTCTACGATGAAATACCATATTAATTTCGATAGTGGTATGGGGAGAATTGGAATACGTGAACGTAAAGAATTAAAAGGATTTTTAAAAAGCTTAGAAGGTGCACCATTCTTAGAATTGGAAGGAGTTTATACGCATTTTGCAACAGCAGATGAGGTGGAGACTTCTTACTTTGATAAGCAATATAACACATTTTTGGAGCAGTTAAGTTGGTTGAAAGAATTCGGAGTGAATCCTAAGTTTGTTCATACAGCTAATAGTGCTGCAACGCTACGTTTTCAAGGGATTACATTTAATGCAGTACGAATTGGCATTGCGATGTATGGGTTATCTCCATCTGTAGAAATACGCCCTTTTTTACCGCTTAAATTAGAACCAGCGCTATCATTGCATACGAAAGTTGCTCATATTAAACAGGTGATTAAAGGGGATGGAATTAGTTATAACGTCACTTATCGAACGAAAACTGAAGAATGGATTGCGACCGTTGCAATTGGTTATGCAGATGGCTGGCTTAGAAGATTACAAGGATTTGAAGTGCTTGTAAATGGTAAAAGGGTACCGATTGTGGGTCGAGTAACGATGGATCAATTTATGATACACCTTCCTTGTAAAGTGCCTCTTGGTACGAAAGTTACACTCATCGGAAGGCAAGGAGATGAATATATTAGCGCTACAGAGGTTGCGGAATATTCAGGAACTATTAATTATGAAATTATTACAACGATTAGTTTCCGTGTGCCGAGAATATTTATACGGAACGGTAAAGTTGTGGAAGTAATCAATTATTTGAATGATATATAGAAGGTAGTATGATTTGCTTCTTGTCATGTGAGAGGACTTTTCGTTGGCTAAGAATAAGTTCGTTTTTTGACGAGAAGCTTTTTACTTATCATTACTTTTAACATAATTTAACGTGGAAACTCTTCCGTTTCTTGTTGTAATGAGATAAAAAATAAAAGAATATGAATGTTTTGTTTGTGAATTGGAAAACATAAGCAAGGAATAAGGAAGTCTTTGCAACAGGCTCCATACAATGGTATTATTACAATAGGTGTCATATATATATTTGGGTGTGTAGTTGACGGTGGAGGTGTATTTTTGTGTCCGAATCAAGTGTAACTACTGAAATCGTGGTTCGGTTGCCAAAGCAAATGGTAACGGAATTGGACGGAATTGGAAAACAAGAGAATAAGAATCGCCATGAACTAATTTGCCAGGCAACACAACTGTTATTGCGTCAACATAAGACGAAGAAACGCTACCAACATGAATCAATGCGACGTGGGTACATTGAAATGGGAAAAATTAATCTTGGTATTGCATCTGAAGCTTTCTTAGCAGAGTATGAAGCAGCTCATACAGTAGAACGCTTAGTTAGCGGGGGGTAATATTTTGATTGTAAAACGCGGCGACGTGTATTTTGCAGACCTTTCCCCAGTTGTTGGTTCTGAGCAAGGAGGCGTTCGTCCGGTTCTTGTCATTCAAAATGACATCGGAAATCGTTTTAGTCCAACGGTGATTGTAGCGGCTATTACTGCACAGATTCAAAAAGCGAAATTACCCACTCATGTGGAAATTGATGCGAAAAAGTACGGTTTTGAGAGAGATTCTGTTATTTTACTTGAGCAGATTCGAACAATCGATAAGCAGCGCTTAACGGACAAAATCACTCACTTAGATGAAGTGATGATGATTCGTGTAGATGAAGCGCTACAAATTAGTTTAGGACTAATAGATTTTTAAATCGGCAGTTTAAGTTGCTCTCTTTGAAGGGCAACTTTTTTTATTATAGAGGAGGTTACGGTTGTATATGGAAATGGTAGATAATCGACAAGCGTTAATGAAAATGTTAGTGAAGGAATTAGGCTTTACCGAAAAGCAAGTTCGTCATGTTATTCAATTAACAGAAGAAGGTAACACAGTTCCATTTATTGCTCGTTACCGAAAAGAATGGACAGGCTCTTTAGATGAAGTGCAAATTCGTACAATTTTAGAGAGATGGCAATATATAATGCAGCTTGAAGATAGGAAAGAAGAGGTTCTTCGTCTTATTGATGAGAAGGGGAAACTGACAGGAGAATTACATCAGCAAATTGTGAAAGCTACAAAGTTGCAAGAAGTAGAAGATTTATATCGTCCGTATAAAGAGAAGAGAAGAACGAAAGCAACGATTGCAAAAGAAAAAGGGTTAGAGCCATTAGCTGAATGGTTATTGTTATATACGAAAGAAGATCCGAATCAGAAGGCAATAGAGTTTATAAATGCCGAGAAAGAAGTGCAATCTGCAGAGGAAGCATTGCAAGGTGCTCAAGACATTATTGCAGAAATCGTTTCAGATGAAGCGGCATATCGTAGTTGGATTCGGAATGTTACTTTTCGAAAAGGTGTTATGTCCTCGGCTGTAAAAGATGAAGAGAAAGATGAAAAAAATATATATGAAATGTATTACAGTTATGAAGAACCGTTGCAGAAAGTCGTGCCGCATCGCGTATTAGCGATGAATCGAGGTGAGAAAGAAGATATATTGAGAGTTTCTGTTGTTCCACCAGTAGATGAGATAGTAACTTTCTTATATAAGAAAGTAATTCGTGATAACGATTCAAAAAGTGCACAGTATGTAAAGTTAGCAATTGAGGATGGTTATAAACGATTAATTCAACCCTCTATTGAAAGGGAGATTCGAAAAGAATTAACAGAAACAGCTGAGGAACAAGCGATACATATTTTCTCTGAGAACTTACGTAATTTGTTATTACAACCTCCGATGAAAGGAAAGGTTGTGTTAGCTGTAGACCCTGCATATAGAACGGGGTGTAAATTAGCTATCGTAGACGATACGGGAAAAGTTTTATATATTGATGTTATTTATCCGCATCCACCAGTGCGTAAATATGAAGATGCAAAAGCGAAAGTTCTTTCTATTATAGATAAATATCAAGTTGAAATGATTGCGATTGGGAATGGTACAGCTTCTAGAGAATCGGAAGAATTTATAGTTGATGTATTACAAAATGTGGAACGAGAAGTCTTCTATATTATTGTAAACGAAGCTGGTGCGAGTGTGTATTCGGCTTCTGATTTAGCACGTGAGGAATTCCCGGATTTGCAGGTTGAAGAAAGAAGTGCGGTTTCTATTGGTAGGCGTCTGCAAGATCCACTTGCTGAACTTGTAAAGATTGATCCGAAATCAGTTGGGGTTGGACAATATCAACATGATGTGTCTCAAAAAAGATTAAATGAATCATTAACGTTTGTAGTAGAGACAGCAGTTAACCAAGTCGGTGTGAATGTAAATACAGCTTCAGTTGCGTTGTTGCAATATGTTTCAGGCTTATCAAAAACTGTTGCGAAAAATATTGTAGCAAAGCGTGAAGAAGAAGGGAAATTTACAAAACGAACAGACTTAAAGAAAATACCACGTCTAGGTGCGAAGACATATGAACAATGTATAGGTTTCTTACGTATATTAGAAGGGGCAAATCCGTTAGACCGTACAGGTATTCACCCAGAACAATATAAAAATGTTGAATTGTTATTAAAGAGTCTAGGTTTATCAAAAGATGACGTAGGGCAACCACAATTACAAAAGAGTTTAGAAGAAGTAGAGATTTCTAAGTTGTCGCAAGAAACGGGAGTTGGAGAACCAACATTAGTTGATATTATAGATGCACTCATTAGTCCAGAGCGAGACATGAGGGATGAGTTGCCTAAACCGCTTCTGAAAAAAGGGATTTTGAAATTAGAAGATTTAAAACGTGGTATGGAACTGGAAGGGACAGTTCGTAACGTTGTTGATTTCGGTGCTTTCGTTGATGTAGGTGTGAAACAAGATGGGTTAGTACATATTTCTAAACTAAGCAAACAATACGTGAAGCATCCGTTAGATGTTGTATCTGTCGGACAAATCGTCAAAGTATGGGTAGATGATATTGATACGAAAAAAGGTCGCGTTGCATTATCTATGTTGCCGATTGAATAGTAAGAGAAGAGAGCAGATGAAACTGCTCTTTTTTTATAGGATAAAACGTGTAATGGATTAGGAACTTTGATGTATTTTGCTATAATAAAACCAGCATTCATTTAGTAATTTAATTTGATACCGGTTTTTTTCAAAATATGCGCGTTGCATTTGTTTTTTGAGCCATGTAGGCATAGGAATCCCTCCTTGTTTAATCCTACTCTCATAAATGTAAAGTACTATTGATGAGAGGTTGGTGAGTGGATTTCTATTTTTGCTATGTTTTTAGAAACCACGCTTCTTGAATGAGGATGGGTATATGTACTATTTAATATATGTATAAGAGAGGAGAAAAGTGTAAAAATATTTTTTTGTTTAGGAGGAATGAAAATGGATGAGCAAGAAATACAGCGGCTAGTGGAAGAAGTATCACTACAATATTTCGGAATGCCGTTTTTACATAAAGCAATGTTTAATAGTAGGTTGCGTACAACTGGTGGACGTTATCTGTTGAATACACATAATATTGAACTGAATTATCGATATTATGAAATGTATGGGAAAGAAGAATTAGTTGGGATTGTTAAACATGAACTTTGTCATTATCACTTACATATTGCGGGAAGAGGGTATAAGCATCGGGATAAGGATTTTCGAGAATTATTAAAGGCAGTTGATGCACCACGCTTTTGTAAACGAATGATAAATGAAGAGAAGGGCAAAAAGGTTTATATGTATGAATGTATGGAATGCTCACTTCAATATGTAAGGAGGCGTCAAATAAATACAAAAAGATATGTCTGCGGAAAGTGTAAAGGGAAACTAATCTTGATAAAGAAAACATCTTGACAGTGAAAACGCAATCCGGTATATTATAAACATGTCACGTTTGTACAAGATGTTGTGAAAAAACCTCTTGACTTACGATAAGAATTTTTATAAGATACAAATTGTCTTTATTATTCCGCAGTAGCTCAGTGGTAGAGCTATCGGCTGTTAACCGATCGGTCGTAGGTTCGAGTCCTACCTGCGGAGCCATACAGAGAAGTACCCAAGTGGCTCAAGGGGCTCCCCTGCTAAGGGAGTAGATCGCGAACGCGGTGCGAGGGTTCGAATCCCTTCTTCTCTGCCATTCATATTGGCCCGTTGGTCAAGTGGTTAAGACACCGCCCTTTCACGGCGGTAACACGGGTTCGAATCCCGTACGGGTCACCACTTCGGAGGATTAGCTCAGCTGGGAGAGCACCTGCCTTACAAGCAGGGGGTCGGCGGTTCGATCCCGTCATCCTCCACCATAATATTATAATGAAAAGTAAAATGACATTAATGTAAAGATTAAATGGTCCCGTGGTGTAGTGGTTAACATGCCTGCCTGTCACGCAGGAGATCGCCGGTTCGACCCCGGTCGGGACCGCCATTTTAACTTCTGCTAATTGGCAGTTGTTTTTTATTGGTCATTATGGTACAATAACATTTGTCTTTGAAAATAAGATAAGTATTTCGATGGGCTATAGCCAAGCGGTAAGGCAACGGACTTTGACTCCGTCATGCGCTGGTTCGAATCCAGCTAGCCCAGCCATTTACGAGCCATTAGCTCAGTTGGTAGAGCATCTGACTTTTAATCAGAGGGTCGAAGGTTCGAGTCCTTCATGGCTCACTTTTGTTTTTTCCGCGCGGTCGTGGCGGAACGGCAGACGCGCTAGGTTGAGGGCCTAGTGGGGGAAACCCCGTGGAGGTTCAAGTCCTCTCGGCCGCATCAAAAATCTTTCGAAAAAAGTACTTGCATTTGAAAATGTAGTATGATAAGATAATTGAGTCGCCAAAATACAACGACGAAAAAACATCATGAATAAGCGCCCGTAGCTCAATTGGATAGAGCGTTTGACTACGGATCAAGAGGTTAGGGGTTCGACTCCTCTCGGGCGCGCCAATTACGGGAAGTGGCTCAGCTTGGTAGAGCACCTGGTTTGGGACCAGGGGGTCGCAGGTTCAAATCCTGTCTTCCCGACCACGCGGGTGTAGTTTAGTGGTAAAACAAGAGCCTTCCAAGCTCTGGTCGAGAGTTCGATTCTCTTCACCCGCTTTTAGTTCTTTGAAAACTGAACGAAACAAACAACGTGAAACGTCAATTTTTATTTTAGATGCTAGACAAACTAACTTTA
>NZ_VEPX01000026.1:0-26959 GCF_006349665.1 Bacillus sp. CD3-5 | reverse complement strand
TATCCATATACAGGAAAAATAAAAGAAGTTGTCTCCAAAAGTTCGTTTTTAACGACCTTTTGGGACAACCTCTTTTTGCTATAGTTGTTCAAATTCATTATTACTTATAACAATTAGCCATGTACTATGGGTGAATCCCGATTTCTAATAGTTCAGTAAATGCATGCGTATGGATAGGTTTACTATAATAGTACCCTTGAATAAACTGACATTTATTTTTTTGAAGGAAACTCACGTGTTCTTTCGTTTCTACACCTTCAGCGATAACTGACATTCCTAATGTATTTGCTAATGTGATGATCGTTTTAATAATTTCCATTCCATCATCACATGTTTCAGACATTGTAATAAATTCTCTCGGGATTTTTAACGTATCGATTGGATATAAAGGTAAATAGGCTAGCGAAGAATAACCAGTACCAAAGTCGTCAATTGAAATGTGAACGCCTAAACTCTTTAGTGTACGCAGTTTTATTAATGTTTCTCGCTCATCCATCATTGCAATTCGTTCTGTTAATTCAAGATCAAGAGAACTTGCTGGTAAACCTGTATTTGTTAATGTAGCAGAAATAGACTTTACAAAATCTTCTTGTTCAAATTCTTTAGCAGATAAATTTACACCTATTTTCAAATGTGAATATCCGCTTGTGTGCCAACGTTTCATTTGCTCACAAGCTTGTTGTAGTGTCCATTTTCCTATTGGAATGATTTGTAGCGTTTCTTCTGCAATCGGAATAAACTCGTATGGAGAAATAACACCTAATTCAGGATGATTCCACCTAATTAAAGCTTCAGCACCGATAATTTTGTTAGACTTGCTATCAACTTGAGGTTGATATAAAAGGAACAATTCTTCATTTTGAATTGCATTTGGTAAATCTTTTTCTAATCGCAATCGTCTTTCAATTTTTTTTGCAATTACATCATCATAAATAGAGACAGAATTAAGTTCTTTTGCTTTCGCATCATACATTGCAACATTAGCGTTTTTCAGAAGTGTAGCGGTATCGATTCCGGAATGTGGATAAATAGCGATGCCGATACTTAGTGATAAAGTTAATGTATGTTCATATATGACAAACGATTTTTCCATGCATTCAAATAACTGGTTGCATAACTCGAATAAGGAATCTTCGTCAGTATAGTTTTCAATTAAGATTGTAAATTCATCGCCACCGATTCTTGATAGATGAGTATGTGATGGAAGACATGATTGGAATCGCTTCGCTACTTCTTCTAATATGTGATCTCCTGCCGAATGTCCAAGTGTATCGTTAATTGCTTTAAAGCGATCTAAGTCCAAATATAATAATGCAAACTCGCTTTCTGTCGTTTTAGCATTTTTTATAATTCTTTTTAATTTCTTATGGAAAAAGGCACGGTTCCCAATTTTCGTTACAGTATCATGGAATGCTAAATATTTTATTTCTTCTTGCTGTTTTTTTAGCGCAGTAATATCTTTCATCATAATATAGCTTCCTGAAATTTGCCCGTCTATCATAATAGGGACGATGGTAACGTATAAAGAATAAGTAAATCCATCTTTATATTGAGAACTAAGTTGTAAGGATGCTGATTCTTGTTGTTTCACTTTTTCTAATGCAGATGCTAGTTTATATTTGTCTTCATCTAAAATAATCGAAAAACAAGTTTCACCAAGTAACTCATCCGTTGGTACACCGAGTAGTATACTTCCAGCTTTATTTACATTTAAGAATACGCCATTTAAATCAATTGTAAAAATAGGGTCAGGATGATATTCATATAATGATTTGAATTTTTGTTGCTTTTGAGATAGAGCCTCAGATTTATGAACTAAATCTGAAGTCCGTAAAGTAACCTTTTCTTCTAGTTGAGCATTAAATGCCTGTAAACGTTTAGTTAGGGAATTGTTTTGCATACGTACAATAGAATGACGAATGAGTACGAAAATAAAAGTAATACAATTTCCCGTAATGAGAGTGGAAGATGATGTTTGTTCCTTTAATGTAAACCCGATTAGTATTGCAACAGCAAGATAGGGAAATACAACTAAAGCCTTTTTTCCTATTATAGGGTTTACAATGAAATAATTTTTATGACTATTACGATCTTCTGAAATAGATCCAGCTATTGCAATAAGTAATATAGGTATTCTATATAAAAGACGTAATAATGTTATCGCTTCAGTTGATAAATGGTTATTTAAGTAAAAATAAATATAGTTAAAAGTTGCAGAACTTATTAATACAAAAATAAAGATATAAATTTTCCGTTTAGAATTAAAAATTGTTGGACGGAAAAAGAGACTAACACCTAGTAGAAGGAATAATAAATCTGCAATTGGATATAGAAATGAAAGAAAAACATCTCCTAGTGAAAGAGAGAATATATTTAAATTTGGTTGATTAAATAAATACCACTCTAATGTGAATATGGAAGTAAGTACTATGCATATATCACAAATAAAGAATGCTTTTTCCCATTTATCGCATTCTTTTAGGATTTTATAGCAGAAAGCGATAAGACAGAAGAGTAGAAAAAGCATATAAAATACATCAGAAATAGTAAAACGATGTATTGGAATTTTGAAGAAGCTATCTTGATATGTATATACTATTTTTCCTAATAAAAAACTACCAATTGCTATCGTGATACATATCCAAAACGGATTTGAACTAACTTTTTTAGAATATATAGAATAAATGAGTGATACAAATGTAATGGCTTCAACAATAAGTGAAGCGAAGCGTACATCCGAATTTGAAAAATGAGTGGGGAATAGATAGAAAAACATAAAATAGATTGAATAGCATATTAATGTCGTAATTAATATACATAGTTGTAAATTTTTATTTAATTTCAATAAAATCACCTTCTTTAATTATGCACTATATTCGTAATATCTATACATAATAATATTATTTAAGAATTGTATCAGATTTCCTTATAAAAATCATGTTTATAAGGAAAGTATCGAAAAGTATAATTATTCTTAAGTTTTAAAAATATTGAGTTTGATAGTATATACTGCATCAAGATTTTAAATAGAAATTGTATATTTAGTCATCTTTTGAATTGTAAAAGTTTTTTATTGATTTGGAAGTGGAGATGCAAAATTGCATATAAAATGATGAGGATCTTCTTCTTAGGTGAGCTTTTGATTGTTATAGGCTATTTTAAGTAAGGATTTTATTTGTAATCTGAAAATTAACTCTTGTAAAAATATTAGTGGAGTATATAAAATAAGAACGTGTATTCTTATAGAGTATATAGCGTTTCGATTAAATAGGGAGGACTTTTTATGTTATTTCGAATTGAAGATGCAGAAATATACTATGAAATTGTTGGAGAAGGAAAGCCAGTCATTATCATACATGGCTGTGCTCCTGACCATAGGTTAATGATGGAATGTATGGAATCAGTATTTCAAAAGTATGAAGGTTATAAGCGAATATATATTGATTTACCTGGAATGGGAAAATCGAATGCTCCAGATTGGATAAATAGTTCAGATCGTGTAGTAGAAGTGCTTATCCCATTTATTGAAGAAATCATTTCTACTGAAGAATTTTTATTGGTAGGAGAGTCATATGGAGGTTATTTAGCCAGAGGAATACTCACAAAGTTGTTTGAAAGAGTTAACGGATTATTATTAGTATGCCCTGTTGTTGTAGCGGAGCCAGAAAAAAGGATCCTTCCAGATAAACAAGTAATTTTACAAGATGAGGAACTTTTAAATAAGCTCACTTCTACGGAAAGAGAAGCATTTTGTGAGTTAGCAGTGATAGCAAATGAATATACATATAAGCGATTTCAAGAGGAAATTAAGCCAGGACTAGATATTGCTAATTATGAATTTATTGAAAGATTGCAAAAGAATTACTCTCTTACTATGGATTTTCACCGTAAGAAATATGAGAAACCCGTTCTTTTATTAGCCGGAAGACAAGATATATCGGTAGGTTATCAAGATATTATAGAAGTTATTGATGATTACCCAAGAGCGACATTAGCGGTTTTAGATATGGCAGGGCATAATTTGCAAATTGAACAGCCTGAATTATTTGAGAGTTTAGTAGGAGAATGGATTAGACGAACAAATCAGCAAAGTTTATAAAAAACGAATGAATATTTTCAAGGAGGAAGTATGAATACATATATTTATATGGTTAGGCATGGTGAATCACCAAAATTAGAAGGGAGTGAAAGAACACGGGGATTAACTGAAAAGGGAAGTTTAGACGCTCATAGAGTAACGGACATATTAAAAGCAGAGGCAATTGATACTTTCATTTCAAGTCCGTATAAAAGGGCTGTGTTAACGATAGAAAAAGCAGCCGATTTCTATGAAAAAGAAGTATTAATATATGAAAATCTCAAAGAGTGCATATTTTTAAGTGAGGATCAGGTTATATCAGATAAAGAAGTGTATCCACTTGTAAAGAAGATGTTCTCTAATCCGGACTTTGCACGAACGGAAGGAGAGTCATATACGGATTGCCAGAGAAGAGTAGTGAAAGTATTAAGAGAAATCTTAATGGATTTTCAAGGACAAAAAATTGTAATTGGTACACATGGGCTTGTCATGACATTAATGATGAACTATTTTGATGAACAATATGATTTTGAATTTTTAATGAATACGTCAAAACCAGATATATATAAGATGGAATTTAACGAAGAACAATTAATGAATGTAGAGAGATTATGGAAAGCGGAATAAAGTTGGTTGTATGGATTTTGTTGTAAAAGTTACTTTTATAGCAAAATCTTTTTTATTTCAATAGAAAGCATTTTTATCAACTATTTTTAGAATGTTAAATCAATAAGTAATTATTCAGTTTCTGAATAATGGGATTAGAAGTTGCGTTAAGGAAACAATTTTAAAAGTGACAAAATTCCAAACGATGGATTTATATTCAATAGGAGAGAAAGATGTAGAATTTTGTCTTACTGTCCCCTGTTTACTTTTCATTTCATTACATATAGGCTTTGTGGTGTAAAGGGGAAAATCATCTACCTTTACACAAAATTTATAAGGAGGTCATTGTAATGAAACAGATTAAAAAGTTTGCGGGAGTTGCTTTAGCGGGGACGATTGGATTAAGTGGACTACTGTTTTTAGAACCAAGTGTAAGCGCTGCGGAAGTACAGCAAGTGAAAGAGGAGAATTTCAATGCAATTGATGTATCGATGAATCTAAATGAATTATATGTATTAAGTGGCAGAAGCATTGATGTTCTTTCTGGAGATAAAGAAGCAATTCAGCTAAACAAATACACAATTCGTTTTAGTAAACCAGGGAAGTATGTGATTAAAGTAAATGGCTGTATTTATGACGATGTATATACTTTTATTGTGAATGATTAGTATATCTTCTTAAATTATGGAATAAAAAAGAAACACCCTATTTGCGGTGAGAATCGTAAATAGGGTGAATTTATTTGTATTAAATTGTACTTTAAACATGTTCACTAATTTTCTTTTTGTTATGTAGAGTATGTAAAAGTGTTTGAAATACATTAAATGATTGCTGAAAGATTGGACTTTGAATAAAGGTATATAGAAAAGTTACGATAAAAACAGGCCCCCCTAGCATAAATCCAATAACTAGTACAATACATTCTACTATGATTCTAGCACGGCTAATAGATAGACCTGTTTTGTCGGAAATAGTAAGCATGAATCCATCACGAGGTCCAGCGCCAATTCCAGCCGCAACATACATACCTCCACCGATACCTGTAATGGCAATACCAGAAAATAAAATGAGTAAGTTTATCCATAAATAATCACTAGCGTTTGGAAGAATATTTGATTGTAAGAAAAAGTCCATAATCGGACCGATAAGTAGTGCATTCAAAAATGTTCCCACATGTATATATTTTCGATCTACTAGTAAAGAAATGAGAACGAGACATAACCCACATATGACACTCCACGTACCAATAGTCCATCCAAATCTTTGGTAGAGAGCCATGTTTAAAACTTCCCAAGGATGTAAACCGAGAAATTTAACTTTTACTGCAAGAGCATTTCAAAGCCCAAAGAAAATTAAACCTAAGAAAAAAAGAAAATGGCGAAAGAGGGCTAGCCTCATCTTTCATACCTCCCATATTTATAATTATGTATGTTACATGTTAAAGTTTAAATGTGCAAATATTATATCTTTTTAAAATTTATTGTAAATCATTAAAAATGTGGATGGAATATAGACCTTTACAGTCAAAAAAGTTAAAATATTTCGTCTCAAGGATTATAATAGAGAAAGAAATATAAAAGGGAGTGAATGAATTTGAAACAAGAACTTATTGAAAGATTTACGAGATATGTAAAGATTGATACGCAATCAAATGAAGACAGTCATACAGTGCCAACAACACCAGGACAAATTGAGTTTGGTAAGTTATTAGTTGAAGAGTTAAAAGAAATTGGGTTAACAGAAGTAACGATGGACGATAACGGATATGTAATGGCAACACTTCCGGCTAATACGGATAAGGATGTTCCAGTCATCGGCTTTTTAGCACATTTAGATACAGCCACAGATTTTACAGGAAAAAATGTAAAACCACAAATTCATGAAAACTTTGATGGGAATGCAATTACGTTAAATGAAGAGCTAAATGTTGTGTTAACACCAGAACAGTTCCCAGAGTTACCATCATATAAAGGGCATACCATTATTACAACTGATGGTACGACACTTCTAGGAGCAGATGATAAGGCTGGTCTGACTGAAATTATGGTTGCAATGAATTATTTAATACATAATCCGCAAATTAAACATGGGAAAATTAGAGTTGCGTTTACGCCGGATGAAGAAATTGGCCGTGGCCCAGCACATTTTGATGTAGAAGCGTTTGGTGCATCATTTGCTTATACGATGGACGGAGGTCCATTAGGTGGTTTAGAGTATGAAAGCTTTAATGCTGCAGGCGCTAAGTTAACGTTTAACGGAACGAATACACATCCTGGAACAGCGAAAAATAAAATGCGTAACGCAACTAAACTTGCGATGGAGTTTAATGGCTATTTACCAGTAGAAGAGGCACCAGAATATACAGAGGGGTATGAAGGATTCTATCATTTACTTTCTTTACATGGTGATGTTGAGCAAAGTAAAGCGTATTATATTATTCGAGATTTTGATCGTGAAAATTTTGAAGCGCGTAAACATAACGTTGAAAATATTGTGAAGCAAATGCAAGAGAAGTATGGACAAGATGCAGTCGTTTTAGAAATGAATGATCAATACTATAACATGCTTGAAAAAATCGAACCAGTGAGAGAAATTGTTGATATTGCATATGAGGCAATGAAAAGTTTAAATATCGAACCAAATATTCATCCGATTCGTGGTGGAACAGATGGATCACAATTATCGTATATGGGATTACCAACCCCAAACATTTTCACAGGTGGTGAAAACTATCACGGTAAATTTGAGTATGTTTCGGTAGATGTTATGGAAAAAGCGGTTCAAGTTATTATAGAGATTGCAAGACGATTTGAAGAACAAGCTTAAAAAAGAACCAAGTAGTGCGGATGCGCTACTTGGTTTTTTAGTATAATACTCGCCACAAATAAAAAGTTGCGTAAGACTCCCAGTTGATCCAATTTGCCGCAAAATCTTTTATTTCCTGTTTAGTTGGTTTACTTTCGGAACCTGTTATATATTTAATTGCATTGTGCAAACCAACATCGTCAATTGGAAAAGCAGAAGGGAATCGTAAACAGCGCATTAAAACATAGTGAGCAGTCCACGGACCTACACCATGTATAGCAGTTAATTGTTTTTCAGCAATCTTTACATCTTGTGTTTGTAGTAAAGATTCTTTTGATAGTTTTCCTTCTGTAATAAGCTTTGCAATACCGATTAAATATTCACACTTTCGAGTCGTCATTTTTAAATTTTTGAGATCTTCTACGTGTAAATTGGCAATCGTTTCAGGAGAAGGGAATATCCAATGTTTTCTATCGTTCCATTCTACATAACTTCCAAATGTTTCGACTAATCTTCTTTTTAGCGTATAAGCATATGTGAGATTAATTTGTTGACCGATAATTCCCCAGGAAAGTGCTTCAAATAAGTCTGGAATACCTAAGGTGCGAAGGCCATAATATTGTTCAATTGGTCTTTGAAGGAGTACATCATGTTTAGCTAATGTATAAAAGGGAGCTAAATCAGTAGTTAAATCAAACCATTCAGTTACATAGTTAGCTACAGCATCGTGTATCGGTTTTACAGAGATATAGGCTTCTCCTAAAAAACGTATTTGAATAGTATCATCCGCATTCATACTAATTTCAACTAAAGGATTTACATCGTGAACAGAGATAACTTTATAAATTTTGTTATCTTCAATGTGGAACATACATTCATTGTTAGAACGCGATAAATAGCGTAAATTTTCTTGGAAACTAAATTCTGTTGGAACTGCTAAAATTAATGCGCTAGTATAGTTTGCTGTCATATGCATTCTACCTGCGACTTTTCTAATGTAAGCAACGCTTTCTTCATTTCTAATCCGCCTCTAAAGCCGGTTAGTTTACCATTCTTTCCAATAACACGATGGCAAGGAATTGTAATAAGAAGAGGATTGGCAGCAATAGCGGTAGCAACGGCACGTACAGCAGTAGGCTTTTGTATTGTTTCGGCAATTTTTGAATAAGAGTATGTCTCCCCATAAGGAATTTCACGTACCGCATTCCAAACAGATAATTGAAATTCAGTTCCGTAAGCATCGATAGGGAATGTAAAAGCTTCTCGCTGGATTTCTAAATACTCGATAATTTCTTTTGTATATGTTTGTAGATAATTGGGATTACAGGTCAAAATATGTTGGGGCAATTTTTTTCTAGCCCATATATTTAGTTCTTCAAAGTTTTCATTTTGAGACCCAATGAAACATAGTCCATTTTCAGTTGCAGCAATATGAAACTGAAAATGTTTATGTGTAAGTAGCATCCAATATATAAACTTATTTTTATAGGAATTCATTATTGTATCCCTCTTTCATTTCATTCTTTTTTCGATATTCAGTAGGCGTAAATCCGGTTTTCTTTTTAAATAAAGTTGCGAAATACTCTGGGTTTTCTATCCCGACAGCAGTACTAATTTCTTTAATGGATTGATTGGTTTGTAAAAGGTGTTCTGCCGCTTTAACAATTCTGAACCGCTGTATATATTCTATTGGACTTATTCCTGTCATTTTTTTGAAAGTGCGTTGTAAATGAAAGGGGCTGCCATGGCACATTTCCGCAAGTATGTCGAGAGTTAATAATTCATCAAAGTGTTTTTCGATATAAACTTTTATTTGTTCTACCCACTCTTCATTAGGTAAAGTGAGCCCATTTGGTTTACAACGCTTGCACGGGCGAAAGTTTTCATTTAATGCTTGCTCTGCATGATGAAAAATTCGTACATTGTTTTTATTCGGTATTCTTGATTTGCATGATGGCCTGCAAAAGATTCCAGTTGATTTCACAGCATAAAAGAATTTACTATCATAGGAAGAATCATTATGGATAATTGCTTGCCAATGTTCATTTGTTAACGTAACTCCTTCATTGTGCAAAGAACATCACCTCTGAAATTAGTATAACCTGAATAAAGTGTGTATGTATGTATTCATAAATGTAAGAGCAAGATTACAAAGGTGAAAATATGATTGTTTTTCTATTTTGTGATAGCATGAAATTTGGAAAGAAACATCAAGAGGAGGACTATAAGTGAAGTTAATTTCGTGGAATGTAAATGGTTTGCGAGCAGTTATCGCAAAAGGTGGATTTTTAGAATATCTGGAGGAATCCAATGCTGATATATTTTGTTTACAAGAGATTAAATTACAAGATGGGCAAATTGATTTAAATCTAGAAGAATATTATACATACTGGAATTATGCTGTAAAAAAAGGATATTCAGGGACGGCTATTTTTTCGAAAAAAGAACCACTTTCTGTTACTTATGGTTTAGGCATTGAAGAGCATGATCAAGAAGGACGAGTTATTACTTTAGAATTCGAAGATTTTTACATCATTACATTATATACACCAAATTCAAAACGAGGATTAGAACGATTAGATTACAGAATGAAATGGGAAGATGATTTCCGGGTGTATATTAAACGATTAGATGAGAAAAAAACAGTTATTTTTTGCGGAGACTTAAACGTTGCTCATAAAGAAATTGATTTGAAAAATCCGAAAAGTAATCGTAAAAATCCTGGGTTTTCTGATGAAGAAAGAGAGAAGTTTACATGTATTTTAGAAGAAGGATTTATTGATACGTATCGTTATCTATATCCTAATCAAGAAGGCGCATATTCGTGGTGGTCGTATCGAATGGGAGCGAGAGCAAAAAATATTGGATGGCGTTTAGATTATTTTGTTGTTTCCGAGAGAATGAAAGACCAAATAACAGCGGCGGAAATTAATAGTGAAGTAATGGGGTCAGACCATTGCCCAGTTGAATTACATATAAATTTCTAAAAAAAGAAGTATCTACCTAACATTAGGCGGATACTTCTTTTTTAATTCAGTTTGTTAAAATTTTTCAAATCTTTCTTGAAATAATTGCATATTAAATATATACTTAGTAACGATAATCATTATCAATGAAAAAGATTATCAACGGGTGAGGTATAAAAGAATTATAGCTTAGGGGAAGTGAACGAGAATGAGTTCTGGATAGAATTATTAATCTAATAAAATATATATGTAGGACAAGTTTCATATAGTTAAAATTTATTGAGAATATAGTTTGGAAATTCGAGAGGAGATATTTAAAGATGAATAAGAAGTTATTTACATTAGGTATGGTAACAGTTTTAAGTGTAGGACTAGCAGCATGTAATAGTACGGATAAAACTTCAGGAGAAAAAACTCAACAGACAAAGGCTAGTGAGACGAAAAAAGACGAAAAACGAAAAATTACATATTTAGGTAAAGAATATACAGTGCCAGCAAAAGTAGATAAAATTGCAACAGCTAGTTTAGAGTCAATGGAAGATGCAGCAGTACTTGGAATTAAACCAGTTGGTGCGATTACGGTTGGTGGTAAAT
This sequence comes from Bacillus sp. CD3-5, assembly GCF_006349665.1. Classification (NCBI taxonomy): domain Bacteria; kingdom Bacillati; phylum Bacillota; class Bacilli; order Caryophanales; family Bacillaceae; genus Bacillus; species Bacillus sp. CD3-5. Next base: position 15,910 of record NZ_VEPX01000026.1, on the reverse strand, counting down.
TACCAAAGTATCTGGAGAAAGATTTAGAAGGTGCGAAATCTGTTGGTGAGAAAATGCAACCAAATTTCGAAACATTACTTCAATTAAAACCAGACGTTATTACATCTAGTACGAAATTCCCAGCAGAAACAGCTGAAAAGTTTACTAAAGTAGCTCCTACATTCCCGGTATCACATGTTTCAACAAATTGGGAAGATAACTTAAAGTTAATGGGAGAATTAACTGGTAAAAAAGATAAAGCAGAAAAAATTATTAAAGATTACAATGCGGACGCTGAAAAAGCAAAAGCAAAACTAGGAGATAAGTTAAAAGACAAAAAAGTCCTTGTAATCAGACTAAGAGCAAACGAATTATTCCTATACCCAGAAGGAGTATACTTCAACCCTGTAATTTATAAAGATCTTGGATTAACTGTTCCAGAACAATTGAAAACTGTAAAAGCACAAGAGAAAATTTCATTTGAAAAACTTGCTGAACTAAACCCAGATTATATTTTCTTACAATATGAAACAACTGAAAATAAAAACCCGAAAGTGCTAGAAGAAATTGAAAGTAATCCAATTTGGCAAAGTATGAATGCTGCGAAAGAAAAGAAAGTATTTGTAAACGTTGTTGATCCAATGGCACAAGGTGGTACTGCTTGGAGTAAAACAGCGTTCTTAAAAGAAGCAGTGAAAAATTTATCTAAATAATACAATAAGTAAGGTGCGTTGAATGATATGCAGAAAACAAATGCAATACCAGTAACTATATTATGTATAGCGCCCATACTCATCTTATTTACAGTTATACTTTCTATTTTGTATGGGGCGAAAAGTATTGATGCTGAAACGGTGTGGAACGCGTTATTTCATTTTGATTCAAGTGATGTAAATCATAATATTATTATTACTTCACGTTTACCAAGGGTAGTTGCAGCTCTTTTAGTTGGAGCATTTCTAGCCATATCAGGAGCACTTATGCAGGGGATGACAAGAAACTATCTTGCATCCCCTTCTATTATGGGTGTGACGGATGGGGCAGCTTTTGTTATTACACTTTGTATGATTTTTCTTCCGGGAATGTCATCGATTGGTATGGTTGTATGTTCAATGATTGGTTCTGCATTAGGAGCCGGTATCGTATTTGGTTTTGGTTCGCTCCTTCAAAATGGTTTATCGCCAGTTCGGTTAGCGATTATTGGGACAGTTATTGGAACATTTTTAAGCAGTGTGTCTGCTGCAATGGCTTCATACTTCCAAATTTCTCAAAATGTTAGTTTTTGGTTTAATGCAAAATTAGACCAAGTAGACCCTAATATCATTAAAATTACGATACCATTTGGGATAATTGGAATAATTTTAGCACTGTTAATATCAAAATCTATTACGATTCTCTCTTTAGGCGAAGAAGTTTCTATTAATCTAGGGCAACGTACAAAACTAGTTAAAGCGATGGCAATTTTATCGGTTATCTTTTTAACAGGAACGGCAGTTGCTTTAGTGGGGAAAGTTGGTTTTGTAGGTTTAATTATTCCGCATATTACTCGCTTTATAATTGGGGTAGATTATAAGTGGATTTTGCCATGTGCAGGCGTTATTGGTGGCGTTTTTCTAGCGTTATGTGATGTTTTAAGTAGATTTGTAAACTATCCATTTGAAACACCGATTGGAGTCGTTACCTCCTTAATTGGAATTCCTTTCTTCCTTTATTTAATCCGTACAAGAGGAGGAGAGAGACATGCTTAAAAGTTCAAGTCAACGTTTTGGAATGACGATGGGGATTATTATATTTTTAATACTATGTGCTATTTATATTAGTTTAACGAATGGTACGTTTGACATTACGATTACAGATGTATGTAAAACACTCCTTAGAATAGATCCAGTACCAGACCATGATTTAGTTATTTTGGAGTTTCGTCTTCCGCGCATCGTAATTGCTGGGTTAGTAGGATTAGGCCTAGGCGTTGCGGGTGCTGTTATTCAAGGTATTACGAGAAATGGATTGGCAGACCCGGGTATTTTAGGAGTAAATGCCGGAGCAGGAACAGCGATCGTCATCTTTATGTTTTTCTTTCAAGGACAATTAAAGAGCACGGACTGGGTTTCTATTATGATGATGCCAATGTTTGGTTTAGTTGGCGGATTAGGTGCAGCTATCATCATTTATCTGTTTTCTTGGAAAAACGGTAAGTTAGATTCGCAGCGTCTTTTATTAACAGGGATTGCAATTGGATCAGGATTTGGAGCATTTTCTATGTACCTATCACTCAAAATGAAGTCAACTGATTTCGAGATGGCTGCAGTTTGGGTGTCAGGCAGTATATATAGTGCAAACTGGAAGTATATTATTGCAATGTTACCGTGGCTTATCATACTAATTCCACTTATACAAAAGAAAGCTTATTTATTAGATTTATTTCAATTGGAAGAAACGAGTATTACAAGTTTAGGTGTTTCAGTAGAAAGAGAGAAATCAATTTTACTACTAAGTAGTATCGGACTTGTAAGCGCATGTGTTGCAGTTTCAGGAAGTATTGGTTTCATCGGATTAATGGCACCGCATATAGCGAAAAGACTTGTCGGTATTCAGCATAAGCATATCATTCCTACGTGCGGCGTAATCGGAATGTTTCTTGTAATTGCTTCAGACTTTATTGCAAAAACAGTTTTCACACCTGTAGAGTTACCAGTTGGAATCGTTATTTCTATTGTCGGTGTACCTTATTTCTTATATTTACTTTATAAGGCGAAAGCGTAAGAGGAGGAATAAAAGTGAGTATTTTAAGTGCGAAAAATTTAGAAACAAGTTATGAAAAGCTTACAGTGTTTCGCGATTTAAATGTGGAAATACAAGAAGGAAAAGTAACGACAATTATAGGACCAAACGGGTGCGGTAAATCGACATTGTTAAAAACAATGGGAAGAATTTTAAAGCAAAAGAGTGGTAAAGTATATTTACAAGGACAGGATTTACATACAATTCCAACGAAAGAAATTGCAAAGCAGCTAGCATTGCTACCGCAAACTCCAATTGCGCCAGGAGAGCTTAAAGTAGAAGAATTAATTTCTTATGGACGTTATCCACATCGAAATAATGTAAGTAAGTTAACTTCAAAAGATAAAGAGATGATTGACTGGGCATTAGATATAACGAAAACTTCTGCATTTCGAACGAGACAAATTGCAAATTTATCAGGTGGTCAACGACAAAAGGTATGGCTAGCAATGGCTTTAGCACAAGAGACAGAAGTGTTACTACTAGATGAACCAACTACATATCTTGATATGTCTCATCAATTAGATGTATTACAAATTGTGGAGAAGTTAAATAAAGAACATAATTGTACGGTCGTTATGGTACTACATGATATTAATCATGCAGCAAGGTTTTCAGATGAAATTATTGCAATGAAGGAAGGGGAAATTGTTACAACTGGTAGTCCAGAAGAGATTATTACAAATGAAGTATTAAAAGAAGTATTTCATATTGATGCACGTGTCATGATTGATCCATATAATGGGTCTCCTGTTTGTTTCGGTTATGATAGCGTTGTATCTCAAGAAGAAAAAGTAGAAATATATGTAACGAGTTAAGAAGGGGGGATATAAGATGAACACTACGATTGAAAAACAGCAGATTATAACATCTAATACAGAACAGTGGAACATGTATTCAAAAATAGAAGGTAAGGAATATCAAATTCATATTTCAAAGCCGAGGCAACCAGCATCGGATTCAGGATATCCTGTCATTTACGTATTAGATGGTAATGCTTTTTTTCAAACATTCCATGAAGCGGTTAAAATACAATCAGTTAGAGCAGAAAAAACAGGTGTTTCACCAGCCATTATAGTAGGTATTGGTTATCCAATCGAAGGGGCGTTTTCAGGTGAAGAAAGATGTTATGATTTTACGCCTAGCGTAATTTCAAAAGATGCGGCTTTAAAACCAGATGGTAAACCTTGGCCTAAAACAGGAGGAGCACATCATTTCTTTACTTTTATTGAAGAAGAATTAAAGCCGCAAATTGAAAAGAATTTTGAAATTGATAAAGGAAAACAAACATTATTTGGGCATTCACTAGGTGGTCTATTTGCTTTACATATATTATTTACAAACGTAAATGCCTTTCAAAATTATTTTATAAGTAGTCCATCTATTTGGTGGAATAACCAATCTGTGCTTGAAAAAGAAGGAAATCTTATAAATGAATTAAACAATGCAAAGGTTAAAACAAGAGTATTTCTTACAGTTGGTTCACTAGAACGAGAGCATATGGTTGTAGGTGCTAATGAATTGTCAGAGCGCCTTCTCCAAGTAAAACACGATCAGTTTCGGTTTACGTTTTATGAGGCTGAAGGGGAGAATCATGCATCAGTTGTGCCGACTTCTTTAAGTAAAGGATTGAGATATATTAGTTATGTATCCATTGATTAAACGGCTAGTGATTTGAGTGAATCTAGGTTAGTTAGTGGAACGATTGTTAATAAAATGCAAACAAAAGGCTATGGAGAAATTCTCCATAGCCTTTTGCTTTGAGAAGTAGAATTGTCCTTTTTGAAAGTTTTGTTTCAACTTTTCGTCTAAAGAGACAAAAAATTGTCACAATTCGGTCACAATTAGCATAAACATAAAATAGACGAAATGAACTTATTTCCAAAAAGGCTTAGTTTATTTTCATCATGATTCGTAGAGCTGAAAAGCATGGATGAAAAGTTCACTATATTCTCAAGGAGGTAGATCGTATGAAAACTATTCTCGCTATCGCTGGACTTATTTGGGTTTTATCGCATGGTATCCCAATTTATGAAGGAGAACAAATTCGCAGTGCTCTAAATAAAAATTTTAATGAATATCATATCATTGATCGGCAAGATAACGTTGTGACAGTTCGTGTAAATGACTGTTTTCATACGGTAACCGTTGAAGGAACTTCAGTAGTGAATGATACAAAAGTATGTGATCAGCAATAATTATATATAGGAAGAAAAAGTCTCAATTTACATGTGTGAAGATTGAGGCTTTTATATTTGGGAATGAATAATAAGCGGGGATGGACAACCCTCGCTTATTATTGTTTTTTGAAAAAAGGAAAGGGTATAATGAAAATTAAGACTGAGAAGCTAACAATGTGTTAAGAATAATCATAACGTGGAAATATACTCATATGGGGTATCATGCATAGATATTTAATGCTATAATTGGTATACTCGTAAAAGTAATTGTTTTATTGGATGAAGAGAAACTTTAAGAAGGTGATAATATGGGGCATAAAGAGCATGAAGCAGTAACACATAGATCAGAAAAAGAAAAAGAGCAAATTATAAATAGATTGAAGAGAATTGAAGGGCAAGTTCGGGGTATTCAAAATATGATTGAAAATGATCGGTATTGCGTGGATATTTTAGTGCAAATTTCAGCGATTAATGCAGCGATGAAAAAAGTAGGAATGGGTGTATTAAAAAACCATACAAGTCATTGTGTTTCAGGTGCTATTAAAGATGGAAATGGTGACGAAGCAATTGAAGAATTAATGACAGTATTTGAACGTTTTTCAAAAGCGTAAAAACAAGCTAGTATGTAACTGGCTTGTTTTTTTGTTTACCTTTATATAGGATTTCAAGGTATGGGTGTGAAAAAGTGTATGTAAAATAAAGTTTTAGAAAATAATTGAAAAATCATGATACAAAACCATTGATTACCTTAGGGGGGTATGGTAAGATGTAATTGTGATTAACAAACAATGAAGAAACAAGAGGAGGATTTTAAATGGAACAGTTAACATTACAAGTTGAAGGTATGTCTTGTGGACATTGTGTAAATGCTATCGAAAGCAGTGTGAAAGAACTAAATGGTGTTGAGCAAGTAAAAGTTCAATTAGCAGAAGGAACTGTTGAAGTTATTATCGACTCGTCAGTTGTAACATTAAAAGATATCGTTGCTGTAATCGAAGATCAAGGATACGATGTTCAATAATTATTTTTAGATATGGAAATAAATCGTACTTTATAGGAAGTACGATTTATTTTGCTAATAATTATACCTCATAAGGGTATATAGAGGTGAGAGACATGAATGAACAAAAAGAGGCCAATCTTCAAATATCAGGAATGACATGTGCAGCATGTGCAAATAGAATTGAAAAAGGTCTAAAAAAAGTAGAAGGTGTTCATGATGCAAATGTAAATTTCGCACTTGAAAAAACCAAAATAATGTATGATCCCCAAAAAACAAATCCGCAACAATTTAAGGAAAAAGTTGAATCGTTAGGATATGGAATTGTAAGTGATAAAGCTGAATTTACTGTTTCAGGAATGACATGCGCAGCATGTGCCAATAGAGTAGAAAAGCGTTTAAATAAGTTAGAAGGTGTGAACGAGGCGACAGTAAATTTCGCTTTGGAATCGGCTACAGTAGATTTTAATCCTGATGAAATTAATGTAAATGAAATGAAGAGTGCAATTACGAAATTAGGATATAAATTGGAAGTGAAATCAGATGAGCAAGATGGATCAACTGATCATCGCTTACAAGAAATTGAGCGACAAAAGAAGAAGTTTATCATTTCGTTTATTTTATCATTCCCGTTACTGTGGGCAATGGTAAGTCACTTCTCATTTACATCGTTTATTTATTTACCTGATATGCTTATGAACCCTTGGGTGCAGCTAGCTCTTGCAACGCCAGTTCAATTTATCATTGGTGGACAGTTTTATGTTGGGGCTTATAAAGCGTTACGTAATAAAAGTGCTAACATGGATGTTCTTGTGGCACTTGGAACGTCGGCCGCCTATTTCTATAGTGTATATTTAAGCATTCAATCTATCGGTTCTTCGGAACACATGACAGATTTATATTTTGAAACGAGCGCGGTACTTATTACACTAATTATTTTAGGTAAATTATTTGAAGCAAAAGCAAAGGGACGTTCATCAGAAGCAATTAAAAAGTTGATGGGTTTACAAGCAAAGACAGCTACAGTTGTGCGAGATGGAACAGAAATGAAAATTTTAATCGAAGAAGTAGTAGCTGGTGATATCGTTTATGTAAAGCCTGGTGAAAAAATTCCGGTAGATGGTGAGATTGTAGAAGGAAAGTCAGCAATAGATGAATCGATGTTAACAGGTGAAAGTATTCCAGTTGATAAAACAATTGGGGATGTAGTAATCGGTTCTACAATGAATAAAAATGGATTTTTAAAAGTGAAAGCAACTAAGGTAGGAAGAGATACTGCATTAGCTCAAATTATTAAAGTAGTAGAAGAGGCTCAAGGTTCAAAAGCTCCTATTCAAAGGGTAGCAGATCAAATTTCAGGTATTTTCGTACCGGTTGTAGTTGTGATTGCTATTATCACATTTGCAGTGTGGATGATATTTGTTACACCAGGCGATTTTGGCGGAGCACTTGAGAAAATGATAGCAGTACTTGTTATCGCTTGTCCATGTGCATTAGGTCTTGCAACGCCTACATCTATTATGGCTGGATCAGGAAGATCAGCTGAGTATGGTATTTTATTTAAAGGCGGAGAGCATTTAGAAGCAACGCATCGATTGGATACAGTTATTTTAGATAAAACAGGTACTGTGACAAACGGGAAGCCGGTGTTAACAGATGTAATTGTCGCAGATGGATTCAATGAAGAAGAAATATTACGTTTAGTAGGTGCGGCAGAAAAAAATTCTGAACACCCACTTGCAGAAGCGATTGTAGAAGGAATTAAAGAAAAGAAAATTAATATTCCAAGTTCAGAAACGTTTGAAGCGATTCCTGGATTCGGTATTGAATCAGTTGTAGAAGGGAAACAATTATTAATTGGTACACGTCGATTAATGAAGAAATTCAATATTGATATTGAAGAAGTTTCTAAAGCGATGGAAGCGCTAGAACGAGAAGGGAAAACAGCAATGTTAATAGCAATAGATAAGGAGTATGCTGGAATAGTAGCCGTTGCGGATACTGTAAAAGATACTTCAAAAGCAGCTATCGCAAGGCTTAAGAAAATGGGTCTAGACGTTGTGATGATTACAGGAGATAATACACAAACTGCTCAGGCAATTGCGGGGCAAGTTGGTATTGATCACGTAATTGCAGAAGTATTGCCAGAAGGAAAAGCAGAAGAAGTGAAAAAACTGCAGGCAAATGGTAAGAAAGTAGCGATGGTTGGAGACGGGATAAATGATGCTCCTGCTCTTGCTACAGCGAACATTGGTATGGCAATTGGAACGGGAACGGATGTAGCGATGGAAGCAGCGGATATAACGTTAATCCGCGGTGACTTAAATAGTATTGCTGATGCGATATTTATGAGTAAAATGACGATAAGAAATATTAAACAAAATTTATTCTGGGCATTAGCTTATAACGCGTTAGGAATTCCAATTGCGGCATTAGGTTTCTTAGCCCCTTGGGTTGCTGGAGCAGCAATGGCATTTAGTTCTGTATCCGTTGTATTAAATGCATTACGATTGCAAAGAGTGAAATTAAAATAAGAAAAATGTAAATTTATAGAGTAATGGAATATGCTTTTAAACAAAAAACAATACTTTGAAATAAGTATTGTTTTTTTGTTTATATAGAAAGAAAAAAGATATAATAAAGCAGAAATATTGAATCGTAGATGATAGAAAAGTTAAATGATAGTGTAGTAAGGAGACTTAAATATGTTAAAAGATACAATCATTAGGGCCTTCTATAAAGATGATTTAGACCAAGTATTACAGTTGTTCTATGAAACAGTTCATACAATTAATGCAAAAGATTATAACGTATTACAGCTACAGGCATGGGCACCAGAGCGACTAGATAGAGAAAGCTGGTTACAGTCTTTAGAGAAGAACATTAGTTATGTAGCGGATTATAACGGTGTGATAGTGGGATTTGGAGATTATAATGAGGATCATTACATAGATCGCTTATTTACACATAAAGATTATCAAGGAAAAAGGATAGTTTCCTACATATTACAGAAGTTAGAAAGAGAAGCAGCGAACCTAGGGCATAGGGAGATCTATACAGAAGCGAGTATTACAGCAAAACCTTTCTTTGAAAGCAAAGGCTTTATGTGCATAAAGGAACAAAAGAAACAGCATAACGGTCAGATTTTTATTAATTATGTAATGAAAAAAATAGCCCTCTCGTAAACGAGAAGGCTATTTTTTCATTATTTTACAGCTTCTTTAAGTTCTTTACCAGCTTTGAAAGCAGGTACTTTAGAAGCTGCGATTTGCATTTCTTCACCAGTTTGTGGGTTACGGCCTGTACGAGCAGCTCTTTCGCGAACTTCGAATGTACCGAATCCGATAAGTTGTACTTTTTCACCAGCAGCTAAAGTGTTAGTGATTGATTCTACTACAGTTTGTACAACTACAGTAGCTTCTTTTTGAGAAATCTCAGCATTTTGTGCTACGTTTTTAATTAATTCTGTTTTGTTCATGTTTTTCACCTCATATGTAAATAATGCTATTTAAGTTGTTATTATAACGTATAAAACATTCGAGAACAAGTGTACGTACATATATTCGTAAAAAAAATGAAATTTGTAATATTTTTTAGAGTCACTATATAGACAGTTCATTTAAGCGGATACAGATCTTTTCTTTAATTCGGTTTGCTCTTTATTGGAAGGTAGTTTTTTATTATAAGATATGAAATAAGGTAATGCTACAAATAACATACCTCCTACTAAGTTTCCAAAGAAAACAAAAATGAAGTTTGGAAAATATTCAATCCAAGTTAAATGACCAGCAAAAATTGCAGCTGGGATGACAAACATATTGGCTACAACGTGTTGAAATCCAATTGCAACAAAAGTCATAACTGGGAACCAAATTCCGATAATCTTTCCGATAAATTCTTTACTTCCCATACTGAGCCAAACAGCTAAACAAACGAGCCAATTACATCCGATTGCAGAAATGAAAGCTTGTAGTGGTGTATCTTGTAGTTTAGCTTGCGCAACAGAAACTGTTTTCGCTAAAAAAACTCCCTCTGTTAATCCGACGACATGACCGAAAAAATAAGCAACGAATACAGCACCTATGAAGTTGCTAAACGTAACAATAACTAAATTTCGAATGAAGTGAAATAAGTCGATTTTTTTATGAAGCCACGCCATTGAAACGGTCATCATATTGCCAGTTACTAACTCACCGCCTGCAAGAATAACGAGTATAAGACCGATAGGGAATACAGCGGCACCTAGAAAACTAGTAAATGATCCCCAAGCCTTGGGCATTGTTCCAATAACATGAATATCGAGTAAATACCCTAATGCTATGAAAGCACCGCCAAAAAAACCGAGAATTAGCATAGGGAGTAGTGATAAATGAGCTTTTTTTCTTCCAGAATTAGCAGCAAGTTCCGTAATTTCTTCTGGTGTAAATACAGACATGAATAATCTCTCCTTAATAAAATGATGAAATAAATAGATGGAACATTTTTAAGAATCTATGTATTATAAAAATATGTTATGACTTCTGTATAAATTTGTCAAAGTGAGCAGGGATGAAATGGGATATAACTAGCGTTGTTCGTGTTGTCACATTCATGTAACAATAAGGCTTTAAAGTACGTCTAGAGGTGAGAACATGAATACGAATCATGTAAAAGAAGAACAGAAAAAATCAATTGTCAACATATCTATAATCAGTTTCATAAGTATAGTAATGATTTCTATAAGTTTGTATTTCTATGCGACAGAAATAGAACGAAAACTAGTAACAGTTACGTGGAATGAAATAGAAGCTTCTACAATTCCTAAAGAGTTTCATAATAAAAAAATATTGCAGTTTTCAGATGTGCATTTAGGGCCAGAATTCACACTGAAACAACTAGAAAATTTGGTGGAGAAGATGAATGCGTTACGTCCAGATGTAGTAGTTTTCACAGGGGATTTAATAGATAAGTTTGGATCGTATAAAGCCGAAAGAGAAGAAGCGAAAGGTATTTTACAAAAAATACATGCGCCCTTAGGGAAATATGCAGTGTTTGGGAATCATGATAGAGGCGGGGGAGGTAGTTTATTTTATAAAAAGTATATGGAGGAAGCTGGGTTCTCTGTGTTAGTAAATGAAGTGCAAAAAATTAAAGTGGAAAACGGCAATTATATTACAATATCAGGTTTGGATGATTTTTTATTAGGGAAGCCACAAATAGATTCGACTTTAAAACATGTAAGACAAGAAGATTTCAATATGCTATTAGTACATGAACCAGATGTTGTAGACAAAGTAGCACATTATCCAGTTGATTTTCAAATGTCAGGCCATAGTCACGGAGGTCAAGTTCAAATTCCTTTTATAGGTCCATTAATTAGGACAAAACTAGCTGAAAGTCATGTGGAAGGTATGTATAAATTAGAAGGGAAGAACAAGCCATTATATTTATACGTAAATCGTGGGATTGGGACAACTCGAATGCCTGTTAGATTTTTGAGTGTACCTGAACTTTCAGTATTTGTATTGAAGCAAAATAGTAACTAATGTATTCAATTCCACATCATCATTCTTAATTTGATTTTGATGAACGAGCGATGTTAATTGATGGTAAATAAAAAACAACAATAGGTCATATAAAACCTATTGTTGTTTTTTATTATTTTTGCAAGGAAATCGCATCAAAATATGTTCTATAGTTACTAGAGAATTCAAAGTTGTTTTTTGCATCCCAATTAATAGACCAAGACATTAGACCGCGGAATGCAGGATAGCCACTCTCATTTGAAAGTTTATACTTTCCTCCGAAAGGAATTCCCTTAATGATATAATCTAAAGCTTTTTTCATTTCAGTTGGAGAAATATACCCACCACTTGGAGCGGCCGCTGGTGCTGCAGGAAGTCCAATCATTACTTGATCCGAACGAAGAGCTGGGAACATGTTATTTGCATTACCACCTACAGGAAAACCATGTAAGAGCATATCTGCCATAGCGACCTCGTAGTCTGCAGTACCTTGATTGTAGTTATTACCGTCCATTCCAACCCCGCTGCCAGCGTTGTAGTGTTGAACGTGAATGTATGTCAGTTTGTCTTTCACTCCGTAAATAATCGGTAAATATGCCCCCCAGATGCTTCCGTATGCGCTATAACCGCCTTGAACATAAGCTGTTTCAGGAGCCATACTTAATAGAAAGTCGGGACCATAATGATCTGAGATTGTTCGAATAGCCGAAATAAGATTTACGATTTGAGGAGTAGTTGGGTTTTTGAAATTAGTGTCATTTCCGTTTAAGTAAATACCTGATTCAAGGTCAATATCTATTCCATCAAAACCGTATTTATCGATTAGAGATTGTATGGAATTAATGAAACGTTGCTTAGCAGCATTGTCAGGAAGTAAAACGACCCCGTTTTGTCCACCTATTGAAAGAACTACTTTCTTTCCTTTACTTTTTAAATAAGAAATATCTGATTTGAATTCTACATCTGTACCATACACAGGAGAAAATTCAACAGTAGAACGATCACCACCAGTTTCACCGAAAGATACATTAATTACATCCCATTTTGGTGAAACGTCTCTTAATTTAATAGTGCCAGTACCGTTATCAAAGTTATGCCAGTATCCAACGAGTAGTTTTGATCCTAAATTGTTTGCTGCTTGTGCTTGAAAGGGGGCTAGTGGTAGTAGTAAAAAAATTACTAACGTACAACAAATGAATTTGAACTTGTTTAACATATCAACACTCCTATACAAAAAGTTGTCTAGATGTATAATCTTGTTTATTTAATGATATCTGAAAATTCATTCTTTTGTAAGGTGACTATAATTTTCTCAACAATTGTATATGGAAAATTAGTAAACCTAATGTAATAATTTTTGTAGGAGTTTGTATTACATTTGTTAAATTCAGAATATTTTGATATATTTTAAAGTGTAGGCCAAGGTTTTTCGCATAATACTCTTACATAAAGTGAAACTTTAATCAGTGGGGGGCATCCCTCGCTGATTATCAGCCCTCACCAATCGGGCATTTACGGGCAGTAGATTCCCGCCTAACTTCTTTGCTTCCGCTAAATTTTGAGGTGGGGGGTTTTACTGCCCGTTAATGCGGGGTAAATTTTAAAATTACGTTTGGAAGGGGATGTATAAGAGTTGGATAAAAATCTTAAGAAAGACCTCAAAATACGTCACATTACAATGATCTCAATTGGCGGCGTAATAGGAGCTGGTTTGTTTGTTGGAAGTGGGGCAGTTGTGCATTCAGCAGGACCAGGTTCTATCGTTTCATATGCATTAGCAGGACTTCTAGTCGTTTTCGTTATGAGAATGCTTGGGGAAATGGCAGCTATTAACCCGACAAGTGGGTCATTTGCAACATATGCAAGAGAAGCAATTGGTCCGTGGGCCGGTTATACAATTGGGTGGCTATATTGGTTTTTCTGGGTAATTGTTATTGCGATAGAAGCCACAGCAGGTGCTGGTATTATTCAATACTGGATTCCAGAAATCCCGCTTTGGTTATTAAGCCTAATATTAACGATTTTATTAACATTGACGAATGTTTTTTCAGTGAAATCATTTGGAGAGTTTGAATATTGGTTTTCTTTTATTAAAGTAATAAGTATTGTTTTATTCCTTTGTCTTGGGCTAGCTGTTATTTTAGGATTTGTACCAGGAACGGAAGCACCTGGCACTTCCAATTTAGTAGGACAAGGAGGATTTATGCCAAACGGTATAAGTTCGGTGCTACTTGGAATTACTGTCGTAATATTTTCATTTATGGGATCTGAGATTGTTGCAGTAGCTGCTGGAGAGTCTGCTGAACCTGTAAAAGCAGTAAAAACAGCAACAAATAGTGTAATTTGGCGTATTCTCGTATTTTTCATTGGATCTATCGCTGTAGTTGTTACACTTCTTCCGTGGAATTCAGCGAACATACTAAAAAGTCCGTTTGTAGCAGTACTGGAACATATAGGAATACCAGCGGCAGCACAAATTATGAATTTTATCGTTTTAACAGCTGTACTTTCATGTTTAAATTCGGGTTTATATACAAACTCAAGAATGCTTTTTTCGATGGCAGAAAGAGGAGATGCTCCAAAGGCGTTTTTGAAATTGAACAATAGTGGTGTTCCAGTTCGGGCAGTTTTATTCGGAACGTTCTTCGCTTATATTGGAGTTGTTTTTAGTTATATATCTCCAGATAAAGTCTTTTTATTTTTAGTGAATGCATCTGGCGGGATTGCGTTGCTCGTTTATCTCGTTATAGCTGTTTCACATTTAAATATTCGGAAAAAAATGGGGAGATTAGAACAACAAAATTTGAAAGTGAAAATGTGGTTTTTCCCGTATGTGACGTATGTTACAATTGCAGCTATTATAGCAGTTTTAATTGCGATGCTTGCAATTGAATCTTTACGTTCACAAGCACTTTTGACGATGTTTGTTACGGTTCTTATAATCATTTCTTATTTTATTTTTAATAGAAATAAAAATAGTACGGTGTTGAATACTAAAAGTAAGAATGAGGAATCTATTCGATTCTAATTTCTTGTTTTCTAAGAAATGCTACATCCAATCATTGGTAGAAAAGATTCATATATAAGTAAAGAAAAGAGTAATTACTATTGTCATAGTGAATATAAACTTTTTTCTTGACTTTTTATGCGAAGGCGAGCAAAATGATAAAAAAGGAAGGGGGGATGACGATGGAAGAGTACGTATTAGAGCTATATAACCTGTTATATACGACAGAATGGCAAGATATTGTTTCGTTTCTAGGAATCGTATTTTGCATGAAAATTGTAATTGTATATATGGAAGAGCAAGGTATGTTCTATTCCTTCTCATCCCCGTTCGATATGCAGCGCGAGCCGTTGCTAAACTATGCCAATGTAAATTACGAACAATTTCCTTTTGTAGTTTTCTTTATGATTCGATTTATTACAGCAATTGTAAAGAAAAAGGAAAGTGACGATGAAGAGTGCCACTCAACTTGTAATGTAGCGAATGTTTTTAGCTAAATACAAGGAGGAGATTTATATGTGGTTTCGATTTCTTATGATTGGTTTCTTTTCATTAACAGCAATTTCTTTAATGGGATATCAAGTGTCTGAAATTTTTCAAGCATGTAGCGATACATTTTTTAACAAAAACTAATCGCATTGCTATTTGAATAATAAAGCGATAAAATCCTTCTTAAGACGTTTTATTAAGAAGGATTTTTCTTTTTCTTATCTTGCTGTGTCAAACTATTGTCACATTTACACTGTGAATAGTATGTTAAAATAGTGAGGTTACGTATACATATTTGAAGGAAGAGGGAGTGAACATTTTGGTGGATCAATCAACAAATCAGAAAAGCTATGCTCCTATTGTGATAACGCTTTCTGTAATTGTAAATGCGATTATTTTATTTTTGTTCTTTGGACCTGTTGGCTATGAAGGAGAAGTACATTTTGATGTAACGATTTTACCAATGTTAAACGCAATTTTTAATAGCTTTACGTTCGTATTCTTATTAGCAGCTCTATACTCTATTATTAAGAAGAATGTGAAAATGCACCGTGGTTTTATCCTAGCAGCATTTACGACGACATTGCTATTTTGTGTTTCTTATTTATCGTATCATTACTTAGCGCCGGCAACACATTTTGGTGGAGAAGGATTCATTAAATATGTGTATTTCATCATTTTAATTACACATATTATCCTAGCAGCAATTATTGTACCACTTGCATTGTTTGCACTTGTATTTGGTTTTACAAATCAATTAACACGTCATCGTAAAATTGTACGTTGGACGATGCCGATCTGGTTATATGTAAGTTTATCTGGTGTTATTGTTTACTTAATGATCTCACCTTATTATCAATAAAAAAATCTCAGCCTATAGGCTGAGATTTTTTCCAGAGTGTTGGGAAACCCTTTAGGGTTCCCAACACTCTGGAATCTTTTTTGATTTTAGCTAATAAAAACAACATAA
>NZ_VEPX01000025.1:0-27396 GCF_006349665.1 Bacillus sp. CD3-5 | reverse complement strand
TATCCATATACAGGAAAAATAAAAGAAGTTGTCTCCAAAAGTTCGTTTTTAACGACCTTTTGGGACAACCTCTTTTTTATTAGAATTTGGTTGTAATAAAAATAATGCAAGACCAATAAAAATAACTGTAATGCCTAGTCCTTGTTGTAAAGAAATAGTCTCATTTAATATAAAGTACGCTAGTATACAAGTCCCAATTGTTTCTCCTAAAATGCTCATGGAGATTACAGTAGCACTCATCCATTTTAATAACCAATTAAAAATCGTTTGCCCTAAAATCGTAGCAATAAATGCTAAGCCAATAAAGCACAGCCAAGTTTGTGTAGAGTAGTGGATGAAAGATTCGTTTTGCATGTAAGAGAATACACCAAGAAAACAGGCACTACTCCCATAACTAATTATCGAATACGGTATAAGTGATAAATCTTTACGAACATATTGGCTAATGAAAAAGTATGCGGTAATAATTCCGGCCGCAATAAACGCTAAAATATCTCCGTATAAAGCTTCTCCACTAATTTGGAAGTCTTGCCATCCGATAACGATACTTCCTGAAATAGCAATGAGACAACCGATAATCGCGCCTCTCGCAAACTTCTCCTTGAATAAAAAATAACCACCAATCATTGAGAATAAAGGTTGTAACGTTACGATAACAGTAGAGCTTGCTACAGAAGTATATTGTAACGATTCAAACCATAGTACATAATGTGCAGCTAAAAATAGCCCAGAAATGAATCCGAATCCCCATTGTCTTCTTGTTATTGTTTTTAGTTCGTTTCGATTGTTTCGATTAAAAAGTAATAATGGTAACAGAATTAATGCAGCGAAAAATAATCGATAAAAAGCAATGATAGTTGCAGGAGCATCTGCCAATTTTACAAAAATCGCTGAAGTTGATAAGGCGAATACACCGAAAAATAAGATGCAATATGAAAGAATAGGTGATTTCAAAGTTTGTCCCTCCGATAGATTGTCTAATATAATAAACTAAATATGATAAAATGTACAAAGGTAAGTATATAAGTCTCGGAGACGATAGAAAAGGATTATTTGCCTTTGTTTAGTAAGTCAGCACAAAAGCGATAAAATATATATTATGATGGACGAAGGAAGGATTTACTATGATACATGATAGGCTTGGACAAACTGTATTAAGTTATCGTAAGAAAAATAAGATGACAATTCGCGAATTTGCGGATTATGCAGGAATTAGTACTTCATTAATTAGTCAAATTGAACGAGGACATGCAAATCCCTCGTTAAGTGTATTGGAATTAATAGCGAAAGCGTTAAATGTACCGCTATTTACACTATTTATTAATGAGATTGATACAGATTCACTCATTTCTAAGAAGAAAGATAGAAAGAAAGTATATCGAGCAAATAACGATCACATCGTATACGATGTATTAACACCTGATTTTATGAAAGCGCGTATTGAAATGTTAATGATGGACCTAAATAAACAAGCAAATACAACGGAAAATCACTATTCACATGAAGATAAAGAAGAAATTGCTGTTGTTATGAAAGGAGAAGTTTATGTGGAGTTAGAAGGAAAAGAGTACTTCTTAGAAGAAGGAGATGTTGTACGTATCCCACCAAATGTGAAACATCGTTTTTTGAATAAAAGTGATGAATCCAATCATATTTTATTTGTATTGACGCCATCTTTAGGATGAGTATAAAGTGATTTTTATTACGGGGGATAAAAAGATGGAAAATAAAACTGTTTTAAAAGGTGGCTTGTCAATTGATTGGGATTTTGGACATGTCTTTAAATTCTCATATAGTTACTTTGATCATATTAAGAGGGCTCCAAAATATAAAGATATAACTTTAGAGAAATTGCGATTTGTTATGAAGACGTAATGAAGCCTAATGGTCTGTATTAAGGTACAAAAATATAAATTTATTTGTTGTTAGTATATTATTTTAAAATATGTAAGATTTTACATGAGTATTTTACTTTTACTAATTATGTAAATAGGCTATACTAAAATACATACATTTTAGTATTGGAGAGAGAAATAAAACGACATGGAATTAGTAAAATTGGAAAAAGTAATTGAAATAAAGAAAGAAGAACTTTTATATTTAGTATCAGATTACGGAATTCAACATGAAAAAGTATTGGCATTAAGTCAAGAAATAGACAAATTAATTAATTACTTTATGTTTTTAAAATAGGAAGAACTATGACATGATGTGAAAATGTTATAGTTCTTTTTTATTTGGAAATTCAGATGTATATTCTATATACTAATAATAGATGGAATATTCTGTTTTATGAGAGGGGAATATATGATATTACATGCACACATTTCAGGTGAAGGAGAACCAATTGTACTTTTACACTCTGGAGGTATGACAGGTTTAGTAGAATATGAAGAGCAGGCAGCACTTTTTGGAGAACAAAATTATCAAGTCATTCGCCCTGATTTAAGAGGGCATGGAAAATCAGGGGGGACATTGGAGAACTATTTCCTACGTTCTGTAAAGGACTTATATGATACGTTAGAGCATCTACAAATTGATAGATGTCATATAGCTGGTGTTTCACTAGGAGGATTAGTCGCTTTATTATTTGCAAAAAAGTATCCAGAGAAAGTGAGAACATTAACTTTTTCAGGTATATTTCCAGTTAAGAGGGATAATTGGGAAGAGTCTCTGGAGTATGAAGCGAAGTGTCATCAGCAATTGATGAAAAATGAAGAAGTTATAACGTATATGAATAAAATTCATGAAAAAAGTGATTGGAAAGCATTGCTTGAATCGTGGCAAGTTAAAGATTGGTATCCTTTCGATGAAACTGGTGATGTAGCGAATCTTCAAATACCTACACTCTGTATTGTTGGGGGAGATTCAGAAGATGAAGTTACAGCTGCTACAACGTTCAAACAATTAAACGGAAATATTCATATTGCCGTTATTCCGTTTGCCGGTCATTTAGTACATAATGATCAACCGAAAATTTATTCAGATATATTGTCTAATTTCTTACAGAATGCGCAAGTTGCTAGTCGAATATAAGGACTTTTGGGTATAATAATAAAGGAATTATTAATTGTATCGGTTAGGAGCGCAATACATATGAAAACAGTTGTTGTCATCGGTGGAGGTATAACGGGACTTTCTACTATGTTTTATTTAGAAAAATTAAAAAAGGATTATAATATAGATTTAAATTTAATCCTTGTAGAAAAAGAAGAGTACTTAGGTGGGAAAATCCATAGTGTAGAAGAAAAGGATTTTATTATGGAATCCGGAGCAGATTCTATCGTTGCTCGTAATGAACATGTCATGCCGCTTATAAAAGATTTAAATTTAGAAGAAGAAATGGTGTATAATGAAACGGGTATTTCTTACATATATTCTGATAATATTTTACATCCAATTCCTTCTGACACTATATTTGGGATACCGATGAGTGTCGAGTCGTTGTTTAGCAGTACGCTAGTATCAACGAAAGGGAAAATTGTTGCTTTAAAAGATTTCATAACGAAAAATAAAGAGTTTACAAAAGATACTTCTCTTGCTGTATTTTTAGAAAGCTTTTTAGGGAAAGAGTTAGTAGAAAGACAAATTGCTCCGGTGCTTTCAGGTGTATATTCTGGTAAATTGAATGAGCTTACTATGGCGTCTACACTACCGTATTTACTGGATTATAAAAATAAATATGGAAGTATTATTAAAGGTTTTGAAGAGAATAAAAAGCAGTTTCAATCAGCAGGAAATAAAAAGTTCGTATCATTTAAAGGTGGATTATCTACGATTATTGATCGTTTAGAAGAAGTGCTGACTGAGACGGTTGTTAAGAAGGGTGTTGTAACGACAGCTGTAAGTAAACAAGGTAATCGCTATGAAGTCTCCTTTGCAAATCAAGAATCAATCCAAGCTGATTATGTTGTTTTAGCAACTCCGCATGATATCGCAGAAACTTTATTACAGTCTAATGAGTTAAACGAGCAGTTTCATACATTTAAAAATTCATCACTTATAAGTATTTACTTAGGATTTGACATACTAGATGAACAATTACCAGCGGACGGCACAGGATTTATCGTAACAGAAAACAGTGATTTACATTGTGATGCTTGTACATGGACAAGCCGGAAGTGGAAACATACATCTGGAAACCAAAAGCTATTAGTGAGAATGTTTTATAAGAGTACGAATCCGGTATATGAAACGATTAAAAATTATAATGAAGAAGAACTAGTACGAGTCGCTTTATATGATATTGAAAAGAGTCTCGGAATTAAAGGTGAACCAGAAGTAGTTGAAGTGACAAAATGGAAAGATTTAATGCCGAAATATCATTTAGAACATAATCAAGCAGTTCAAACATTACAAGAAAAAATGACGGATCTATATCCTAATGTATACTTAGCGGGTGCCTCATATTACGGTGTCGGTATTGGTGCGTGTATTGGAAATGGAAAGAACACTGCAAATAAGATAATTGCAACATTAAATGAACCGACAAATTAATATAGCATACATATATAAATAAAATGTCCCTCCGTTATGCTGGAGGGACATTTTATTTATTTCACTTGAATTGAGATCTTTTTATTCGTTGTATGATTCTCAGTAATCATTAATGTTATGTTACCGGATTCTTTAAATGAATATGATGAGAGTTGATAAAGCTCTTTTATACCATGTTTCTCTTTTAATTTATTGGCAGGAAGTAATGTTATGTTCGGTTTCCATGTTTCCTGTTTACCGGAAGGATAGTTTACTATTATTTCTGGATTATTTAATTGCATTGGTTCCCAAGAGGCAAAATGTAGCTTAACTTCTTTATCTTTTTTTAGTAATTCTTCTGAGAAATATCCAAGTTCTCCGACGTTACCGAAAACGGTAAAGTTTTGATTTTGTAATGTGATATCTAGATGTTTAGGTTGATATGTTGCTGCGTGATAGATTCCATATGAAAGAGAAAGAGTGGCTGCAATTAAAATACCGATTGAAAAAGTTTTAAAGCTATTGCCTTTAAAACTAGTCATCATGAATGAGTTTGGAGTGAACTTTTTTGCGAATAAAAATATGAGTAATATGAGTAAGAGGGATAAACCAATGAATATATACAAAGGAAATTTACACCTCCACAATAAAATAATGTATTGACTATATTTTACCATAAATATATGGGGGAGGGTGTTGTTTTAGAGGGGAAAAGTGAGTATGGAATAAAGAGATGATCAGTGTACTATGATCATCTCTTTATTTTTCGCATCATGTAAATGCAAGAAGGGTTACTCTTAGTTCGTATTGAATTAAGAGGGTAGGCTACTCTTGAAATATTTGATTAATGGGACATTGAGGACTTTCCTAATTATAAATATGTTTTCTGCTATAATGAATAAGTAGAAAGAAAGGAGTGATCCTATGACATTTCCTATATTAGAAACAGAACGTTTGCGTTTAGTTGAAATAGAACAATCTTATTGTCAAAAAATATATGAAATCTTTTCATTGGATGAGGTAACGTGTTATTACGGTATGAATTCTTTTACAGAGTTTGGACAAGCTTCACGTATGATTGAATCTTTTTCAAAAAATTACTTTGAGAAAAAGGCAATACGATGGGGGATTGTATTAAAAGAAACAAATACTTTAATAGGTACAATTGGATTAAATAATTTACAATTATGGAGTAAACGATCTGAAATTGGATATGACTTACATCCCCGTTATTGGGGGAATGGTTATGCGTCAGAAGCAGCCAGGGAAATTATTCGTTATGGATTTCAAGATTTAGGCTTATTTAGAATTGGTGCTATTACATACCCTGAAAATGTTACTTCTTGTAAAATGTTATCTAAAATAGGCTTTCATAAAGAAGGATTATTACGTGGATATATTCATCAAGGAAATAAGCAACATGATGCATTATTGTATTCTATAGTTCGAACGGATGTTGAAGATATAAATTTATAATAAAAAACCCCTCTTAAATAAGAGGGGTTAAGTAAAAAATTAACCTAACTTAGGTAATAAACGTTCTCCGCTTTTCATGCTACTTTTACATAAAGGGCATTTAGGCTCTTCTTCAAATGAAAAGTTCTTTCTCATCCATCCTAAACAATCCTCTGCTTCACATTCCCAGACAGGGGTTTGTTCTGGTGGTACTTCTGCTACATCGTTCTTTCGATTGCGATACATGTAACCACTCCTTTTATGTAAAAAATTTTAGTTATATATTAAAAAGGTTGTTAACCGTGCTGGTAACAACCTTTTTATTGTTTGAATTATAGCTTTACAACGTTTTTAGCTTGAGGTCCACGGTTACCGTCTTCAACTTCGAAGCTAACTTCTTGACCTTCGTCAAGAGATTTGAAGCCGTCGCCAGTGATAGCTGAGAAGTGAACGAATACGTCGTTGCCACCTTCAACTTCGATGAAACCGAAACCTTTTTCGCTGTTAAACCATTTTACTTTACCTGTTAATGTCATGGTAATGCCTCCTAAAAATTAAAAAGATTACAATATGTTCGGCCTTATTTGAATGAAAAATAAAATTTCACATATTATCAAAAACCCATAAGGAATATAAAATGTTCCTGATTGATACTTGATAATATGCAAAGAAAATATACTGTTAAATTGACCTTAATTACTATCTTACAACAAATGGTGGGAAATAGCAAGTGCTGGTAATACCAGTCTGAAATAGGATGGTAAAAGACACAAAAACATCTCTTTTATTTATATATTATTCCTAATTTTGGTTTATGCTAAACTGAGAACATTTTTATTGAGGATTTGTATTAAGGAAACGATATAGAGTACAAGAATATTGTTGATTTATTAAGGAGGCGAGAATATTGCAGTCTACTCAATTCAAAATATTGGAAGCGGCCAAAGAAGGAAGAAGAAAAGTTCATCCAGTATTCGCTGTTATACTTGCAATTTTATTTTTAACTTTAGGTGAATTGTTTATGTTATTTATGTTGTTTTTACCGAAAGCAGAAACACTTTTAATGAAGGCGATTTATAGCAATATTGAGATGATATTGACATTTGGGGGTGCTATATTTTTTGTTTTTTTATGGATTAGATTCGTAGAAAAAAGATCAATTGCATCTATTGGCTTTTGGAGGAATCAATGGATAAGAAAATATTTGAAAGGTGCATTAATAGGTTTTGTTTTCATTTCAATACCAGTCTTGCTACTTTTATTAACTGGAAATGTACAACTACAAATGCAACAAATTACACCAACCGCTATGCTTGGAATTGTGGGTTCTTTAGTTGCTTTTTTAATACAAGGTGCGACAGAAGAAATTGTTGTTCGAGGTTGGTTATTTCCGGTTCTTTCTGTTAGAAGCCGTATATGGGTCGGTATTGTTGTAACTTCTTTTTTATTTGGTTTTCTTCATTTACTAAATCCAGGTATTACAATTCTTTCAATATCGAATATAATATTAGTTGGTGTGTTTGCAGCTTTTTACGTTTTGAAAGACAGTAGTCTTTGGGGTATATGTGCGTGGCATTCCATTTGGAATTGGGCACAATATAACGTATTCGGTTTTGCGGTTAGTGGAATGGAGATGTATTCTACACCACTTTTTAGACCTGTAGCAAACGGATCGGAGCTCTTTCATGGAGGCTCATTCGGAATTGAGGGGAGTATCATTACAACAATAATGCTTTCTATCGCTTCAATTGTTTTATGGAGACAGTTATGGGGGAGAAAAGTGAAACAACGAAATCTAAGTTAATGAAAGTGGGAGAAACTATGGGGATTATAGCGTTCGAGGGAGCAAGTGCTGTTGGTAAGAGCAGCACTTGTCGTGAGTTAGAAAAGAATTATGGTGCTTATATTATACCAGAAGTGAATTTTTTATTTGAAAGACCAAAAAATGAACATAGAACATGGTATTTTGAAAAACAAGTAGAGCGCTGGAAAATAGCAGTGCAGAAGTCAGAGCAATATGAAATAGTAATACTTGATGGCGATATTTATCAACCACTTAGTTATAATTGGTGTTTCCATTTTGAAATATTTGATCAGCCATTATCTTTAATAGAAAACTTTTATAAAGAAAAGTTGATACATAGGGAAATTGGTTTTCCTGATCAATATTTTTATTTATATACGAATGATGAAGAACTTAGAAAACGGAAAGAATTTGACGAGACGAGAAGAAGAAGAAACTTTGAAAAGCATTTACATATATCAAAACCACTTCAGCGTTATTATGAAAATTTAAATACTGTTACAGATGGGTACTGTAAATTAATTGAGGCAAAAAGTGTAAAGTCGAATGAATTAGAAATTGTGAAAAGTTTAAACAGTTTACATGTGTGTGAAGACAGACGTTTTGATGTTTCGAGGTTAGATGCAATTACGAAGTGGTTAAAAGAAAATCGCGCATAAAAAGAACGAGTACCTGTAAGGTACTCGTTCTTTTTATGCGTATTGAATATGTAAGTTCGTTTCATAAATTGTTTTTAAAATTTGTAAGTTTGCTTGTTCATTTTTCTGAATAGCATTTTTATATTTAGGTAAGAAGAGTTGAGAAGGATAAACTGGGAGTTCACCGCAAATATCAATACCATAAATAGATTTATTCGTAATAAGAGAATGAATAAATTGTAAAAGTATAGATAGCTTCATATGCCCTTGATCCCAATTTGTAATAGTGACTTTTGGATCTAAAACATCCTTATCAATGCTTACATATATTGTTTCTGTATGAATATGTGAAAGTATTGTATGTATGGATACTTCATGTGATATATCAATTGGAAAAACTTCTACGTATGAACAATCATTAGAATGAATTGTTAGAGAAGAAGGTCCGATAATAATTACTTTCTTTAAATTACCATTATTTTGAAGAGAAAATGATACCCAAGATCCGCAGGAAATAAGAGTCTGTTCATTTGCTTCCTTTAAGTTCATATCAGTATGATGATCAAATAGTATAAGGGTAAAAGGTTTGTCTATTTCTTCTAATAATAAATGAGATACATAATGATAATTTCCAGAACCTATAAAAGTAATTCCTTTATTCTTTCTACGATTTAATACTCTTTTTATATGCATTAAAGAAGTGTTTTCGCAATATAGATTTGCGTGTTCTAAATGAGTAAAATCAATATCTTCATGTGAATAAGAATGTAGTTTATTTTGTAATAAATACGTATCATCAAAGTTTAAAAATGTTAAACCGTTATGCAATAAACTCATATTTATTCATCTCCTTTATATTTAGGCTAGCATATATTTTTATAAATTTAAAACGAAATGCTTAGAGGTGGATCGCATTTGAAAAAGATGGGGAATTTTTACAGAATAATCTTTCAATTTATAAAGAAAAGAAATATAATATGAGGAAATACATATGTGGTTTAGAAAATAGAAAATATGAAATGGGATATACGGGAGGCAACAAGCAAGATGAAAACATTATTTAAAATAATAGGTATTATAGCTGGTATGGCGGTAATCGGCTTAGGTGTAACATATGGTATGATGTATTATTTGAATAATAGTAAACCAGCTGCTAAAAAGGCATCACCAGCTGCACCGGCAGCAGAAGTACTAGCTGATAGTAATGTAAAAGCTGAAGATGCAAAGGTTTTAGAAAATGGCAATCATTCATTGCCAAATAGCGGATTTAATAAAAATTTTAAATGGACTGATGAGAATATACAAACAGCATTACATGAAATGGCACATCAAAAAACGAAAGCTGATCAAAAGTGGGGCTATATTTTTATTACACAAGAACGTATTGAAAGTTTACTTGATATTGTAAAGAGCAATGATCTAGTACAAGGAAAAACATATGCAGATATTTTAGAGAGATGGAAACAAGGAAAATATGAAAAAATGGATGCGGATCACAACAAGATTTGGAAATTACAAAGTGGAAATTTAGGCGAAGGAAAAGGTGTAATGTCAGAAGCCGAACAAAAAGAGTTAATTAATCAACTGTTTATGCAAAAAAGTACATATTCAGGCAGTAAATTAATTGCAGGTGGAGAACAGACTAATAAATAAGAAGTATGTTGATTTTGGAACACCTTTGTTGTTATGCATACAAAGGTGTTTTTGTTGACACAAGAAATAAATGGGAATATCATTCATATATGAAATAAATTAGAGGGGCTTACATTACATATGAATAACAGAGAGCTTTACGGTAATATTCGTGATGTTTATCATTTACTCCAAAAAAATCTAGATAAGGCAATTGAGCAATATGATATAAGTTACGTACAATTTGGAGTGATTCAAGTACTCGCAAAATCTGGGAAAGTATCTATGTCAAAGTTAATTGAAAACATGGGATGTGTCCCAAGTAATATGACAACAATGATTCAACGGATGAAGCGTGATGGTTACGTTATGACAGAGAAGAATCCAAATGACCAACGTGAAACGCTCGTTTGTTTAACTAAAAAAGGTGAAGAAATAAAAAAGCAAGTAGATGTGCAATATAGTGATTTTTTAAAAGAAAACTGTGGTTGTTTTACGAAAGAAGAAGAAGAGCATTTAGATGCTTTACTATTAAAGTGGAAGAAGCATTTGAATTAAATATAATAAAAATGTAACACGCTGTTACATTTTTATTTATATAAATACTTCATATATGAAATAAAAATCGATGCAGTAAAAAAGAGGGGATAAAAATAAAGATTTATTTCATATATGAAATAAAGGGGAGTTATATATGGAGTTAAAGTCAATGATACGCATTTTGGCAATTGTAGCTTTTTTTGTTGGATTAGATTCATTATTAGTGGCACCTTTATTACCAGTAATTACAGAAACAATTAGTATCCCTGATGGGAGTGGAGGGTTATTAATTACTATTTATGCACTTTGTTATGGAATAACTGCACCTGTACTTGGAACGATGTCTGATAGAGTTGGAAGGAAACGTATGATCATAATAGGATTTACTATTTTCTCTATTTCTACATTTTGTACGGGATTAGCGAAGAGTTTTGAAATTCTTTTATTATTTCGCGGCCTAACAGGTTTATCTGGTGCGATGATTATGCCAAGTGTTTTTGCATTAGTAGGTGATAAAGTTACATATGAGTCAAGAGGAAAAGCGATGGGAACGATTATGGGAGCAATGGTAGGTTCGACAGTCATTGGAGTACCTATAGGTGCATTTTTATCTGAAGTAGGAAATTGGCAATGGACATTTTATAGTATAGGACTATTAACTTTATTTCTTACATTATTAGTTAATCGCATATTAAGAAATGAAAAACAGAGAAATGATGTGCATGTTTCTATAGCGAAAACGTTAAGTGCACCACTTAAAATGGTTTTAGTAAATGTTTCAGTTTTATTTGCGTTATTAGCAACGTTTCTATGGACAATTGGATTACACGGCATGTTTTCGTACATAGGTGTTTATTATGGGAATAATTTTGGACTTTCCGTTGGTGAAATAGGTGTTGTAATCTTTTTAGCGGGAGTTGGTAGTGTAGCTGGTAACATTTTGGGTGGGAAGTTAGCTGATAAAATAGGAAAGAAGAATGTTATATCCATTGCGAGTATTGTAACCTCAATAAGTGTAATATTGTTCTCGCTTTCCATAGAAAATCTAGTAATTGCAATTACTTTACATATCATTTGGAGTTTATTTATTGGATTTGGCCAAGCATCATTAACGGCACTAATTTCAGAATTAAAACCAGTTGTGCGAGGGACTGTAATGGCATTAAATAGCTCTGCCATGTATATTGGGATGACTATTGCTTCTGGCGTAGCGTCGCTTACCGTAAGTAATGGATTTCCGTTTTCTTCTTTAGGAATAATGTGTGCAATTGCTAGTTTACTCGTCCTTCCGATTATATTTGTTCTAGTTAAAGGAAAAGCATTATCTAATAAAAAGAAGATGACTATATAAGTAGTATGAAAGAAAACGTGGATTGATATTCTTCAAAGGATTTCAATTCATGTTTTCTTTCATATTCTTTTTATACTTTCATCACTTTTAATAGTGAAAGAAACGACTGTACTACAGGGGAAATCCATCTAGATTTATGATAAATTACATGGCTTTGAATAACAGTTGACGTTTCGATAGGCTGAAAACAGAGTTGTTCTTTTTGACAACTTTCTTGTACAACGATGTAAGGAAGAATTGAAATTCCTAACTCACACATAACGGATTGTTTAATAACTTCAACGTTGGAAGTTTCAAATGTTTTAGCTGGAATATTCCCGCTTTGACGTAAAAAACGATCTACCATTGGCCTATAGCCGCAGCTTTGTTCTGTAAAAATGAACTGGGTGTCCTGTAATAACTGGAATGGATTTGTATGCGCAGAGGAATAAGCTGGTAAAATCCATCCAAATGTTTCATTACTAAAAGTACGCGTAATAAAATCATTATGTTCTATACTTTCTCCAATTATGAAGACAACGTCTGTTTCTCCTTCACGTAATTTTTGTAATGCTTGTTCATTTGTGTTTGTTTCAAGTACGATATTTACTTTTTGATTTTTCTGTTTATAAGCGCGTAATAATTGTGGTAAACGGTACACTGCTAATGATTCGTTTGATGTAATACTCAATGTACCTTCTAATTGATCGGTATTTTGAGGGATTTCTTGCGCTTTTTCATAAATTGCAAGTAATTCTAAAGCATAAGGATGAAATTGATGACCTGCTTTTGTAAGAAGTATTTTTTTCCCTAATCGATCAAAAAGAGGGAGGTGTAAATCGTTTTCTAATGCTTTCATATGCGCTGTTACAGTAGATTGCGCATAACCTAACGCGTGAGCAGCTTTAGAAAAGCTACCATACTTAACGATGGCACAAAAAGTTTTAACATGTCTCATTTCCATAAAAAATCCCTCTTTTATTATCATGATTTGTGAATGATTATATCACGTATTTCAATTTTCCAAATGATTAAATTCCTTATAAAATGAAATTGTAGAAATATTTATTTATTTAACATTGGAGGAGAAAAGATGAGTGAAAAGGGCTATCATGTAGCTGTTGTTGGGGCTACGGGTGCAGTAGGTCAGAAAATTATTGAACTGTTAGAAAAAGAAACAAAGTTTAATATAGCTGAAGTTACGTTACTTTCGTCAAAAAGATCAGCTGGTAAGACAGTACAATTTAAAGGGCGAGAGATCATTATACAAGAAGCAAAAATAAATAGCTTTGAAGGGGTAGATATTGCCTTTTTTAGCGCTGGAGGAGAAGTTTCTAGACAATTTGTAAATCAAGCTGTCTCTAGCGGTGCCATCGTCATTGACAACACAAGCGAATACCGAATGGCACATGATGTACCGCTCGTTGTTCCGGAAGTGAATGCGCACACTTTAAAGGAACATAAAGGGATAATAGCAGTTCCGAATTGTTCAGCATTACAGATGGTAACAGCTCTTCAGCCAATACGAAAAGTATTCGGATTAGAACGAATTATCGTTTCCACTTATCAGGCTGTATCGGGTTCTGGTATTCATGCAATTCAAGAATTAAAAGAACAGGCTAAGTCAATACTTGCAGGTGAAGAAGTGGAGAGTACTATATTACCAGCGAAAAAAGATAAAAAATATTATCCAATTGCATTCAATATATTGCCTCAAGTCGATATATTCACGGATAATGATTTTACCTTTGAAGAAGTAAAGATGATTCAAGAAACGAAGAAAATTTTAGAAGACCCAAACCTGAAAATGGCAGCTACTTGTGTACGTGTTCCAGTTGTATCAGGGCATTCAGAATCGGTTTATATAGAACTGGAAAAAGAAGCTACCGTTACGGAAATTAAGGAAGTATTAATGGATGCACCAGGTGTTATTTTGCAGGATAACCCTAGTAAACAGCTGTATCCAATGCCATTATATGCAGAAGGGAAAATAGATACATTTGTCGGAAGAATTAGAAAAGATCCTGATACACCAAACGGATTCCATCTTTGGATCGTTTCCGATAATTTATTAAAAGGTGCGGCGTGGAACTCGGTTCAAATTGCAGAAACGATGGTGGAAGAGGGAATCATTTAGTATTAAAAAACTAGGGAACTGTTAAAGATTACAGTTTCCTAGTTTTTATTTTATAACTGTTCGCTTTATTCCAGCTGTATTTGATTTGAAAGACAGTAGTAAGTGGTTTACAATGTTTTGCAGTAATTCGACTGTTATTGGAGAAATGCAAAAATGTGCAGGAGGCTAAGTCACTAATAGAAGAAATACCGATTGCTAGTAATATAAATTTAATAGTAGCAGATTCATTAGACGCAGCACGTATTGAAATATTTGACGGATATAAATCAATAACTTCAATTGATGAGGAAAGCCAAGATTTTATCGTATCAACAAACCATGCAATTAGTTTACCTATTCAAAAACTGAATAGTAGAAGATTAGAACAATCTACAAACCGATATCACACATTGTATGAACATTTAAATCGAAATGAACAAGTGAGTATAGAGTCTTTAAAAGGATTAGTACAAAAAGAATATCCTGCCGGGCTGACGGTGCATAATTATGAAGAATGGTTTGGAACTTTACATTCCGTATTGTTTGATTTGCATGAATGCACAATGAATATTTGTTTCGGGTCTCCACTTTTAAATGATTGGTACTCGTTGGAGGTTGGAGGGAGTCTTCCTTTTTCTGAGGTGAATGTGAACTTTGAAAATAAAACTTATACTGATTTTTGGAGAGAAGAGAATAATAAATTGATTCCAAAAGGGTAAATGGGGTAATATGGTAGCACCGAAGGAGGTTATTTATACTGGAGGGATTACCGATGCTAAATATTTTATTAATGATTGTTTTTATCATTTTTTTAGCCGTTTCCATGTATATTGCGTATCAAAAAAGAAAAAAAGCAGAAATAAAAGGGTTGAAGAGTGCATTAACTTCAATTTGTTTCTTTTCACTTGCAATTTTTAATTTGTTCGCATATTGGTTTCAGTTCGGCGGTATGTTGACAGTGCTATTTTCAATCGTATTATTGTTAGTTGGGGCTTATTTTACAAAATATATTCCAATTTCCAAAAAGGTACACTGAAATTTATAGTTAATACTTTATTTCATTATGAAAAGAGATTATTCTACTAGGTCGTTATGAAATGACTTCATAGGATAATCTCTTTTGTTCGTTTAATTTTGTAAAGAATGTACGGTTAGTTTCAATTGTTTAATAAATTCTCGAGTTGCAGCACACATATATTTATCTTTTCTATAAATAAGCCCTATTTCTATTGTTGGAGTAGGATTTTCTATTTTAATAGCTTGAATGTTTTTATTTTGTAAAAAGTCTATATACGGTTTTGGTAAAACTGTAATTCCCATGCCTTTTGAAACCATTTGGATTAAAGATTCCATTGTACTAATTTCTAAAATTGGTTTTGGTTTAAAGTTGAATTTTTGACAATGGGATGTAATTAATTCGGTTAAAAAGAAATTTTTAGGTAAAAGAATTAAAGGGTAATTCTGCAATTCAGCAATAGATACATGATTATGTTCAGCTAATTGATGACCAGTTGGTACGACTATTATAAGTTCACTTTTGTAGAGAGGGGTAGAAATAATTTCTTTATCTTGCACCGGTAGAAATGTAATGCCAATATCTAATTCGTTTTGTAATAATTTTTCACGAATATCTCCTGTGCGAAGTCCTAATACAGAAAGTTTTATATTGGGATATAAGTTATTAAAATTTAAAATAGCTGGTGGTAGTAAGTAATTTACGACGGTTAATAATGATCCAATTGTTAAGGAACCTTGTTGTAATCCGTTTAAATCTTGAATAGCAGAACGGGCTTGTTCAATTTCATGAAAAATTGTTTTACTATGTAATAATAAAATCCTCCCAGCTTCGGTTAAAGATATTTTTTTACCAATTCGATCGAAAAGGGGCATTCCAACTTCATGTTCTAATGAACGTATTTGCTGACTAAGTGAAGGCTGTGAAATATTTAATTTCTCAGCTGCTTTTGTGAAATGCAATTCTTTTGAAACAGCTAAAAAATATTCAAGTTGTCGTAATTCGATTTGGATCACCTCAAGTATAATGATAGGTTTTACCTATTATTATTATATAAATAATTGGATTGAACAATGATTTTTTAGGTTTTATAATCATCTTTATATAAAAGAGATAGTAGTGAAAATAAATCGAGTGAGAAAATACATGGAACAATCTTAAAGGAGGAAATAGAATGGCTAATGAATATCAATTATTATCTTTAAATATAGGATTACCAAAAGAGGTTACATACGGTGGAAAAGTAATTCATACAGGCATAAATAAGAAACAAGTAAAGGAACCGGTATATTTATCTTTTGTAAAATTTAATGGGGATGGACAAGCTGACTTAGTTCATCATGGAGGAGTAGATAAAGCAGTTTGTGTTTATACTGGTGATCACTATCCATATTGGGAAAAAGAGTTGAATCAAGATCTTGTATATGGGGCTTTCGGAGAAAATATAACAGTTAGTGGTATGCGCGAAGAGGATGTTTGTATTGGTGATACGTTTGAGCTAGGACAGGCAATCGTACAGGTAACACAGCCAAGGCAACCTTGTTTTAAATTAGCAAAAAAATATAATATTCCAAAGTTACCACTATATTTTCAAGAAACAGGATATACAGGATTTTATTTTCGTGTATTAAAAGAAGGATGGGTATCATCAGTCGATACTTTAAAAAGACTACAGTCTGATCCAAAAGGTGTTTCAGTAGCGTTTGCTAACCGTATCATGCATAAGGAAAAGCAAAATATTGAAGGGGTAAAAAGGATATTAGAAGTAAATGCACTTTCAAGTAGTTGGAGAAAGTCTTTTGAAAAGCGTATAAGTGGAGAAGAAATTAATACGAAGGAAAGACTTGAAGGGATAAAAGAATAAAAATCTTTTATTATAAATAGTGTATTTCTATTAGTAAAAGCTAATTAGAAAGCGCTATTTTTATATAATAAACTCATTAATATTCAAAAATCCTAATATTGTTTTATTCGACTTATTTTCGAATAGTCGAAACATAAAATTAATTAGACTTTTTTTTTATATTTTATGATAGTATATTGATTGGTAAGACCTATTACTTTAAGAGCAGGTTCTACAACTATATCTAATTTGATGGAATTAACATATGGAGGGACAACATGGGGAATGTTGAAAGTTTTGAAAAACTTCTTTTAGAAGAACCGAAAAGAGAGCAGTTATTTCCTTTATTTGAAGAAGTGTTTGGGATTTCAAGTCAAACATTGCATGATTTTTCAGAGAGAGGTTATTGGGATGATACATATAAAGCTTTATCATTTTTACAAGAAGATAAAGCGATTGCAAACGTTGCGGTATTCTCGTTACCATTGCTAGTGAATGGTGAAAGAATAAATGCAGCAGGCATTCAATCGGTAATGACACACCCTAATTTTCGAAGACAAGGACTCATGACACAATTAATGAGTAAAATGATAGAAGAAATCGATAAGAAATGTGAATGCACATTATTGTTTACGGAAAAACCTGAACTATATACATCATATGGTTTTAAAGTTGTGCAGGAGTATTTGATGACTATTCCATATGATAAAAAGAATAATAATGATTCCTTACTTAGAGAGCTAGATTATTATATGGAAGAGGATAGAAAATTAATACATGAAATTATAGATAGTAGCCAAAGACTTTCAAATAATTTTTCAACATTAAACTTCCGTCCTTCGTTTTATTTGAATATGTATGATTCGGAATGGAATGGAAAATTGTATTATTCAGAGAAGCTAGATGCTCTAATTGTGTATGAAGTAGATAATGAAAAGTTGAAATTATATGGAGTGTTTGCACCAGTAATTCCAGTTTTAGATGAAATATGCGGGGAAATTGCTGAAAGATTTACAGAAATCGAATTTTACTTCTCTCCAGATCAATTAGGGGTTGAGGATGTACAGTTTACAGAATTACAGTCAAGTAAGTATTTAATGATTCGAAGTAATAGAGAGTTGGATTTGAAAGGTTATAAATTCCCAGTATTAGTAGAATTTTAAATATGTATATAGATGCTTTATATAGGGAGGAACTATGAAAATATCACATATACCAGAACATATTGAGCAACTTACTATAATGAATGTACCTGAATATTATAAGCTTAATAACAATCATGCGCTTATTGTCCGCTCGAAAGCCGAAACAGATTTTTGGCTTAAAACACATTATGGATTCGAAGTAATGAATGGTCATGTATTTTATACAGAGACGATGACAGACTTTCAAGCTGAAGTTCAATTGCGTATGAATCCAAATTCAAAATTCGATCAAGCTGGTCTTTTTGTTATGGTTTCGGAAAAGTGTTGGCTGAAAACTTCATTAGAATATATTCCAGATGGTCCATCTCATTTAGGAGCTGTCGTAACGAATAATGGATATTCCGATTGGTCCACGCAAGACTTTCCGACAGAATTAGCTAACGAGCAACTTCGTTTTCGAATTGTTCGTAAACGTGGTGATTATACAATATATGTGAAGAAGATCCACCAATGGGAACAAATAAGAATCGCTCATTTGATGGAGGATATAGGAAATAAGCCTATTAAAATAGGTTTTTACACGTGTAGTCCGTCTAAAAATAATGGATTTGAGACTGAGTTTTTAGAGTTTACAACTGAAAAAATATAGATGAAAAACCGTATTCTTTTCATTAGGAATGCGGTTTTTATATGTATATAATAAAAAGCACATTTATTGACCGTAAAGTCATTAATGCTTATCATTTAATAATGTTAAATATTAATTTACATAATATAATAGGAATAAGAAAGAAATTACAAACTACAGCGCTTAAATAAGGAGGGATATGAGTTATTCGGGGGTAATTTCATGGGAAAAGGAGATTATGTATGAAATCATTTCGTAAATTATTACAGTATTTAAAACCATACATGTTCTTCGCTATTATTGGACCACTATTTATGGTACTTGAGGTTGCGATGGACTTAATTCAACCGACTATTATGCAACATATTATTGATGTTGGGATAGCAAATCGGGATATGAATTATGTAATAAAAATGGGACTTCTTATGATAGGAGCTGCAGTACTCGGTTTAGTTGGAGGGCTTGGCTGTATGATGTATTCTACAAAAGCAGCTGTTAATTTCGCTACTGACATACGAAAAAATGTGTTTGCGAAAATAGAAACATTTTCTAGTGAAAATCGTGATTCGTTTGGAACTGGAAAGTTATTAACGATAGTGACAAATGATATTACATCTATTCAATCGGCGATGACGATGACATTACGTGTTCTCGTTCGTGGTCCTTTGTTATTTATCGGAAGTATCATAATTGTTTTTGTAACAGCACGCGAGTTATTTCCTATATTACTCGTAGTCGTTCCAATTTTATTACTTGCGATTATATTCATTGCGAGTAAAGCGAGCGGGACGTTCAAAAAGGTGCAAGAAGCATTAGATAAAGTGAATACAAAGTTACAAGAAAATTTATCTGGAGTACGTGTTATTAAAGCGTATGTAAGACAAAAATATGAAATTAATCAGTTTGGAAATGTTAATACAAATTTAACGAAGATAAATATTCGAGCGGTGCAGCTTATTTCCTTAATGATGCCAATCATAATGTTAGTTGTAAGCGGAGGGATTGTCGCAACATTATGGATTGGTGGAGAAAAAGTATTTAACGGGACTCTTCAAGTAGGAGCTATATTAGCGTTTATAAATTATTTGAATATTATTTTAATGGCACTTATGTCTATCAGTATGGTATTTATGCAAATCGCGCGAGCATTTCCATCTGCGGATCGAGTACAGCAAGTTTTAAATACTGAGGTTGATATTACGAGCGAAACAAATGCGCTTGTACCTAAGGAAATTGAGGGAAATATTGATTTTAAAAATGTTAGTTATAGTTATACGAAAAATAATGAATATGTTTTAAAAGATATTTCATTTCGCATATGTAAAGGTGAAAAAGTAGGGGTTATCGGTTCTACAGGAAGTGGTAAATCTACTTTAGCAAAATTGTTACCACGCTTATACGATGTTGATCAAGGTGAAATATGTATTGATGGAATAAATGTTAAGGCATACAATTTACAAAAACTTCGTGGTTCAATCGGGTTCGTACCTCAAAAGGCATTGTTGTTTTCAGGTAGTATAGAAGAGAACTTACGTTATGGAAAAGAAGATGCAACGAAGGAAGAGCTGGAAGTGGCGGCTTCATCAGCTTGTGCGACTGAGTTTATTAACAAACTGGAAGATTCTTATCAATATCATGTAACACAAGGTGCGACGAATTTATCAGGCGGACAAAAACAACGTGTATCCATTGCAAGGGCACTTGTGAGAAAGCCATCTATTCTTGTATTAGATGATTCTACATCAGCAGTTGATGCTAAATCAGAATCTAACATTCAATCAGCATTAAGGAGAGAATATAAAGGAACAACAACATTATTAATTGCCTCTAAAATCTCATCAATAATAGATGCTGATAAAATTCTCGTTTTAGATAACGGTGAATTAGTTGGTGATGGTACACATGAAGAACTGTTAGAACAATGTGAGGTTTATCAAGAAATCTATCTTTCCCAAGGTGGCAATTTACATAAAGAAGGTGGGAAAGAACATGCGTAATTTTCAAGGACAATTTGCTAATAAAGGTGGGCGTAACGCAACAAAGATGGGGAAGGCTAAAAATACGAAAGGAACTGTGATGAGAGTATGGAACTATATGGGCTATCAAAAGGCTGCTCTTACGTTCGTTATATTTTTAGTGTTTGTTACGACGTTACTTGGGTTATTAGGTCCGTATTTAATGGGAGTAATTATCGATCAATATATTGTACCGAAAGATTTAAGCGGTACGGCGAGAATGTGTTTGTTACTTATCGCGATTTACGGTGTAACAGTATTCTTAACTTGGTTACAAACATTTGTAATGGTTAATGTTGCATTAAAAACGATACAAAAAATACGACAAGATATTTTTGAGAAAATCCAAACACTTTCTTTACGGTTCTTTGATGTACGTTCTCAAGGGGATTTAATGAGTCGTGTAACAAATGATATAGATAATTTGAATCAAGCGTTGACACAAAGTGTTGTACAAATTATTTCATCAGCATTAACCTTTATAGGTGTAACAATTGCGATGTTCGCATTAGATTGGATTTTAGCAATTGTTACACTAATTACAGTACCTATTATGTTTTTCGTTACAAAAAAATTAGTTGCTTATAGTGGTAAAAACTTTGCAAAGCGTCAAAAAGATTTAGGAGAATTAAATGGATTTATTGAGGAAGCTATAACAGGAGCGGATGTTACAACGTTATATGGGAAAGAAAAAGAAACCGTACAGAATTTCAATAAAATTAATGAACAACTAAGAGTTTCAGCAACGAAGGCGGATACATTTTCAGCTTTTATTTTTCCAAGTATGAACTTTATTAACAACTTAGGTATGGGACTTGTAATTGGAACTGGATCAGTAATGGTTTTAAATGGAATGACAACTGTAGGTGTCATTGCAGCTTTTATTAATTATTCTCGTCAGTTCTCAAGACCACTTAGTCAATTCGCAACTTTAATGAATACGATTCAAGCGGCAGTTGCTGGTGGGGAACGTGTCTTTGAAATTATGGATGAAGTACCGGAAATCAAAAATAAAAAAGATGCATTCGTTGTACAAAATTTACAAGGCCATGTTGCACTCGAGAATGTTTCATTTGGATATGAGGAAAATAAAACGATTTTAAAAGAAGTGAGTCTGAAAGCGCGGCCAGGGGAAACAATTGCTTTAGTAGGACCAACTGGATCGGGTAAAACAACAATCATTAATTTGCTAACGCGCTTTTACGATATACAGCAAGGGCAAATTCATATTGATGGAAAAAACATAAAAGAATATGATATGAATTCGTTGCGAAGTAAAATAGGAGTCGTTTTACAAGATACGTATTTATTTGCTGGGACGATTATGGATAATATACGTTATGGCCGATTAGATGCTAGTGATGAAGAGGTAATCAATGCAGCTAAGACAGCATCTGCACATTCTTTTATAAAACATTTACCGAATCAATATGAAACGAAAATTGCTTCAGAAGGATCGAATTTAAGTCAAGGACAAAAACAACTTCTTGCGATCGCACGGGCAATTTTAGCAGATGCAGATATATTAATTCTCGACGAAGCAACATCTAATATTGATACGAGAACAGAATTACAAATACAAGAAGGACTAAACAATTTAATGAGAGGTCGAACAAGTTTCGTAATCGCTCATCGACTGAAAACGATTGAAAAAGCAGATCAAATCCTTGTTATAAAAGATGGAAGTATTTTGGAAAAAGGGAACCATGAATCTCTCATGGAAGATAGAGGATTTTACTTTGATCTGTATACGAGTCAGTTTAAATTTTAAGAAGAATTTTTGATAGGGTGCGGTTTCTCTAGAAAGGAGAAACCGCATTTTTATATTTATAAAGATAATTAAAAATATAGACTTGAATTTTTTTAGATACACGAATTGTTAGCAAATACTAGCAACTTCAGTGCCAGACGGGAACAATAATTTACGAGGTATTGTAATAATCTCAAGAGCCATCTGGGCTGAATGGAGAAGTCTTGGAGTTAACTCTAAAGCGTGTGTTAATAATAATATAAAGCTTGTTAGGATTGCAAAGCTTCCCCAAAAGAAACTTTTTGAAGTGTTACGGAAATCTTTTATTAAGGAAAAGAAAGAAAAAAATGCTGTAACAACAAGAATTAAAAATTTATACTTATCAGCCATTAAACCCCTCCTAAAGAACAATAATTTATATTATAGCGTATTTTTCTGTATTATTATAAAGAGATTTTAAAATGAATGATAAAAAGTAGAGGCTGCAACTTAAAGGAATGACGGATTACCTTGAGCGTAGAGGCTGGTGGTATGAAGTTAAGTAAAAATTTTATTTTAGTAAAACAGAAAAATCACTCGGCCTCAAAAAGAGGGTACTTTTATTGAGTAATCCTCTTTTTTTTAATAAAGGAAATTTAATTGGTTATAATGGAAAGCGCACTGAAAACTAATAAAACGGCCATAATGATGTTAAATGATTTAGTATGCTTCAACAAAAGTTTTTGAAACATGGAACCGAATAATGTCCAACTAAATGTGCTCATTAATCCAACTACACCTAGAAATAATGAAAAAAGTAGATAACTTGAATATGAATTGTAGTAAGGAAGAATAAAAGTTGATACTACAGTTAGTCCGAATAGTATTCCTTTAGGGTTAATAAACTGAAGGAAAATCCCAACTGTAAATAAATTTTTATTATATTTTTCATCGGGATTTATGCTAGTTTTACTTGTGAGTATTTTAAGAGCTAAATATAGCATATATGCTACACCTAAGATTTTTAAAGGGAATTCGATTATAGGTAGGATTTTAATTAATACAATATTAAAGAAACTACATAAGGAAGTGAGGATGAAAAAACCGAAAGCTACTCCGAAGCAAAATTGCATACTCCTTTTTAAACCATGTTGATTAGCGTATGTCATAGCTAAAAAATTGTTAGGTCCGGGTGTGAAGCTACTTATAAAAACAAATAACAAAAAAGAAAATATAGGCATTTCAAAACCCCCCTAAGTATTTTGTATGTTATAATGACTGAAAAGAACTATATAACGTGTGCTTTTTATTATACATAACGGTCGTTATATTGTATATAGTGTAGGAGTGTTTCTTATGGAAGAAATTCAACTTATTCTGGCGAAAAATTTAAAAACAATTCGAGAAAAAGAAAAATTAAGTTTAGAAAAGGTTTCCCAATTAACAGGTGTGAGTAAAACGATGATTGGACAAATTGAACGTGGAGAGTCAAGTCCAACATTAACAACGATATGGAAAATTGCGAATGGTTTGAAAGTGTCTTTTACTTCTTTAATCAATAATCCGCAACCGGATACGAAAGTTGTTTTACGAAATGATGTTCAAGTATTATCAGAAGACAATGGAAGATATAAAGTGTATCCTTCTTTTCCTTTCCAAGATGATAGGAACTTTGAAATCTATACGGTTGAAATTGAAACAGAAGGAAAGTTAAATTCGGAAGGTCATAAAGAAGGGACTGAAGAATTTATAACGGTGTTTGAAGGGGAATTGACAATTGAAATAAATGATTGTCAGTATAAATTAAATAGCGGGGATTCAATTCGCTTTAAGGCGGATAGACCGCATTCCTATCGTAATTTTGGAAGAACGCAAACCCGGTTAAATATGACTATTTATTATTCAACTTCATAAATTTACAGCTACCTTGAAAAACAAAGAAAGGCGTAATGATAAAACTATCTATAAGAGATGGTTTTTATTTTTTATAATCCACAAAAAAAGACACTCATTTGAGTGTCAACATAGTGTTGCTCTCGCGTATAGGATTGGAGTATGTTTCTCAAATATGTTTTGAGATGGTTCGCATTTGAGAAACTATCTTCATGTTCAATGTAACATTAGCAGTGAGGAGTGTAAATTGATAATGTATATACGGAAAATTTAGTATAGATACTTTGTACTATGAATATAGTACAAAGTATTTCTTATTGCATAATCACTTACGTGAAGTTATTAAAATATAAACTAAAGGAATGACCTAGTAGTTACTATTTTAGCATTTAAGAATGATTATTATAAAAAGAATGAATCATTTTTTAATCGATTCGTATAATTGTTAAAGAGGCACCTGTTGAACCACCTCCAACTAAATTAACTATGGATAATACGCCGAATAGTTGAAGTGAAATTGTATTACCAGCAGTTAAATTAATTATTAAATTATTATTATAATTTGAAGTTGATAATGCGGGAGAAAAAATAGATCCGGAAAGTGGAGTCGAAGAGTTTAATAGTAGCCTTGTACCAGCAAGTAGTGCAGTTGTTGTATTAACTTGATAGGTTAAATAATATCTCCCAGTAACAGGAATTGTAAATATATCATTTGAAGCATTCACTGTAAAATTACCGAGACTTTGGTTATTAGAAAGTGGAATATTAGTTCCGCCTAATATAACTGAAATGGGACCACCTGACGTATTATTAGCGAACATGGAGTTTGTTGTAATATTAGGCCCGGTGATGCCTGTAGGCCCGGTGATGCCTGTAGGCCCGGTGATGCCTGTAGGCCCGGTGATGCCTGTAGGCCCGGTGATGCCTGTAGGTCCAGTGATGCCTGTAGGCCCAGTAGGACCTGTAAGCCTGTATGGAAGTATAATTTCAAGAGCTATTGATAATAGTCCTTTTTTCATTTTTTCATTCTTATCTTGAATATAAATCACCTCATTTTCAAATTAAAATGTAACCGATTTAGTATTTTGGAATGGAACTATCATTTTATTATATTAATACTACTAGTTATAGTAACGGTAAAAAGTTTACTTTATGTAAAATCATTTGAGTATGAAAAAGTAGTTATGGAATTTCCCTAAAATGATAGAAGGTTTATTTGTTAATTAGTAAACAAAATGTGAAATGAGGTAGTAAATTGAACAGAGATGAAAAATTATCTTTGAATAAAGGTATGGTAAGACCAGAAAATATTGGACCTACTTTTCCGGTTCTTCCGCCAATTTATATTCCAACGGGAGCAACGGGATCAACAGGAGCAACAGGGTCAACGGGATCAACAGGAACAACGGGAGCAACGGGAGCAACAGGTCCAACAGGTCCAACTGGCGTTATTGGCCCCATAACAACAAATAATTTATTATTTTACACTTTTTCAGATGGAGAAAAACTTACATATACAGATTCAGATGGGCTAGCTCAATATGGTACAACTCACATATTATCTCCTGATGAGGTTTCGTACATTAATTTGTTTATTAATGGAATACTTCAACCACAGCCATTATATCAGGTTAGTACTGGTCAGCTAACTTTATTAGATAATCAACCACCATCACAAGGTTCTTCAATTATTTTACAATTTATCATTATTAATTAAAAAAGACAGATTCTTAAATAAGAAGGATCTGTCTTTTTGCTCTACATTAAAATAGTTAAAACTAAGTGACGATAAATTCGATTGTAATTGGAATTCCACCGTCTAATGCATCTCCGCCAGGAATTGTAATAGCACCAGTAGGTCCAGTAGTAACACTGGAGTTCACACTAGGTTGAAGAATGCCGTTTACATATAAGTTGTAATACGTAAAAGTCGGAAAAGCAGTTGCAGTAGTGCCAGCATCGTTTAAACAAGCTGTAGCAGCAATTGCAAAAGCTGCACCTGTTCCTGTACCAGCTCCTAATGTAGATGTAAATCTTCTAGATGCCATAAATGGTTGAATAATTGGCAATTAATTCTCACTCCCTATATTGTTTTTTGGGAACGAAGTATACAATAACTTGTCCACTATATTGTATGAGAGTTTTTGATAATAGAAACGGCTTTATGATAATAGAGGGAACACAATTTAAGTAAAGATATTATTGTTATTTATTTGAAAAGGTGGTGTTATTACTTATTATTTGTAAGTTATTGGTTATATGCTAATGCTTAGTTTTA
This sequence comes from Bacillus sp. CD3-5, assembly GCF_006349665.1. Lineage (NCBI taxonomy): Bacteria > Bacillati > Bacillota > Bacilli > Caryophanales > Bacillaceae > Bacillus > Bacillus sp. CD3-5. The sequence goes on along the minus strand of NZ_VEPX01000025.1, from coordinate 859 downwards.
ATATTAAAATGTGCTTTTAAACCTAAGAGATAAACGTGGAAAAATAAAATAAACTTTTAAGTTTAGGTGTTTAATCTAAGCAGTCAATTATTAAAAACATATAATTAATATGTGAGTCATGAACATAATTAAATATCGTTCTTTCAGTTTAATTATAATTCATGTTTCCTATTTTAAGTGAATGAAACCTATACACAATTTTATAGTTCTTATAATAGGAAAACACTCAAATATAAAACAAGTAAGGAGGACATAAATGACAAACAATAATTGTTTTGGTCATAATAACTGCAATAATCCGATTGTTTTCACTCCAGATTGTTGTAACAATCCACAAACGGTTCCAATTACTAGCGAACAATTAGGAAGATTAATAACTTTATTAAACTCTTTAATTTCGGCTATTGCAGCGTTTTTTGCAAATCCAAGTGACGCAAACAGATTAGCTTTACTCAATTTGTTTACGCAACTATTGAATTTACTAAATGAGTTAGCACCTTCTCCAGAAGGGAATTTCCTAAAACAATTAATTCAAAGTATTATCAATTTACTACAATCTCCTAATCCAGATTTAAATCAATTACTTTCTTTATTACAACAATTCTACAGTGCTCTTGCACCATTCTTCTTCTCATTAATTATTGATCCTGCAAGTTTACAACTTCTATTAAACTTGTTAACTCAACTCATTGGAGTTACACCAGGAGGAGGGGCAACAGGTCCAACAGGCCCAACAGGTCCAGGAGGAGGAGCAACAGGTCCAACAGGCCCAACAGGTCCAGGAGGAGGAGCAACAGGCCCAACAGGAGCAACGGGAGCAGCAGGCCCAACAGGTCCAACGGGAGACACAGGTCTAGCA
>NZ_VEPX01000024.1:0-28526 GCF_006349665.1 Bacillus sp. CD3-5 | reverse complement strand
GGTTCTGGATAAACCTAGGGGGTACTTTGCCTTATTTTTTGCCTAAAAATGTTTACACATACTTTTATACATCATCATTATATCGGCGCAACTTGCAATATATCAGCGATTATTAGAATATATCGACTTACCGACAAAAAATGACAACAATAACAATATATAAAGAGGCTGCATGAAGTTCATGCAGCCTCTTTATACTATCCAACTTCCTTTTCTCGCTTTGCACGTTCTTTAGCACTCCATTTAAATACCTTATCTAGTAGAGAGTATATTCTCCCAGACTCTTTCGTTAATAACGGTCCTAACGATGCCAATATTAAAACATATAAAGCAGAGAACGGTTTAATCGCTGCCATTAAGCCACCGGCAATGCCGATATTCGCTACAATAATAGAAAATTCCCCGCGTGATACAAGTGTTAAACCTATATTCGTAGAAGCCTTATGGGATAACCCGGCTTTACGTCCCGCAACCATTCCAGCAGTAAAATTGCCGATTAGAGTAATGAAAACTGCTCCTAATGCCAACCACACTGCTCCTCCAAGCGAAAACGGATCTATGCTTAAACCGAAGCTGAAAAAGAATATGGCTCCAAAGAAATCACGGAATGGGACGACGAGCTTCTCAATCCGATCACTATGCTCTGTTTCAGAAAAGACGAGTCCTAACAATAACGCTCCAATTGCCTCAGCGACATGAATCGTTTCTGAAAATCCTGCTACGAAGAATAAAATAGCGAATATTACGATAATAAAAATTTCATTTGAGGAAATATCTAATATTTTATTTAAAAACGGCGTAGCTTTTCTAGCGATTACAAAGAATAGTAGCATATATCCTACTGCAATTAACACCGATGTAAGAGCACCTACAAATGATGTGGCACCACCGAGTACTAACCCTGAAACGACTGATAAATATACAGCTAAAAAAATATCATCAAACATGATGATTCCTAATATTAATTCAGTCTCTTTATTACCAGATCTTCTTAAATCAACAATTACTTTTGCAACAATTGCACTCGATGAAATTGTAATGATTCCAGCAATAATTAACGTCTCTAATAAGGGGAAGCCCATAACATATCCATAAAGCAAACCTAATATGAAATTAAGTGATATGTGGACAGTCCCCCCAAAAGCAATTGATTTTCCTGATTTAATTAATTTTTTTATTGAGAATTCTAAACCTAAATAGAATAGGAGGAATATGACGCCAACGCGGCCGAGGAAGGAAATAACTTCTCCGCTTTCAATAAACCTTAAATCGATAAGTCCTAGATCGGGGGCATGAGGCCCCACTAACATACCGAGTATAATGAGAAACGGAATAATCGAGAACTTTAACTTCGCAGCGAGGATAGCTGCAAAAGCTACTAATACTAACGCAGTTCCAACTTCAAAGATTAAAGTATCCATCGATTATGAATCACCTCCTGATGAAAGCAATTCATTAATAATTCTTTTCACTTCATGTCTCGCGCCTGATAACACGAGCATATCGCCAGCTTCAATAATAGAGTCTGGACCTGGATTAAAGAATTTCTTCATATTCTTTTTTAAAATAGCAATAATCGTTACATTATATGTTTTTCTGACATGTAAGCTACCAATTGTTTTTTGTACGACTGGTGCATGATTTTCCACCTTAAACCATTCAATTGATAATCCTTCAAAAGCCATCTCAATCGTGTCTAACGCTTGTGGTCTATATACCATTCCGCCCAATATAGCTGCAATTTGTCTCGCTTCCGAATCACGAAGAGAAATACTTGAAATACTTTCATCATGATCTGCATCAAAATGATACATTTCTCTTCGGCCATCATCGTGAATAACAATAACCAGCTTTTCATTACCTTTTGTAATTACTTCAAACTTACATCCAATGCCCGGTAATTCACTCTCTCGAATATTCATATTCCCGCCTCCTAAAGTTTTTAGTTACGGCTTTTACAAATCAACATCAATCTCGGTTTTAAATTCTTCATCTTTTGAGATTCCTAAATACTTGAGCGTCTCTGATGGCGTTGCGTGATGGAAATGCTTTTGCAATAGTGCAATCGCTATCCCTCTTTTGTATGCATGAAATCCAAACGTTTTTCTCATTGAGTTTGTTCCGATTTTACCAACAATCCCAACCGCTTCAGCAGCATTATGAATTACACGATACGCTTGTTGACGTGTAATTGAATTTTTCGTTTTATTAGATTGAAATACGTAGTTTTCTCTTTTCACATCAATAGATTGTACGTACTCTAAAAGTGCTTCTTTTACTTTTGTATTTAAATAAATATCTTGTTTAAACTTTTCATCTTTCACAGGAAGAGAATAAAACTCTTTAACAGTTCCATCTTCATTTAATATCTCTTCAAATTTCATACTAAGTAGCTCAGTAATCTTTAATCCTGTGTTAATTCCAATAACAAATAAAAGATAATCTCGCTGTGAATGCTCTTTTAAATACTTTTTCATAGCCTCAATTTGGCTTATATCTTTTAATGCCTCTACAACTTCCATACATGTATTCTCCTCATCTTATGAACGGTAATTTTCTCATTATCCTGTTCATTTTACCTTATCATGCTATAGGATTTCCATGTATTATCCATTATTTTCACAATATACGACTTAGATCTGACAATTTTTCATTTGGAAATTTATGATTGTACAAATGTCGTGTGGGTAGAAAAATAGGGGGTACAAGTTCAGCTTCTTTCTATTAGAGTGGATTCCTCCTTTCACTTTTCGATTGCTGATACTCACATATTATGTTACTTATTTACATTTTATTATATATTTCAGTAACATTAAAGTGTTTTTTTCTGAAAATATAAAAAACCGAGCATTTTCACTCGGCTTTTTACGTATTAATCTTCTTTCGGAAGAACAATTCCTTTATACAATTGAACTGTAATGAAGTAATAAATCGCATAAATTACTACGAAAATTACGATTGGTACCCAAATACGGAAGTAAGGATCCATTAAAATAAATCCGAAAATATTCATACCAACTAATACGTGGGCGATACCTACAATTGCTGGGAATAGGAAGACTAAGAATAACTCTTTATAAATGGATTTCGTTAATAATTCACGGCGCACACCGATTTTACGAAGCATTTGATAACGCGTAATATCTTTTGATGCACCAGAAAGAATTTTAAACATTAAACAACTTGCCATCATTGCTAAGAAAGCAATTCCAAGGAAGAAGCCCATAAATACTGTTCCGCTCGCAACTCCGTAGAACATATCGTAAGATTGATATTTACTGTTCATTCTTTCAGCTGTTACATTTTTATATTTATCTAGCTGCAACTCGTCAAGTTTTTTCCATTCTTTTGTATATGTTAAGAAATCATCTGTTTTTCCGATAAATGCTATACCTTCTTTACCATTCATCCCATCGTACATTTTTTGATCTACAATTTTAATTGCATGATCTTCATATATATAATATGGATGAATTGTACTAAAAGCATCAACCCATTCTTGTGGAAGTTCTTTAGCGTTCGCATCTTTCTCATTCATTTCTCTAGAAACTGCACCTACTGGTAGTTCCTCTGAAACTTTCTTCGTATTCACTAAATCCTTCATCGACTCCATATTTGCCATATCTTTTACTAAAGGGCGATTTTTCTCTAAATCCTCTTTTACATAGTAAACGTATTTATCATCCACTTTGTAACGATATTCGCTTTTCTCTTTAAATGTAATACCGTCTAAAATTTTCTTTTCTTCAGCTGTTGGGTTATGAACTACTGAATCATATATTACGAAACCATCAACCATTTTTATAACGTTATTTTTAAACGCCATACCACCTGAAATTGCACCGGCTCCAAGCGCAACTAACATTGCTACTGTTGCAAGTACCTTTGTTAAACTATTAATACGGAAATTTAATTGTGCAAATGTAAAAGCGTTAAGCCCTTTTTCACTACGTTTTTTATTACTTTTTAATTTTTTAATAATAACCGGAAGAAGTGATCCAAATAGCATGTAAGTACCAGCTGTTGTTGTAATTAATGCAATAAGGATTCCCATTTCTCTTAGTTTTTCCATGTAAATCATTGATGCATAGCCAATTCCTAATAAAATAACCGCAAGGAATGCAACTACGCCTGTCATTTTCCCTTTTACTGCAACACGTTCTGTTTGTGCATCTGCATGTACAAGTTGCAATACAGAAATACGTGATAACTTAATACTATTCATAATTGCTGATAATACAAATAGTGCGAAGAAGAAAATGCAAGTAACAGTCATTGATGGAAGGTAAAATGCTTTATAGCCTTCACCAGCAAATTCTAATTGTTTCATTAATAACTGACCGATACCTTCTGCAAGTCCTACACCAACTGTAATACCGATCGCAAGAGACGCAGCGCCTAATACGATTGTTTCGATAAACATAAGTAATGTAACTTTATGTTTTTTTGCTCCTAACATCATATACATACCAAACTCTTTTTGACGAAGAGATAATAAGAAAGAGTTCGCATATAAAATATAGAAGAACGTTATAATAGCGAGTAAAAATGAACCTGCTTGGAATACAAATCCAATCGATTGAATAACTGAGTTAGATTCGATAAACGCTTTATTCAGCGCTAACGTTTGGAACATATAAAAAATTGAAATCGACATGACAAGGCCGACAAGTAAGACGATGTAATCTTTCAGCTTACTTTTCAGTCCTGACATGGAAAGTTTAAATAACATACTGGAGCCTCCTTTCTTACGCTTTTTGTGTGCCTAAGTCTGCAAGCACATCTAAAATCTCTTTATAAAATTCTTCACGTGTACCACCGCGGTGAATTTCTTTATATAGCTCACCATCTTGAATGAATAAAATACGCTGACAGTAACTTGCACTGTACGGATCATGTGTAACCATCATAATCGATACACCTTGATCTTTATTTAAGTTTGTCATCGCATCAAGTAAACTCGTTGCATTTTTAGAATCAAGCGCTCCTGTTGGCTCGTCCCCTAAAATAATTGCAGGCTCATGTACAAGTGCGCGCGCCGCTGCTGAACGTTGTTTCTGTCCACCAGATACTTCAGATGGATACTTTTGAAGTATTGCTGAAATGCCTAACATATCTGCTACCTTCTCTACTTTTGGCCCAATATTTCGCGACGAGACACCTTGAAGAGAAAGTGGAAGTGCAATGTTTTCGTAAATAGATAAGTTCTCTAATAAGTTAAAGTCTTGGAAGATGAATCCTAATTTTTGTGAACGGAAATCTGAAAGCTCACCTTGCTTCATTTGTGTAATATCCGTTCCTGCAATTTCAACAACGCCGCCCGTTGCTTTATCTAGCGTTGAAATTACATTTAATAATGTCGTTTTACCAGAACCAGATGGTCCCATAATCCCAACAAACTCACCCTCTTGAATTGAGAATGATACACCTTTTAATGCATGTGATTGGTTCTCACCTTTTTTACCGTACACTTTTTGAACGTTTTTCACGTCTACAACTGGTTTCGTCATATATATCCTCCTACGCTTGTTTTTCCATTACCTATTTTGCGCCTTTTGGAGATGAACTGCTATTTGTTAACATTACAATTACCTTACACTTTTGTAAGATAGAAGTGGTGCGCGCGTAAGGTTCGTTTTTTCTTTTTGATCAACTTCATTGGTAAATGAAATTTTATTAGCGATTTTTCAAATATATCAGCGGTTCTTACACTTTTATCAGCGATTTTCAAAATATATCGACTTATCGACAAAAGATGACAATAAAAATAGGCTGTTCCGCGAAAGGAACAGCCCACTTCTCTCTTTATTTTTTTAAAGGCGTTACCGTCCAATACGTAATAACACGCCAAATCCATTCTAACGGACCCATTTTAAAGATTTTCATCCAAATTACACTAAACACAATTTGAATTGCATAAATTGCGATACATACATATAACGTCTGCATGTATGTTAAGTTTTCTGCGAAGTGAAATACGCTACCAGCAATTAAAATCATTGCCGTTTGTCCAATGTAATTTGTTAATGCCATACGACCGTAGTATTTGAGTGGTGCTAACAATGTTTGAACTAGTTTTAACTGAAGTAATAAAATTAATGCTCCTACATAGAAAGCTGAAATAATTGGTCCAACTGTAACACCAATTTTTAAGAATTGACCTGCAGCATCCATTGTTCCATCCTCAGTCATAATTATCATATTTACAAATGGCTCAGCAGGAACATGCCCATATTGATACCATATAGCTACGACGCTTAAAACGAACATAACACCTGTAAAAATAGCGACTTTCTTTATGTTTTGTGAGAGGTTTTCAAATACACGATATTGCCCTGCAGCAAGACCTAATAAAATTAAGCCAAGTGGTAATAGTTCTTTAACGCCCATCACACTAAAAGCAATTGTCAAAATAAGACCAATTATTAAGTTCACTTCTTTTTTCGCTTTATAAAATGGTAAAACGATTAACCCGCAGATTGCATATAACGTTAACGCTTCGCCAGGCTGAAACATGTAATGAAGCAAACCGAAAATAAATAGCGCAACTAGACGGCGTAAAAATAGAACATATCCATTTTTCCCTTTTGCAATTGCTCTCGAGATAAAGATATAGAATCCCACTCCAAATAAGAATGAGAAAATCGAGAAGAAACGACCTTCTACAAATAAGTATAGAAACCTTTGATAGCTAGCATCTACTGTATTAGGATCTGGAATTTTAATGTTAAGTAGTGCAAGAATATTTACTAAAATAATTCCCAGTAGCGCAAAGCCACGAATGTAATCTAACTCATCAATTCGTTTGTTTGTAATGTTGTTCCCCATAAAGCAACTCCTTGTCCAAAATTTAATCCTCCCTTACTCTACTAGAGATGTTATCTTACAACTATCGACAAACCTTACAGAAATCTTACATTATTGTCATATAGCAAAATAAAACCAGGTCATATTGCGACCTGGTTTACTCTGATTGCTTTGATCTTTGAGGTTGTCCTTTTTTACTGTTGCGTTGTTTTACTTGAACAACTGGATCAAGCTCATTTGAAAATTCAGCGTTATGTCCATTTTGCGTTTTTTGCTCTGGGTTATTTTGATCTGAACGTTTCGCCATTACATTCACTCCTTCTTAGTGCGGTGTAATAATCATTTGATGTTGCAGTTGGCGAATTGCCATGCGTGCTCTATTTAATTGCTCACGTTGCTCATCATTCGCATGTTGTTGCATCGTTTGTAAATCGTTATATGCTTGTTCTAATTTTAACTGCGCATCCGAATACTCCATCGTATTGTAATGCTCTTGTCTCATACCTTGGTCTAATTGTTCTTTCGCATATTCCACAGCTTGTTCCGCTTGTGTAATATACGATTCAAGTGATTGACGCTCTGCCATAATTGTCCCTCCTTGCTTCAATTCCCCTTTAGTGTGTCCCTTCCATATGAACCTTATGAGTATGTTATAATGGATTTTGTTTCATTTTGACTCGGCTTAGGAGGGAAAGTAATGAAGGTCCAAAACCCTTTTCCATATACAAACGACAATAAACGTTATCATACATGGAATTACCATTTACGAAATGAATTTGGTGAAAAAATCTTTAAAGTTTCATTAGATGCTGGCTTCGATTGTCCGAACCGTGACGGTACAGTTGCTTATGGCGGTTGTACATTTTGTAGTGCTGCCGGATCTGGTGACTTCGCTGGCGATCGCCGCGATGATGTTATAACGCAATATCATGAAATGAAAGAAAAAATGCGCTCAAAGTGGAAAGACGGAAAATGTATCGCTTATTTCCAGGCGTATACAAATACACACGCACCACTTGAAGTGTTAAAAGAAAAATTCGAACCGCTTCTAGCTGAAAAAGACGTTGTTGGTCTTTCTATCGCGACTCGCCCAGATTGTTTACCAGACGATGTCGTTGCATATTTAGCGGACTTAAATAAGCGCACATACCTTTGGGTTGAACTCGGACTACAAACTGTTCATGAACGTACTGCAAACCTTATTAACCGCGCTCACGATTATCCTTCTTATGTGGAAGGTGTAAATAAATTACGCAAGCATGGCATTAGAGTTTGCTCTCATATTATTAACGGTCTTCCACTTGAGGATTACGACATGATGATGAAAACAGCTCGCGAAGTAGCAAAGCTTGACGTACAAGGAATTAAAATTCATTTACTTCATTTATTAAAAGGAACGCCAATGGTAAAACAATATGAAAAAGGACAACTCGAGTTCCTTTCTCTTGAGGATTACGTAAGTCTCGTTGTTGACCAACTTGAAATTATTCCTGAAGACGTAATTGTGCACCGCATCACAGGTGACGGTCCACCTGATTTAATGATCGGCCCAATGTGGAGCTTAAATAAATGGGAAGTATTAAATTCCATCGATGCAGAATTTGTACGCCGCGGAAGCTGGCAAGGAAAATATGCAAATGAGGAGAAACAAAAATGAAATTAGAACGTGTATTACCGTTTGCTCGCTCGCTTCTGCAAACGGCAGTAAAAGAAGGCGATTACGCTGTAGATGCAACTTTAGGAAATGGACATGACACTTGCTTCCTAGCTGAAATCGTTGGAGAAAACGGAAAAGTATTTGGATTTGATATTCAAAAAGAAGCAATTGAAAGCTCGATGACCCGTTTAAAAGAAAAAGAACTTTTCGAACGCACTATTTTAGTTCACGATAGTCACGATACACTTCTATCCGTATTACCAGAAGATGCAAAAGGAAAAGTAACAGGCGCAATTTTCAACTTAGGTTATCTTCCAGGCGGAGACAAGCATATCGTTACAAAACCGAACTCAACAATTTCAGCGATCGAACAATTACTAGAAGTAATGGCACCAGAAGGAATCATCGTCCTTGTTATTTACCACGGACATCCAGAAGGACAAGTAGAACGGGACGCTGTTCTCAAATTTGCCGAAGAATTAGACCAAAAACAAGCACACGTACTGCGCTACGGCTTCATTAACCAACAAAATAACCCGCCATTTATTGTGGCAATTGAGAAACGATAATATAGCGACGATTCGACAAAAGATAACAAAAAAAGACGTGCACTTACTGCACGTCTTTTTGTTATTCTCCTATATAATGGATATATACACTGTATAGGAGGATAGAACTTTGCTAGTAGAACTAAAGGGAATTCAAAAGAAGTATGGCAAATCACTTATACTAGACAACATTGATTTATCCATTCCAGAAGGAGAAGCACTCGCCATTGTTGGCGGGAACGGGACTGGAAAAAGTACTCTACTCAAAATAATTGCAGGCTTTATTTCACATACGGCAGGGACAATTCAAAGGAAAGAACATATACAAATCGGCTATGTACCTGAACATTTTCCTGAAGGGATTCGTTTTACATTAGAGGATTATCTATTTCATCTCGGCCGCATTCACGGTTTATCAACAAAATATGTAAAAGATAAAATTCCGCTGCTTCTTGAAAGGTTTCATTTACTTCATGCAAGACATTCCGTTGTACGAAACTTTTCAAAAGGTATGAAACAAAAAACAGGCATTATGCAAGCGTTACTTACGGACGTACATTTATTAATTTTAGACGAACCGCTTTCTGGGCTCGATCCTAACTCTCAGCAAGAATTAGAACATATTTTACTCTCATTAAAACAACAAGGTATATCCGTGTTATTTACATGTCACGAAAAACAACTATTAGAAAACTTCGCTGATAGAATTTTGAAGTTAGCAAATCATACAATCACAGAAAATATCTCTGCACAAAAAGGAGCAGAACAAGTCTATATTGAAGCAATTGTTCACGAAACATTTTCAGCGATAGAACTACAAAAACAATCCGGTTTTATACACGTTGCACACAATTCAAATCAAAACCTTATTCAATTGCACATCGAAAAAGAATATACAAATGACATACTTCAGTTTTTATTACATAAAAAAGCATCTATCACACTGCTACAACCTAACTTTTAAATCGAAAGAAGGTTTATTATGTTTGCTCTTATTCGTTATCACTTTCTCGACTATACAAAATCGTATAAGTACGTCCCTCCTATTGCGATGTACTTCATGAGCTTACTTTTTGTATATGCATATAAACCGACTCCTATTGTACCGACATATTTAGAAACAGCTCTCGCGCTTTATTTATTATCTGCCTGGATTACGGTCACAATTTTTCATACGGAAGATCCTGTACAAGAACAAATTACGATTTCTCACACAAATAATATTTCCGCACTATATGTAGGGAAATATATTACAGCTCTTCTCATTTGTACTGTTTTATCTTTTATATCCGTAATCTACCCAATTATTTTGCAAATGTTTAATGAAAAAATGACAGTTTCTTTATTTTTAGTCGGATTTCTCGCTCATATGTCTTTCTCTATACTTGGAACTTCAATCGCATCTTTATTTACTAGAAATATGATTCCAAAAGCAAGCACCGCTTGGCTTAGTCTTACATTCATATTACTTATAACGATCGCCTCTATCCGTTTTAAAAAAGAGTTACTATGGTTTTTACCACCTGTCGAAAGCTTTCTAATGCTTGGACAATACAAATATAATATACTGACTCACACTTTATGGCTAACAGCTTGGGCTATCGTATATTCATTTTTATTATTTACCTTATTCCTTTTTATCGTTCGCAAAAAACGTTTTTAATTACATAGTAAAGGAGACGAAACAATGATCGGAATACTAGCAGGAATGGGGCCAAAATCAACTGGGCCATTCGTTGATACAGTTGTAGCAGAGTGCCAAACAATATACGGAGCAAAGCATGATATGGACTTTCCTCATATGATGATTTACTCGTGCCCAACCCCGTTTTACATGGATCGCCCTATTGATCACGAAGCGATGAAAAAAGCGATTATTAAAGGAGCACAAAAACTTGAAAGTACTGGCGCAAGCTTTATCGCTATGCCGTGTAATACAGCGCATCTTTATTTTGAAGAATTACAGCGTTCTCTTTCTATTCCTATTTTGAATATAGTTGATGAAACGTTAAAAACGATTCCTGAAACTGCAAAAAGAGTCGCTCTTCTTGCAACAGAAGCAACTGTTCAAGCTGGGATTTACCAAGATGAGATTACAAAACGTGATATAGAGTACATTCATCATGAAACATGGCAGGAAATGATTAATCAAATTATTACTTGGATTAAATCTGGAGAGATTGAAGAAGCTCGTGAATTGTGGAATGCGCTCGTTTTAAAATTGAGAGAGGAAGTTGATACGGCAATTATCGCATGTACCGATTTGAATGTGGTGGCGAGTGAGGATTTTGTTGATTCCTCTCAATGTCTTGCAAAAGCAATTGTTAGGATGTATGTAGAAAATATAAGGGGGTCCAAATGAATATACCTTTTGAAATGGGATACACATTTGATGAAAATCTTAGAGAAAAGCCTATATCCCTTGCTGAAATGAAGCAAGGGATTGTATTTGTGAAAGAACATTTACATAAAGAATCGTTATACGGAAAAAACTGCGGATTAATCGGTGTTTATGAACGAATCGTTGGCAACCTTTCTGACAGTAAGTATTACTTACAGGAGGCCATTGAATATTACACACAAACAGACAACATCCAAGGGATTTTTATTAACAAACTTCGTCTCGCACATACATATCATTGGGAACAAAATTTCCATACGGCAAATACACTTTTTACCGAGCTTCAACATATGTTGCCGAACGTTCCTACTTATAAAGACTTCTTCTACCAACATTATGGAAAAAGCAAATTAGATGAGGGTGACTTCCACACCGCCCTTACTTGTTTTCAAAAAGCGCTTCAAATCAGGCTACAAAAAGGAGATGAAGAGCTGATTCATTCAACTAAGCTTTGCATTACTTATTGTATGTCTCGCCAATAAAAATCCCCAAAACTTTTAACTTTCTTCACAATTCTTTCAAAGTATCCACACTTAATCTCGCTATATTAAATAAGTAGTTATTCATATAGGGAAGGTTAGGGGAACTGAAAGTATGAAAGTAAATCGTTCGCTTCATTACATTTTTTGGCGTTGGCATTTTTATGCTGGGCTTTTTATTACGCCGCTTCTTATTACGTTGTCACTGAGCGGAATTGGGTATTTATTTCGGGAAGAGGTTGAGGATTTCATCTATAAAGATTTATATTTTGGGAAGAGTGCTCAAACAGAATCTATTTCGATGGCTGATTCTATTTCCTTAACAGAGAAAAAATATCCACATTATAGTGTGGCGAAAATTAGTGAGTTTAATGGGGATTATAATACGAGACTTACGATTGCAAATGAGTATACTGGGCAACAAAAATATGTGTATTTAGATAATAATAATCAAATTGTTGGGGATCAAAACGCAAGTGAAACGTTTGCCAATATCATGCGGGAATTACATAGTTCTCTTTTAGTTGGTGGCACTGTCGTTAACTATACTGTAGAACTTGCGGCATGTTGGACAATCTTCTTAATTGTAACTGGGTTGTACATGAGTATACGCCAATTCAAAAACACACCGGCATCCAATAAGCGAGAAAAAGCAAAACGACGTCATTCTATTATCGGTATTATATTTACAATTCCTCTCGTTTTGTTAGTTGCATCTGGATTGCCGTGGTCAGGATTTATGGGTAACCAAATTTATAAAATTGCATCATCAAATGAATCACTCGGATATCCGAAATTGTATATGGCGCCGCCTGAATCAAAGGTAAAAGAATTACCGTGGGCAACAAGAAAAGAAGCTCCTCCTGAATCGAATTCAAATGAACCGAAAGCAATTTCTGTCGATGAATTGCAAAAAGGAATTAAAATAAAGAAACCATATGTTATTTCACTACCAGCTGATCCAAAAGGTGTGTTCACTGTTTCGAAATCAAGCGGTTCCGGTATTACAGGTATGCATGTTGCACCAAATGAAGAAATAACAGCTTATTTTGATCAATATAGCGGAGAGCTCATTTCCAAAACAGACTATCGTGATTATGGCTTACTTGCACAATGGTTCACTTACGGTATCCCGCTTCACGAAGGTCATTTATTCGGATGGCCCAATAAAATATTATGCTTACTAACGACATTATCTCTACTACTTCTCATTTATTACGGAATAAAAATGTGGTTAGCAAGAAAACCGAAAGGAAAATTAGCAGCACCGCCAAAGCAAAAAGATAAGAAAGGCATAATCGTTTTCTTTATCATGATGGTTATACTAGGCGCTGTCATGCCTTTATTTGGACTGTCTGTGTTAGTTATTTTTGCGGTTGAACTTCTTATATATATCTTTTCAAAAATACGATCATAATGAAAACGCATTTGTACTACCGTGTACAAATGCTTTTTATTTACTATTTTCTTTTTTTCTACCACTTATTAAAAAGACAATATCTACTATAATAATTGCGCCAATTATTACTTGTGGCACATAATCCATCATAGTAGGACCACTTGGCCTATTCATCATCATATACATTCCAGTTACAAATGAAACGGAAAGTAGCGCGAGTAACGTTACCTCAATATTGTCATATAGCTTTTGAAACAATCGCTTCATTTCCGACACCACCTTTACCATATTATAACAAAAAACCACTCTACATGAGTGGTTTTCTTCATCACTGCGCTGTTTTCTTTCGGTACATCTTCCCGTTCCAATAGAAGAATCGTGAAGTGAGGCCCCCGTATTTTACAATGCGCCGTGCCATTTTGTGCATATTCTTTTGTGCTGATACTTTTTGATCTGATAAATAAATACCAAGTAATCCTCGGCTTATAAGGCGATGAAACTTCGCATGAGGCAAGTCACCAATGCTCTTCTCTGCTTCTTCTACAAAATGTTTCATACGATCTAATATCACTTGCTCGTTTTCGTAATAACTACAGAAATTTAAATCTCCACCTATACGGTCTTCTTCCTGATCAATGAAATAATCAAGTAAGATATGAAGTCCTTGTACGTAAGGAAAATATCCTTGTCTAATTTTCGCAATATCTTCATCATGTAATTCATCATGAAAAGCATATGCTACAAGACAGAAGATTCCAAGAGTAGAACCGGCACATGCTGAAAATTCAAACCAACTCATCTCAGGTAAGTTTTCTTTATGTGCTTCAAACCATGTTTGTAATCGTGGTTCTCTTTCTTCTAATTTCACATGTTTATGAATTTGCAAATCACAATAATAACAAGCAAGTTCATGAAGAATAGGAGCAATTTTGTCATAGTGCTTCGTTTTCTTTAAAACATCTTGGCATGTTTCAACAAGTTCATCTAAATAACCACCATCATCTTGATCATCACGATAGCGATAATAATTACCGCCACCTTCTACTTCAGGTGATAATGCCATTAACATAGATTCATGCAACGCGGCAAAATCATTCGGATCAAGTGATGTACTGCGATCACATAAATTATCTAAGTAGTCACTAATCGTTTGATATGCGACGATAAAACGAATACATTCCTCACGGTGTTCATTTGCTAATAGTGCTAAAATGCCACCGCCTTCGCAATGAAACGTTTTATGCTCAATACTTGCGATTGCCTGACTATGAAGCTCATCATTCGGAATATGGTAGGCACGCTCTTTCCACATCGCTAGCTCATGGTGTACAACCGGAAACACATCACGGTATACTTTCGCCATGAGCGTTATGGGATTACTCGGTACGTTCACTTCTTCCTTCATCTCCTCTATTCAATGTACAAATAATTTACTTATTTGTTTCTATTATGTTATTGATGCGTATTTCAGTAAATGACTGAATATAATTCAAAATTTCGTCGCGCTCATACTCATTTAATAACTCATGATAACAATTCGGCCATTCTTTAAAAGCCTTATCACTTATTTTAACATTATCAAACCAAGTGCGGACACGTATTTTATCTACAAGTTTATCCTCACATGCTTGCATTAGCAAGAGCGGAACATCTGGAAAATCGTTTATTTTCTTATGAGCCATTTCGATAGACTTAATCAATTCACTATACCAACGTACTGATACTTTGCGCAAGAACAATGAATCATTCTCCATCGCATCTCTCACTTCATGATTACGAGTTGACATTTCCACTGTAAGATTCGTTGCAAATTGCAATTTTGGAGCAATAATATTTAATATTTTTGAGGCAGCTTGAAGCGGTGCAGAAGGTCCAGCTAATACACCTAAACATGGCGAACTTAAAATAATGCCGTCTACATCTTCTCTCTTCGTTTCTTGCATCATACGAATGACAATAAGACCACCCATACTATGACCAAATAGAAAAATAGGTAACCGATACTTTCTTGCCTCTTTCACCCATAATTTAACTTCCTCTATGTATTCATCAAACGAATCAATATGTCCTCTATTTCTTGAAGTCGTTCCATGTGACGGAAGGTCCCCCATCACGACATGGTAGCCGATATGATTCCACATTTCCGCAACGGCTTCATAGCGTCCGTGATATTCCATTGCGCCGTGCACGATAACGATTACAGCCTTTGCTTCTTCAGCTTCATAATTCCACATACGGCTCTCCTCCATTTCACTCTTTTTCATAATTTGGTACACTGAAACTAGTCTCTAGGAAAGGAAGGCTTTACATGATATATCCTTACAAAGAAAAAAATCCGAAAATTGCGAGTAGTGCTTTTATCGCTGACTATGTTACCATTACAGGCGATGTCTCAATTGGCGAGGAATCAAGTATTTGGTTTAATACAGTCATCCGCGGTGATGTGTCACCAACAATTATCGGAGACCGGGTAAATGTACAAGATCAATGTACACTTCATCAAAGCCCGCAATATCCTCTTATTTTAGAAGATGACGTAACAATTGGGCATCAAGTTATTTTACATAGCTGTCATATTAAGAAAGATGCTTTAATTGGAATGGGATCTATTATATTAGATGGTGCTGAAATTGGCGAAGGAGCCTTTATCGGTGCTGGAAGCCTCGTTTCACAAGGAAAGAAAATCCCGCCAAACACGTTAGCTTTCGGTCGTCCAGCGAAAGTCGTTCGTGAGTTAACAGAAGAAGACCGTAAAGACATGGAGCGAATTCGCACGCAATACGTTGAAAAAGGCCAATATTATAAATCACTACAAAAATGATTTTACTGCTGCCATAACACTGGCAGCTTTTTTTATATAAAATCTAACTTTTTCTTTACAAAACATTATTACTCCCTCAACAAAATCTTATTAAAATAAAAGCTAATATCTCCATATATATGTAGATGAGGGAGGAGAATTTTCATGAAGGTCAGTGGATTATATAAAATAGAATGTTACATTTTCAAAGGAATTAACCGATACTTTGATCAAAAAACGTTAAATATCTTTTTCAGCAATATTACTCATATCGGTGGCGCGACTTTCTCTATCGCACTCACACTGTTCTTTTTAATTTTTGCAAGTGGAACTTTGCATCAAGCTGCAATTGCAACTGCTATTTCGTTAGCAATTAGCCATATTCCTGTGCAAATATTAAAAAGATGGTATCCACGAAAACGTCCTTATTTAACAATTCAGGATGCAAAATATCCAGTCCATCCATTACAAGACCACTCTTTCCCGTCTGGTCATACAACAGCCGTTTTCTCTGTCTTTATTCCATTTATTTGCTATAATCCAAACTTACTTATTTTCCTATTACCGTTAGCATTATGCGTCGGTATTTCGCGCATTTATTTAGGGCTCCACTATCCATCTGATGTATTTGTCGGTATGTGCCTCGGCACTTGCTCTGGCATCATCTCTTTTTATCAATTCATCCCACTTTTCACATAAAGGAGTGATATGATGAGAGTCGCCATTTTTACCGATACTTTTACACCACAAGTGAACGGGGTTGCGAAAACGTTAGAGCGGTTAACACGATATTTTCAGAAAGAAAAAATCGCCTATTCTGTTTTCGCCCCTCAGCATACAGCTGAAGATAATTTCGTAGCGAATGTGAACAAGATGAGAAGTATCCCATTAACAATATTATATCCAGAATGTCGCTTTTCTTTTCCTACTCCGCGCATTAGACGAGAACTTCTCTCCTTTAAACCTGACATGATTCACATTGCTACACCTTTCAACATGGGACTTTGTGGATTGTATTATGCAAAAAAGTTAAACATCCCAGTTGTCGGTTCTTATCATACTGATTTCGATGCTTATTTACGCTATTACAAAATTGAATTTCTCTCCAATATGCTTTGGAACTATTTAAAATGGTTTCATAGTCATATGCAAAAAAATTTCGTTCCCTCTCCTGAAACATTACATCAATTAAAACATAAAGGCTTTCAAGCTCTCTCTATTTGGGGACGCGGTGTAGATTGCAATCTCTTTCATCCAGCTTACAATACAGACCTATTCCGAAAAAAATATAATATTACAGCGAAGTCCGTCCTTTCCTATATTGGACGGATTGCTCCTGAAAAGGACATTGATACATTGCAACACCTTATCGTAAAAACGACGCATACTCAAAACGACATTCATTGGCTCATCGCAGGAGACGGTCCGCTAGCAACAAATTTGCGTGAAGCTGTTCCGAAAACAAATGTCACTTTTACTGGATATTTACAAGGTAAGGATTTAGCTGAAGCGTATGCTTGTTCTAACATCATGGTATTTCCATCCGCTACTGAAACGTTCGGAAATGTCGTACTCGAATCACTTGCATGCGGTACACCTGTCATCGGTGCAAATAGTGGCGGAGTTAAAAATATTATTACTGATGGAAAAACGGGAGTTCTTTGTCCACCCAAAAACGAGGACGCATTTCTATCATCCATTTATTCTTTACTGCAAAATGAAGAGCAACTTATACAAATGGGCATAGCGGCTTCGTCTTATGCGAAAACCAAAAGCTGGGATGAGATTTTTCGTGGGTTACTTGACCAATATGAAGAAGTCCTTCAGAACACCGCATCAGAATTACTCGCTTAAACAGAAAAACTCCCTTCAAAAACGGAGGGAGTTTATTACACAGTTATAAATTTTAGTTTACTAAATGATACATAAGGTGAAGTATCACTTTATTTCTATATTCATTATAACAAAAAGATACATAACTAAACAGACTTGTAATAAAAACCCATAAAAATTAATATATGGTTATACAGTATTTTAACTGTATAGTGATTTTAAGAGATTCCCCTTAAAATCAACTTACTCACATACCTTTATACAGTAATTGTTCCCCAATTTCTGTATATCAAAAAAACCTTTCATTCATTTGAAAGGTCTTTTTGAGCCTGCACATATTCTTCTTTCGTATTCACATTTATAAACCAATCCGCATTTGCTTGTACATCTTCACCAGCAATGTATTTCACATTACATTGTGATAAAAGCTGACCCATACTTCTTTTTTCTTCTTGAAGCAAAGCATAAATCTTTTCTTTCACGCGGTTATGGTACGCTGCAAGTAACGGTTGTTTTCTTCCATTAATAATAGGTACAATCGCATCATATTCATTGCTTGTTTTTTCTAATAAAATGGTAAACCACTCATGCGAAACATTTGGCGCATCACATGGCATAATAGCGTACCAATCTGCTTCTATGTATTCCATTCCTGATACAATTCCAGCAAGTGGGCCGTTTCCTCTATAATGCGGAATATCTTCTATAACAGGAACTTGTACGAGTTGCTCTACTCGCTCTTTTAGATCCGAATGACTAATGACTACAACTTCTTGAAGCGCATTTGTCATCACTTTCACAATATGTTCAATAAACGTACTACCTTGCCAACTCGCTAACGCTTTCGGCTCACCAAATCTACTCGACATACCACCTGCTAATACAATTCCAGCCCACTTACTCATTGTCGATGTAGCTCAAATGTAATATGACCTAATTCCGGTAAAATCAATTTATTCATCGCAAGACGAACTGCTCCGCTAGACCCTGGCATGGAAAAGACAACTTTGCGCCCAATTGTGCCACCTATCGCTCTACTTAACATTGCGCTGCTTCCGATATCTTCTAAATAACTAATCATGCGGAACAACTCACCAAACCCGACAATTTCTTTATGTAATAACGCTGATACCGCTTCAATCGTCACATCACGTTTCGTAATTCCAGTACCACCATTTGTTAACACGACATCAACATCTTCTCTGTGATAACCAGCTAACACCGCTTGCTGAATACTTTCTTTATCATCTTTTACAATTTCATAAGATGTTACTGTATGGCCTGCTTCTTTTAACAATGTATGTAATAGTTGTCCGCTCTTATCTGTCTCTTCTGTACGTGTATCGGAGATTGTTACGATCTTGCAGCGCACTTCTTTTGGCGCTTGTTTTTTATGTTCGGTTACGCTCATTTTTCATCTTCCCTCTCATTTAACTTTTTAAAATTATGTATAAACTAAAGAATCCAATATGATACAATAAAAGTATATTTATCCATCTAAAGGAGCTTTACATGATTCAAAATATGAAACGATACGTACCCATTATACCATTCCTAATTATATTATCCCTTTTCCAATGCATCGCTTACGGATTTCATATTAACTTTTTAAAATTATATGTGCTTATGACTGATGGTGGTATTCGTTACTATTTGACTAGTACAGTCATTCCACTTGCCCTTGCCTACCTTGTAGATTTTGTATGGAAACAACACCGAATTAAAGGAGTTAAATATGAAAAATAGTACAATTTATACAAAATTATTATTTTTCATTTCTTTATTAGGGCTATGCTTTTCTTCTACCGTTCATGCTGAAAAAAAACATACGAATGTTATACCCGTAAACAAAACAACTTGGAGTGAAGACAAAAATACGCCTGATCAAAAATTAAATCCCCTACTTACAACAAAATCTGCTGAAATTCAGCTCTATCATAATAACGGTAATCCAATTAAAACAAACATCTTAGAATCTTCTCCAAAAACAAATTTATATTTATTTGCTGTATCTAATTATTATATAAACAAAATCAGCTATAGAGACTATTACTTCTCAGAAGCGAAAACAGAAAACATAGAAGCAATTCAAAAAGAAAGTATACACACTTTAGAAAAAAATGCACACTCCACTGCATATACTACTGAGTCCTTTCAAGCAAGTAGAAGTTATCATTACTCTCTTTATTCTGGAGCTAAATTAACAACAACTATTACATTTAGTCAAGACAGTTCTGACGCGGATATTAACGGAAAAATAGGATCTTTTTGGGATATTACAGCATCTCATACTCTTAAAAACACAGTTATAAATCCACCTTTTATAAGCTGGAATACACAATTATCTGTACCTTATTCATCTCAAAAGTTAATAAATTATGAACCAGATTCCACTATGCTTCCACTATTCCTTTTTCGAAATTTAACTGGATTCAGTATAAACAGTAACTCATCATTAAGTGAAAACTATGGCAGTTGGACGCTGGAGAAAAACCTATTTAACCCTGTACCAAAAACAGCTCAAATGAATACGAAAATTAGAACTTCAAATACTGTGGGAAATTTAGGTTTACAATTAAGCCACACTTACGTACGTGCTGGTGGTACTACTCACTCTACAGGAATAATTTCCACATATATACCAGATAGATGATGCTATGCAAAAATTTCTTAATAAGGAGATTTATTCAATATGGAACTTTATAAAAAACTAACAACAACATTCATCCTCTTATTTATCGCTTCCATCACTGTCGGCTTTTCTCTAAAAGGCGCAATTCCATACGCTACATTAGTAAGTATTATATTCGCAACACTATTTTTACTAAGCAGTGCCTTTTGCGCAGGTAAAGCACGTCAAATGAAAGGATGATTATCTATGTTCGGTAAGAAACCCACCCTTTGTAAATCATGTGAAAAAGAAATACAAACATATGAAAAAGCATGGATTCATATGCCCTTTCCGGCAAATGGTATGACGAATATGAAAAAGTATATTGAGCTAGATGGCGAAGTGTATTGTAACTCATGCATTCAAATTGTAAGTAAAACAAAATAAAAAAGCTTTGCGCTCACTGCGCAAAGCTTTTTTTCATATATTATAGACCAGCTTGCTCTTTTAAAGCTGCAGCTTTGTCTGTACGTTCCCATGTTAGATCTACATCAGTACGTCCGAAGTGGCCGTAAGCTGCTGTTTGTTTGTAAATTGGGCGACGTAAGTCTAGCATTTTAATAATACCAGCTGGGCGAAGATCGAAGTTGTTACGAACTAGTTCTACTAGTACGTCTTCAGATACTTTACCAGTGCCGAATGTATCAACTGAAATTGATACTGGTTGTGCTACACCGATTGCGTATGCAAGTTGTACTTCTGCTTTTTCAGCAAGACCAGCTGCTACGATGTTTTTCGCAACATAACGAGCTGCATATGCTGCAGAACGGTCAACTTTCGTTGCATCTTTACCAGAGAATGCACCGCCACCGTGGCGAGCGTATCCACCGTAAGTATCAACGATGATTTTACGTCCTGTTAAACCAGCATCACCTTGTGGTCCACCAATTACGAAGCGGCCAGTTGGGTTAATGAAGAATTTCGTTTCTCCATCGATTAATTCTGCTGGTACTACAGCTTTAATTACGTGCTCTTTTAAGTCGCGATCGATTTCTTCCCATGTAACATCTGGGTGATGTTGTGTAGAAATTACGATAGTATCAACACGTACTGGTTTACCATTTTCATCATACTCAACTGTAACTTGCGTTTTTCCATCCGGACGTAGGTATGATAATGTATCATTTTTACGTACTTCAGTTAAACGGCGAGCTAATTTGTGAGCAAGCGAGATTGGAAGCGGCATTAACTCTTGTGTTTCATTACATGCGAAACCAAACATTAAACCTTGGTCTCCTGCACCAATTGCCTCAATCTCAGCGTCAGTCATTTGACCTTCGCGTGCTTCTAGCGCTTGGTCAACACCCATAGCGATGTCAGCAGATTGCTCATCGATAGATGTTAAAACTGCACAAGTTTCTGCATCGAATCCGTATTTTGCGCGTGTGTAACCAATGCCTTGAATTGTTTCACGAACGATTTTTGGAATATCTACGTAAGTAGAAGTCGTAATTTCCCCCGCTACCAATACTAAACCAGTTGTTACAGTTGTTTCACAAGCTACACGTGCATTTGCGTCTTTTGATAAGATCGCATCTAAAATTGAATCAGAAATTTGGTCACAAATTTTATCTGGATGTCCTTCAGTTACAGACTCAGATGTGAACAGATGACGTTTTTTTGTCATGTGGTAAACCTCCCTACAGTAATTGTATATATTGTACGGAACTCATCCTTAATTTGCCACAAACTGCGACATACATTTATTCTCCCACAAGCATACAGAAAAACCTTTCCCACTTTACATAGAGGAAAGGTTTAATTTGCTACTTGCATACTGCTTTTTGCCCTTCGCTCTTATCGTTCGAGACCTGTAGCCTCGCACAGGTTTTAGCACCTATTCACCTGTATTTACCACTACAAGTGAGGTTGCTGGGCTTCATCGGGCCTGTCCCTCCGCCAGCTCGGGATAAGAGAGTATCCGTCCCAACCTATACTAAAGAAATGATATTCATTTGTCAATTAATATTCACATTTTCGTGAAAGTTTTTCTCAATGCGCCTAAAATGAAATATTAATAAGGAAATAATGTATTCACACAAACAAAAAGAAATAAATAGTATACATTATTTATATAATTGTGTTATACTCTTGTTGGGGATTACGAGAAATATTTCATTAAATGAAAAGGATGGTATATAAATATGAGTACTGTGAATGTCCAAATTGGTTTACACGAATTATTGAACGGAAGCAATGCACAGATTCAACTAAGTGTTCCGCAATTAGTGGAAAAAGTATTAATGCGAAATGAAGGGAAATTAACTTCGACTGGTGCCGTTTCTGCTTCAACTGGAAAATATACAGGACGTTCTCCTAAAGATAAATTTATTGTGAAAGAAGCATCGGTTGCTGACAAAATTGCTTGGGGAGCTGTGAATCAACCGATTTCTGAAGAACATTTTAATAAATTATATACGAAAGTTTTAGAATACTTAAAAGAAAAAGAAGAGTTATTCGTCTTCAAAGGATTTGCAGGCGCGGACCGCAATTACCGCCTACCAATTCAAGTTATTAACGAATATGCATGGCACAATTTATTTGTACATCAATTATTCATTCGTCCAACTGAAGAAGAATTAACAACTCATGAATCAGAGTTCACAATTGTTTCTGCACCGAATTTCAAAGCTGATCCAGCTGTTGACGGTACAAACTCTGAAGCATTCATTATGGTTTCATTCGAAAAACGTATCGTACTAATTGGTGGTACAGAATACGCTGGAGAAATGAAAAAATCAATCTTCTCTATTATGAACTTCTTATTACCTGAACAAGATATCCTTTCTATGCATTGCTCTGCAAACGTAGGTGAAGAAGGCGACGTAGCACTATTCTTCGGTTTATCTGGAACAGGTAAAACAACATTATCTGCTGATCCAAACCGTAAATTAATCGGTGATGATGAGCATGGTTGGTCTGATAACGGTGTATTCAATATTGAAGGCGGTTGCTACGCGAAATGTGTAAACCTTTCTCACGAGAAAGAACCACAAATTTTCGATGCAATCACATTTGGATCCGTTTTAGAAAACGTTATCATTAATGACCAAACGCGTATCGCAGACTATAACGATACTACTTTAACAGAAAATACTCGTGCTGCATACCCTATGCATGCGATCGACAATATCGTACTGCCAAGTGTTGCAGGACACCCAAATACAATTATCTTCTTAACTGCTGATGCATCTGGCGTATTGCCTCCAATCAGCAAATTATCAAAAGAACAAGCTATGTACCATTTCTTAAGTGGCTACACTAGTAAACTAGCAGGAACAGAGCGCGGCGTTACATCTCCGCAAGCAACATTCTCAACTTGCTTCGGTTCACCATTCTTACCACTTGATGCATCTCGCTATGCTGAAATGCTTGGTGAAAAAATCGAGAAACACGATGCGAAAGTATTCTTAGTAAACACTGGCTGGACTGGTGGCGAATACGGCGTTGGTAAACGTATGAACTTAGGCTACACTCGTGCAATGATTCAAGCAGCATTAAACGGTGAACTTGCAAAAACTGAAACAGCTAAACATGACATCTTCGGTCTTGAAGTTCCACTTCACGTACCAGGTGTACCTGACGAAGTGTTAATGCCTGAACAAACTTGGGCTGATAAAGCTGCTTACAAAGCAAAAGCAATCGAACTTGCAAATGAATTCAAAGCTAACTTCAAAAAGTTCGACAGCGTATCTGAAGACATTATTAACTTAGGCGGCCCAATCGCTTAAGTGCAAACTTTCTGTTGGAATAACCCTTTACTCATATGAATAAGTGTCGTGTAACCGTAAAGTTTCGCGTACTCACCGACAAAACCCAATGCGGCTTAACGGTTACACACACTTACATAAAAAAGAAGCTTACGTTTTTTACGTAAGCTTCTTTCTATATCTTATATAAAGTGAAACGTTACTCTCTTCATCTGTGACTTAGTTTGTTAATTTACAGAAATTTCACTTTATATTTATTTATTTTTAGTTTTTTATGATATAATTTACATATATAGGAAGGGGTGAAACCTATGAAAAATTTTTCTCGTACAGGAAAAATTTTATTCAGTTACGGAGCGTTCCAAATGTTTTGGGGACTTGTAATGCTTAACGTTAATTTATTTGAGCATACAAGTGAAACGATAAAATATATTATTCTAATTACCGGAATAGTTTTTTGTATTATATCCAACTTTTTTAAAGAACATAAAAGTCATACTATTACGTGATTTTATGTTAACTTATTGGAAGCAGAAACCTGTATTTTATGAAAAGTTTCGCTTCCTATTGTACTATTCATCGCCGGATCCCTTATTCCAGGGTAAATTCATTTTTACACATATAACTTACGGATATATCCCTCGCTAGATCCTCTATTCCATCTAAAAAGAGGCTTTTTATCTTTTGGTTAGTTCCTTTTCATCTTTCATACTATAATAACCTAAGTTAACGACGATTAAAAAATAACCGCCCATAATCCCTACTGCAAATGCCCACATAACCATATGGTGCTCAATTTCGTACATAATAATAGCGCCCAAAATAGCAGCCGCAAAACGATTAAACATACCGAGCGTCGGTGCTTTCGTTTTCTTTACGATACTATCTCCAAGCTTCTCAATTCGTCTCCCTAAAA
This sequence comes from Bacillus sp. CD3-5, assembly GCF_006349665.1. NCBI lineage: Bacteria > Bacillati > Bacillota > Bacilli > Caryophanales > Bacillaceae > Bacillus > Bacillus sp. CD3-5. The sequence goes on along the minus strand of NZ_VEPX01000024.1, from coordinate 3,305 downwards.
GCCACACGCAATACATACTTACAATAAGTCCAATTCCTGCACCTAAAAAATGTGCTGAAAACGGTGTTACCATCCAGCCTAGCAAAAGAAAACCTAGTATATAATACGATTGAATTTTAAACGACCTTAACGACATACTAATCATGCTGTTCTCCTCTTCTTCAGTAATTTTTATCTATCCAACAAAAGACTTCTTTCAAGTTCATACTACTTAAACCCATTTCACTCAAATAAAAAACAACATAAACGGTATGTTTATGTTGTTTAAATGTTTTTAGAAAATAATATTATACAAGATTTTAAACATCATATTTTCATAATTTGTGACGTTTTTTCAAACATTTTTCGTCCATTTATGAAAAAATTGATATCAATCTATGAACATACGGATATGATGTAATAAGTACACAAATAAAGGGGGCGTCTAATGATTTATTTTTTAATGGCTCTCATTCACCTCATTATCCCTGCACTTATTGGACTTTCATTGTATTGGTACACGAAAAACCATAGTATTTTCTACGCTGTCCTCGGTGTCCTTCTTCCGGGTATTATTCTTATCACACTCTTCCGTATTCCATTTTTAAACTTAATTCCTCTTATTACTGCTATCTTATTTCTCATCTTCTTACCAAAAATAAAAAAATAGGAAAGCAGATCATAGGTGATCTGTTTTCCTATTTTGATATAGGTTCCCCTGCAGTAGAATGCACTTTTACTTTCTCCGATTTCACAAACCATAAACCGAAGAAAATAATAATTCCACCGATTATTTGTTGAAACGATACATATTCATTTGCCCATACAGCTGCAAATAAAACAGCTACAAGTGGCGTTATATACATATATACCATCGTATGTGACGCTCCAATTTTTTGTACACCAACATACCACATCACTAAACCAAATACTGTTACAAAGAAAATAGAATATAGTAAAGCGAATAGTGTTATTCCATGTGTAATGTGAAATGGCATTATAAATACGTATGGTCCACTTAAAAGCAAGAGTGGAATAGCGCCAACTAGTGCTGACCATGCGGTAACACGTAGCGCTGAATATTTTTTAATTAATGGACTTGCTAAAACAGGATAAAGCCCCCAACATATTGATGTAATGAGTCCAATCCCATTTCCATAAAAGGAACTAACAAGTGAATGTCCCGCTGCTAAAACTAATGCTGCACCACAAAAAGCAACGATAGAACCGATAAGCTTTCGAGAAGAAAACTTTTCTTGTTTCAAGAAAATCGCAAATACAGTTGTAAAAATAGGTGAAATAGAAATGAGTAAAGAGGCATTGGTAGCGGATGTATATTTAACAGTTTCCATAAATAACGTTTGATACAGTACAATACCTACAACGCTAACGATAATTAATCTAGGTATATCTTTTCTCTCCATATAAACCGACTTCTCAATAAAAAATGTAAGGAGTAACATAAGCGGTGCCGCCGATATCATCCGAAGTGCAGTAAACTCAATTGCTGTAAATTCTAAAAGTCCATATTTCGCAATCGTAAAATTAATCCCCCAAATAATAACGACTGCTAAAATTAATAACTCAATTCCCCATCTTCTCATGCGTATCCCCTCCGCAAAAACAATTATACAGAAAATTCAATCATATGTACATTTCATTATGTGAAAAAATCTTTGTATTGTATGAAACGTTTTGGTGCATGAAATTATATCAGCGATTTTCTGAATATATCAGCGCAACTCGAATTATATCAGCGATTTTCAAAATATATCGGCGCAACTCGAATTATATCAGCGATTTTTTAAATATATCGACTTATCAACAAAAAACGACAATAATAGCGACTTATACAATAAAAAAGGTGGTTCCAAAATACGTTTTGGAACCACCTTTTTTTACTACACTCGAACGTGTAACTTCATATTTGGATTATAAAACTGGCTCGGGCTCTTCAGCTGAAACGTCCCTCCACCTTCATGCCAATCAACTGTTAACTTATCATCCATAAATACAAGCTTTGTGCGATCTGCGATAAAATTCATTGTGCTAGATTCGATATCCACATCGCGCTCATCTTTTTCTGCTACAGCTACTAAATCGATAATTCCGCTCATTACACAACCGCAACCTTCATTATCGTAAAATAACTTTATATATTTCGCTTCATTTGGAATCGTATCCATAATTTTTTTATATGCTGCTTCTGTTACAGTAACGTACATATGTTAATGTTCATCCTCTCTCGTATCCTTCATATATTGTACCACCATTTTTCTTTAAAAATATATACAGAAAATTATGAACAATATACAATGTATGTAGTAAGTGAAAGAAACATTGATGTATGATTGGTTTAAAGAGAATTTTGAAGTGGATGTTACTTTGGTTCCACAGGAAAAATGGTGGTTATAAATTTTTAAAGAGATAGCTAATTTAGCTATCTCTTTTTACTAAACTTAAAATAGAAAAAAATTCGATATATAATACACTTTCACCCTACTGTTAAAATCTAGACACACAATACAATCAACCACACAAAAATATAGAATTCCTAATATACATATAGTAGTTCTATTTTAAAAACTAGATTTTCAAAATATAGAAAGGAGAACATACATGTACCCACGTAATTGTTTTAGTTGCGATGGCAGACGCCCCAGTGGTTCTAACGGGAATACTGGACCCACTGGCATCACCGGACCTACCGGCATCACCGGACCTACCGGCATCACTGGACCTTCTGGCATCACCGGATCCACTGGCATCACTGGACCTACCGGCATCACCGGACCCACCGGCATCACCGGACCCACCGGCATCACCGGACCCACTGGAGCTACCGGCGCTACTGGGGGTACAGGAGCTGGTTTACAAAGTACTACCGCCTTTAGTCTTGCAGCCGCTCCAAACTATAAAGCCGGACAAGTTGTTACTTATACGAGCAGCGGCTATGTTGTAAAAAAGGATGCACCTCAAGGATTTCCTAATGTATCTCCAGATTATATTGTCTTAGTAGAAAATGGGGCTACTGGAAGCACCGGACCTACCGGGAATACTGGATCCACTGGGAATACCGGATCTACTGGAAGCACCGGACCTTCTGGGAACACCGGATCTACTGGAAGCACCGGATCTCCTGGAAGCACTGGACCCACTGGCATCACTGGATCTACTGGCATCACCGGACCCACTGGCATCACCGGATCTACCGGAAGCACTGGACCCACTGGGAACACCGGATCTACTGGAAGCACTGGACCCACTGGGAACACCGGATCTACTGGAAGCACTGGACCCACTGGGAACACCGGATCTACTGGAAG
>NZ_VEPX01000023.1:0-40756 GCF_006349665.1 Bacillus sp. CD3-5 | reverse complement strand
AAGCCCACGAATCAAAGTTCCGATTATCATTCCATATCATTTTTATCATCAAATCACAAATGTCGTTATGGGAAAGCGAATCGGTGTAAATCCAAAAGGAAAACCGATTATAGAGCATCAAAAATATAGTGTAGAAATCATTCGTAAACAAAATGAATTTTATGTAAATATTACGTTTGATGAAACAGAAATAGGTCGTGTACTAGATTTCAAGGAAACACCACAATCAGATGTAATTGCAGGAATTGATGTAAATCCGGACCGCATTGCAGTTAGTTTATGTACAAAACAAGGTAATTTTAAAGGTTCAAAAATTTTTTATCTACACAATCTGAATACGTTTTCAACAAACAAACGCGCAACGATAATTGGACAAATCGTACAACAAATTAAAACATGGTTATTGGAAAACAATGTAGGTGGAATTGTTTTAGAAGATTTAAAGTTTCAACAATCTCATGATACTGATACATACAGTAATCGTAATTTCCATCAATTTACGTATAAAAAGATGTTGAACAGTTTAATTCGTATGGGTCTTCGTAACGGATTTTCTGTTAAAACAGTAAACCCCGCTTATACAAGTGTGATGGGAAAATTAAAATACAGTAAAAATTTCGGTATTAGCGTTCATGAAGCAGCCGCCTTCACGATCGCAAGACGTGGATTAGAATTGCAAGAACAAGTACCAAAAGAGATTATATTATTATTAAAAAACCAAATTACAACAAAACTGCGTATTCTTGTTGCTTCCATGGAAGAAAGTAAAAAGAATACGAAAAAAGTATATAAAAAATGGTTACAAACAATTCAAACGTGGAAGGAATATCACAATTGGAAATTGTGGAGCATTCTTCATAAAACTGTTTATATGAGCAATCAACAATTCGTATTTAAAATTTAAATGAGAAGGGGGGGACTGGTTTATTTCTTATAACCTCTTGCATACTACTGACTTGGATGAATGGTAGTATGCAAGGACAGATCGTTCCTAACAGGAACCTGCCGTCATTCTTTCACACTAGGTGGATAAAAAGGTCACAACCCTTACGGACAGGAAAAAGGTGAGATTCCTTTTCGGTAGTTGGCATTTGACTTGGTTCGCCAACGATTTATAGATTTTTATAAGAATTTTAAACCAGGTAACTATGTTACAAAAATTCGGTTTCTCACAATATGAAAGCCAAGCTTACGAAGTTGTCGTATCAAGCAACGAGCCATTAGATGCTACAACGATTGTGAAGCATTCTGGCGTGCCAAAAGCAAAAATATATGAAGTGCTTGCACGTCTAATCGATAAAGGAATGGTAATGGATTCTGTTTCGGAGAAGAAAAAGATGTATACAGCATTACCACTCAAGCTAGCAATTGAAAAATTAACGACAGAATTTCAATCCAATATTAAAGAATTAGAGACAACTATATCGAAAAAATCATTTACAGATGACCGTGTGTGGAGCTTAAAAATGCAATCTTCTATTCGCGTTCAAAGTAAAGAGCTCATCGAAAGTGCAAAAGAATCAATTCGCATTTCAGCTTGGAACGATACTCTTTTAGAATATCTTCCGTTATTAGAAGAAAAAGCAAAACAAGGCGTCAAAACCGAATCCCTTATAGTTGGAAAAGTAAAAACAGACTTAGAAAACATGCATTTTCTAATCCCAGCCGAAGAGCCTAACGCGCTAGAGCGATACTTACTGCTCATCGTTGACGATCGTGAAATTTTATTTGCTGGTGTAGAGCAAGAGTCATGGCAAGCGATGAAAACAATGTCACAACCTTTCGTAAAGTTCTTTACAGAATTTTTCTATCACGACGTTGCACTTGCAAAGATTACCCAGAAACACCATGACCTCTTTATGGAAGATGAGGAAATTAAAAGTTTATTGATGAAGTTGAGATACTAAAAAAACGCCTCTATTACAAGGCGTTTTTTTTCTACATTTCTTTTCTATTTTTCATTCTTAACACATAAGCACCAGCAATAATAAAACTAATTCCTAAAACGAATAAAACCGTAAATTCATTGCCGACGCCACCAGTAGCTGGTAATCGCACTTCATTATGAGTATTATGTTGTTGCACCTGCTTCACATCAGCGGAAGGTTTCACTTCTCCATTCGATGTTGGCTTATTCGGCTTAGAAGGAAGTGATGGCTTTTCTTCTTTCTTATTTTTCACAATATGTTTAATAATTTCTCCATCCTCTTTTATTTCAAATCCGAACGTCTCTTCATTTATTACATATCCATTTGGTGCTATTGTTTCTTTATACGTGTACTTTCCGTATGGTAGTTTGAATTTCGCTATACCTTGCTCATTTGTTTTTCCTTTTACTACTTCTTTCCCTTGTTCGTTGTAGATTGTAAACTCTGCATTTGGCAATTTCGTATTCCCATCCGCTATATCTACTTTCGTTATTTCTAATTCACCTTCTACTTTCTTATCTTGAACAATATGTTTAATAATTTGTCCATTCTCTTTTATTTCAAAGGCGAACGTCTCTTCATTTATTACATATCCATTCGGCGCTATTGTTTCTTTATACGTGTACTTTCCGTATGGTAGTTTAAATTTCGCTATACCTTTTTCATCCGTTTTTCCTTTTACTACTTCTTTTCCTTGTTCATTGTAGATTGTAAATTCTGCGTTCGGCAGTTTCGTATTCCCATCCGCTATATCTACTTTCGTTATTTCTAATTCACCTTCTACTTTTTTATCTTGAACGATATGTTTAATAATTTCTCCATCCTCTTTTATTTCAAATGCGAATGTCTCTTCACTTATTACATATCCATTTGGCGCTATTGTTTCTTTATACGTGTATTTTCCGTATGATAATTTGAATTTCGCTATACCTTTTTCATCCGTTTTCCCTTTTACTACTTCTTTCCCTTGTTCGTTGTAGATTGTAAATTCTGCATTCGGTAATTTTGTATTCTCATCCGCTATATCTACTTTCGTTATTTCTAATTCACCTTTTACATTTTCATTTTTCAACTCTAATACAGCAGTTTCACCAGTTTTCACTTCAATTTTTTTAACACTTCCGTCTAACACATATCCAGCTGGCGCTTGAATTTCTTTGACGCTATATATACCGATTGGAAGATTACCTAACTCCGCAATGCCCTTATCATTAGTCGTAACATTTTGTTTAAAGTTTTCATTAGAAACTTCAAACACCGCCCCTTTTAATAATTCCTTTTTTTCTCCTAATTTCATAATCTTTAAAGAGCCTACTGATTCCCAATTTACCACTAAATCTGTACTGATTTTCTCACTATTTCTTTGTAACAATACCGTTGTATTTTGAACTTTTTCTGATCCTTTAAAAGCTATTGCTTGTAAATTTGTTAAAGTAGACTTCACTTTCATTTTAAAATTACCACTACTCGTATCTTTCGGGATTAATATTTTAAATTTTTCGTTAATTGATAATATACTTTTTTCTTCTCCCTTTTCATTTACAATTCGAAGCCCTTTAGGAGCATTTTCAGGAAGAATTGTATAAGAGCCAGAAATCGCATTTGTTTGCACTGCATAAAATCCTGTTTCTAAATAATTCCCTTTTTGTGTAGCAGTTTGTGGATCTACAGGATTAACTTTAAAAAATATATCTTGTGATTCAGTTTCTTTTTTTGAAACCTCTACTAAACGCTTCATAAGATTATGTACTCGTTCATTTTTTGCAACTAAATCTTCTTCCGTTAATTCATTTGCTGCAATCCATACCGCTAATTGTGTAGCATAATGCGCCTCTTCTACTGTCACTACCCCTAATTCAGATGGGCTTTTTTGAGGATATCCATTTAATAAAATACGATATACAGCATCGGATGTTTTCCCCATTTCAGGCAAATCATCCCCATTGGGAGAACGTAAATCAGGCGTTAAACAATACGCAATACTACCCGAAGCCGTTTTAATTATTTCTGTCTTTATTTCACGCTGTTTCGACTTACTATAACTCCAATCCATTTTATATGTTTCTCTGTTCATTACTTCTGCCTTCACTTGCGGCATTGCAATTCCTAATAAAATAATAAGAGCACTTAAAAAACTAAACCATTTCCCTACCATCTTTCGTTTCATTCTCTCCACCACCATATATAAATTTCTACATGAAGCAATCTTACTGTTTCATTGTACTTATAGTGAAAAAAAGAGAATAGGTGGTTTTTTTGTAGTATCTTGTCGAATTGTTGAGAAAGTTTCAAAGTAATAAGCAACATTAAAATTGTTTGTTCTCATGCTGCTATTGACAAATGAACATTACATATTTTCAATTTTCAAACATACTAAAAAAGGCACTTTATAAGTGCCTTCATATCTTACGAGAAACAAATTTCAAATGAATACATATTACTTATCTTTTTCCTTTATCTCCATCAACAGCTCAATAATTTTCTCATTTTGCTCCACTTGTTTCTCTGAATTTTGATAAATGAAACGGACCCATCTAAAAATAAACGTGACCACAAATATTGGTATAAGGCTTAGTATCACTCCTACTAAATCATATGCCATTTTCTATCACCTCGCTATATACAACTTTCTCCATTCGCCTACCAAAACCTGCAATTTTTTACAAATCAAAAAAGAACCTATCAAACGATAGATTCTTCTTTTGCAAACTGAGTAGAACGTCCTCTCGTAATCGAGAAAATTGCACAAAGCAGCGCTAATATAATAAAGCCGCCTCCTACCCAAGCATTATATATAACAGACGATTTCTCAATAACAACTCCGCCTACTGTTGAACCGAGCGCAATTCCTAAGTGAAGGGCAGAGTTATTTAAACTTTGCTGAATACCAGCTGATTCCGGTGCAATTTCAATTAAATAATTTTGTTGTGCTGGCGAAATAGCCCAGCTCAGCATACTCCAAAGTCCCATCATAATAATGAACAGCGGGAATGAGAATGTCATCATCGGCAATAGGAAGATTGCACACGCAAATACGATAATAATTGAGATAATACTTTTCTTCGATCCCCATTTGTCAGCAAGAAAGCCCCCAAGGCCGCCTCCAAGTACCGCTGCGATTCCGAAAATGAAGTAAAATACACTAATCCAATTCGCTTCCACATGCATAACATCTTTTAAAAATGGTGTTAAATATGCATATAGTGTTAAATGACCTGTTAAAAATAAGAATGACGTTAACTGTGCACTGACGATTTTTTTATCTTTTAACGTAGCAATTTGCTCTCTTATTGATAATACCGATGTCGGTGGTACTTTCGTTAAAAATAGAGAAATACAAGCGATTGCTATAACTGTTAAGATTGAAATGAGTACAAATGGTGCACGCCATCCGTATGCATTTCCGAGTACAAGGCCAAGCGGTACTCCAAGTACAAGTGATCCACTAATCCCCATGAAAATGATTCCAATTGCACGCGCACGAAAATGCGGTTCTACAACGCTAGAAGCAAGTGTTACTGACAGTGCAATAATAAGCGAACCACTCGCCGCACAAATCACCCTTGAGAACATTAACATCCCGTAATTCACACTACATGCTGAAATAATATTTCCGATTAAGAAAATTGATAATGCCCCAACATACAATGTTTTTCTGTCAAACTTTCCTGTTAATGCTAATAAAACAGGACCTGATAAAGCAAATACTACTGAAAATATTGTGATTAGCTGACCAGCTGCACTAATAGATACACCTAAATCATTGGCAACTAAATCAAGCGTTCCTCCTATAATTAGCTCAACCGTTCCGACTACGAAAGCCGCGATAGCTAAAATATACACACGAAAATTCAAGTCTTTCCCCACGCTTTCTATTTTGGTTACTACGACTATAGTAACCAAAATAGAAATTGAAAACAAGTACAATTTTTTTACAGTAAAAAAGGTAGGCGTATTATACGCCTACCCTTCAATCATGACACTTTATTCTTCTTATTTAAATACCAATACACCGGCAGCCCAGTAAAGACAATTCCAATTGATAAGAAACAACTTACCGGATCATTGATAATGGCACTACCAATTACAAAGAGCGAGCCGAAAATCGCAACGATTGGTACGATTGGGAATAACGGTACACTGTATGCACGCTCTTTATTCTTATTGCGCTTTCTTAAAATGAAGACGCCAATAAACGTCATTACGTAGAAAATATAAATAATGAATACGGAAATCTCAGATAGCTTATTCGGATCACTAATAATCATTAAAATAATTCCTAAAATGATTTCAACAGTAATCGCATTTGCTGGTGTTTTAAATCTTGGGCTTTCCTTCGCAATAAACTTAGCAAATGGAAGTTGTCCACGTTCTGCCATCGACATCGGGATACGTGGGAACGTTAAAATCTTTCCATTTAAACAACCGAAAATAGAAACGATAATACCGATACTAATAATTTTCCCGCCGTATTCTCCAAGTAGCATTCCTGCAGCTGTCGCTGTTGCATTTTCTCCAAGGTCTACAATTTGCGTTGCTGGTAATACATTCAGTAACGCCAAATTAATTAATACGTAAGCAGCTGTTACAATTAAAATCCCAACTGTCATAGCTTTCGGTAATAACTTTGTTGGATTCTTCATTTCTCCACCAATCGAAGCAAGTAAAATCCAGCCGTCATAAGCAAATAACGTTGCTAAAATTGCCATCCCGATACTTTGATTTTCTGATATTGGCACAACTACGTTAAAGATATCGCTATTTCCTTTCCAAAAACCTAACACAACAATTAATACGATTGGAATCATCTTTCCGATTGTCGTAATCGTTTGAACGATACCTCCGTATTTTGTTCCCATACTATTTACAACGCCAAGGAACACAACTGTTCCGATCGCAATTGGTAAATTCCATACTTTATCTAAATAGAAAAAATTAATCATTAAAGAACTAAAGTATAGCCCTAATGTTCCAATAATAGCTGGCCCATAAACAATTGTTTGCATCCAGCCTGATAAATATCCCCAAAAACTTCCGTAAATCTCCTCTAAGTACGTATACAACCCACCATTTTTCGGGATTTGCGCTCCTATTTCAGCTACTGTTAAACCACTTGCTAGCGTCAACAGACCACCAATTACCCAAGCAAGAATCGCCATATTAGAACTCCCTGAGTAATCTAATACGCTGCCTGGTTTCATAAACACACCAGACCCAATAATCGTTCCTACTACGATAGAAAGTGCTACCGTTAAACCAATTTTGTTCTTCTCATCATGATGCATGCTGCGTATCCTCCTTCCAATCCTAGTGTGATGCAAAAATGAAATAAAAAAACACTCCTCCCTAAAAAAGGGACGAGTGTTATATTCGTGGTTCCACCCTTGTTTCAATTCGCAAAGTAACACACTTCACCAATTTCTCAAGTCTAAAATAACGGTTTTTGCCGGCAAGCAATTACTAGATGTTCGTTCACTGCTGCAGTTCAGAGGTGGTAATCCATTTTTTCGTATTAGGAAGCTCACAGCCAAAGGCTTCCCTCTCTGAGAATCGTAAAAAATTGATCGTGTCCTCATCATCACTTCTCGATGTCGAATTTTGTAGTTATTGTTCATTATATTGAATTGTTAGAAAAAATCAATATATTTTTTTATATAACATGCGAAATATTTCTCTTCTTATATTATAACAGAAGTTACGACACTTCTCTAATTTCCTAGTATCTTTGGAACAGTGTAGCGATAAAAAATTATATCAGCGATTTTTCAAATATATCGACCACAACTTAATTTATATCAGCGATTTTCAAAATATATCGACCGCAACTTAATTTATATCGGCGATTTTCGAAATATATCGATTTACCAACAAAAAACGACAATAAGTAAGAGGAGACTGTTCCAAAAACAGCCTCCTCGCATACGTATCTTCCGGTTGCCCACACGAAAGATATGTAATTCGCTTATTTATCTTCTTTGTTCATAAAAAACTTATGATGCGGAAGATCGACATTCAATGCCTCTAATTGTTTCTTTTCATTATCTAAAATCGCTTTTACTTTTGTTTTTGTTGCCTCATCTAATCCCGCAAAGATGTCTTCATGCTTCTCTTTCTCTGGAAGTTTCACACCTAGTTTTGTTAATTCTTCTTTTGCTTGCTTATGTGTTAATTTCCCGGACTTTTCCTGTTCAAAAATAGATTTTGCTTTTTCTTTCGCCTGTTCATCTAAATTAGCAAGCATATCTTTACGCTTACCCTTCTCCGGCATTTTCACGCCTAACTTCGTTAATTCCTCTTTTGCTTGTTCACGTGTTAATTTGCCGGATTTCTCTTGCTCTAAAATTGATTTTGCTTTTTCTTTCGCCTGTTCATCTAATCCCGCAAACATTTCTTTGTGTTTACCCTTTTCCGGCAACTTCACTCCTAGTTTTGTTAATTCTTCGTTTGCTTGTTCTCTTGTTAATTTTCCAGATTTCTCTTGCTCTAAAATTGATTTCGCTTTTTCTTTCGCCTGTTCATCTAATCCCGCAAACATTTCTTTATGTTTTTCTTTCTCTGGAAGCTTTACACCTAGCTCCTCTAACTGTTTCTTTGTATCATTCATAATCGTTTTTACTTTTTGTTTTGTAGCGTCATCTAAATCTTTTTTCGCCGTTTTTGTAGATTGCTCAGCTGCTGGAGTATTCGTTGCCGCGAATGCCGGGATGCCGACTCCCCCAATGATTCCGAATGATAAAGCACCTGCAATCGCTAAATACCCAACTGTTTTCTTCTTCATAGGAAATTTCCTCCTTCATATTTCTAATGCATGTACACTCTCGTATACAATGCCTATAGTAATGTTGGTTTCTTAACATTTCCTTAACGACTTCACAAAAAAACACCGCTCATCACGAGCGGCGTTATTCTATGCTTTTTGTAATTGTAATTCTTCACGTTCCATTATTCTTCTTAATACAATTGTTTGTGTCATTGTAAATAAGTTACCTGTTATCCAGTACAACACAAGTCCTGATGGTGCTGCGAATCCCATAAATAGAATCATTGCTGGCATCATAATTTGCTGCATCTTTAGCATCTGTACTTGTTCTCCAGGTGTAATATTAGATTGGAAAACTTTCATCTGAATAAATGTCGTTAATGCTGCAATAATCGGTAATATATGATAAGGATCTGCATGTCCTAAGTTCACCCATAAAAACGAAGATGTGCGAATCTCTTCTGTTCGGCTAATGGCATAATACAAAGCAGAGAAAATCGGCATTTGTATAAAGATTGGCCAGCAACCAGCAAGTGGATTCCAACCGCCTGATTTCATTAGTTCTGACATTTCTTTTTGATACTGTTTTTGTTTTTCAAGATTTTTACTTACATCACCGTATTTTTTCTTTAACTTCTGCAATTCAGGTTGCATTTTCTTCATTTTCGCTTGGCTACGATATTGCGAAACAGCTAATGGAATCATTGCTGAACGAATAACGAGCGTCATAATAATGATAGCAATCCCGAAGCTAGCTCCCGGTATATGATGAGCAACAAATTGAATCATAAACGAGATTGGATAGACAAAATAATGATCCCAAATTCCCGTACTATGTGCATCAATTGGGGCTGCATTACTGCAACCAGATAAAACAAAAACAAGTAATAATGATAAACTAACGAGCACAGCTCGGTATGATTTTAACATGTTCATTCCTCCAATGTTTCGTAATTATTTAGCGAAACATTGGTGTATACGGACCGACCTCGTCATTCTCTTCACTCGATTCTTGTCTGCGCACAGAACGAATCATTCCATATTTATAAAAAATAGAAAATAGCGGTACATTCCCCGCACTATCTTCACATGTATCAACTAACGCAAATGCTCTTTGTCTACCGCTCGATGCTTGCTGACGCACAAAGCGAGAAACGTTAGCAAGGAAGAAAACTTCTAATAAACAAAGTGCTGTCGTTACAAACGATATATATAGAATTGCATCCTGCAATAAAAATTCCATCGCTTCACATCCTTAATAAGGTCATTTTAGCACATTCGGCAAACATTCTCTATTTCCTTTTATCGTCAAAAAAAAGTATTTTGCATATTTTCTCAAGAAAATAATAATTAAGAAACATTGTATTCGCTTTCTTTAGTATATTCACACACATCAATGAATAGGCTTGATTTATTAGAAATTTATAAAATTTTTGCATTATAATAAAACTATTGCCAGTTTTTGAAAAAACCTTTATTCTCTTCTTGTAATCAAAAATGAATATGGAGATGAAACATACTATGGGTCAACTAGGAGACGCCGATTACGTTCCCGACACCGCCTTTTTATCCTTCCCAGCAGCTAAAACATTTCACTTAGAATTTATCATACAGTTGGTTGTTATTTTCGTAGCTTCTATTTTGTATGCAATTTCTATGAATATGTTCTTTATCCCGCATAACATGATTAGCGGTGGATTTGCTGGAGTAGGGATGATTATCGGTTATTTAATGCACTACAATATCGGTGCACTTATCTTTTTACTAAACATTCCTCTTCTTATTTTAAGTCACTTTTACTTAGGCAAGAAGACAACCTTTTTAACAGCGTACTTTGTAGCTGTATCATCGTTAGCGATGAACATTATCCCTGTACACCAAGTTTCAGATGATATTTTACTATCTTCTGTATTCGGCGGTGTAATTTGCGGAGCAGCTTCAGGAATCATATTCCGATTTGCTTCTTCAACAGGTGGTTTTGATGTTGTTGGATTGATTGTAGCGAAATATCGAGATGTTTCAATTGGAGCAATCATATTTGTATTCAACTTAATCTTACTTGTTGTAGCAGGATTTATTTTCGGATGGGATATTACACTTTATACGTTAATTAGTCGATTTGTAGTCAGCAAAGTGATCGATGCTGTGCATACGAAACATATTAAATTAACGATAATGACAATTACAGAAAAAGGCGAGGAAATAAAAAGCGCCCTACTACATCACGGCATACGTGGCGTGACAATGGTAGATGCTGTCGGCGGCTATACAAACCATAAGAAAAAAATGATTTACACTGTCGTGACTCGCTATGAGTTAGGCGAAATGAAACGTATTATCCGTCAAGTGGATAATAAAGCATTTATGAACATTACTGAAACAGTTGAAATTGTCGGCCGTTTCAAACGCATATAAAAAGGTCAATACATGAAAGGGCATAACATATAGTATGTTATGCCCTTTGTTATTCAACTCACGTACCCTTTAGCATAATACAATCATTAAGTTTATTACTACAAATCGGAGGATAGCATTCCATATACAATACTATCTGTCCATTCATCTTTATTCCAGAAATCTTGTATGAAATGTGCTTCCTTTCTCATGCCTATTCGTTCACACAATTTTTGTGAAGCTGTATTTCGTGCATCAAGATTAGCTTGTATACGGTGTACATTACATTCATTAAATAATTTAAATACCAAACGACTTACTGCTTCTGTTGCCAAACCTCTTCCAGTTACTTCATTTGAAAAACTATAACCAATCTCAACAGTGTCTTTCATATTTGTGTACCATACAGATAAATCACCAACTACTTTCGTTTTGTATATAACTGCTAAACTTAATATTGAATCTTTAGTAAGTACATTATTTTCTAGCTTCTTATTAAATCTTTTCTGCATGTCTTCATGAGTCCACTTATTATGTAATAGGAACTTACATGTATCATCATTATTATAAATGGCAAATACATCCTGTAAATCGGTACTCTTAAAAGGTCTAACTGTTAATCTTTCTGTTGTGAATTCCAAGTTAGCTCTCCTCCCTTCCATTCATGGCATAAAACATTTTTATAGTATTTAAGTCCCCTTCTTATATCCCACCTTGATTACATATTTCATCATAGTAAATGAAAATCCTTCTTCCTCTAAACTGCACCGTTACTGGTATTTCTTTGCGCTTTTTATTTTTTACACTTATTACAAAATCAGATAATTCTATTATTATGCCTCTAAATGTGTTATAATGAAAACAGACTCACAAAAAAAGAGTATATAGACTTGGAAGTTTCTCATATTTTACAAACAAAAAGAAACGAGAAGTCGGGTATATTTCAATCACCATACACGTAACGGTTTAAAAAACCGATCACTCTTCAATGATCTTTTTATAAAAAGATACGTACAACTAAAACTCACTTCAATATACTATACCTACCTTTTTGACTTCCAAATCATCTTATTACATAAGGAGATGAACATATGAATCAATATATACGATATACAATAGCTGTCCTGTTTGCTATTATCGGCGGAACAATCTGCTTCTGGACAAACACTCAGCTTGGAGAGAATATCATTTTTAATGGAATCGAAACACTTGTAAGCGCTTCAATTTTAGGTGGATACATTTTCTTCCTCTTTAATCCAGAAGAAAATGCGCAAAAAACAATGTTATTAACAATGATCGGAATCGTTGGCGGATGTATTTCCTACTCAATGACTAACTATACATTACCACTTCAATTAAGCTCAGCTTTCTTCCACGGTCTATGGACTTGGTTCATTGCATTCTGTCTAGCAGATGTATTCAACCTATTACAAGACAACGAAGAAGAAAACGGTCGCCAAATTGAAAGTAACTCGTAAGCTGGAAGATGTTCTTCCAGCTTTTTTATGTTGTTGTGCATACCACGGCATCACAATAAAAAGAAGTTACCTTCACGGCAACTTCTTTTCCATATACCCCATCCAGTACCAACCAGATTATATCAGCGATTTTTCAAATATATCAGCGATTTTTTCATTATATCGACGATTCGACACAGAATATCGACTTACCGACATTTTTCGACAATCAATTTTCATCTATATACCTCCGCTCGGAATCCGAAACGAAACGTGTGCCCCGCCTCTCACCTCACTATTTTCTACCTGAATTTTACCACCATGCTTCTCAACGATTGTCTTAGCAATATATAACCCGAGTCCAAAATGCTCCTTGCTTCCTGAACGCGACTGATCTCCCTGATAAAAACGTTGTAATACTTTTTTAAAATCTCCTTCTTGAAAACCAGGCCCTGAATCATATACATGAAACTCTATTGCTTCATGCCAAGCACATACTTTCAAAAGCATCTTCCCTGACACCGGAGTAAATCGAACTGCATTCATTACGATGTTGTCCATTACTTGACTGATTCGCTCTTGATCAAATACTAAGCTTTGTATATCCTCATTATTTTCAAAGATGACATCCCAATCAATTTCTTTTTTTCTAGCTATGCATTCATATTCTTCTAGTTTTTTAAGAAAGAATGGATTTATATGTACTTTATTTAAACGTAATTGAAATGAGAAACTCTCTAGCTCATTTACTATTTGGAACTCCTCAAGAAGCTTTGTCATTCTGTTTGTGTTTCTTTCAATCGTTTGTAAATACCGATGTAACAAATCTTCATTTTTCCATAAACCACTTTGCAAACCTTCTGTATGACCTTGCACAATCGTTAATGGCGTTTTCAAATCGTGAGAAATAGCTCTAATATATTCTCTCCTTTCTTCTTCTAACTCCCATTGTCGTGACAAACTAGTAGCTAGCGCTGCACGCATATTTTCAAACGAACTGACTAATTCACCAATTTCATTTTTCGCGTTGTACTCTAAATGAAAATTTAAATCCTGCTCTTGAATTCTTTTTGAGGCCTCTGATAGTTCAACTAGTGGTTTCTTTATTCTTTTTCCCATTCGATTTGAAATAATGTAGGACAAAATTGTAATGTATATAAAGGGTGAAGCTAAAAATAAGATTACAAAAAAGGAATCAACTGCCGAAGCAGTAGATATTGTTAAATGATAATTAAACCCTATCGCTCCTTGTAAATCTCCATTCCTATCTACTAAAGGCAGATATGTCGTAACTTCATTATCATCTTCTTCACCATAAATATTTGTATTAATAACACTCGAAATCGGTCTCTCATTTGTTATTAATTTCTTGTTATATGTACCATAAGAAATATCTCCTTGCCTATTAACAATTTGATATTTAATTCCCTCTTTAGGGACAATTTTCTCTAATCCATTTCGCTCTTTCTCATTTAACAATAGTATGCCTTTATCTTTTACATATTCTTTTATCATAGGGATTTTCTGTTCATAATAATTCGCAGGAAATACTTTCCCATTCTTCGTTAGCCAATACCAACCACTAGCCGCTGTTAAAACCGTTAGTATTAAACTACCAAGTAGAACTATTAAGAAGCCAGCTACTAGCTGTTGTTTAATCCTTAACCTTTGCATCAATTCTGTACACTCCACTTATATCCAATTCCCCACACCGTTTGAATATATGTATTTTCTCTGTCATATACACTAAGCTTTGTTCTAATTTTCTTTATATGCTCAACTACAGTAGAGACATCACTTTCACTATCATATCCCCAAATCTTTTCAAACAGCTGCTCTTTCGTCAAAACTTGACCAGCATGAAGTGCTAACATTTTCACAACTTCATACTCTTTCTTTGTAAAATGAATTTTTTCTTTCCCATTCATTATTTCGTAGTTTTGCAAATCTATTAATATACTTCCATAGCGTAGAAATTCCTTTTGATCTACCATTCTTAAATCTGTCGTACGGCGCAAATTGGCAACAATTCTTGCTTTCAACTCTTTTAAACTAAATGGCTTACTAATATAATCGTCTCCACCA
The DNA here is from genome assembly GCF_006349665.1 of Bacillus sp. CD3-5. Taxonomy (NCBI): domain Bacteria; kingdom Bacillati; phylum Bacillota; class Bacilli; order Caryophanales; family Bacillaceae; genus Bacillus; species Bacillus sp. CD3-5. Next base: position 26,132 of record NZ_VEPX01000023.1, on the reverse strand, counting down.
ATCAATAAACCTTCTATCCGAGACCGTTCACTACTATCCGCACTTAAAAATAAGATTGGGCATGCATAAGACTCTCTCATCTTCTCGCAAACTTTAAACCCATTCATATCTGGCAACATAACGTCTAAAATAATGAGATCCACGCTATTATCTAATTTCTTCAAAGCTTCTTCACCACTTAATGCACTTCTTACTTCATATCCTTCCATGACAAGACTATCTTCAATAAATGTAAGAATATCTGGTTCATCGTCTACAAGTAGTATTTTGCTCGTCACGGCAAGTCCCCCCTAATTAAATATATCTTTTTTACACCAACTAAACATAGCCGCTATTGCACATCCTCCTAAAATTGTACCATTTATCAGGTAAAATGTTCCTTTCCCCTCACTTAATATTCTTAGAATTGATCCACTTCCAATTACAAAATAACTTAATTCTTCATTCACATATAAACTTGCTACTAATAAACCAACTATTACAAAATACGTAATGATAGCGTTTTGAAACCACAGACTTACAAAACTACTCAACATTGTTAAAGCACTTGCTATAAACCATAGTATTAAATAATATTTTACAGTATATAAAATAGAAGCATTCGCACTATAAATGACTTGTTTATCTAAAAAGAATGTCTCTTCTGCACGCCTTATAAAAAATGTTCCATATATATAACTCTCAATGAATGCCATTAACAAAAACAAACTTACAATGCTCATTTGAGTAATCCATTTCGCCAATAATAATTCCCATCTACCTACGGGACGAATCATAACAAGCCGATACGCACCAGATGAAATTTCACTATTAAAACTATCAATAAATAAGATTGGAAAAATTAATAAGAATAACGTAAAATACCATTCTCTTGTAACTGCGACAGGAAAGTTTAAATTACTTAAGATTGCTTCTGTTCCTTTTGTATCATAAATGGCAACTCCAAAAGTATGAACCCATACGCTATGCAAAATAAGTAGCAGCCCAAAAATAACTATTAATGCTTTCGTCTTTTTTCTATTAAAAATCCGTTCAAATTCACTTATAAGTATTTGTCTCATTCTTCACACCTCACACAAAATTATCTTTTTTCCCTATCCAATAAACTGTTACAGTATTACAAACAACAATGTATAGTAGTAAAACTACAGATCCAAAAAGAATCATTCTTGAACTACCAGATAAAGATATAGCAATTCCTTCATGTTGCAATTTAATTAAAGAAGAATAATTAATATAAAGAAAAGTCGGGGATTGGCCTATCACTAACGCCATCGCTGGGTATCCAAAGGAAAATATAATGAATCCCATACCAAGAAGAGTCGCACTTGTTGTCGATTTACTTATAACCGACAGCATAATTAATATGCTAGCCATTGCTATTAAAGTAAGATAAGCAATTCCGTAATAAGAAATACAGTATAAGAACACGCCAAGTGCATTCGTTTTTTCCGTATGATAAAACAAAAGAATATTCGGTTCATGCTCAAAGAAAATATAGCCAATACAATAACTGCAAATAAAATAAACACTTATAAATAGCAAACTTACCGCTACTATCGTAATTATTTTTGCAATCAAAACCTCCGAATACGTATATGATCTTTGGATTACCATCCTAATTTGACCGCTATGATACTCTTGAGCAAACACAAGAACAATTAAAACGAGTAAAACAAGATTACATATACTCATAAGCATTTCAGATAATGCAAGGACGGGGAACGAATTCGCATATGTATAATCAACCGCTATCCTTTCGACCTCTTGATTATGTTTTAAATAGTACTTAGCAGCCCCAAGTAACATCACTGGTATCATCAAAAAACAAAGCCATGTTACTTTCTTCGCCCAAAGCCGCTCCCATTCCGAGCGTACTAACATCATCATGAGCTCATCATCTCCACAAAAATATCTTCTAATTCTTTATTCCTTCCTTGCAATTCTTCCGTCGTTCCCCGCCATATTAATGATCCTTCTCGAATCATGACCCATGAATCACACATAAGCTCCAATTCACGAATTAAATGACTAGAAATAAAGAAAGTAATTCCCTTCTCACGCTGTAAATCGAGTACAATTTTACGAAGCTGCTTAATTCCAACTGGATCTAATCCATTAGACGGTTCATCCAAAATAATAAAATCTGGATTCCCAAGAAGCGCCTGTGCAATCCCTAAACGCTGCTTCATCCCTAACGAATACGTACCAACTTTATCGTCAGCACGATTTTCTAAACCGACGATTTCTAATACTTGCTGCACTTTATTTTCAAGAACTTCTCCACCAGTACGTAACGTAATCCTCCCTAAATTCCGCAAATTTTTTCGTCCTGACATATAAGGGAAAAAAATTGGAGCTTCTACAATTGCACCTACATGCTGAAGAGCTTCTTTCCGATTTTTTTGTACGCTAATACCATTAACTAATATCTCTCCTTCATTTGGTCGAATTAACCCCATAATTGTTCGAATAAGAGTTGTCTTCCCAGAACCATTTGGCCCAACAAAACCACAAATCTCATTTTTATAAACAGAAAAAGACATATGACTTAGCAACGTTCTCCCCTTCACCTTTTTCGTCACATCTCTTACTTCTAAAACCGCTTTTTTCATCTCTACCGCCTCCTTGCTCTAAGAATAGAAGGTAAAAATAAACAATTTATAAACAAATAAAAAGAAGTTACCTTCACGGTAACTTCTTTTCCATATACCCCATCCAGTATCAACCGGATTATATTAACGATTTTTCAAATATATCGACGATTTCTCCACTTATATCAGCGATTTTTTCATTATATCGACGGTTCGACACAGGATATCGACTTACCGACATTCTTCGACAATTAAGACGCTCAACATACCCTATCCCCCAAGCAATTTACTGCCGAACTCTACGATTAAAAAGATAATTAATAAGATCGCGAGTATTTTTAATGCTACATATGCCACTTTAAAAACAGCATAAATGAGCAAGACGATTAAAATAATCGTTAAAATTTCCATCTAGAATTCCTCCAAGCTTTGCTCTTCACATCTTATTTTACTCGCCCCACACTTTTTATGGAACGGCATAAGACGACATAGAAAAAAGAGGATACCTCACCCATCGTAAGATACCCTCTCTTTCAGCTGCTCAAACCATTCTCTCTCTAATTGTAAATATCCCATTTCACTCTTCTCAGCGCTCTTCAATTCTTTATCGGCTTTCCTCATATAAACGTTGGAAGCTTCCATATCGCCCTCTACATATTTCACAATTCCTTGTGTACGATAATACCCATGTAAGTCTATTTTTGTAATAGCCTTTCCACGTTCCTTTGCTTCTTGCAAAGAAAGACGATCCATCTCATAAAGAGCTTTATATAAAAGATACCAACTATGAAAACTACTAACGAAAAACTTATTTTCTTTCGTTACAGGTAGTTGAACAATTGTTTCTACATACAGTATCGCTCTTTCCATTCCCTCTTGATCAGCTCTAGCATAAAAAACGAGCATAAGTCCACTCATTATATCTCTTATACTTTTATCCTCTTTTAATTTTTCCTCACTAAGCTCTATTAATCTCTCATCCCAATCTTTCGGCCTTTTATAACTAAATAATTCACTCGATACTTGAATGTTATATAAATGCTGCCTAGCCTTTTCATCATCTTTAATTAAAATAAGAAATTGCATGCCATCACTCAAAAACGTTCCTTTTATCGGTACGATTGTAGCTGCAAAAATGACAAAGTGTAAAACAGAAAAATATAAAAGATATTGATAATAACTCACCATGTATATGTAACCGGAAGTAATACCAAATAATAAACTCGTAATCGGTCCACCTAAAGTCATCCATGCCCATTTTTTTGAAAGATTCGGTGTCTCTATAGAAGGAGGCACTAACATCGCCACGCCTCCAAAGTACATCCACAATTTATTTTCTCGAATGCGTACTTTCCCCTTCTCTTTTTGAAAAGTAATCGGCCCTACTGTCATAAATTTGAAATTCAAACCGCCTATTAAACCAACTACTACATGTCCTAGCTCATGAATGGTTAACACTAACAATGCAATTCCAACTATTGCCCATAGGTTCAAAATTACTTCTAATTTCCCAGTTCGGATTACTCCGTATAAAATGGACAGAATTAGCGCCACTGTCATTGAGCCAGCTGGCCTTCTTAAAATATCCACCTTTTTCTCCCCTTAATAAATCATTTTTCTATGCATTTCGTACATATATGTTCCAACATGTAAAACCCAAATAAATGAAATCATAATAACCATAAGGAAGTCCTTCCCATCTAACAGCGCATACACAATCGCTACAAACCATGCACAAACAAGTGTCATATTTGTATAGCGATATGCTTTATATCCCGCTTCATGTACAATTTGTTGTTGTCCTTCATCTGCATTTTTCGCCCACATTTCCATTGACTGTGAATACGTTACACTCTGTTCTGGGTATAACGTGTTATATTTCTTTCTCGTTACACTTCCTAACCAAGTCGTTATCATAAAGCCGACTGTAGACAGCGTTAAACTGACGATCACCCAAAATAAATTCCCCGCAGCCACATACACTTTATAAACAGAAATAACAGAACAAACGAACCAGGACATAACGACAATTTCCATTACTCGTAAATAAATGAGTGCGATTCCAAGCCTTCGTCCGCTACTACTTTCTTCTTCATCTCTTGTCTGTAAAAGCGCCCTTGTACGCTTCCCAATATAATATATCGCCCCTACTCCAAGTAGCATCATTATAACAATACTTATAACAGATGGCATTTTGCTAGTACTAGTTGTCGCAATATCTCCTCCTACATACCCTATAAATCCACCAAAAACCGCTCCCACTAACAACTTTACTATTGCTGATTGTTTCCCCTTCACTTTACTCTTCCCCCTCCACCAACTCAAATATTTCCTCCACCGGTACGTTGAAAATTTGTGCAATTTTTAACGACAATATGATAGATGGTGCATAATCTCCGCGCTCAATTAAACTAATCGTTTGCCGCGATGATCCAATCGCTTTCCCTAAATCCCCTTGTGATAAACGATGCTTTGCCCGCAATTCTCTCACTCGATTTTGAAGCTTCATGTCTTCCCTCTTTTTCATTTATTTAATCAAATTGTAAATAATACCCTTATTTTTGTCAATTATAATTGTCATTTTGACGTTAATAATTGACAAAAATAAAGATATATTATGATGGAAATAACCTATATAATGAATATGAAATATTAAACAAAGGAAGTGACCTATGAATAAAACATCTACCTTTTCTTACATTCTTACTAAGCTTACAGCAACTTTCTTGTTATTATTACTTATTAGCACGCTTCTCTTAACAACTAGTCAACAAACATTATATAGTTTCTTAGCTGGATTACGAGAACTACTATATATTCCCTTCGTTCCTATTCTTGCGGCATATGCAATTTTTTGTTCTATTTGTATCGATAAATTGAAATTAAAAACATATACGAGTCTGAAGACATTGTGCCTTTATATTTTTTGCGGCTATTTATTTTCTCTTCCATTCCTAATATTTAAAGAAGCTAGTCTAATACAGTTCTTATTTCTCGGATCAATTGGAGCAATATGTTCTCTTTTTTTCTATTTATGTACAGTTATAGCAACAAAATTTAAGTGGATACCGTATTTCGTACCAAGCATTATGCTTATTATATTTATCACAATCAACTTAATAGATATAGAAAAGTTTGGAACATCAAAAGAACAATGGGTCGAAACAAAAACCGATAACTCTTTCGAAGCATCTTTTCAACATTTTAGTGGTGAACATAAAGTCCCAATTGAACTAAAACGAGGGGATATATTAGAATTCACTATTGAATCACGAACTGATAATTCGAGTGGCTATATAGGGGACATAAAAATGGCTAGTGAATTTCAAGAGGAAGAAAATTATTTAGCTCCAGCTGGTCCTAATACGTACCATTTCGCAGCAATTAAGACAGGTACTTATTACATTATAGTTAGCGGAAATCAATTAAAAGGAAAGTTGAAAATAGATTGGAACATCAAATAAAAAAGGCAGTGCATTTGCACTGCCTTCCTAAATTCTGACATAGAATGGATTCCATATTAACTTGCGTTTTGTAAGAATGCTCGTTTTAACTGTTTGCGGAAACGAACTCCTAACGTAATTGCTACAATGGCAATCACTCCAAAAATAATTTTACCGATGTGACCTTCTAACGCTCCAAAAATATCATGTAAGTTTCCACCTAACCAGTAACCACCGATTAAGAAGAATGATACCCAAAATAGAGCACCTGAGTAAATTGTAATTGCAAAACGGCGGAATGGTAAGTTAATAATTCCTGCAAAGTATCCTGTAAAGTGACGTACACCAGGAATAAAGAAACCGATAAAAATCAAGAAGTATCCATACTTATCAAACCACATTCTTGTTAAGTCGATTTTTCTTTGTGTTAAAAATACGTATTTCCCATACTTTTGAACAAAGGGCATTCCTAATTTATTTCCTAAAAAGTATTGGATCGTCATTCCTACACTTGTCCCAATGAAGGATAGGATAATTAAAATCGGTAAACTTAAATCACCTTTATGTGCTAAAAATCCCGCATATGCTAACGTTGGCTCTCCCGGAAACGGAAGTGCAATATATTCTAACAGCAAACCAACAAGTACAACATAGTACCCGTATTGCTGAAATAATTCATGAATCCATTCCATGTCATCTCTCCTCTCAATCACGTGCAACTTCTTACTAATATTGTATAAAAAAATTGTCGAAATAACTATCACAATAGCTTACATTTTTATTACATTTTTGTAAGACTCTCACTAAACTTTTACGTTCATTATGTACTCTCATTTTAAAACAATTTAACAAGTATACACTGCGAAAAATGAGGGCCTTAATATGCACTTTTTATCCATTTTTTAACACTTGAAAATCGTTATATTTTGTTCTTAATAAAAAACCACTACAAACTCATACTAACTTCATATTAGCTTCATATACGTATTGTAAGATTATATCGGAATTTGTTGAAAAATTTAACCAATATATGACTAAACATTAATTTGAATAAATATTAATCGCTTTTCGAAATTGAAAAAAGGGTGAATAAAAAATGGAAGCTTATAAAATGCACGATTTTATTAATACAAATGTTGAATCTCACCAAAATGAAACCGTTTTTAATTTACACATATGTGAAACAAATGAATTTGACGTAAGTTTAACAAAGTCTACAACACTATCTTTTATCGTTTCAAAAAAGAACATTAAGATTGTTACGAAAAAATGGATTAATTCAAATCAAGAAAGCATGATTGGCAAAAGCTACATCATTCCAACGAAAGCTTTTCACTACTTCTTACCAATTATTTCTGAAACGGAAGATGAATTAAATATTCAAGTTCAAAGTTTTGGACTACATGGCGAACTTTTATTAAATGAAAGATTACTTATTGATAAAAACAACAAACACAATGCCAAAATTACTACCTTCTTTGAAACATTAGATGAAAATGTAAATAAAGTATTACGAGGATTGCAAATTCATTGTATGTAAGACTATTACAATAGTAAAAAGGAGAATAAAATGAAAAAACTATTATTAAGCGCACTATTATCATTAGGAGTTTTAACTATTCCATTCACAAATGCTGAGGCAGCTACAACAAATGACCAGCTTATCGTGAATACACAGTTAAATAAAATGGATTACTATCAAAACGGAAAATTCATAAAAAGTTTTACTGTCGCTACTGGAAAAGCAGCTACTCCTACACCTAAAGGTACTTTTCAAATCGTAAATAAAATTAAAAATCGCCCTTATTACACAGGCAAAATTAAAGGCGGCGATCCACGTAATCCGCTTGGTGACCGTTGGCTCGGACTAAACATGGCAGGAACTTACGGAACAACTTATGCGATTCATGGTACGAACAATAATCAGGCAATTGGTAAGTGGACAACACTAGGTTGTATTCGTATGTATAACAATGATATACACTGGTTATTTGAGCGTATTCCCCAGCAAGCTACTGTCACTGTAAAATAACCTCAAAGCGCGATTTACGTGTAGCCAAGAATTTTATGTCTTGGCTTATTTTATTTCTTCATTTACAGTAGCAAAACAACTGTATTTACATATATAATAGGAATAGATTGTGTTAGGTAACATCCAAACATTGATAAACATGGATATTAAAATTATACAGTTATAATATTTTATAAATTTTATAATACATACTATAATAGAATTACTGTAATTCTTAAATATTCAGTTTCACTAAACAACTCCCCTTGCTACTTTCATGATTATTTTATGGCAGGGGCTTATTATATGTATAAACAATCTGAGTCATCGGAAAAATGATGAATTCGAATATTGCAGTTAAAAGCGTTATTTAGGAGGTGTTACTATGACGCATATACTGGTGATTGAAGACAACCCAGATATACAAGAACTAATTCGTGAATTTCTAATGGCACAAAACTTTACTGTTGATGTCGTTGGTGCTGGAACAGAAGGTATACTTCTTTTCCAAAAAAATTCATACGATCTTGTCCTCCTTGATGTGATGTTACCAGATATAGATGGCTATAGTATTTGTAAAATTATGCGAGGACAATCTGATGTACCAATCATTATGTTAACAGGCTTACATAATGAAGAAAGTGAAATTAAAGGATTTGAATTAGGTATTGATGACTATATTACGAAACCGTTCCATTACACCGTATTTATTAAACGTGTAGAAGCTGTATTAAGAAGGGCAGCAACGAAGGAAGCCGAAGCTGCGACTATACTACAATTCCATGAATTGATGTTAAATTCTACAGCATACGCCGCTTATGTTCATGGTAATCAAATTGAATTGACAACAAAAGAATTTGAAATTATTTATACTTTACTGCAAAATCGAGGAAAAGTATTATCAAGAAGTGATTTGTTGAATAAGGTATGGGGCTATGAACATTATGGTGATGTAAGAGTTATAGATACACACATTAAAAACTTACGAAAAAAATTAGGAATTCCTTATATTAAAACGGTGAAAGGCATTGGCTACAAAATCGAATCGTAGCAAAGACAACATCACCAAAAATATTTTCATCAAAACCTTATTATTTTGTATTCTTTTATCACTTTGTCTTTATCAAGTTATTTACTTCTTAGCTTCAAACTACGATAAAGAACGTTTTGCGAAAGAAAATGGAACGCATACTACAGAACAAGCGGATTCAGATGAACAAAACGACCAAAGTAAAATGAATCAAAATAAAGCTGTATCACAGGGGGATATGTTTAATTTCCAATCTTCTATTATAGATTATAATTCTCTCTCTACAGCTATCAACCATCTTTTGCAGCCTAGCCAAACTGCAAAAGCAAAAGAACATACTCAAAATATTTCGGGGAAAAATAGCGCTTCTGCTCCATCTACAGAAACGGAAAAGCAAGTCGCTACTAATGATGCCTTACATAAACAAAATGCAGCAAGTAAAGCAAATGATGCACAAGATGATCCAAAATTAACAGACGCACTGCAGCAGTTAGCTCCACATATTGGCGCGACAATGCTTGCATTATCTTTGCTCGGATCTTTAATTTATGCAAAACTAATTGCTAAACCTTTTCAATATATGAGTGATGCTTTAAAAGATATTATGAATCTTGATTTCTCAGATAAAAAGCTACTCAACAAAAATACGGATCAAACAGATTTTGATTTACAAGTAGCTGCTTCACAAGTACCAAATATAGTGAAGAATTTACATGCAAGCAATCAAGATTTAAGAAATGAACTCAAAAAGGAACAACAATTAGAACAATCTCGTAAAGAATTTATGTCTATGGTTTCCCATGAATTAAAAACACCAATCGCAGCCGTTATGGGACAACTAGATGGCATGATTCACGGAATTGGAGCTTATAAAGATAGAGATAAATATTTAAAACGTTCCTATGAAATGATGCAAGACATTAACATATTAACGGAAAAAATGTCGGAATTATCCAAAATACAAAACCCTCAATTTAAACCTGATTTAAAAGTTATCTCCTTAACTAATATTATTGAGGACGTTATGAAGAAAGTAGATTATTTCGTATCTGTAAAGCAGTTAAATGTTCAATCTAACATTAAACAAGATGTACAAGTTTTAGCTGATCCTAAATTTATTCAAACTGCCATTTTTAACATTATTTCAAATGCAATTCATTATACAATTGACCATCAGCATGTATATATAAAGCTTTATGAAAAGCCAAACGGTTACGCATTAGAAGTATTAAATACAGGTTCACAAATAGATGAGGATAAACTTGCCCATTTATTTGAGCCATTCTATCGCGCAAACCCTGACAAACATGGCTTAGTACAAGGCAGTGGTCTTGGGTTATACATTGTAAAACAAATACTAGATAAACATCAATTTCCTTATGGTATACAAAACACGCCTCAAGGTGTAAAATGTTCTATTGTATTCCCAAAAGCAATGTAAAAACCTACTACAATTTCATATCCCAAATTCATACTTCGTATGAGTGGCGGAATTTTGTAGAGTATATGACTCTGTTTCGTTCGCCCGTTATCCTTATTTGGATAGCGGGCGTTTTTTATTATGTAAAAGGAGGATTTTCATGGAGAAATTTAAGTATTCATTACTCGTTTTATTCGGAGCTTGTAGCTACGGCGTACTTTCAACTATTTTCAAACTCGGATTCATTGATGGATTTTCAGCCCATCAACTATTAGGAGGTCAATATGTCTTCGGGTGGATCGGTCTTCTTCTGCTCGTTCTTTTCGTTTCACGTCATAAAGTAACAAAAAAGCAATTCTTTTCCTTACTAACAGTTGGCACAACGATGAGTATGACCGGTATCTTCTACGCTATTTCTGTAGAAGAACTACCAGCATCTATCGCTGTCGTCCTACTTTTCCAGTTCACATGGATTGGTGTTGTTATTGAAGCAATTGCAAACCGAACATTTCCAAGCCGTGAGAAAGTTATATCTATCATTATTTTATTTACTGGTACATTGTTTGCAGGCGGTGTCTTTGAAGGCCTCGGGCAAAGCTTTTCCACGAAAGGTATGATCTTTGGTCTATTAGCCGCTGTCTCTTTTTCATTCTATGTTTTTGCAAGCGGGCGTGTTGCTACAGAAGTTCCGCCTTATACGAAAAGCTTTCTTATGACAACAAGCGCTACTCTTATCGTATGCCTATTCTTCCCGCCAACCTTTTTAACCGATGGTGCCCTGCAAGCCGGCCTTTGGAAATATGCTTTCTTCCTCGGGTTGTTCGGCGTTGTCGTACCTGTCATTTGTTTTTCAATTGGTGTACCGAAAGTAGGAACAGGACTTGGTACAATACTAGGAGCAGCTGAATTACCAACCGCCATTATCGCTTCTATTACACTTGTACATGAAGTCGTAACGTTTATGCAGTGGATTGGGATCATCTTTATACTACTTGGGATTTTCACTCCTCAGTTACTTACGGCTAGGAAAGAAAAGAATCAGAGTAGCGTGCATAGCGCATGAAAATAGCAACTTGCATATAAATGTAAATGCAGTTACAATGTGATATAATTTTAAATCTATTTGGAGGTATAAATGACTATTTTAAGCGTAGCCTTTTTTGCTATTATGTGTATCTTCTTCCTAATAAGATATATGAAAGAAAAGAAATTTTACGATGTGCTCCTCATTCCCATTTGCATATATGCTGGGGCAGTCAAAACTCCTTTAGTAGAGTACTTAAACTTTAATACCACATTCAAAATAACATATGATATTGCAGCTATTATTCTCGTAATCCTTGCTGTGCTGTTCTTCTTAAAAGATAAGAAAGAGAATCCTACTGCATAACAAAAGACCTTTCATGTATTTGAAAGGTCTTTTTCTCTATCTCACTTTACTGCTCCATATAATTTCTCTATCTCATGCTCAATTTGTTTTACATCAATCCGTTCAAATAGTGGCTGCACGCTATCAATTCTATTCGGCAACGTGTTTTGAGGCTCCCAATTTCGTTTCACAATCGATAATGTGTTTCTAATTTTTTCACTTGAAAATGGTAAAAACGGTTCAAGGAGATTTACATACGGCCAAGCGCCTCCAATAAAAATACTCATCTTACATTCCTCCTTTTAAATATAAAAAGCCCCGCCCCTATCTTAAAAAAGATAAGGGCGGGGCTGTATAAACAGTCGCGGTACCACCTTATTTCGCCAATTACTCACATAATTAGCCTTAACAAGTACGGAGCTATATGCTCTTATACTGTGGTTTTGATAACGAGTACCAACTCTCGTCGCCGCCTACTATTATCATTTGATAAGTTCAGGACGAAGCTCAAAGGCCATTGTTCAAATGAATATTCTTGCTTCTTCTCAGCTACCGAAGCTCTCTGGAAAGAATGTGTTCATCCTACTTTTCCTTTTCAACGCTTTTACGTATAACATGTATTGTACGACTTAATAACAGAAAAATCAAACTTTTATTCAAAAAGAAAAGGAAATCCCATCCTCTCATAGAATACCTATACGTTCACGAAAGGAGTGATATGATTGAATCAAAAACAACTAAGCACACGTAATGAAAAAAGCTGGAATGCAGCTGCTTATGAAGCTTGGACGAATCGCCACGGGGCACCAGCTGATTATGCGAAAAAAATCATGGAAGACCCTATGCGCGAGGTAAATCACTATTTACCTTACATACAATCTCCAACAGGAAAACGTATTATTAATTTACTCGGATCAAAAGGGAATAAAGCTGTTGCTCTCGCTCTTTTAGGAGCTGGCGTAACAGTTGTTGATATTTCAGCAAGTAATGCAAAATATGCAAATGAACTTGCAGAAGCAGCAGGTGTCTCTATACAGTATGTCGTTTCTGATGTATTACATGCGCAGCTCTCCGAATCATTTGATATCGTATTGCTGGAACTCGGTGTACTCCATTATTTTTTAGATTTAAAACCGCTCTTTCAAAAAATTGCTACTTTACTTAAAGAAGATGGAATGCTGATCCTTCGTGACTATCACCCTGTTTACACGAAATTATTAGGAGTCGACCATCCATCATTTCGGGCCAATGGAAATTATTTTGATAAAGAATTAATTGAAGAGGATGTTGCTTATAGCATCCTTCTTACAGAAGCGCAGAAAGAATCGTTACCGAAAACAACCATCCGTCGCTGGACGCTAGGAGAAATTATTACAACACTTGCGGGGGAACATTTTAAAATTGAAAAACTAGTTGAAGAACACGGGCCTCATCAAAGATGGGTCTTCCCTTCTACTGCACCGGAAGGAATGGAAGAGCGTGTGCCGGGTCTCTATACATTAATTGCGACAGCATGCAAAAAAGGATCCCTTCACGGATAGGATCCTTTTTGCATGCTCACGCATATAAGTTGAGGTTGGAGATTACCATAATTCTGTAGAATAGGACACAAGATATTTCAACATTTCGTCTCTGACTTACGTCGTCAAAAAGGGGTATGACCAACATAACGAAGAGTAATGTCTTTAGTTGATACTGATAATCGTTATCAACTAATTAGAAGTATACATGATGTTATTTCAAATTACAATAGCATTTCTCATTTTTATTTATGAATTTTTTGATATACAAATGTATACATTTTAAGAACATTTACTCATATCAATCTGCCATATTCCATTATCTGCTATAATTTTCATTGAACAGATTAATAACTTCATAATGATGTTTTTATTAATTCTGCTCTCGATATTTATAAATTATAATAAACAGTTTTTAAAAGGCAGGGGTAACGATGAAATATGTTAGTATTCGAAAAAAACTACTGTTCACACTCTTAAGCATTTCTTCTTTATTTAGCATTGCTCTTATTGTTATTCTTTCATTCGCTATGAGCCAAGCGAGCGAAATTGAAATGTTAAAAAATGACGTATCCAAAAGAGCAACGATTTTAAAAGAACGCGGTGATTGGTTCCAAGCACAAGTTGCTGGTTTACAAGAATATTTACTATCACATGATCAAAAAGGATTGGATAAATTCAACCGAGAAGGAAAAAAACTAGCTGATACGAGAGAAAAAGTAACAAGTGATAAAAAACTCCCAGAAGGAATGAAAGAAGCCATTTTAATGGGCGGAAAATGGCGAAGCGTCATAGATAATGAAGTCCTCCCTCTCGCTCGCGAAGGAAAATGGGACGAAGCATCTAAAATCGCTTTAGCTCAAACCGATTACGTAAACGACCTTTTAAGTCGTTTTACGAAATATGCGAATGAAGAAAATGATAAACGTGACGCATTAATTGCTGACGTGGAATCTTCTTCATCCCTTATTCAATATATTATCTTCTTCTCACTCATTACATGTACAGTAACGTCTATTTTATTAGCATGGTGGTTCTCTGGTAAGCTCGTTAAACCGATACGACAAATTGATGAGAAATTAAAAGAATTAGCTTCGCAAGATGGTGATTTAACTGCTAGATTGCATGTAACGAGTAAAGATGAAATTGGTGATATCGCCAATTCCTTTAATCAAATGCTCGCTAATTTACAACGTATAATAAAACAAGTGCAACAAACATCAACAAGTGTAAAAGAAGCATCTGAAAATGTGTTTATCGAAACAACTGCTTCTATGGAAAATACAGCAAAAACTGAGGAAACTATGAATGCTCTTGAGCATAATATTCGTTCACAAGTCTCCAGCATCGAAGAAAGTTCAACTGCAATGGACGATATGGCAACGAGTGTTCAACGTATTGCAGAATCCGCCTCTTCTGTTGCTAGCCTAGCTGTTACGACTTCAGAAAAAGCTGATAGTGGGAATAAAGTCATTGAGAAATCTATTACACAAATGCATACCATTAATGAAGCTGTGAACGCTACATCACAAGTAGTAGAACGACTCATTACACATACAAATCATATTGATACTGCACTTCAATCTATTTCTAATATCGCGGAACAAACGAATTTACTCGCTTTAAATGCTTCCATTGAAGCGGCTCGTGCTGGTGAACATGGAAAAGGCTTCGCTGTTGTTGCCGATGAAGTACGAAAGCTTGCTGAACAATCTCAGCTAGCAGCAACTGATATTAACCATTTACTTCATCAAATTCAAGCAGATACAAAAATAGCAAATGAAATGATGACGCAAGGTCAGTCAGAGGCTTCTGAAGGCATTACAGTCATTCGTACTGCTGGATCTTCATTCTCAGAAATTGTTAACCACATTAACAAAGTTTCTACACAAATGCAGGAGGTGTCTGCAACTGCTGAAGAAATGGCCGCAAGTTCTGAAGAAATGAATGCAGCTTTAAATAACATCGCTTCTATTTCAAATGAAGTTGCCGCCGAAACATCACAAACAGCAACTTCAGCTGGTGACCAAGTAAACAAAATGAGTGTCGTTGCTAAAAAAGCATCTGAAATGAAAACGACCGTACAAGAACTTGAAGTCCTCGTTTCCCATTTTAAAACAAATGCTTAAAGTGAAAAAAGAGAGATTTACAATCTCTCTTTTTTCACTTTAAAATATCTCTTTCTATCTCTCATTCCGTCTGCTATAATTCCTAAAGGAAAGAAGAAAGCTTTATTCCAAACGGAGTAAAGCTTTCTTTCAATTTTTTACATTAATTAATTCTAATACTATGATTTCACAAAGGAGGATTTTATGATATGAGTTTTATTAGCATTCGAAAAAAACTAATGTTCATGATGGGAACGATTTGCGCTTTATTTGGAATCGCCTTAGCTTTTATTTTGTTTTTTGCTATTGATCAATCTCGTCAAGCTGAAGCATTACAAAAAGAGATTTCCCCCCTTGCAACACAATTAAAAGAGCGCGGGGATGCTTATCAAGTACAGCTCTCTGCTTTAAGAGGGTATTTATTACAACATGATCAAGTTGAATTAGACAAATTTAACGAAATGAGTAAACTTCTTGAAGATAAGAAAGATGAGCTTCTTTCTTATCCTAACCTTTCTCAATCTGTAAAAAATACAATGGAATCAGGATCCACTTGGAGAAAATTCATTGAAGAGAAAGTTTTCACTCTTGCAAAAGAACAAAAGTGGGAAGAGGCCCTGCAAGTAGCTTATGCAGAAAATGGTACTGTATATAAAGTAATTGGTGACTTCACAAATTACAGTAATGAACAAGCTAAGTTACGTGATCAATCTATTAAAAAAATTGATCAATCTTCACTACAAATTGAATATGTTATTTTCTTATCACTTGTTATTTGTATTATTGTAGCTATGATTCTTGCATGGTGGTTCTCTGGTAAACTTGTAAAACCAATTCAACAAATTGATGGTAAACTAAAAGAATTATCATCTCAAGAAGGTGACTTAACAGCCCGCCTACAAGTAAATAGTAATGATGAAATTGGTACGATCGCAACATCATTTAATAAAATGTTAGAAAACCTACAACATATCATTAACCGTGTTCAAAAAACATCTGTAGAAGTACAAAACGCTTCTGAAAATATGCTAGAAAAGACGAATATATCACGTGAGGCAACAATAAAAGTTCAAAGCTCGATGTCTAGCTTAAATGCAAGTATTCAATCACAATCTGCTAGCATGGAAGAAAGCTCAACTGCAATGGACGATATGACAGTAAGTGTTCAGCGCATTGCTGAATCTGCTTCATCTGTAACTGAACTTGCTGTAGCTACATCTGAACAAGCTAACGATGGAAATACTGTTATTCAAAAATCTGTTTCACAAATGACAACGATACACGACGCGGTAAATGCTACATCAGAAGTGGTCGAACGTCTAATCACTCATACAAAATATATTGATACAGCTGTACAATCTATTTCTAATATTGCAGAACAAACAAACTTACTTGCTTTAAACGCCTCTATTGAAGCAGCTCGTGCTGGCGAACAAGGAAAAGGTTTCGCTGTCGTGGCTGACGAAGTTCGAAAACTTGCTGAACAATCTAAAACAGCGGCAACAGATATTAACCAGCTACTACATCAAATTCAACAAGACACTGAAACTGCTAACTCTATGATGTCACAAGGCCGTTCGGAAGCATCTGAAGGCATTCATGTTATTCGCGAAGCTGGCAATTCTTTCACAACAATTGTAGAACAAGTAAACAAAGTATCTACTCAAATGCAAGACATCTCAGCAACTGCTGAAGAAATGGCTGCAAGTGCTGAAGAAATGAACGCTTCACTGAATAACATCGCTTCTATTTCTACTGAAGTATCTAGTGAAACAGCGGCAACAGCACAATCTGCTGAGAAAAAAGTCGTTACGATGAATGAGATGACACAAACAGCTAAAAAAATGAAACAAACAGTTGAAGAATTAGATCAACTCGTATCTCATTTTAAAACTGAATAGCCATTCCAAAAATATTCCTCTTCCAAGAGGAATATTTTTTTGAGCTCATTTCCTGCACTTTATACATATATCCGTTATAATGAGAATCGATATCATTAATATGTAGGGGGTGCTACACATGTCACAACAAGCATTTGAAGAAAAGTTATATGCAAACTTAGAAGCTGTTATTGACCCTGAACTCGGTGTTGATATTATTAATCTTGGATTAGTTTATGACGTTACAGCAGATGAAAATAATAATGCTATCATTACGATGACGATGACTTCTATCGGTTGTCCAATGGCTGGGCAAATTGTATCAGACGTTAAAAAAGTATTATCAACGAACGTACCTGAAGTCAATGAAATAGAAGTAAATGTCGTTTGGAATCCACCATGGTCGAAAGAACGCATGTCACGTATGGCGAAAATTGCATTAGGTATTCGCGACTAAATAAAGTGAAACTTGAATCAGTGGGGGGTTCCTCATCCCCACTGCCCATAAAAGCGGGATAAAGAAAGACCTGACATCCTAGTCAGGTCTTTTTCTCTTATTATTTTACGCCTACTGCATCATAAGCTTTCGTTACAGCTTGTACAGCTTTAGAGTTTTTACCATATAAATCTTCAGCTGACTGAAGTGCTGCTTGACGCATCATCTTAAAGTCAGAGTTTGCAGTTAAATATTTCGTAAGAGCACGGTAATAAATTTTTTCTGTCGCTTCACGGCCTACTCCTGTTACTTTCACGCCGTAATGCTCCCCGCCTTCAGATACTAAGTATGCAGCTTTATTGTTAATGCTACTGTTAATATGAACGCCGCCATTATCAGCTGTTCCAGTGTAGCGTTTATTGTAATGATCTGGGTAACCTTCACCTGGTTTTAATGGGTTTGGAATAGACGCTGGATCTTTCAATGAACGAAGTGCATCACCAGGTTTACCAGGTGTATAAATGTCAGCACCTAAATCCCAGCTCTTCTTCTCAACCATAACACCCATAATATCAGATAACGATTCATTTAACGCACCCGGCTCATTTTTATAAACAAGATTTGCTGTATGCTCAGTGACAGCATGCGTTAATTCGTGACCGATAACATCTAGTCCAGCAGATAATGGAATGAATGTTTTACCATCGCCATCACCATACATCATTTGCACACCGTTCCAAGCTGCGTTATTCCAGCTTTCTCCAACGTGAACAGTAGAAATTAGCTTTGCACCTTTATCATCGAAAGAGTTACGATTAAATGTCTTTTTGTAGTAATCATACACTTTTCCTGCATTTACATGCGCATCAACTGCAGCTTTATCTTCGAAGAACTTAGATTTACTTTCAACTTCTTCTCCTGTATATCCAAGCCATTGCGAGAATAAATTAAACAAGTTTTCATCCATATTTTCTGCGTCAAATGTATGAATACCTTGTCCTCGTTTACCATCAAACAAGTTGAATTGTCCTGTTTTCTCATCTTGAGCAATTTCAAATGATTGTCTAGCACCTAATACTCCGTAACCAAATCCAGTAATGTGATCTACAGCGTTATATTTCTCAATCACATTTCCATTTGTCGCATCAACAAAATAATGCCAATACCCTGGAGCTGGCTTTGAAATCGATGCTTTCACTAAGTATGCAAGATAGTAATTTCCATCTTTTTCATACACATATAAATCTTTTTTCACACCGTCATAATTCTTTACTTTACCAACTTCTTTTTCAATATCTGCCTTTGCAATTGTTTCTGCTTGCTCTGCACTAATCTTTGCAAATGCAGGAATATTTTTATCCTCTAAATTCGGAATAACTTGTCCGAAGAATGCTTTTACATTATTCTCTTTATCTAGTGTAACTGTTTGATCTGAACCGTACACAGGAATGTTATTATGTTTCTCAACTAGCTTCACGTGTGTTGTACCGGATTCAGCATCTTTTTCTTCCCCAACGACATTAAAGTGTTTATCAATATTTCCTGCTAATTTGAACATATCTTTCTTACTCTCTAAATATTGAAAGACCGTTTCTTTTTTATCTAGTCCTTCCGGTGCTTTCCATTCTTCACCTATGTATGCAGGCGTTTTAAATTCTTGATGGTATTGAATTTTTTGTTCTTCCGCTTTCGTTGTCGTTGCTCCAAATGTTCCAAATCCCCCGGCGATAACAGTTAACGCTAATGCTGATGAAATGACTTGCTTTTTCACTATAACATTCCCCATTCCCTAAAGATTTTTGACACTTTTATACAATTCTTATTTTTTTAGCTAATACCTTTTTCCATAATTTGAGAAAGTTTTTTCTGACAATTCCACTCAAAAAAAGAGGACATCCTATCGGACGTCCTCTTTTTTATAAACATTTTATTGCTTTTTCAATTCAATTGCTAAATAGTGTGATTGCTCTTTCGCTTCAATATGAATATCTTCTTCAATCGCTTCTGCCGCATCACGCATAACAAGTGTCTCACCATCGATTACACTACTTCCTTCAATTTGAACAACATACAACTGACGACCTTCTTTCACAGGAAAATGAATTTCTTTTCCTGCTTCTAACGATAAAGAATATAAATTCGCATCTTGATGAATTTGAATTGGAGCCTCTCCTTCTAATGGAGATACCATATGGAACCATTCGTTTTCACGCTTACTCCAATCAAATTTAAATTCACCATAGTTTGGCTTATGATCTGCACGGTCTGGTAAAATCCAAATCTGTAATAAACGTAGTGTTTCATTTCCTAAATTATGCTCACTATGAAATACACCTGTGCCAGCACTCATATATTGAACATGTCCTCGCTCAATTGTTCCGCGGTTCCCCATGCTATCTTCATGTGTTAAAGCACCGTCTACAACATACGAAATGATTTCCATATCGCGGTGTGGATGCATATCAAAGCCAGTTTGCGGTGCTACTAGGTCATCATTAATTACACGTAATGCACCAAAGTTCATGTTATTAGGATTATAATAATTTGCAAAGGAAAAATGAAAATGTGTATTTAACCAACCGTGATTTGCTCTTCCCATATTTTTATGATCAACTTTTCTAAACATACCCTTCACCTCATATTATCTCGAATTCAAGATTTATTTTAAAATTTTTTACTGTAACTTTTTTAGTAATTGTAATAATTGATGTTGTTCTTCTACATTTAAATTTTGAAACTGCTCCGCTTGAAATGTTTCTTGAGGCGGGACGATTTCTTCATATAAAGCTTTTCCCTTTTCAGTTAACGAAATATATTTTGTAGTACCTTCTTGTTCACGACGAATCCACTCGAGTTGCTCCATTTTATTTAAAAGCTGCGTAATATTACCCTTCGTAACAAATAGCTTATTTCCAAGCTCTTGCTGCGTTAAACGATCATGCCCTCCAACTTGAGCTAGTACATCAAACTGCGCGGCAGATACATTCCATTCTTTCAAATGCTGATTCGTCTCACGAATACTTTTATTATAAAAACGTGATAAACGAAACCATAGTAGTAAACCTAGTCTATCTTCTGTTTTCATTTCATCACCTCGCTCGTTTTATACCATTAGTTTAGAACTAAACTTTATAAAAGTCAATTACTTATTTTTAGTAAGAAACAAAGAAAGCACAGCGTCATTTCTCCACTATGCTTTACATTAACTTTCTATTTTTATATTCATCCAGCTTCCTCTCCGCGAACTTTCTCGCATCTTTCTCAATCCATCTATCTTCGTACAATTCACTTCCAACATACAATACATCTCTCTTATGTTGCATCGCATGACGAAATTCATGCAGCAGTGTTTTGAGCACTTGCTCATACTCTTCCCACATACAAACAAAAATTAATTGTTTTTCTTTATGATAAAAACCACCTATCGGGAATAGAAACTCTTCCTCCTCTTCCCCTAATGATCGAAGTACATGATTCGCATCACACGTATCACAAAAAATAACTGGCGTTTTACATATTTCAATAAGTGAAAACAAATCATCTCTAAGCCTTTTGACATCCCAAGGAAGCTCCGAATCCAACACATACCAATTCTCCACTTGTTGATATACATTTTGAAACTGGAGTTCCATTTCTCTTTATTCCCCTTTCCAAGCACCTTTTTCTATATGTATGCCACAATATGGTAAATATTAAACGTATTCTTTCATCCTTAAAAAAATGCCAATAAAAAAAGGGATCTATGTCGACATAGATCCCTTTTTCATACATATTTTGTACTTTGATTTTTAAAAATTTAGCTCTTCTTCATATCCCACTTAAAGACTTTATTTAAAAATTTATATACATTCTTTGACTCTTTCGTCAGAAGTGGACCTAAGATAGATAGTATAAGCACGTATAGTGCTGAAAATGGCTTCAAGACTGACATTAAACCACCAGCGATACCGATATTGGCCATAATGATGGAGAATTCTCCTCTTGAAACGATTGTTAATCCAATATTTGTTGACGCTTTATGAGATAATCCAGCTTGTCGTCCTGCAATCATCCCTGCTATAAAGTTTCCGATGATTGTAAGAAGGACAGCACCTAACGTTAACCATATCGCTCCGCCCAGTGAGAACGGATCAATGCTTAATCCGAAACTGAAGAAGAAAATAGCTCCGAAAAAATCTCTAAATGGAACAACGAGATGTTCAATTCTGTCACTATGCTCTGTCTCAGAGAAAACTAACCCTAAAAGAAGTGCTCCAATTGCTTCAGCAACGTGAATTGTTTCCGAAAATCCTGCAATAAAGAATAATGAAGCAAATACTACAATAATGAAAATTTCATCCGAACTAATATTGAGCAATTTATTTAATAACGGCGTCGCCTTTCTAGCTACAATAAAGAATAGAAGCATATATCCTAAAGCAATTCCAATTGAAGTAAGGGCACCCAAGAATGAAGCGTGATCCCCTAGAACTAATCCAGAAACGACTGATAAATATACAGCCAGGAATATATCTTCGAACATGATAATTCCTAAAATTAATTCGGTCTCATTATTACCAGTTCTTCTTAAATCCACTAACACCTTTGCAACGATAGCGCTAGAAGAAATCGTAATAATCCCCGCAATAATTA
The DNA here is from genome assembly GCF_006349665.1 of Bacillus sp. CD3-5. Classification (NCBI taxonomy): domain Bacteria; kingdom Bacillati; phylum Bacillota; class Bacilli; order Caryophanales; family Bacillaceae; genus Bacillus; species Bacillus sp. CD3-5. The sequence goes on along the minus strand of NZ_VEPX01000023.1, from coordinate 3,689 downwards.
AGATTTCTAGTAAAGGGAATCCCATTATAAATCCGTACAATAACCCAAGTGAAAAGTTAATTAAAATATAGATCGTTCCGCCAATCGCAATAGAACGTCCAGATTTAATTAGTTTTTTCATCGAAAATTCTAGTCCTAGATAGAACAGAAGGAACAGAACGCCAATCCGTCCAAGAAACGAAATGACATTTGCACTTTCAATAAACTTGAAATCGATCACACCTATTGTCGGCGCGTGTGGCCCCACTAACATTCCAAGAACAATTAGAAACGGAATGACTGAGAATTTAAACTTTCCAGCAATTACTGCCGCAATTGCAACTAATACTAACGCTGTACCCACTTCAAAAATTAACGTATCCATCTAGTCAGTCCCCCTATTCGAAAGTAACTCATTAATAATTTTTTTAATTTCTTCTCTCTCGCCTGAAACTACAAGCATATCGCCTTCCTCAATTACTGTTTCTGGTCCTGGATTAAATAGCTTTTTCATATTCTTTTTCATAACTGCAATAATCGTTACGCTATAGTTTTTTCTTATTTCAAGATCACCAATTGTTTTTCCAATTGCTGGCGCTGCATTCTCTACTTTAAACCACTCAATCGCTAAACCTTCAAAGACCATTTCAACATTTTCTAATGCTCTAGGTTTATACACCATTCCACCTAATATTGCTGCAATTTGTCTCGCCTCTGAGTCACGTAATGAAATACTTGAGATACTTTCTTCATGGTCTGAATCAAAATGATACATTTCTCTACGCCCGTCATCATGAATAACAATCACCATCTTCTCGTTACCTTTCGTAACGATTTGAAACTTATAACCAATACCCGGAAGTTCACTTTCTCTAATATTCATATTTAGCTCCTCCACAACATTTTTATTTAAATTTTCTGTTTTTCTGTCTTTTATTCATCCAATCAACTTTAGAAACTCTAACCATTCAGGATACCTATGATTTGGAAATCTTTTATTGTAATAATAAGTGGCTCCTAAAAAGATACTTAAAGATGTAATGATAAAAAATATATTACTTCTCATTTTCAAACTCTTAAGGCTTACTTTCCATAAAGTTTCTTCTTTCAAATCATCCCCTCTTTCTCGCTTTACATTTAGTTTTTTAAAATGTAAATAATTCTAAAAATATTATGATGTAACATAATCATAACATAAAATAACTTTAAGTAACATAATTTTTTAGAAAAATTGATTCTCGTATATTTTTTGCATATAATTTTCTTATTACGGAAAAAAGGAAGTGTATTATATGGTTGATATCTTTAGCAGATTCCTTGAGGTAACGAATAATATTTTATGGTCATATATTCTTATTGCAATGCTAATCGGCTTCGGTCTTTATTTCTCTTTTAAATTGAAGTTTGTCCAAATTACTCATTTCGGTGAGATGGTCGGTTTAATTAGTAAAGGATTTAATCGAAAAGAAAAAAAGAAAGATAGTATCTCCCCGTTCCAGGCATTTTGCTTAAGTGCAGCTGCACGTATCGGTATCGGAAACTTAGCTGGTGTAGCATTAGCTATCTCAATGGGCGGACCTGGCGCAGTATTTTGGATGTGGTTTATCGCTATCCTTGGAGCAGCTACTAGTTTCGTAGAATGTACGCTCGCGCAAATTTATAAAGTAAAAGATGGAAGCAGATTCCGTGGTGGCCCAGCATATTATATGGAAAAAGGATTAAACAAACGCTGGATGGGTGTTTGGTTCTCACTTCTTATTACAGTTGCGTACGGATTAATTTTCAACTCTGTACAAGCAAACACAGTAACAATAGCATTTGAAAATGCTTTTGGACTAGAGCGAACGATCGTAGGAGCTCTATTAGCTTTATTAGTTGCAGTTATTATTTTCGGTGGTATTAAGAGCATTTCACGTATTACGGAAATGATTGTTCCTCCAATGGCAATCATTTATATTGGTGTGGCTATTTTTGTTGTTATTAACAACTTTACTATGTTACCAAGCATTTTTATGGAAATATTTAATGGTGCATTCGGCTTAGACCAAGCTATCGCTGGTGGTATTGGAGCAGCAATTAAGTTCGGAATTCAGCGCGGTCTATTCGCAACAGAAGCAGGTATGGGTAGCTCTCCTAACGCAGCCGCAACATCAGATGTATCTCACCCTGTTAAACAAGGACTTGTTCAAGCATTAGGTGTTTTCGTAGACACGTTCTTAGTATGTACATCAACAGCATTTATCGTATTATGTTCGGGCCTTTACAAAGGAACAAACTTACAAGGTATCGAATTAACACAAAATGCATTAAGTTCACAAATCGGACCATGGGCAAGTACTTTCTTAGCAATTATTATTTTCCTATTCGCGTTCAGTTCTTTACTAGGAAACTACTATTATGGTGAAACAAACATCGCATTTATTAAAGAAAGCAAAACATGGTTAATGATTTATCGCGTTGCAGTTGTCGGAATGGTATTCTTCGGATCAATCGCTGCCCTTCAAACAGTTTGGAGCTTAGCTGATTTATTCATGGGACTAATGGTATTGACAAACTTAATTGCCATCTCATTCCTAAGCAAATTCGCCTATGCAGCATTAGTAGACTATATGAAGCAAAAGAAACAAGGAAAAGATCCTGTTTTCATTGCAAGCTCTATCCCTGGCTTACAAAATACAGAGTGCTGGGATGGACAGGATGTAGAAGAAAAACAGAAGGCTGTGTAACAAATAAAAGCGGAAGCGGCTTGCTCAGAATGTGAGGGGGATGGAGCTTTTGACGTAGAGGCGCTCTTTGCCTCGCAGGAAAAAGCGAAGCCACCGAACATTCTAGCCGCTGAAGCTGGATATCACCTAAAAGCGGAAGCAGCTCGTTTAGAACAACAGCTATATATCAAACAAAATCCCTATTACTTCAACGTAATAGGGATTTTCATGTACAACAGTTCATAATTTGTTCAAATTAATTCCAACAAAAGGGTTGATTTATACGAATTACTACATTATAATTATTATAAATTAGTAATTGATATCACATAACAACTCAAAAGGAGATTGATCATAATGAACAAACAAGTAATCGAAGTATTAAACAAACAAGTAGCAGACTGGAGCGTTTTATTCACAAAATTACACAACTTCCATTGGTACGTAAAAGGACCTCAATTCTTCACATTACATGAGAAATTCGAAGAACTTTACACAGAATCAGCTACTCACATCGATGAAATTGCAGAACGTATTTTAGCAATTGGCGGCAAACCAGTAGCAACAATGAAAGAATACTTAGAAATATCTTCTATTCAAGAAGCAGCATACGGAGAAACTGCAGAAGGGATGGTCGAAGCAATCATGAAAGACTACGAAATGATGCTAGTCGAACTGAAAAAAGGCATGGAAATCGCTCAAGACTCTGATGACGAAATGACATCTGACCTACTACTAGGCATCTACACAGAACTAGAAAAACACGCTTGGATGCTACGCGCGTTCTTGAATCAATAATAGACTTTAAAGCGGAAGCGGCTTGTTCAGAACAGGAGGGCATTGGAGCTCCTGACGAAGAGGCGTTTTTTGCCTCACAGGAAGGCGCGAAATGACCGACTGTTCTAGTCACCGGAGCTGGATATCATTTAAAAGCGGAAGCGGCTCGTTCAGAACAGGAGGGTGTTGGAACTCCTGATTACGAGGCGCTTTTTGCCTCGAATGAAG
>NZ_VEPX01000022.1:0-48449 GCF_006349665.1 Bacillus sp. CD3-5 | reverse complement strand
CGGAAGTTAAGCTCTCTAGCGCCGATGGTAGTTGGGACCTTGTCCCTGTGAGAGTAGGACGTCGCCAAGCAACTAAAAACACAAGTCTTTTGACTTGTGTTTTTTTGTGTTTTCAAACAGTATGCAAAAAGAAGTAATGGTAATACAAACACGTTGCCCAAGGATGAATCATATTATATAAGAAATCGATGTATATTTTTCTGTAAATTGTTAAGGAATAGAAGTATAAAATATGTCCATTTAAATTAAATAGGGAGGGAAAGATATGAAATCACAAAACGAAGTTTGTATTGTTTGTGAGACAGAAAGAAAAGAAGGGATATATGTTTATAATAATTTAATATGTTATGAATGTGAAAAGGACATGGTGAATACAGAAACAAATGATCCGAAGTATATATATTATTTAAAACAGCTTCGGAAATTAGAAGTATCATATTTTTAAATAGGCATATGCCTATTATTTTTTTTGTTCTGTATAATAGAGAAAGAATGAAATAATAAGGAAGAGATATAGATGAATCAAAATCGCATACCTTTATATGAAGCATTAATAGAGTTTAAAGAAAGAAGGCCGTTATCCTTTCATGTTCCAGGTCATAAAAATGGTTTAAACTTCCCTCAAGGGGCAGTAGAGGAGTTTAAAGATATACTATCTATCGATGTAACTGAGTTATCAGGGTTAGATGATTTACATAGTCCGTTTGAATGTATAGATGAGGCACAACAATTATTAGCTGATGTATATGGAGTGAACAAAAGTTATTTTTTAATTAATGGTTCAACAGTCGGGAACTTAGCAATGATTTTGTCTTGCTGTAGGGAACATGATATTGTTCTTGTACAAAGAAATTGTCATAAATCAATTATTAATGGTTTAAAATTAGCAGGAGCAAATCCAATTTTTTTAGATCCATGGATTGATGAAGCTTATAACGTACCCGTGGGAATTCATGATGAGATTATTAAGGAAGCAATTGAAAAATATCCAAATGCGAAAGCACTTATTTTAACACATCCTAATTATTATGGTAAGGGGATGGATTTAGAGGCAAGCATTGCTTATGCACATGCACATAAAATTCCTGTGTTAGTAGATGAAGCGCATGGAGCTCATTTTTGTTTAGGTGGGGCATTTCCAAAGTCAGCTTTAGCATATGGTGCAGATATTGTAGTTCATTCCGCACATAAAACATTACCTGCGATGACGATGGGATCCTATTTACATATAAATAGCCGCTTAGTGAAAGAAGAAAAAGTTTCTACTTATTTAAGTATGCTACAATCTAGTAGTCCATCGTATCCAATTATGGCTTCCCTTGATATTGCACGCTTTACGATAGCGCGTATAAAAGAAAAGGGACATGATGAAATTGTCGAGTTTTTACAGAAATTTAAAGAAGAATTGTCTTCTATCCCACAATTAGCTATTTTACAATATCCATTACAAGACGAGCTAAAAGTTACCATACAGACGCGTTGTCAGTTATCAGGATACGAATTACAGTCCGTATTAGAAAAGGTTGGTATATATACCGAAATGGCAGATCCATATAATGTCTTATTTATTTTGCCTTTGCAAGTAAATAAGAAGTATATGAAGGCTATAGAGATGATCCGGGCGGCATTGCAACCTTATGAGGTGAAAGACAAGACGGAATCTATTCGTTATACTTATAAAGGAGAAATTTCTCCCCTGCCGTATACATATAAACAACTGGAAGGATATGAAACAAAAGTAGTATCTGTAGAAGAAGCAGTTGGGATGATAGCGGCGGAAATGGTAATTCCATATCCACCTGGTATTCCATTGATTATGTATGGAGAAAGAATTACTTCAGAACATAAAGAGCAAATTATGCATTTAGAGAGAGCAGGCGCTCGTTTTCAAGGTAGCACGAAATATATGAAAGTGTATGATATAGAAAGTAGGTTTTAGGATGAAGGGATTATTTGTAACAATTGAGGGGCCAGAAGGTTCGGGTAAAACAACGTTAATTCAAGGTTTATTGCCATACTTTGAACAAAAGGAACAAAAGGTAATGGCGACAAGAGAACCAGGTGGTATTGCGATTTCTGAGGAGATTAGAACGATTTTACATAAGCAAGAATATACGATGATGGAAGCACGTACAGAGGCACTTTTATATGCCGCTGCACGTAGACAACATTTAGTGGAAAAAGTTATGCCGGCACTTGATGAGGATTACCTTGTATTATGTGATCGTTTTATAGATAGCTCTTTAGCGTATCAAGGCTATGCAAGAGGGTTAGGTATGGATAAAGTATTTGAAATCAATCGTTTCGCAACAGAAGACTGCATGCCTAGTTTAACAATTTACCTAGACATTGAACCCGAGGTTGGTTTAGCTCGAATTGCAAAAGATGCAGGACGTGAAGTGAATCGGTTAGATATGGAAGATATCACTTTCCATAAACGTGTGCGTGAAGGGTATTTACAAGTTGTAGAACGTTTCTCGGATCGTATTGTATTAGTAAATGCTGATCAACCAATGGAAAAACTTATAGAAGAAGTTATTCAAGTTATAGAAGATAAATTGTTATAATAGAAGGAAAGAATGAAATAAGTGAGGTATGCATTATGACGAAGACGTGGGAGCAGCTTTCTGCTATACAACCCATCGGTGTAAAAATGTTGATGAATAGCATCGCAAAAGAGCGTATATCCCACGCTTACTTATTAGAGGGAGGGAAAGGGACAGGAAAGTTTGCGACAGCAATTCAAATGGCAAAGAGTTTCCTCTGTTCTCAGCGGAATGGGGTAGAGCCTTGTCATGTATGTACAAATTGTAAGCGAATTGATTCAGGTAACCACCCAAACTTACATATTGTAAAACCAGACGGATTGTCTATTAAGAAGCAGCAAATTCATGATTTACAAGAAGAGTTTTCAAAAACAGGATTAGAAGCAAATAAAAAAGTATATGTTATTGAGCACGCAGACCGTATGACAGCAAATGCGGCGAATACACTGTTGAAATTTTTAGAAGAACCAAGTAGTGATACAACAGCTATTTTACTTACTGAACAAAGTCATCAAATTTTAAATACGATTTTATCTCGTTGTCAAGTTGTTACATTTAGACCGTTACCTACGGAATCTTTAATTAGAAGATTACAGGATGAAGGTGTTACGACATCTTTATCGACACTTGCTGCACAACTCACAAATAGTTTTGATGAAGCTTTGGCTTTATGTAGTGATGAATGGTTTGCACAAGCACGAGCTTTAGTGATAAAATTATGTGAAGCGCTCGAAAAAGATAAAGCCTCTATTTTTTTTGTACAAGAAAAATGGGGAAAACACTTTGGAGAGAAAGAACAATTACAGCAAGGTTTAGATATGTTACTCCTTATTTATAAGGATTTATTATATGTTCAACTTGGAGAAGAAGATCGTCTTGTTTTTCATGAGCAGAAAGAGATGTTTGAATCTTTCTCCTACGCTCAGAAGCGCATTGTATCAGCTCTCTTTAATATATTAGAGGCAAAAAATAGAATCAACGCTAATGTAAATGCGCAGCTTGTGTTCGAACAGTTAGTGTTGCGGTTGCAGGAGGGATGACCGTTTTGTATGATGTAGTAGGTGTTCGCTTTAAGAAGGCCGGAAAGGTGTATTACTTTGATCCGAATCAGTTCGATATCTCTGAAAATGAGTTTGTAATTGTAGAAACGGTAAGAGGTATTGAATACGGAAAAGTAGTTATTACCAAAAAGCAAGTTGATGAAAACGACGTTGTATTACCACTAAAAAAGGTTATTCGCATTGCAAATGAAAACGATCGTACCATTGTTGAAGAGAACAAACATGCTGCAAAAGAGGCATATCAAGTTTGTCAGCAAAAGGTAGTAGAACATAATCTTGATATGAAACTTGTAGATGTAGAGTATACGTTCGATCGCAATAAAATTATTTTCTACTTTACTGCGGATGGTCGGATTGATTTTCGCGAACTAGTGAAGGACTTAGCAGCAATTTTTAGGACAAGAATTGAACTAAGACAAATCGGTGTTCGTGATGAAGCGAAAATGCTTGGTGGTATTGGTCCATGTGGTCGTATGCTTTGTTGTTCTACTTTTTTAGGGGATTTTGAACCTGTATCCATTAAGATGGCAAAGGATCAAAATTTATCATTAAATCCTGCAAAAATCTCTGGTTTATGTGGTCGCTTAATGTGTTGCTTAAAATATGAGAACGATGAATATGAGGCAGCAAAGGAACAACTTCCTGATTTAGATCAACGTATACAAACCCCGCATGGTACTGGCCGTGTTATCGGATTAAATATTTTAGAAAGATTAATTCAAGTGGAACTAGTAGACAAGGAACGGATAGTAGAATATACGTTAGATGAGTTAGTGAATAAAGGGGTCGTTTCGAGTCAAACCACAGATTAATGAGGTGGGTGCTTGTGGAGAAAAAAGATATTTTTGCATCGGTTTCTAGTATGGAAGAGCAAATTGGACATTTATACAAACAGTTGGGAGAATTAAAACAACATCTTGCAGAGTTACTGGAAGAAAACCAACATATAAAAATGGAAAATGAAAATTTGCGACACCGCTTTGAAGAAGTACAGATTAAAGAAAAACAAAAAACTCAAAAACGTAAAGAAGTGAAGCCGAAGACAGATATTGGTGAAGGCTACGATAATTTAGCAAGACTATATCAAGAAGGTTTTCATATTTGTAATCTGCATTATGGAAGTGTACGTAAAGAGGGAGATTGTTTATTCTGCCTGTCATTTTTAAATAAAAAGTGAAATTACCTTTCCAATAATAATTGGAAAGGTAATTTTTTATACATGAGAGTAGAATCGAATATGTTTTTTATTAGTAGAAGATGAAATAGGGTAGGTTAAGTGTAAGAAAAGGAGCAACATATGAATTTATACGAAGATGAACGTTTAGATTACTTATTAGCACAAGATTTGAAGATTATACAAAGCCCATCAGTATTTAATTTCTCGTTAGATGCTGTTTTACTTGCAGACTTTGCTTGGGTGCCAATTCAAAAAGGTAATTTACTTGATTTGTGTACAGGTAATGCAGTTGTACCCCTTCTATTAAGTACAAGGACGAAAGGGAATATTACTGGTGTAGAAATTCAAGAACGCTTATATGATATGGGAATAAGAAGTGTCCAATACAATAAGTTGGAAGAAAGAATTCACTTAATACACGGGGATTTGAAAGATATGCCGGAGAAACTTGGGCGTCATCAATATGATGTTGTCACATGTAATCCGCCTTATTTCCAAACACCTGCAACCTCTGAAAAAAATATGAATGAACATTTAGCGATAGCTCGTCATGAAATTATGTGTACACTAGAGGATGTTGTATCTGCAAGTAGTCAGCTAGTAAAGCAAGGCGGGAAAGTAGCATTTGTACATCGTCCAGGTCGTTTATTAGATATTGTTACATTAATGCGTAAATACAAAATTGAACCGAAGCGTGTACGATTTGTTTATCCTAAGGCAGGGAAAGAAGCGAATACATTGTTAATTGAAGGAATTAAGGACGGAAACGCAGATTTGAAAATATTGCCACCTCTTTTTGTATATGAAGAAAATAATGAATATACAAAGGAGATTCGTTCTATTTTATATGGAGAAGAATAAGCATTGTTTTTATGTAGTGGAGTGCTCTGATGGAAGTTACTATGCTGGATATACAAATCATATAGAGAAGCGGATTGAGACCCATAATAGCGGAAAAGGGGCTAAGTATACGCGTGCTAGACTTCCTGTTGCTTTAAAATACGTAGAATTTCATGAAGATAAGCGTACAGCTATGCAAGCAGAGTATTATTTTAAGCAATTAAATAGAAAACAAAAAGAAGAATATATGCAAAAAGGAGAACGCTATGTGGCAACAAAAAAGCTTTCAACAAAGTGAAAAGGGAGTTTTATATTTAGTACCAACTCCTATTGGAAATTTAGAAGATATGACATTTCGTGCAATCCGAATTTTAAAAGAAGCGGATTTAATTGCTGCTGAAGATACGAGACAAACAAAAAAACTTTGTAATTATTTTGAAATTGAAACGCCTGTTATGAGTTACCACGAGCATAATAAAGAAGTAAGTGGAAAGAAAATATTAGAGAAGTTAGATGAAGGAAAGACTGTAGCACTTGTTAGTGACGCTGGTATGCCGTGTATTTCCGATCCAGGCTATGATATTGTTGTCGAGGCAGTAGCTGAGCAATATCATGTAATCCCGCTTCCTGGGGCAAATGCAGCCCTTACAGCATTAATTGCATCAGGACTTGAAACAAAACAGTTTTATTTCTATGGGTTTTTACAAAGAAATAAAAAAGAAAGAAAAATGGAGTTAGAGAAGCTTCGTTACATACAAACTACAATGATGTTTTATGAAGCGCCTCACCGCCTGGATGATACTTTAATCTCGATGCAAGAAGTATTGGGAAATAGAGAAATCGTATTATGCCGAGAGTTAACGAAAAAATTCGAGGAATTTATTCGAGGAACAGTTGAAGAAGCAATTGAGTGGACGAAACAAAATGAAGTTCGTGGTGAGTTTTGTATTTTAGTAGCTGGTTCAACGGAAGAACCTGCTCCAGAAGAAAAATGGTGGGGATCTATTTCAGTATATAATCATATTGAACATTATATAAACGAAAAAGGTATGAATTCAAAAGAGGCGATAAAAACAGTCGCTAAAGATCGAGATTTGTCGAAACGCGATGTATATCAAATCTATCATGTCGATAAAAAATAAGCTTCTCATAATTGAGAAGCTTATTTTGCTGTTTCGATATAATCTTGAAGCTCGTTTAAGATTTGCTCAGCGCCTTCTTTGCTTAAGATAATTTTACCTTCAGCTAAAGATAGGTTACCATCAGATACTTCACCAGTTACTTGGCAAGTCATGTTTGGCTTATATTTTTTCAAGATGATTTTCTCGTCATCAACATAGATTTCAAGAGCATCCTTTTCTGCAATACCTAAAGTACGGCGTAATTCGATCGGAATTACTACACGACCTAATTCATCAACTTTACGAACGATACCAGTAGATTTCATAATTCTTTTCCTCCTAAAGAAATAGTTTATAAGTTTCGAGTCTATTTTTAGATTCGTCATTTTTCGACAAAATACCCTATGGACATATGATACCAATCATTTACATTTCCGTCAATTCTTTAATTCTATATTTTTTAAAAAGATTTATAGATTTCTTACTTCTTATATATAATAGAATTTGAGTAATTTCTACTATTATTTCACTTTATTTTCGGAAAAATCAAGAAATTATAGGTAATGACTGTATATTTTCTTGAAATATGAGTAATAGATGATAAATATAAAAATATGAACTTGTTTTTATCCTGCATTAACGGGTAGTAAGATTCTAAATTTTAAATTCGGCTGGGCCAAAGAAGTTAAGTGGAAGTCGGATTGCTCGTAAAAGTCCGATTGGTGTGGGTTGATAATCCGTGGGAATGAACAAGACCCTCACAGATTAAAGTTTCACTTTATATATAAGTTTTTGATATACTATTTATAAATACATATGAGGTTATCCGGGAGGTCCAAAACAATGACAAAGGAAAACAAATCCTTTTATATTACTACCCCAATTTATTATCCAAGTGGAAAATTACACATTGGACATGCTTATACAACAGTAGCAGGAGATGCGATGGCACGATATAAGCGTATGCAAGGATATAATGTTCATTATTTAACAGGAACTGATGAGCATGGACAGAAGATCCAAAAGAAAGCAGAAGAATTAAATGTTACACCACAAGCATATGTGGATAACATCGTTGCAGGAATTAAAGAACTTTGGGAGAAGATGGATATCTCCTATGATGACTTTATCCGTACAACGGAAGATCGTCATAAAGATGTTGTCGAAAAAATCTTCAAGCAACTAGTAGATCAAGGTGATATTTATCTTGATGAATATGAAGGTTGGTATTCTGTACAAGATGAGACATTCTATACAGAGCATCAATTAGTAGATCCAATTATGGAAGGTGACAAAGTAGTTGGGGGGAAAAGTCCAGACAGTGGTCATGATGTAGAACTTGTTCGTGAAGAATCATATTTCTTTAGAATGGGTAAATATGTTGACAGACTATTAAAGTTCTATGAAGAGAATCCACATTTCATTCAGCCAGAGTCTCGTAAGAATGAAATGATTAATAACTTTATTAAACCAGGATTGGAAGATTTGGCAGTTTCCCGTACTTCATTTGACTGGGGAGTTCGTGTTCCAGGTAATCCGAAACACGTTATTTACGTATGGGTTGACGCATTATCTAACTACATTACAGCATTAGGTTATGGAACAGAAAATGAAGAGATGTATAAGAAGTTCTGGCCAGCAGATGTGCATTTAGTTGGAAAAGAAATCGTTCGTTTCCATACGATTTATTGGCCAATCATTTTAATGGCATTAGATTTACCTCTTCCGAAAAAAGTCTTTGCTCACGGTTGGATTCTAATGAAGGATGGAAAGATGAGTAAGTCAAAAGGGAACGTAGTAGATCCAGTTACATTAATCGATCGTTACGGATTAGATGCATTACGTTATTACTTACTTCGTGAAGTTCCATTTGGATCTGATGGCGTATTCACACCAGAAGGATTTGTGGAGCGTATTAATTTCGATTTAGCAAATGACTTAGGTAACCTATTAAATCGTACAGTAGCTATGATTGATAAGTACTTTAACGGAGAAATTCCTGCATTTAAAGCAAATGTAACGGAATTTGATGAAACGTTAGTAACGTTTGCACAGGATACGTTGAAAAAAGTGGAAGAAGCAATGGAGAACATGGAATTCTCTGTAGCTCTAAGTTCAATTTGGCAATTGATTAGCCGTACGAATAAATATATTGACGAAACACAACCGTGGGTATTAGCGAAAGATGAGAATGATCGCGAAAAGTTAGCCTCTGTAATGGCTCACTTAGCAGAAGTACTTCGTCAAACAGGTATTATGCTTATGCCATTCTTAACAGTAGCACCAAGCAAGATGTTCGCTCAGCTTGGCCTTACTGAAGAAGCGCATACATCTTGGGAAAGCCTGTCTACAATTGGATGCATTCCAGCTGGAACAAAAGTAGAAAAAGGAAACCCGATTTTCCCTCGTTTAGAAATGGAAGTAGAGGTAGCGTACATTAAAGAACAAATGAAAGCCTCTGCTCCTAAAGTAGAAGAGAAAAAAGAAGAAGAACCGAAGACAGAAGAAATTACAATTGATGATTTCTTTAAAGTAGAATTACGCGTAGCTGAAGTTCTATCGGCGGAACCTGTGAAAAAAGCAGACAAGTTGTTAAAAATTCAACTAGACTTAGGCACAGAAAAACGTCAAGTGGTTTCTGGAATTGCAAAATTTTATTCGCCGGAAGATTTAAAAGGTAAAAAAGTTATTTGTGTAACAAACTTAAAACCTGTAAAATTACGCGGTGAATTATCACAAGGTATGATCTTAGCGGGTGAAGAGAATGGCGTATTGTCATTAGCATCAATTGACCAAAATCTACCAAATGGTACAAAAATTAAGTAATTAAGACAAGAAAAGAGATGTTTCACGTGTAACATGTGTGAAGCGTCTTTTTTCTTTTTACACTCTCAATTTTTGCATTAAGATTGTAGTATTGTTATCGTTAAGTTATAAAAGAGCTTATTTGCGTAGAATAAATTTGATTTCAATATAAAAGGAGTTATGTATTATGTTGTTTGATACACATTCACATTTGAATGCAGAGCAATTTGAAGAAGACTTACAAGAAGTTATTGCCCGAATGAAAGAAGCGGGGGTTACTTATACAGTTGTTGTTGGTTTTGATGAAGTAACGATAAAAAAGGCGATTGAATTAGCTGAAGCCTATGATTTTATTTATGCCGCGGTTGGATGGCATCCAGTTGATGCAATCGACATGACAGAAGAGCATTTAGCTTGGTTAGAAGAACTTGCTTCTCATCCTAAAGTCGTTGCACTTGGAGAAATGGGCTTAGACTATCACTGGGATAAGTCTCCAAAAGAAATACAGAAAGAAGTATTCCGTAAACAAATTGCATTAGCGAAAAAAGTAAAATTACCGATTATTATACATAACCGCGATGCAACTCAAGATATTGTTGATATTCTAGAAGAAGAGAATGCAGATGAAGTAGGAGGTATTATGCATTGCTTTAGCGGTAGCGTAGAGGTAGCAGAGCGATGTGTTGATATGAACTTTTTAATTTCGTTAGGTGGACCGGTTACGTTTAAAAACGCTAAGAAACCGAAAGAAGTTGCTACGGAGATTCCATTAGAGAAATTATTAATAGAGACGGATTGTCCGTATTTAACACCGCATCCATTTCGCGGGAAACGAAATGAACCAAGTTATGTAAAACTCGTAGCAGAAGAAATTGCGAACTTAAAAGGAATTTCTTATGAAGAGGTAGCGGAAGTAACAACTAAGAATGCAAAAGCTTTATTTGGTGTCGAATAAAAAGAATGGGGGAGCCCATTCTTTTTATTTTTTGAGAAACAGAATAGTAGAAGTGGTAGAGAAAACGAGGGTGAATGAGTAAGTGTTACAATAAGGAGAGAGAACAAAGTTTTGGACATTCTATTTTTTAAAATGTAACAATGGGGAAAATAATAATGGAAAAGTCGTCATTTTTTTGTTTTACTAAGTAGAGACGAAACGAGTGTGGAGGCAAGCATGAAAATTAAAGAGATTATCGTTGTAGAAGGTAAAGATGATACAGTCGCGATTAAGCGTGCTGTTGATGCGGATACAATTGAAACGAACGGTTCAGCAATCGGTGATCATGTTATTGAACAAGTTAAATTAGCGCTGCAAAAACGAGGCGTTATTATTTTCACAGATCCGGATTATCCTGGAGAGCGTATTCGAAAAATTATTTCTGATAAGGTGCCTGGATGTAAACATGCTTTTTTACCGAAGGAAGAAGCACTTGCTAAGAGGAAAAAAGGTGTCGGGATTGAACATGCTTCTAATGAATCAATTCGCCGTGCTTTAGAGAATATACATGAAGAAATGGAAGCTTACACAAGTGAAATCAGTTGGAGCGATTTAGTCGATGCAGGTTTAGTGGGCGGAGAAATGGCAAAGAGTCGCAGAGAAAGAATGGGTAAGCTATTAAAGATTGGTTATACAAACGCAAAACAGTTACATAAACGTTTACAAATGTTTCAAGTTTCAAAAGAATCATTTGCAGAAGCTTATAAGCAAGTCATACAGGAGGAAAGAAAATGAAGGATATCGCAACGCCAAATCGTACGAAAGATATTGTTGAAAAGTATGGATTTTCATTCAAAAAAAGTTTAGGACAAAATTTTTTAATTGATACGAATGTATTAAATCGTATCGTTGATCACGCTGAAATTGGTTCAGAAAGTGGTGCAATTGAAATTGGACCAGGTATCGGTGCATTAACAGAACAATTAGCGAAGCGTGCTAAAAAAGTAGTGGCTTTTGAAATTGATCAAAGGTTATTACCGATTTTAGATGAGACGTTAGCTCCATATGGCAACGTTACTGTTATCAATAAAGATGTACTAAAGGCAGATGTACATGAGGTGTTTAGTGAGCAATTTGAAGAAGGGCAAGATGTAATGGTAGTAGCTAACTTACCATACTATATTACGACGCCAATTTTATTTAAATTGCTGGAAGAGAAATTACCGGTTCGTGGATTCGTTGTTATGATGCAAAAAGAAGTTGGGGATCGTTTAGCGGCTAAGCCTGGAACGAAAGAGTATGGTTCTTTATCCATTGCTATTCAGTATTATACAGAGGTAGAAACAGTTATGACTGTACCGCGTACAGTGTTTGTGCCACAACCGAATGTTGATTCTGCAATTATTCGCCTCCTAAAGCGTCCTAAACCAGTGGTAGAGGTAACAGATGAGACATTCTTCTTTGAAGTAGTACGAGCAAGTTTTGCACAGCGTCGTAAAACTCTAATGAATAATTTATCAAATAATTTAAATGGTTTCCCGAAAGATAAAGAGCTGTTGGATCGGATTTTAACAGAAGTAGGAATTGATCCAAAACGAAGAGGCGAAACGCTATCTATCGAAGAGTTTGCGACATTAAGTAATGCATTAGTTCTTCATAAGTTATCATAAGGGTACAAAAGGGACAGTTCAATTTGAACTGTCCCTTTTGTCACCTTTCTCCTCCTAAATTCATACTTTAAAAACAGGTAAGATGGCCTAACGAGTTTGGAGGTAGGAGAATGGCTTTACATGTTGGAGAATTAGTGGAACGATATTCTCATAATAGGGATATCCTTTTTCGTATTATAGAAATAAAAGGCGAGATAGCTATATTGTTTGGAGAGGAAATTAGATTAGTGGCAGATGCGCCACTTGAAGATTTAATTAGTATAGATCAACGAGAACATAAAAAGAGAGCAAAGCGTGAGAAAGAAACAATGGAGCGGACGTATCGTTTGTTTCAACAAGATTACGTATTAATGAAACAAAGGCATGAACACACTTCAACTGGTGGATATACAAGTGAAGTGAATTATTTTCAAATGCCAGGACGTGTATTGCACATAGATGGAGACCCCTTATATTTGCGCAAGTGCCTAGATTTATATAATAAAATTGGTGTTCCTGTACAAGGTATTCATTGTAAAGAGACGGAGATGCATGAAAAGGTAGTAGATTTAATAGACCATTTTCGCCCGGACATTTTAGTTATTACAGGGCACGATGCGTATACAAAATCAAAAGGTGTAAAGGGAGATTTAGCAGCATATAGGCATTCAAGGCATTTTGTACAGGCTGTTCGAGAAGTGAGAAAAAAATATCCATCATTGGATCAACTCGTTATTTTTGCTGGGGCATGTCAATCACACTTTGAAGCATTAATTCGAGCGGGCGCTAATTTTGCTAGTTCCCCATCTAGAATTAATATTCACGCACTAGATCCTGTATATGTGGTTGGTAAAATTAGTTTTACGTCATTTATGGAAAGGGTTAATGTATGGGATGTTGTACGTAATACGATTACTGGTGAAAAGGGACTTGGCGGGATTGAGACAAGGGGGATTTTACGAACTGGCTTACCTTTTCAACATTATGAAGAATAAGCAAGGTACATATGTATCTTGCTTTTTTGTATGGAGAGGATTTAAATCTGTTTGGATAAAAAGAGACAAGAACGCACAGACTACATAATGATACTTTTACAATATAGTATTTCTTCTATCTATTCGAACGCATGATGCTTTTATAATGATATTGTCTGTGAGTTGCGGTTAATAATTGGGATAGATATATCGTGTTTTAAGTGTTCAATCTAAATTACAGCGAGGTGTAACGAAGTATATGTCAAAACGTTTAGATGAAATTAAAAGCGAATTAGATCACCATCTTGGACAGAGACTGATGTTAAAGGCAAACAGTGGGAGAAGAAAAACTGTAGAACAATCAGGTGTACTTGCAGAAACGTACCGTTCTGTTTTTGTTGTACAACTGGATCAACAAGAAGATACGTTGCAACGTGTGTCGTATAGTTATGCGGATGTTTTAACAGAGACAGTAGAGTTAACATTTTATGGTGAACCTCATAATGAAGTGATTTTATAATTCATGTATCGTTACATATATTCCCACAAATGAAAAGCTATATTATTTTGCATACTAATGATACCGTAGCAAAATAAGGAGGGACTCTGCATTGAGTAGACGAAGAGGTGTCATGTCGAATCAATTTAAAGAAGAGCTTGCAAAAGAGTTGGGCTTTTATGATGTTGTTCAGAAAGAAGGATGGGGCGGAATTCGTGCGAAAGATGCTGGTAACATGGTGAAACGTGCTATAGAAATTGCAGAACAGCAATTAATGAAACAAAACCAGTAGTTGTAAGATACTTTCTATGCTACGGTAGCCGAGGAGTGATTCCTCGGCTTTTTGTACTATAAAAAGTGCCATCATTTTACATAAGTAGTTTCATTCTGAATGCTTTTCGTTATAATTAGGGAAGTGTCATCGTCTTACTATAAATTTATGGTAAAATAAACGATAAAAGATTGAGTACATAGAGTGGGTGAATAGATTGAAGCTACTAGTGAAAGCACCAGCAAAGATTAATCTGTCGTTAGATGTACTGGGAAAAAGACAAGACGGATATCATGAAGTGAAAATGATTATGACAACAATTGATTTAGCGGATCGTTTAGAACTAATGGAATTAGCAGAAGACCGTATTGAAATTTTATCCCATAATCGGTATGTCCCAGACGACCAAAGAAATCTGGCTTATCAAGCAGCGAAATTATTAAAAGAGAAGTTTAATGTGAAAAAAGGCGTATCTATTACTATTGAAAAAACGATTCCAGTAGCAGCTGGATTAGCGGGTGGAAGTAGTGATGCAGCAGCGACATTACGTGGTCTTAATAAATTATGGAATTTAGGGCTTACAATTGATCAGTTAGCAGAGCTTGGCGCAGAAATTGGATCAGATGTATCGTTTTGTGTATATGGTGGGACAGCAATTGCCACTGGAAGAGGAGAGCAGATTGAGCACATAAAAACTCCACCTTCTTGTTGGGTTATTTTAGCAAAACCTCATATTGGGGTATCTACTGCTGATGTATATGGAAATTTAAAGTTAAATCGAGTTACACATCCGGATGTAGATAAAATGGTAGATGTCATAAATGCTGGAGACTACAAAGGGATTTGTGATAATGTTGGTAATGTTTTAGAAGATGTAACGTTTGCGATGCATCCTGAAGTTGCACGTATTAAGGCACAAATGAAGCGATTTGGGGCAGATGCTGTATTAATGAGTGGAAGTGGTCCAACTGTATTCGGCCTAGTGCACCATGATTCGAGAATGCATCGTATATATAACGGATTAAAAGGATTTTGTGAACAAGTATACGCAGTACGTTTATTAGGAGAGCGAGAAACGCTTGAATAAAGACGTATAATACGTTATGATTTGTTTAGAATATTCGTGATTTGAGGTGAGAGTATGAAAATTAGACGAAGTACAAGATTAGTCGATATGACGTATTACTTGTTACAAAACCCTCGTCAGCTAGTTTCTCTCACTTTTTTTGCTGAAAGGTATCAATCAGCTAAGTCTTCTATTAGTGAAGATTTAGTTATTATTAAGCAAACGTTTGAACAACAAGGGGTCGGCACATTGCAAACGATACCAGGAGCAGCAGGAGGAGTGAAATATATACCATATATAAGTGAAGAAGAGGCAGATCTAATTATTGGTGAGCTTTGTAGCTTATTTGAAAATCCAGATCGTATTTTGCCTGGTGGTTACTTATATATGACAGATCTTTTAAGTAATCCTCGTCATATTAATGGGGCAGGTCGTTTGTTTGCTTCTGTTTTTGCTAGGCAACCAATTGATGCAGTTATGACGGTGGCAACAAAGGGAATTCCACTTGCGTATGCAGTGGCAAATTACTTAGATGTACCGGTAGTAATTGCAAGGAAAGACAATAAGGTAACAGAAGGACCAACTGTTAGTATTAACTATGTATCAGGTTCCTCTAAGCGCATCCAAACAATGACGCTAGCGAAGCGTAGCCTTCCAGAAGGATCCAATGTTTTAATTATTGATGACTTCATGAAAGCTGGCGGAACCATTCAAGGTATGATGAGTATGTTAGAAGAGTTTAAAGCTAATGTTGTTGGGATTGGTGTATTGGTAGAGTCTACGGATATTGAAGAAAGACTAATTAACAATTTTGTATCATTAATTCGTCTATCGGAAGTTGATGTGAAAGAAAAAGCGATTCAAGTGGAAAAGGGAAATTATTCACTGGCACCATTTGATGAAGGGCTTGTAGAGGCTGAGTAAAAAGGTAAAGCAAATAGCTTTATCTTTTTTTATTCTATTTATAAGTTATAAAATAGATGGACAAACTGCTTTTCGTGCACTATTTTTAAAGAGTAAAAATAAATAATAAAAGGGTGAAAAGTATGAAAGTTGTTCAAACAAACAATGCACCACAAGCAATTGGACCATATTCACAAGGGATTATTGTAAATAATATGTTTTACAGTTCAGGACAAATTCCGTTAACTGCAAGTGGAGAGCTTGTAGCAGGAGACGTAACAGTACAAACAGAGCAAGTATTTCAAAATTTACAAGCAGTATTAGAAGAAGCAGGTGCTTCATTTGATACGGTAGTAAAAACAACAGTATTCTTAAAAGATATGGATGACTTTAATGCTGTTAATGAAGTATATGGATCTTATTTCTCTGCTCATAAGCCAGCTCGTTCTTGTGTACAAGTAGCAAAATTACCGAAAGATGTTTTAGTTGAAATCGAAGTGATTGCCCTAGTTAAGTAATTCTTTGTAAGCGATAACCTCTACTAATCTCTATATTCAATTACATTAAAAATTTTTATCTTAAAAATTTTTAAAAAATTAAAGGGAAAATAGAAATTTTGTGGAATTTATACAAATATATCGCTTATTTAGAAAAGGGTGGTGAACACAAGATGGAAGTGACTGACGTAAGATTACGCCGCGTAAACACAGAAGGCCGCATGAGAGCAATTGCCTCTATTACTCTAGACCATGAATTTGTTGTTCATGATATTCGTGTAATTGATGGTAATAATGGATTATTTGTAGCAATGCCAAGTAAACGTACTCCAGATGGAGAATTCCGTGACATTGCACATCCAATTAATTCTGGTACACGCTCTAAAATTCAAGATGCGGTTTTAACAGAGTATCATCGTTTAGGCGAGTTAGAAGAGGTTGAGTTTGAAGAAGCAGGTGCTTCGTAAAATTCGAATGAAAAGGGCTTTTTAGAGAAGCCCTATAATTTTGCAACAAACTCCTGTAAGCATTTACAGGGGTTTGTTTTTTTGTGTTTATACATATATCTCATTTAGAAAATTCCGAATTAAATAAAATAAAGAGGAGAACTTCTAATTTTTTCAAAATCATTTTAAATAGTATAGCTTATTTCTTAAAAAAGATACTAAAGAGTAAAACATCTTATAAGAATTATGGTAAAATTTAATAGTTAAAATGTGTTTCTTGAAATATATGATGATTTAGGATAATATCGTTAATGGATAAATAGGTTGCGATGGAGGGTCTATATGTCAAACAGATTTGCAGTGATTCTAGCGGCAGGTAAAGGCACACGTATGAAGTCTAAGCTATACAAGGTGCTTCATCCTGTATGTGGAAAACCTATGGTACAACATGTTGTCGATCAAGTATCTCAATTAGGATTGCAGAAACTTGTAACAGTCGTAGGACATGGTGCTGAAATGGTACAAGAACAGCTAGGAAACGTAAGTGAGTTTGCATTACAAGCAGAACAACTTGGTACAGCACATGCTGTAGATCAAGCTGCAAGTGTACTTGCAAACGAAGAAGGAACAACTTTAGTTATTTGTGGTGATACACCGCTAATAACTGCTGAAACGATGGAAGCATTACTTCAGCAACATAAAGAAGCAGGGGCAATGGCAACGGTATTAACAGCTTACATAGAAGAACCTGCTGGATATGGTCGTATCGTTCGTAATGAGAATGGTCATGTTGAAAAGATTGTTGAGCATAAGGATGCAAATGAGAAAGAATTAGCTATTAAAGAAATCAATACAGGTACGTATTGTTTTGATAATAAAGCTTTATTCGCTTCACTTTCTAAAGTTTCAAATGATAACGTACAAGGTGAATATTACCTGCCAGATGTTATTGAAATTTTAAAAAATGAAGGTCATATTGTATCAGCTTATCAAACAGAGCACTTCGATGAAACGTTAGGTGTTAACGACAGAGTCGCTCTATCGCAAGCGGAAATTATTATGAAAAACCGTATCAACCGAAAGAACATGGTAAATGGTGTTACTATTATTGATCCAAGTAACACGTATATTTCTGCTGATGCAATTATCGGTAGTGATACAGTTCTTCATCCAGGAACAATTATTGAGGGGAACACTGTAATCGGTTCTGATTGTGAGATTGGACCGCATACAGTAATTCGCGATAGTGAAATTGGAGATCGTACGACAATTCGTCAATCTACTGTACATGATAGTAAGCTTGGTACAGAAGTATCGGTTGGCCCATTTGCACATATTCGCCCAGATTCAGTTATTGGAGATGAAGTACGCGTTGGAAACTTCGTGGAAATCAAAAAAACTGTTTTTGGTAATAGAAGTAAAGCTTCACACTTAAGTTATATCGGGGATGCACAAGTTGGAGAAGACGTGAATCTTGGTTGTGGTTCAATTACGGTGAACTATGACGGTAAGAATAAATTCAAAACTGTGATTGGTAACGGGGTATTTATTGGATGTAATTCAAACCTTGTTGCTCCTGTAACAGTTGAAGACGGTGCTTATGTGGCAGCAGGCTCTACAATTACAGAGAATGTTCCATCAAAAGCATTGTCTGTAGCACGTGCACGTCAAGTTAACAAAGAAGACTATGTTGATCAATTGCTGAATAAGAAAAAATCATAATGTGGAGGGTTAATCTAGATGTCGACTCAATATCTAAATTCTAATTTGAAAGTATTCTCTTTAAACTCTAATAAGGAACTTGCTGAGCAAATTGCAAAGCATATTGGAGTAGGACTAGGAAAATGTTCTGTTGATCGTTTTAGTGATGGAGAAGTTCAAATTAACATTGAAGAAAGTATCCGTGGTTGCGATGTATTCATTATTCAATCTACAAGCTTCCCAGTAAACGAACATATCATGGAATTACTTATTATGATCGATGCATTAAAGCGTGCATCTGCAAAAACAATTAATATTGTTATTCCTTACTATGGTTATGCGCGTCAAGACCGTAAAGCGCGTTCTCGTGAACCAATTACATCGAAACTTGTAGCAAACTTGCTTGAAACAGCAGGTGCAACTCGTGTAATCACTCTAGATTTACATGCTCCACAAATTCAAGGGTTCTTTGATATCCCAATCGACCACCTAATGGGTGTACCGATTCTTTCAGATTACTTTGAAACAAAAGGTCTTAAAGATATCGTAATCGTGTCACCTGACCACGGTGGAGTAACTCGTGCTAGAAAAATGGCAGATCGCCTAAAAGCACCGATCGCTATTATTGATAAGCGTCGTCCTCGTCCGAACGTATCTGAGGTAATGAACATTATCGGTAATATTGAAGGTAAAACAGCAATTTTAATTGATGACATCATTGATACAGCTGGTACAATTACATTAGCAGCAAACGCTCTTGTTGAGAACGGTGCTTCTGAAGTATATGCTTGCTGTACACACCCAGTATTATCTGGTCCAGCAATTGAGCGTATCCAAAACTCAAATATTAAAGAGTTAGTTGTAACGAACTCTATCGTATTACCAGAAGAGAAGAAAATCGACAAAGTACATGAACTTTCAGTTGCTCCACTAATCGGAGAAGCAATCATTCGTGTATACGAAGAAGAATCTGTAAGTGTATTATTCAATTAATTGGATAGAATGAGACGTAACCAAGATTGGTTACGTCTTTTCGTATCGAAAAAAGAAAGTAGTGGTACAAGAATGAAATTGATAGTAGGACTTGGGAACCCAGGTAGAGAATATGAATTAACAAGGCATAATATTGGATTTATGGCGATTGATGAACTTGCAAAGCGTTGGAATATTTCTTTGAACGAACAAAAGTTTAAAGGAGTATTTGGTGCAGGATTTGTTAATGGAGAAAAAGTAATCTTATTAAAGCCACTTACATATATGAATTTATCTGGGGAAAGTATTCGTCCGTTAATGGATTACTATAAAATTGATGTAGAGGACTTCGTTGTTCTATACGATGATTTAGACATCCCTGTAGGTAAATTACGCCTTCGTATGAAAGGCAGTGCGGGTGGACATAATGGTGTGAAATCAACAATTTCACATTTAGGAACACAAGAGTTTCAACGTATCCGCATGGGAATCGATCGTCCGAAAAATGGAATGAAGGTAGTAGATTACGTATTAGGACGTTTTACATCAGAAGAGATTCCTGATGTAAATCATTCTATTGAAAAAGCAGCAGATGCATGTGAAGAATGGTTAAATAAACCTTTTCTTCAAATTATGAATACTTTCAATAGTTAAGGGTACGATTGGGAATATTTTATTTTGTTTTTACCCATACTAGCAGTAATTGGATTTTTAGGAGGCTAGTATGGAAGGGTATTATTATTGCAGACATTGCGGGAGTAATGTAGGCTCCGTTACCGCAGAAAAAGTATATAGCGACGTTTTATTTCAACTAACAGAGCAAGAAGTAGTAGAAATGATTCATTTTCATGAGAATGGAAATATATATATAAAAACGATTTGTGAATTGTGTCAAGAAACGCTCGCATCTTATCCTGAGTATTATGAATATGAAAAATTTCTGCAATAAAATGTTGTCGCTTTGGCATGTCCAAAGCATTTTTCTGTTTTCTTTTTCCGAAATATTTGCATAAAATATAGTGGCTTGCTCTTTTATGTTGAGAGGGGTTTTGAAAATGATAGGTTTATTAGAGCAATTTTATAAAAATGAAGAGATCCAATCGGTCATTAATGGATTAGAAGATGGGTTAAAAGAGCAACTTGTATCAGGTATGGCAACCTCTTCTCGTTCGTTATTAATGGCGGCCTTATATAAAAAAACAAAAAAATCACAACTTATTGTGACGCATAATTTATATCAAGCACAAAAAGTACATGAAGATTTAGTGGCGTTACTTGGTGAAAAAGATGTATGGCTATATCCAGTAAATGAATTGATAGCATCAGAACTTGGTGTTGCAAGCCCAGAATTGAAGGCGCAACGTATTGAAGTGTTAAATCGCTTAGCTGCAGGAGAACATGGGATTATTGTAGCACCAGTTGCAGGACTACGCAGATTTTTACCAATGAAAGAGTTGTGGAAGCAAAGGCAAATCGAAATCAATCTAGGGCAAGAGATTGATTTAGATACATTCTTGCATACTTTACATCATATCGGCTATGAGCGTAAGTCTATGGTAGAAGCTCCTGGAGAATTTAGTTTACGCGGGGGAATATTAGATATTTATCCACTAACTGAAGAGCTACCATTTCGTATTGAATTTTTCGATACAGAAGTTGATTCTATTCGATTGTTTGATGTGGATGAACAGCGCTCTCAAGATAAAAAAGAAAGTGTTAGATTTGGTCCAGCAACAGAGTTTTTATTTTCGCAGGAAGAATTGAAATCAGGAATTAAGCATCTTGAAGAAGGTCTGACTAAGACGATGCAAAAACTTTCTGATGATAAGTTGAAGACTACAGTGCTTGAGACGGTAAGTCATGAAATTGAGATGTTAAAAAACGGGCAAAGTATAGAACAGATGTTTAAATATTTATCTATTTTCTATAACGAACCTGCTAGTCTGATAGATTATTTACCAGAAGATGGTGTTGTGATTTTAGATGAGATTTCACGTATTCAAGAAACAGCATCACATCTTGAAACGGAAGAGGCGGAATGGTATATATCCCTTCTCGGTGAGGGAACAATCATTCAAGATTTATCTTTCTCTCATTCGTTTGAAGAATTTCTTCATCATAAAAAAAGAAGTTTTGTATATTTAACGTTATTCTTACGTCATATAGCACATACACATCCGCAAAACATTGTGAATGTGACATGTAAAACAATGCAAGATTTCCATGGGCAGATGCAGTTGTTGAAAACTGAAATTGATAGATGGAACGAAGGGCATTTTACGACTGTTGTGTTAGGTACAGATGATGAACGTGTGAAAAAACTACAACATATTTTAAGTGATTATGATATTGAGGCAGATATTGTAGAAGGCACAGATATATTATTGCCTGGAAGGCTACAAATTGCTGTAGGTGATTTACATGCAGGATTTGAAATGCCGATGCAAAAGCTTGTTGTCATTACTGAAAAAGAGCTTTTCCATAAGAAAGTTAAAAAATCACAACGTAAGCAAAAGTTATCGAATGCTGAGCGTATTAAAAGTTATTCGGAATTAAAAGTTGGGGATTATGTAGTTCATGTAAATCATGGTATAGGTAAATTCTTAGGTATTGAAACATTAGAGATTAACGGTGTTCATAAAGATTATTTGAATATTAAATATCAAGGTAATGATAAGTTATACGTTCCAATTGAACAAATTGACCAAGTGCAAAAATATGTAGGATCTGAGGGTAAGGATCCGAAAGTTTATAAATTGGGTGGAAATGATTGGAAGAAGGTCAAAACGAAAGTTGAAAAATCTGTACAAGACATTGCGGATGACCTAATTAAACTATATGCTGAGCGCGAAGCTTCAAAGGGTTATGCATATACACCGGATACGGCAGAACAACAAGAATTCGAGTCCTCTTTCCCGTATCAAGAGACAGAGGATCAATTACGTTCTATTGAAGAGATTAAAAAGGATATGGAACGTGGACGTCCGATGGATAGGCTTCTTTGTGGTGATGTAGGATATGGAAAGACGGAAGTAGCTATTCGTGCGGCGTTTAAAGCAATTATGGATGAAAAACAAGTTGCAATTTTAGTGCCGACAACGATCCTTGCACAACAACACTATGAAACAATTCGAGAGCGTTTTCAAGATTATCCAATCAATATAGGATTATTAAGTAGATTCCGTACGAGAAAGCAGCAAAATGAAACAATTAAAGGTTTAAAAGATGGCACAGTAGATATTGTAATCGGAACGCACCGTATTTTATCTAAAGATGTTACTTATAAAGATTTAGGTCTTCTTATTATTGATGAAGAACAAAGATTTGGTGTAACGCATAAAGAAAAAATTAAACAATTAAAAGCAAATGTTGACGTATTAACATTAACGGCAACTCCGATTCCGCGTACGCTCCATATGTCTATGCTTGGTGTGCGTGATTTATCTGTTATTGAGACGCCGCCGGAAAATCGTTTCCCGGTTCAAACATATGTAGTAGAGTATAATCCAGCATTAATGCGAGAAGCGATAGAACGGGAGCTTGCAAGAGGTGGTCAAGTTTACTTCCTATATAATCGTGTAGAGGATATCGAACGAAAAGCAGATGAAATTTCGATGTTAGTTCCAGATGCGCGTGTAACTTATGCACATGGGAAAATGAACGAGAGTGAATTAGAGTCTGTTATGCTATCGTTTTTAGAAGGACAGCATGATGTTCTTGTAAGCACAACGATTATTGAGACGGGTGTAGATATTCCAAATGTAAATACATTAATTGTATTTGATGCAGATCGTATGGGATTATCGCAGTTGTATCAGCTTCGTGGGCGTGTTGGACGTTCTAATCGTGTTGCATATGCTTACTTTGCATACAAACGGGATAAAGTGTTATCGGAAGTTGCGGAGAAGCGCCTGCAAGCCATTAAGGAGTTCACAGAGCTTGGATCTGGTTTCAAAATTGCGATGCGAGATTTATCAATTCGTGGTGCTGGTAACTTGTTAGGAGCCGAACAACATGGATTTATTGATTCTGTCGGATTTGATTTATATTCTCAAATGTTAAAAGATGCAATTGAACAGCGTAGGGGAACAGACGGAGTTGAAAATACAGTTAATGTTGAAATTGATTTAGAAGTAGATGCATATTTACCGGATGCTTATATTTCTGATAGTAAACAAAAAATTATGATGTATAAACAGTTTAGAGGTGTTTCTGCAATTGAGGATATTGAAGAGTTGCAGGAAGAGATGATAGATAGATTTGGTGATTACCCGCAAGAAGTTGGTTACTTATTGCAAATCGCAAATATTAAAGTATTAGCAATGAAAGAACAAATTGAATTAATTAAGCAAAATAAATTTGAAGTAACAATTCTGTTCTCAGAACAAGCGAGTCAAAACATTGATGGCGGAAAATTATTTATGCTTGGAAATAGTTTTGGACGAATGATCGGTCTAGGAATGGAAGGATCACAATTGAAAATCGTCATGAAAACAAATGGCTTAGAGACATCGAAGTGGTTAACAATTGCTGAAAATTTATTAAAAGGCTTGCCAGATGTAAAAAAAGAAGTCATAAATGCCTAATATTAGATAAAAAAATGCAATTCGACGTGCATAGAAGAACTAATGTGTAAAATACTATGTCTAACAGTTGGTGATTTTTACATGAACAGGTAAATTCACCACTTTGATCATCAGTAGAAAGTGAGGCAGCATTAGAATGAAAGCAACTGGAATCGTACGTCGAATTGATGATTTAGGTAGGGTAGTAATCCCGAAGGAAATTCGTAGAACTTTACGTATTCGAGAAGGGGACCCACTAGAAATATTTGTAGATCGCGATGGAGAAGTAATTTTAAAGAAATATTCTCCAATTAGCGAGCTAGGTGATTTTGCAAAAGAATATGCAGATGCTTTATATGATAGCTTAGGACATAATGTGCTTGTATGTGATCGAGATTCTATTATCGCAGTATCAGGTGTATCAAAAAAAGAATACTTAAATAAAAGTGTTGGCGATTTAATTGAAAAAACGATGGAAGAAAGAAAG
The DNA here is from genome assembly GCF_006349665.1 of Bacillus sp. CD3-5. Classification (NCBI taxonomy): domain Bacteria; kingdom Bacillati; phylum Bacillota; class Bacilli; order Caryophanales; family Bacillaceae; genus Bacillus; species Bacillus sp. CD3-5. The sequence continues at coordinate 23,935 of NZ_VEPX01000022.1, read as the reverse complement.
TCTGTTATTATGACGGACGAAAGTGATATTTCCATTATTGATGGTGTAACAGAAAAGGTTCATTCTTATACAGTTGGGCCGATTGTTGCAAATGGAGACCCAATTGGGGCTGTCATTATTTTTTCAAAAGAAGCGATTATAAGCGAAATAGAACACAAGGCGGTCAATACTGCTGCCAGTTTCTTAGCAAAACAAATGGAACAGTAAAGGTGTATGATTTTAGAAGTAGCAATCTTTCCTAATTATGATATTTCTTCTTGAGAAATCAATTATTTGGAGATATATGTATATTGAATGAAGGTAGCGCTTTGCTACCTTTTTTCATTGAATATTTCTAACGTTGCACGAACGTATTCTTACTTGTGTAGGTAAGGAAGCTTGTCCTTTTCTTTATGATATAATACGAGGGGTGAGAATAGAAAAAGGAGTTTTCTTGCATGGAATCGAAGAAGTATCAAGCCTTTTGGCGTGGGGCTATTATATTAACAATCGCAAGTTTTGTTACAAAGGTATTAAGCGCCTTTTACCGTATTCCATATCAAAATATAGCGGGTGACGTTGGTTTTTATATTTACCAACAAATTTATCCATTTTATGGATTTTGTTTAATTTTAGCTACTTATGGGTTCCCTATTATAATTTCAAAAATGGTTGCGGAACGATTAGAGCGAGGGAAAAAACAAGAAGCAGAGGAAATTATTTGTGTATCTTTTTGGTTTTTATTAGGGATTGGTTTCATAGGATTTTTTACATTGTTCTTTGGTGCCGAAGCAATTGCGATAGCTATGGGCGATATACACTTAGATAAGCTATTACGCGTTATTTCCTTTTCATTCATATTGATGCCGTTTTTATCTGTAGCAAGAGGATATTTCCAGGGATTCAATAATATGATGCCAACAGCTGTTTCGCAAGTGATAGAACAAACGATTCGTGTTTCTATTATTGTATTTTTATCTCTATTCCTAATTGCTCACGAATTTGATTTATATACAGTTGGTGCAGGTGCTATGCTCGGTTCAATCGCAGGTGGATTGATTGGGATTATCGTACTTATACTTTATATGCGTCATGACTTTCGTTCTATATTCTTCAAAAGTGTAAAGAGGATTAAAGGGAAAAAGAAGATTATAAAAATCCTGTTTTGGCAGGGGTTAGCGATTTGTGTTAGTAACTTAGTGCTTATTTTTATACAAATGGCTGATTCTATTTCTTTCTATTCTCTACTTATTGGAGCGGGAGAGCCAGTTGAAAGTGCAAAGGTGTTAAAAGGTGTTTATGACAGAAGTATCCCGCTTATGCAATTGGGTACTGTCGTGACAACTTCCTTCTCGTTGTCGCTTATTCCAATTATTACAGCAGCGAAGGAAAGAGGGGATCTTACCTTTATTCGAGAAAAGGTAAGGTTAGCGATGAAAATAACATTTGTTATCGGATTTGCAGCAGCCATTGGATTAACTTGTATTATCCAACCTACGAATATTATGTTGTTTGAAAATAGTGATGGGTCAGATGTTTTATCTATTTTATCTTTATCTATTTTATTTAGTTCATTGTCGATTACAACTGCTTCTATTTTGCAAGGGTTAGGACAAACATTAAAACCAGCAATATTTGTTATATGTGGCGGTTGTTTAAAGTTAGCTTTAAATTATATATTAATGCCATATTTTAGTGTGAAGGGAGCTGCAATTGCGACGCTAGTTGCGTTAATTGTAATTTCTATACTAAATAGTGTATTACTTATGCGAGCTGTATCCGAATCGCTTATCGACAAACGGAATATGTTAGGTATAGTTATTAGTGGTATCGGTATGGGATTTGTACTAATAATGTTTATGCGTGTATTGCAAATGTCTGGATTAGTAATGGATACAAGTCATAGAGGTGTTGCAACACTTGAGGCGTTGTTAGGTGTAGCCATCGGCGGATTGGCATATATGTTTTTCATTTTAAAATTACGTGTATTTACAAAAGCAGAAATAGGAACCGTTATGAAAAAAGAGAAAAAAGAAGGTTCATTGAAGAAGAGTGGATAGAGGTGACAGGTTGTGAGTGGAATCATTACTATTTTAGGATTAGGTGCTGGTGAATTAGATCAGTTAACGATGGGTGTATATAGAAAAATAAAAGAAGCAGATCACATGTTTGTTAGAACGAAGGAACATCCCGTTATAGAAGAGTTGGAGAAAGAAGGTATACGATATACTGCTTTTGACAATGTATATGAAGCACATGATACATTTGAAATTGTATATGAAACAATTGCGAATACATTGCTAAAACAAGCTGAAGGTGCAGAAATCATCTATGCTGTTCCAGGGCATCCACTTGTAGCGGAAAGAACGGTTCAGCTACTATTGGAAAAAAGTGAAGTAGCGAATATTGAAGTGCGAATTGAAGGTGGGCAAAGTTTCCTTGATCCTATGTTTGCAAGTCTTAAGATTGATCCGATTGAAGGATTCCAATTAATTGACGCTACATCATTTGAAAGAGGACAATTAGAATTACGTCAACACTTAATCTTTTGCCAAGTATATGACGCATTCGTTGCATCAGATGTGAAATTAACATTAATGGAGATGCTGCCAGATGATTATGAAGTGTATATCGTAACAGCTGCAGGGACTTCATTTGAGCAAGTGAAAAAGGTGCCGTTGTACATGTTAGATCATGAAACGGAGTTGAATAATTTAACGAGTGTGTACATACCACCAGTTCAGGAACGTGCATCCTTGTATCAACAGTTTGATGTGCTTAGAGAAATTATTGCAGATCTTCGTGGCCCGAATGGCTGTCCATGGGATAAAAAGCAAACACATCAATCTTTAAAGAAATATTTAATTGAGGAAGCTTATGAAGTATTAGAAGCAATTGATGAAGAGGATGATGATCACTTAGTAGAAGAACTGGGTGATGTATTATTACAAGTTATGCTTCATGCCCAAATCGGAGAGGACGAAGGTTGGTTCTCTATAGATGATATTATTCGAACTTTATCTGAGAAAATGGTTCGTCGTCATCCGCATGTATTTGGGAATACGGATGTAAATAATGCCGATGAAGTAATTGCCAATTGGGAAGAAATTAAAAAACAAGAAAAAGGGTTTGTAAAAGAATCTGTTTTAAATGGAGTTCCAAAAAGTTTGCCGCAGTTACTACGCGCTTATGAAATCCAGAAAAAAGCTGGTAAGGTTGGTTTCGATTGGGTTGATGTACAGCCGATGATAGAGAAAGCCTTAGAAGAATGGCAAGAGTTCCAACAAGAAGTTACAAACATGGATGAGGCGAAGATGTTAAGTGAATTTGGCGATTTACTATTTGCGTTTGTTAATATAGCTCGTCATTATAAAATAGATCCAGAAGAAGCGTTACGTTCAACAAATGAGAAATTCGTCAGTCGTTTTTTATACATGGAAGCAAAGGTAGCTGAAATGAAGAAAGAGATGCAAGATTTATCATTAGAGCAGTTAGATGTTTTCTGGGAAGAGGCAAAACAAACAGAGCGTTAATAGGGGGATTTAATATGCGTCTAGATAAGTTTTTAAAAGTATCACGTTTAATTAAAAGAAGAACATTGGCGAAAGAAGTAGCTGATCAAGGAAGAATATCCATTAATGGTCAAGTGGCAAAAGCAAGTTCAGATGTAAAAGTAGCTGATGAATTAACAATTCGTTTTGGTCAAAAAATAGTAACTGTAAAAATAAATGAATTGAAAGAAACGACTAAAAAAGAAGATGCAGCAAATATGTATAGCTTAGTTCGTGAAGAAAAAGTAAAGGCCGAAGAAGGCTTGTTCTAAAATCGATTATCCCTTCATACATTACTATTAGCTAGTATAAATGTATGGGGGGATTTACGTGAATAATGGTTACTCACCTATGTCTTCTAATCAACAAAATGTTTCTGTAGAGCATGATATTGTTATGCGTGGCAGACGTGTAATTGATATTACCGGTGTAAAGCAGGTAGAGAGTTTTGATAGCGAAGAGTTTTTACTTGAGACTGTAATGGGCTTTTTAACAATTCGCGGTCAAAATTTGCAAATGAAAAATTTAGATGTAGAAAAAGGTGTTGTATCGATTAAAGGGAAAGTTCATGAGATGCTGTATATTGATGAGAATCAAGGGGAGAAAACTAAAGGCTTCTTTAGTAAGTTGTTTAAATGAGTCTAACAATTCAGTTGTATACGATGCTCTCAATGATCGGAATGGGTGCTTGGATTGGAGCGTCTTTAGATACATACCAACGATTTTTAAAACGTCAAGAACGTAAGCGTTGGATTGTATTTATACATGATATACTATTTTGGATTGTCCAAGCATTATTCGTTTTTTACGTATTACTTCTTGTAAATGAAGCTGAACTACGTATATATGTATTTTTAGCATTATTATGTGGTTTTGCGGCATATCAAAGCATGTTGAAAGCAATATACATGAGACTGTTAAATTTTCTCATCTATATTTTTGTGCAAACAACACACTTTTTTGTTCAAATTATACAGCTACTCATGATAAAACCTGTTATTATTATAGCGCAGCTATTTATTGCATTTATATTATTCTTATTTCGTATACTGCTTTCAATTGGACATGTGTTATGGAAAATGGTGATTTGGATATTACTTTTCATATGGAAAGTTTTTTTCTGGCCTGTTCGATTTATTGCTTCGCTCATATGGAAACTTCTCCCTAATCGTGTTAAACTTTTTATAATGAAGCATGTAGGGTTCCTGCAATATATAGCAAAATTGAAGGGACATATCTTCCAATTGTGGGAGCGTATAAAAAAGAAGTTAGGGGGACCTCGGAAATGAGGGAACTGAGACAAAGAACAATCGAAAAACAGAGTCCAAATCCTGTTAAAGAGCATATAATACAAACGGATGAGAACAGGAAGCGACTTTATCGCCGTTTAGCGGTTTTTCTTGTCTTTGCTTTTACAATTATTGCGAGTATTAGTGTAACGTTTTATCAACAAAACAGTTCCATTAAAGCAAAAGAAGCAAAAGTTAAGGACATGAAAAAAGAACTGGATTCATTAACGAACAAAGAAAAGAGTCTAAAAGACGAAGTTCAAAAGTTAAATGATGAAGAGTACGTATTAAAGATTGCTAGAAGGGATTATTTCTTCTCTGGAAAAGGGGAGATAATTTTTCCTGTTTCTAAGTAGAGTATGTCTTATTGACACTATATTTTAGGATTATATATAATAAAGTAAAATTTGACTTTTTAACCACTAAGGAGGAGCATTTTTTTTATGTCAATCGAGGTAGGCAGCAAGTTACAGGGTAAAGTAACAGGTATTACAAATTTTGGGGCTTTTGTGGAGCTGCCAGAAGGCTTAACGGGTCTTGTTCATATTAGTGAAGTTGCTGATAATTATGTGAAAGATATTAACGATCACTTAAAAGTGGGCGACCAAGTAGAAGTAAAAGTTATTAACGTTGAAAAAGATGGTAAGATTGGTCTATCTATTAAAAAAGCGAAAGAGCGTGAAAAAACAGAAGGAGATCGTCCACGTGGTGAATACCAACGCGGTGGTGATCAACAACGTTCTGGACGTCCACAACGTAATCGTTCTTTCAACAGAGATAACCGTGGTGGCGGTAACGACCGTGCTCCAAAAGAAACATTCGAGCAAAAGATGGCACGTTTCTTAAAGGATAGTGAAGATCGTTTAACTTCTTTAAAGCGTAACACTGAATCTAAACGTGGTGGCCGTGGCGCACGTCGCGGATAATAAGAACGTTTAATTCTTAGAATATAGAGAGGTGCCCAGGGCGATTGCTCAGGGTGCTTTTTTATATGTGAAAATATATTTTTAAAAAAGTTTTCAAGATGTGTTGACTTTAAATTATATCTGAGGTAAGATACTAATTGTCCGTTAAATAAGACGACATGGCGGTGTAGCTCAGCTGGCTAGAGCGTACGGTTCATACCCGTGAGGTCGGGGGTTCGATCCCCTCCGCCGCTATATTTAATTTAACGGCCCGTTGGTCAAGTGGTTAAGACACCGCCCTTTCACGGCGGTAACACGGGTTCGAATCCCGTACGGGTCATCTAAAAAGATCATGCAAATGCGCATGATCTTTTTTTTGTTAAATAAATTAAGACATACAACACTTCTACAAAATCACCCTATATTTTCTGAATGTTCGATTAAAATATTAAAAATAAAATACATACTGTGTATATATGTAGAGTTATTTCGAATAAAAAGTCGAACGATTATAAAAGTGAAAACTGTTGTTTTGACAAAAATCCCAATAATCATCTTTTATAATGACAGTAATTAAACTATGCAGGTGGTGTTAAAAATATGCCTAAAGCAGGAAGGAATACTATGAATACAAGTGCATTGGCAATGAATGAAGGTCAGCTTGGAGGAGTAAAGTGGACGAGTAAGTTGCGAATGAAGTTTGAGCAAGTTTTCTTTAGATGGGGATTCATTATTGTTGTTATTGGTTTTCTTTTGGGACGAGCATATATATTAACAAACATTTTACCGTTTGCACTACCGTTTTTTGCTGCTGTTTATGTTATGAAGCGGGATAAAATGCCGCTCGCATTCTTGGCCCTAATGGGGGGCGCACTTTCAGTTTCGATAGATAATTTATTCTTTACCTTTGCATCTATTTTTACTTTCTTCATTTATAATATCTTCTTTAGTCGGTTTACACGTAAAACTGTTGGACTTGTACCATTCCAAGTATTTATCTCCGCATTAACTGCACATTTAGTTGTCGTATATTTTGCACAACAAACTGTTACCATGTACGATTTACTCGTTAGTACGATTGAGGCAGGGCTTAGCTTTGTATTAACTATGATATTTTTACAAAGTGTCCCGCTTTTAGTAGAAAGAAAAGGGAAACAACAAGCGTTAGAGACAGAAGAAATTGTTTGTTTAATTATATTACTAGCATCTGTTTTAACTGGTACAACAGATTGGTTCATATATGACGCTTCTATTCAACATATTTTTACTAGGTATTTAGTGCTTGTGTTTGCGTTTATCGCAGGAGCGGCTACAGGATCTACAGTAGGGGTCGTCACTGGGTTAATATTAAGCTTAGCAAATGTCTCTAGTTTGTCCCAACTTAGTCTGCTTGCTTTTTCTGGATTGCTTGGTGGTTTGTTAAAAGAAGGGAAACGCTTAGGTGTTAGTTTAGGTTTATTAATTGGGACAAGCTTGATTACGCTATATGTAGACAAGCAAACAAACATTGTGACAACTTTAATTGAATCTGGTGTGGCGATTGCTTTCTTTTTATTAACACCGAAACTTGTTATGGATCGTATTGCTAAATTTATGCCAGGCACACAGGAGCATTCGCAAGATCAACAACAATATTTAAGAAGAATGCGTGATGTTACAGCGAATAAAATCAATCAATTTGCCAATGTATTTGCTGCTTTATCTAATAGCTTTTCTGTATATGGATATGTGGAGGAGGAAGATAAAGAGACGGAGGCAGATTTGTTCTTAAGTACAATTACTGCAAAAACATGTCAAACATGCTTTAAAAAGGACCAATGCTGGGTAGTTAATTTCGATAAAACATATGATTATATGAAACAAATAATGAGTGAAACGGAAGAAGGAACTCTGCAGCATAATCGGAAGTTAGTTCGTGAATGGGACAAGCATTGCGTAAGAGGCAAGAAAGTGACGGATTTAGTAGCGGGTGAATTAGATCACTTCTATGAGGGACAAAAATTACGAAAACAAATGAAAGAAAATCGTAGAATAGTAGCGGAGCAACTATTAGGTGTATCAAAAGTTATGGAGGATTTTGCTAAGGAGATACAAAGAGAACGAGAAAATCATCAAGTACAGGAAGAGCAGATTCTGCAAGCGTTTCGTGATTTTGGTGTAGAAGTAGAGCATGTTGATATTTATTGTTTAGATAGAGGGAGTATTGATATTGAAATGTTGATTCCAGTTGCATCTAATGAACACGGAGAGTGTGAAAAATTAGTTGCACCGATGCTTTCTGATATTCTAAAGGAAAATATTGTTGTGAAACATGAAGAAAAATCTTCTTATCCGAACGGCCACAGTTTAATATCATTTGGTTCAGCAAAAACGTATTCCCTTGATACCGGCTTGGCCACAGCCGCGAAAGGCGGTGGGTTTGTTTCGGGTGATTCTTATGCGATGATGGATTTAAGTGTTGGGAAATATGCCCTTGCAATTAGTGATGGCATGGGAAATGGACAAAGAGCTCATATGGAGAGTAAAGAAACAGTGAAATTATTACAAAAAATACTTCAGTCAGGCATTGATGAGGAGATAGCAATTAAATCTATTAACTCTATTCTCTCTTTAAGAACAACAGAAGAGATGTTTACGACATTAGACTTAGCTATGGTAGATTTGCGGGATGCGAGTGCGAAGTTTTTAAAGATTGGATCAACGCCGAGTTTTGTTAAACGTGCAAATAATATTTTGAAAATTGAAGCAAGTAATTTACCAATGGGGATTATCGAGGATGTTGAAGTTGATGTAGTGGGTGAGCAATTAAAAACAGGTGATATTCTTATTATGATGAGTGATGGGATTTTTGAGGGCGCGCAGCATGTAGAGAATCACGAGTTATGGATGAAGCGGAAAATTAAAGAGTTACAAACTGAAGATCCGCAAGAGATTGCTGATATCATCATGGAAGAGGTGATTCGCTCTGGCGATGGTTATATAAATGATGATATGACTATTGTGGTGGCGAAAGTGAAGAAAAATATGCCGAAGTGGGCTACCATTCCAATTGTGGGAATGCAGGCACAATAAAGTTGAAGTGTGATGTTCCTTTATCGCTTTTTCCTTCTAAAAACCTAGGTGAATACCTAGGTTTTTTTGCTTTAAAAGATAATGTTATTATTTTTGTGAATATGTACGGATGATGTAAGATAAAAATGTAATTTTTGTATATCTTTTTTTTGCACAATGTTTGTAAAAGTTGTACCATTATAAACAAGGTAACTAACGTTGCTGTTCTTGTTTAATGAAAGGTGATTACGAAGTTGAAAGATACATTTGTTGAAAAGGTAGATGACTTTGTAAAGCAGCATGATGTATTAAAGGAACGCTCAACAATTGTTGTAGGGGTTTCTGGTGGTCCTGACTCTTTGGCTCTTCTATATTATTTGTTAGAGAAAAGAGCAGCAAAACAGTTTGAAATTGTAGTGGCTCATGTGGATCACATGTTTAGAGGTGATGAATCTCATGAGGACCTACAGTTTGTGCAGGACCTTTGTAAAGGACTGGGAGTTATTTGCGAAACGATAAGAATTAATGTGTCGCAATATCAACAGCAATACGGGATGAATGCACAGGTTGCTGCTAGAGAATGCAGATATGCATTTTTGGAAAGAATAATGAAGAAATATGATGCGAGATATGTAGCCCTTGGACATCATGGTGATGACCAAGTAGAGACGATTTTAATGCGTCTTGTACGAGGGAGTACTCCGAAAGGATATGCAGGAATTGCAGTGAAGCGTCCTTTTCATAATGGATATTTAATTAGGCCGTTACTTGGAGTAACAAAGGAAGAAATTGTTGATTACTGTAATAAGCTGAAAATAATTCCTCGTATAGATCCAAGTAATAAAAAGGAAGTATATACAAGGAATCGATTACGTAAATATGTTCTTCCTCATTTGAAAGAAGAAAACCCACAAGTGCATGAGAAATTCCAAAAATTTAGCATGCAGATGCAAGAGGATGAGGCGTATTTGCAGGAATTAGCTTTTGAGAAAATGAATAAAGTAATTACAAAAAAAAGTGATAAACAAATTAGCATATCAATTCCTGCCTTTGAATCCATGTCTATGCCTTTACAAAGAAGAGGGATTCAACTAATATTAAACTATCTTTATGAATATAAGATTCCATCTTCTCTTTCCTCTATACATATTGACAAAGTGATTGAGTTTTTTAAGCGGACACAACCTTCGGGTTCACTTGATTTCCCAGGTGATTTGAAAATTGTTCGCGCATACGAGGAGTGTAGCTTTGGATTTAAACAAGAAATTGTTTCTCCTTTCTTACAAGATTTATCAGTTCCCGGGACAATTACGCTATCGAACGGGGATAAACTTGTAACAGAGGTGAGCGAAGATATACCAAGTGACATGAATGAAACAGTATTTGTTGCTAAGTATAATGATATATCATATCCGCTTCGTATTCGGTCTAGAGAAAATGGAGATCGCATGTCAATACAAGGTATGAATGGCACCAAAAAGATAAAAGCTATTTTTATCGAAGCGAAAGTGCCAAGAGAAAAAAGAGAAGAATGGCCGGTCGTTTGTGATGCAAGAGGGAATGTTATTTGGTTACCCTTGTTGAAGCGATCTGCATTTGCTATCTCGAAAGAGAGAGCAAAGAAGGATAAATATATGATTATTCACTACAAAAGCAAGGAGTCTTCCGGGAGGATAATGAAATGATGAATCAAGATATCGAAAAAGTATTAATTTCTGAAGAGCAAATACAAGAAAAGGTGCTCGAATTAGGCGCGATTATTGCAGAGGATTATAAAAACACAGTACCTCTTGCGATTGGTGTACTAAAGGGTGCAATGCCATTCATGGCAGATTTATTAAAGAGAACAGATACATATCTTGAAATGGACTTTATGGCTGTATCTAGTTACGGTCACTCAACTGTTTCAACAGGCGAAGTAAAAATTTTAAAAGACCTTGATACTTCTGTAGAAGGTCGCGATATTTTAATCGTTGAAGATATTATTGATAGCGGTCTTACGCTAAGTTACTTAGTAGACCTATTTAAATATCGTAAAGCGAAGTCTGTAAAAATTGTTACGTTATTAGATAAACCAACAGGCCGTAAGGTAGATTTGAAAGCGGATTATGTTGGATTTACTGTACCGCATGAATTTGTTGTAGGATATGGATTAGATTATAAAGAGCAGTACCGTAATCTTCCTTATGTAGGAGTATTAAAACCAAGCGTTTACTCAAATTAATTAAATACAGGCGTCACAATTGTATAGGAAAGTTTTTCTATGTTACGATTTACTATAGTGTTTATGCCGTGAGAGGAGGTTAGGAATGAATCGTATCTTCCGTAATACCATCTTTTATTTACTGATATTCCTAGTAGTAATTGGAATCGTGAGCTATTTTAATGGTTCGACACAAAAAACGACATCAGTTAGCTACGATAAATTCATTACTAAACTAGAAAAAGGTGAAGTTCGTAATGTGCAACTTCAACCGAAAAATGGTGTGTTTGAAGTAAAAGGACAATTTAATAACTCTAGCCAGGGAGAACAATTTGTTACTTATGCACCAAATACTGAGGAATTACAAAAGAAAATTAATGATAAAGCGCAAGGTGCTGAAGTTAAGTATCAACCAGCAGAAGAAACAAGTGCTTGGGTAACCTTCTTTACTTCTATCATTCCGTTTGTCATTATCTTCATTTTATTCTTCTTCTTATTAAACCAAGCTCAAGGCGGCGGTAGCCGTGTTATGAACTTCGGGAAAAGTAAGGCGAAGTTATATAATGACGAAAAGAAAAAAGTTCGTTTCAGAGATGTTGCTGGAGCGGATGAAGAGAAACAAGAGCTTGTTGAGGTAGTTGAATTCTTGAAAGATCCTCGTAAGTTTGCTGAAGTTGGTGCCCGTATTCCGAAGGGTGTTCTATTAGTGGGACCTCCAGGTACAGGTAAAACTTTACTAGCACGTGCCGTTGCAGGTGAGGCAGGCGTTCCGTTCTTCTCTATCAGTGGTTCTGATTTCGTAGAGATGTTCGTCGGTGTCGGTGCATCACGTGTACGTGATTTATTCGAAAACGCAAAGAAAAATGCTCCTTGTATCATTTTCATTGATGAAATTGATGCTGTAGGACGCCAACGTGGCGCAGGTCTTGGTGGTGGCCATGATGAGCGTGAGCAAACGTTAAACCAATTGCTTGTTGAAATGGATGGATTCGGTGCAAACGAAGGTATTATTATCATCGCTGCGACAAACCGTCCTGATATTCTTGACCCAGCATTATTACGTCCAGGTCGTTTTGACCGTCAAATTACAGTAGATCGTCCAGATGTAAATGGTCGTGAAGCTGTACTGAAAGTACATGCTCGTAATAAACCGCTTGATGAGAATATCAACTTAAGAGCAATTGCAACTCGTACACCGGGATTCTCTGGTGCCGATCTTGAAAACTTATTAAACGAAGCTGCTTTAGTAGCTGCGCGTCAAGATAAGAAGAAAATTGATATGAGTGACATTGATGAAGCAACGGATCGTGTTATTGCAGGTCCGGCTAAGAAAAGTCGTGTTATCTCTGAAAAAGAACGTAATATCGTTGCTTTCCATGAAGCGGGCCACACTGTAATTGGTGTTGTTCTTGATGAAGCAGATGTCGTTCATAAAGTAACAATTGTCCCTCGTGGTCAAGCTGGTGGATATGCAGTAATGCTTCCGAAAGAAGATCGTTACTTCATGACAAAACCAGAGTTACTTGATAAAATCACTGGTTTACTTGGTGGTCGAGTAGCTGAAGAAATTGTATTTGGTGAAGTGAGTACAGGTGCTCATAATGACTTCCAACGTGCGACTGGTATTGCAAGACGTATGGTTACGGAATTTGGTATGAGTGATAAGCTTGGACCAATGCAATTTGGTAGCTCACAAGGTGGTCAAGTGTTCTTAGGAAGAGACTTCCATTCAGAACAAAACTATAGTGATGCGATTGCACACGAAATCGATATGGAAATGCAAACGATTATGAAAGAATGTTATGCTCGTGCAAAACAAATTCTTACTGACAATCGTGATAAACTAGATCTTATTGCGAAAACGTTACTTGAAGTAGAAACGTTAGATGCAGAGCAAATTAATCATTTATGTGATTATGGCAGATTGCCAGAACGTCCAACATCTTCAGCTGATGTGAAAGTAAACATCAACATGAAGAAGGACGATGAAGAATCAGAAGATAAGTAAGAGATGAAGGAGTGACGATAGTCACTCCTTTTTTATTTGTAGAAGGGAACTAAGTAGAAAAAGAATTTAAATAAATCTGGTATTAAAAATTGAAATGGAGAGTAATCTTTTTGTAAAATGATGAGGATAGAAAAGCTGATTATATAAGTATGTGTGATATGATGTTTTTATAAGTTTTATGCATACTACATAAATATAGATTAAATAAGATAAGTGGTGAGAATATGATTTTTGTATTGGATGTAGGGAACACAAATGCTGTACTGGGCGTGTTTGAAGAGGGGGAACTTCGTCAACATTGGCGCATGGAAACAGATCGTCATAAGACAGAAGATGAATATGGAATGCTTGTAAAACAGTTGCTTGAGCATGAGGGTCTTTCGTTTGAAGATGTGAAAGGTATTATCGTGTCTTCAGTCGTACCACCAATTATGTTTGCTTTAGAGCGCATGTGTGAAAAGTATTTTAAAATTAAGCCGCTTGTAGTAGGTCCTGGAATAAAAACGGGGCTAAATATTAAATATGAAAATCCACGTGAAGTAGGTGCGGATCGAATCGTAAATGCAGTAGCAGGAATCCACTTATATGGAAGTCCGCTTATTATTGTCGATTTTGGTACGGCTACTACATATTGTTATATTAACGAAGAAAAGCATTATATGGGTGGAGTTATTACACCGGGAATTATGATTTCAGCAGAGGCTTTATATAGTAGAGCAGCAAAACTTCCTCGTATTGAAATTACAAAACCCAGCAGTGTAGTTGGGAAGAATACGGTAAGTGCGATGCAATCTGGTATTCTTTATGGTTATGTAGGACAAGTGGAAGGTATTGTTAAGCGCATGAAAGAGGAAGCTAAACAAGAACCGAAAGTTATTGCAACAGGTGGATTGGCGAAATTAATTTCAGAAGAATCGAATGTAATTGATGTTGTAGATCCATTCTTAACATTAAAAGGTTTGTATATGTTATACGAGCGTAATGCAAATTTACAGCATGAGAAAGGTGAATAAATAAGTATGAAAGATTATTTAGTAAAAGCGTTAGCATTTGATGGGGAAGTGCGTGCGTATAGTGTACGTACTACAAACACGGTAAGTGAGGCGCAAAGACGTCATGATACATGGAGAACAGCTTCAGCGGCACTTGGTCGTTCTTTAACTGCAGGTACAATGATGGGTGCAATGTTAAAAGGTGACCAAAAGCTAACGATTAAAGTAGAAGGTAATGGCCCGATTGGTCCTATCTTAGTAGATGCTCATGCAAATGGGGATGTACGTGGTTATGTAACGAATCCGCATGTTGACTTTGAAGGAACAGAACAAGGGAAATTACGTGTATATCAAGCGGTAGGTACTGAAGGGTTTGTAACGGTAATTAAAGATATTGGTATGCGTGAGCCGTTTATTGGTCAATCTCCAATTGTTTCAGGAGAATTAGGAGAAGACTTCACGTATTATTTTGCAGTTTCTGAGCAGACGCCTTCTTCAGTAGGTGTTGGTGTCCTTGTAAATGGAGATGATAGCATATTAGCAGCAGGTGGATTTATCCTTCAAATTATGCCGGGTGCACAGGAAGAAATAATTTCATTCATTGAAGAGCGTTTACAGAAGATTCCTCCTGTATCAACATTGATTGAACAAGGGCTTTCTCCAGAAGAGTTACTGTATGCAGTCCTTGGAGAAGATAAGGTAAAAGTATTAGAAACGATGGATGTTCAATTTAATTGCACATGCTCACGCGAACGTATCGAGAGTGTGTTAATTAGTTTAGGTAAAACGGAGTTAGAGCAAGTTCGTGAAGAAGAAGAAGAAACAGAAGTTCATTGTCATTTCTGTAATGAGCGATACAAGTTCTCTAAAGAAGATATTACAAATTTAATTGAGAATTTGTAATAAGGGAATTCGTCCTCTAAATACATTGACAAACAGGGAATTTTCTGACAAAATCTAAATATAGATAAAACCAATAAAAATACTCGGTGTTAGGAGTGACAGGAATGCGAGTGGCACAATCAGTTTCAGAATTAATCGGGAAAACGCCGATCGTTAAGTTGAACCGCATCGTAGAATCAGACAGCGCAGATATATACTTAAAATTAGAATTTATGAATCCAGGGAGCAGCGTTAAAGATCGTATCGCATTAGCTATGATTGAAGATGCTGAGAAAAAAGGATTATTAAAAGAAGGCGATACAATCATTGAACCGACAAGTGGTAACACTGGAATTGGTTTAGCGATGGTAGCGGCTGCTAAAGGATATAAGGCAATTTTAGTAATGCCAGAAACAATGAGTATTGAACGTCGTAATTTATTACGTGCTTACGGTGCGGAATTAGTATTGACTCCAGGGCCTGAAGGAATGGGTGGAGCAATTCGTAAAGCGACTGAATTAGCAAAAGAGAATGGTTACTTTATACCACAACAGTTCAAAAACCAATCGAATCCAGAAATTCACCGTTTAACAACAGGTCCAGAAATTGTTGAACAAATGGGCGACCAATTAGATGCGTTTATTGCAGGTATTGGTACGGGTGGAACGATTACTGGTGCTGGTGAAGTGCTGAAGGAAGCATATAAAGATATTAAAATTTATGCAGTAGAACCTGCGGATTCACCAGTATTATCTGGTGGGAAACCAGGCCCGCATAAAATCCAAGGAATTGGGGCTGGATTTATCCCAGAGACATTGGATGTAGAAGTATATGATGAAATTGTTCAAGTGAAAACGGAGCAAGCGTTTGAATATGCAAGAAGAGTGGCTAAAGAGGAAGGTATTCTAGTTGGTATCTCTTCTGGAGCAGTTATTTATGCAGCAACAGAAATTGCGAAAAAGTTAGGTAAAGGGAAAAAGGTACTTGTTATTATCCCAAGTAACGGTGAACGTTATTTAAGTACACCACTTTATCAATTTGAGTCTTAATTACATGTGATTGAAAAAGCATCCTTGAAAAAGGATGCTTTTTCTTTTTGGATTGGAAATAGGAAAAGAGTGAATGACTAGAAAACTTCATGTAAAATAAGAGGTAGTATAATTAATTTATTTTCACTAGCCTTCGAGTATAACTCTTCTATATACATAACGAATGTAGTTTGAAGTGGTTAAAATAAGAGGGTGGGATAAAAGAAGACGGGGTGTTGATATGCAACGAAGAAAATCTTTAGCGCTTTCTATTCCATATCAGTTAGATTTCTTTAAGCAATATAAATTTCTTTCTAAGGATAAACCGCAACATATTTTGTTAGAGAGTGGGCGTGGCGGTCGTTATAACATTGTGGGGTTAAACCCGGTAGCGGTAATCCGAGGGAAGGGTGAAACGTTACATATAAGTGAAAGTGGTAAGGAAACAATAAAGCAAGGAAACCCATTAGATTTAATGCAGGAATATATGGAGCGATGGAAAACGGATTATAATCCGGAATACCCGCCTTTTCAAGGTGGTGCAATTGGCTACTTTAGTTATGATTGCATCCGTTATATTGAAAAACTTCCTTCTCTTGCCGAGGATGATATTAATATACCTGACATATTCTTTTTATTATTTGATGATGTGTTTGTGTATGATCAAGAGGAAAAAGTATTATGGATTATTACACATTATGCAGATAAGCATGAAGAGGCAAAAGAACGATTACATGAGTGGAAGGTTCTTTGGGCGACAGAAGCGCCGGAAGTGACTATACCGTTTGCATGCCCTGAAAAGAAAAGTGAAGCAGTTGCTTTTACTGAAGAAGGTTTTATGAAGGCAGTTGAATGTATTCAAGAATATATTGGTGCTGGTGATGTGTTCCAAGTGAACTTGTCAACAAGACAAGAAAGAACGTTACAAACACATCCATTAGAAATTTATACAAGTCTTCGCGAAATTAATCCATCTCCATATATGGGTTATTTGGAGCTTGGGGATTTTCAAATTGTTAGTGGATCGCCGGAGTTGCTAATTAAGAAACAAGGAACTGAAGTAAGTACAAGACCAATTGCTGGAACGAGATCTAGAGGGGCGAATGAGCAAGAGGATGAAGAGTTGGCAAGAGAATTAATTGAGAATGAAAAGGAACGAGCAGAGCATGTCATGCTTGTAG
Organism: Bacillus sp. CD3-5; assembly: GCF_006349665.1. Classification (NCBI taxonomy): domain Bacteria; kingdom Bacillati; phylum Bacillota; class Bacilli; order Caryophanales; family Bacillaceae; genus Bacillus; species Bacillus sp. CD3-5. The sequence goes on along the minus strand of NZ_VEPX01000022.1, from coordinate 6,866 downwards.
ATTTAGAGCGAAATGATTTAGGGCGTGTTTGTAAATATGGCACTGTAGAAGTAGATGAATTTATGGTAATTGAGAAATACTCACACGTTATGCATATTGTTTCTAATGTGCGTGGTGAGGTGGAAGAAGATAAAGACGCTTTTGATTTAGTGAAGGCTGTATTCCCTGGGGGGACAATTACTGGTGCCCCGAAAATACGTACGATGGAAATTATTGAAGAATTAGAACCTGTTCGCCGAGGGATTTATACAGGTTCAATTGGTTGGATTGGTTATTCTGGAGATACAGAATTGAATATTGTGATTAGGACGCTTCTTGCTAAAGATGGAAAAGCGCATGTACAAGCGGGAGCGGGAATTGTAATTGATTCAAATCCGGAAAATGAATATAAAGAGTCGTTAAAAAAGGCGATTGCTTTATGGCGTGCAAAAGAACGTAGTGAAGAAACGGTTAGGTGAGAGAAATGATATTAATGATTGATAATTATGATTCTTTTACATTTAATTTAGTGCAGTTTCTTGGAGAACTTGGACAAGAGCTTGTTGTTAAACGTAACGATGAAGTGACTATTTTAGATATTGAGAATATGAAACCAGACTTTTTAATGATTTCGCCAGGTCCATGTAGTCCGAATGAGGCAGGGATTAGTATGGAGGTTATTCGATACTTTGCTGGAAAGATTCCGATTTTTGGGGTTTGTCTTGGGCATCAATCTATTGCGCAAGTATTTGGTGGAGAGGTTGTCCGTGCAGAGCGATTAATGCATGGGAAAACATCGCTTATGCATCATGATGAGAAGACGATTTTTTCGGATATCCCTAATCCGTTTACCGCGACGCGCTATCATTCCCTTATTGTTAAGAAAGAGACGTTACCTGATTGTTTAGAGGTAACGTCTTGGACAGAAGAAGGGGAAATTATGGCGCTCCGCCATACAACATTACCGATTGAAGGTGTGCAGTTCCACCCGGAATCTATTATGACTTCTCACGGGAAAGAGTTGTTGCAGAATTTCATTCGTAAATATAGTCCAAGTGTGACATCATGTTAATTTACGTAAATGGTCAGTATGTAGAATCGAGTGAAGCGAGAATTTCTCCTTATGATCATGGTTATTTATATGGTCTTGGAGTTTTTGAGACTTTTCGTATTTATAATGGTCATCCTTTCTTATTGGATGATCATTATGACCGTTTAATAGATGCGTTGGATACATTGCAAATTAAATGGTCGATGACGAAAGATGAAGTAATGCTTATTTTGAAGAATTTACTCGTTAAGAATAAATTAGAGCATGCGTATGTCCGTTTTAATGTATCGGCGGGTATAGATGAAATTGGATTGCAAACAGAAATGTATGAAGAGCCGTCTATTATTGTTTTTATAAAACCTTTAGCGGCCCCGGGAGATGTAGTGGAAAAAGAAGGGGTTGTCTTAAATCAAGTGAGAAATACACCAGAGGGTGCATCTCGCTTGAAGTCTCACCATTATTTAAATAACATTTTGGGGAAACGTGAAATTGGAAATGGTGTGAATAAGGAAGGAATTTTCCTGACTGAAGTAGGTTATGTTGCAGAGGGTATTGTTTCGAATCTCTTTTTTGTGAAAGGTGATATTTTATATACACCTTCGCTTGAAACAGGGATTTTAAATGGTATCACTCGTGCGTTTATTATAAAGGTTGCTGAAGAGATTGGTATAGAAGTAAAAGAAGGTTTCTTTACAAAAGATGAATTACTTTCAGCCGATGAAGTCTTCGTAACAAACTCGATTCAAGAAATTGTTCCGCTTAATCGTATAGAGGGACGAGATTTCCCGGGTAAAGTAGGTATGGTTACAAAAAGATTTATGAACCTTTATGAAATGCAGAGAGAGAAATTGTGGAGCAGAAATGAATTACGAAGAGGAGATGTGTAGTTTGAAGTGGGATTATGATTTGCGCTGCGGCGAATATACATTGAACTTAAATGAAAAAACGTTAATTATGGGGATTTTAAATGTAACACCAGATTCGTTTTCTGATGGTGGGAGTTACAACGAGGTAGATGCTGCAGTGCGCCATGCGAAAGAAATGCGAGATGAAGGTGCTCATATTATTGATATTGGTGGCGAATCTACTCGTCCGGGCTTTGCTAAAGTGTCAGTGGAAGAAGAAATAAAACGAGTTGTTCCAATGATTCAGGCTGTCTCAAAAGAGGTGAAATTACCTATTTCTATCGACACATATAAAGCGGAAGTTGCAAAACAAGCGATCGAAGCTGGTGCTCATATTATTAATGATGTTTGGGGAGCGAAGGCGGAACCGAAAATCGCTGAAGTTGCGGCTCATTACGATGTACCTATTATCTTAATGCATAATCGCGATAACATGAATTATCGTAATTTAATGGCTGATATGGTTGCTGATTTATATGACAGTATTAAAATTGCTAAAGATGCTGGTGTACGAGATGAGAATATCATTTTAGACCCAGGCATCGGTTTTGCTAAAACACCTGAACAAAATTTAGAAGCGATGCGTAATTTAGAACAGTTAAACGTACTAGGTTATCCAGTTCTCTTAGGGACTTCAAGAAAGTCCTTTATTGGGCATGTGCTAGATTTACCGGTAGAAGAACGTCTTGAGGGGACGGGAGCTACCGTTTGTCTTGGTATTGAAAAGGGTTGTGAGTTTGTTCGTGTTCATGATGTGAAGGAAATGGCACGTATGGCTAAGATGATGGATGCGATGATTGGTAAGGGGGTAAAGTAATTGGATAAAATTTATATTCATGATATGGAGTTTTACGGTTATCATGGTGTATTCCCAGAGGAAAATAAATTGGGCCAGAGATTTAAAGTGGACTTAACGGTGGAATTGGATTTGAAACAAGCAGGAGAAAGTGATGACTTAGAGCATTCTGTTAATTATGGAGAGCTTTTCGAATTATGTAGGAAAGTTGTAGAAGATAGAACATATAAGCTTGTAGAGAGTATTGCTGAAAATATTGCTACAGATATATTGAAACAATATGAGAGTATTTCAAGATGTACGATAAAGGTAATTAAACCAGATCCGCCGATACCAGGACATTATCGTGCTGTAGCGGTAGAAATTACGAGAGAACGTCCATGAATAATATAGCTTACATTGCATTAGGTTCAAATATTGGAGAGCGTTATACGTATTTAACTGAAGCGATTCAGTTTCTGAATAAAAATCCTTATATCAAAGTTGAGGATGTTTCGTCTGTATATGAGACGGAACCGGTTGGCTATACTGACCAAAGTTGCTTTTTAAATTTAGTTATAAAAATTTCTACCAATTTATCACCGCAAGAATTATTGAAAGTAACGCAAAAAGTAGAAAATGATCTAGGAAGAAAAAGGGAAATTAGGTGGGGACCTAGGACTATCGACCTTGACATTTTACTATATAATCAAGAAAATATTGAAGCAGAGAATCTTATTGTTCCGCATCCGCGGATGTTCGAAAGAGCTTTTGTTATCGTTCCGTTGTTAGAGATTAATCAAGATATAAAACAAAACATTTCACGTTCACAAGTAGAAGAAATGAAAAGGCGAGAGGGAGTAACGGTATGGAAGCAGAAAAATGGGGAAGACGCATTCGTGCTTTTCGAAAACTAAAAGGTTATACGCAAGAAGGTTTTGCAAAAGAATTAGGGGTATCTGTATCTGTTTTAGGTGAAGTTGAGCGAGGGAATCGATCGCCTTCCCAAGACTTTGTAGTGGAAGTTGCTAAAGCATTAAAGGTCTCGATAGATGAGCTAATGCCAAAGTGACCATGAAGGAAGGAGTAAATCGAGTGTTAAAAATCGCAAATATTGAGATGAAAAATCCGGTTGTATTAGCACCGATGGCGGGAGTGTGTAACTCTGCATTCCGTTTGACAGTAAAAGAATTCGGTGCAGGCCTAGTTTGTGCTGAAATGGTAAGTGATAAGGCGATACTACTGAACAATAAAAGAACATTAGATATGTTATATATTGATGAGAGAGAAAAGCCATTAAGTTTACAAATTTTTGGTGGCGAGAAAGAAACTCTTGTAGATGCTGCGAAATACGTAGATCAATATACGACAGCAGACATCATTGATATTAATATGGGGTGCCCAGTACCAAAAATCGTTAAGTGTGATGCAGGAGCAAAGTGGCTTTTAGACCCAAATAAAATATATGAAATGGTAGCGGCAGTTGTAGATGCTGTAGAAAAACCAGTTACAGTAAAAATGCGTATCGGTTGGGATGAGGATCATATTTTCGCAATCGAGAATGCGAAAGCTGTTGAGCGTGCTGGTGGACAAGCGGTAGCGGTTCATGGGCGCACACGAGTACAAATGTATGAAGGAAAAGCGGATTGGGATATTATTAAACAAGTAAAGCAAGCTGTAAATATCCCGGTTATCGGAAATGGCGATGTCGCAACGCCGCAAGATGCAAAGCGTATGCTTGATGAAATTGGTGTAGATGGTGTTATGATTGGCCGCGCTGCCCTTGGAGATCCATGGATGATTTATCGTACGGTAAAGTATTTAGAGACTGGTGAATTAATGCCGGAACCGACAGTACGTGAGAAAATTGACGTATGTATGTTGCATCTAGATCGTCTGATCGATTTAAAGAATGAAAATGTCGCTGTAAGAGAGATGAGAAAGCACGCAGCTTGGTATTTAAAGGGCATTCGTGGTAATGCAACTGTACGTAATGGTATCAATGCTTGTAATACGCGTGAAGACCTTGCAAATGTATTAAGTACATTTGTAGAAGAAGTAGAAGCGAAACAACAAACAATTCACGTTGGTTAATAATAGGAAGGGAAGATTGACATTCTTCTATACACTTCCTATAATTACGTGAAAGAAAGAAGAACTGCCAGTTAGTTGCTGGCAGTTTTTCTAGTTGAGTAGAAAATGCTATACTGTATATATTGTAAAAATTAATAGAGCTGGAGTGATATCAATACCATGGATAACATGAACCACGAAGAATTAAACGACCAATTGCTTGTTCGTCGTGAAAAGCTACATAACTTACGTGAGCAAGGGATCGATCCGTTCGGTAAACGTTTTGAACGTACAAATGCAACAAATGAATTATTAAGCCTATATGGAGAGTTCTCTAAAGAAGAATTAGAGGAGAAAGAAATCTCTGTTTCTATCGCTGGTCGTATTATGACAAAACGCGGTAAAGGAAAAGCTGGATTTGCACATATTCAAGATTTACATGGACAAGTTCAAATTTACGTTCGTAAAGATGCTGTTGGAGATGAAGAGTACGAATTATTTAAAACGGCAGATTTAGGTGACTTAGTAGGTATTGAAGGTAAAGTTTTCAAAACGAACGTTGGAGAACTTTCGGTGAAAGCAACGGGCTTTACGCTATTAACGAAATCTCTTCGTCCATTACCGGATAAATATCATGGATTAAAAGATGTTGAACAACGCTACCGTCAACGCTACTTAGACTTAATTACAAGTATGGAAAGCCGTGAAACATTTGTTACTCGCAGTAAAATCATTCGTGAAATGAGAAGATACTTAGATGACAATGGTTATCTTGAAGTGGAAACACCTATGATGCACGCAATTGCAGGTGGAGCTTCTGCGCGTCCTTTTATTACGCATCATAATGCGTTAGATATGGAATTATATATGCGTATCGCAATTGAACTTCATTTAAAACGCCTTATTGTGGGTGGATTAGAAAAAGTTTATGAAATCGGCCGTGTATTCCGTAACGAGGGTGTATCAACTCGTCATAATCCCGAGTTTACGATGATTGAATTATATGAAGCGTATGCTGATTATAAAGATATTATGAAACTAACAGAAAATATGGTTGCTCATATCGCGAAGCAAGTACTAGGTACAACAACAATTCAGTATGGTGATTATGAAATTAATCTAGAACCAGAATGGACACGTCTTCATATGGTAGATGCAATTAAAGAACATTCTGGAGCAGATTTCTGGAATCCGATGAGTGTAGAAGAAGCGCGTGAACTTGCAAAAGAACATAATGTAGAAATTAAGGATACAATGGAAGTTGGTCATATTATTAATGAATTCTTCGAGCAAAAAGTAGAAGATAAATTAATCCAACCAACATTTATTTACGGTCATCCGGTAGAAATTTCGCCACTTGCGAAAAAGAATGACGAAGATCCACGATTCACAGATCGTTTCGAATTATTTATCGTTGCACGTGAACATGCAAATGCATTCACTGAATTAAATGATCCAATCGATCAGAAAGAACGTTTTGAAGCGCAATTAAAAGAACGCGAACAAGGTAATGATGAAGCTCACATGATGGATGATGATTATATCGAAGCTCTTGAGTATGGTATGCCTCCTACAGGTGGACTAGGAATTGGTATTGATCGTCTTGTTATGTTATTAACGAATGCACCATCTATTCGTGACGTACTATTATTCCCTGCTATGCGTCATAAACAAGACTAAGCTTTGGAGATTTCTCCAAAGCTTTTTTTATCGCGATTGGTGAGGTTTGATTAAAGTTTCACTTTATTTGAGTATGAGCGTGGAGATTAGATGTTGATGTTGGAAGAAATTATATTTATATAGAAGAAAAGTGCTGTTTTTATACTTTTTTACTAAGTTAAAAATTTTATTAGAAAAACTATTGCATTTTAATAATCAAACTGGTATATTTATATTCGTTGCCACGAAAGGTAACAAACAAAACAAACGAAAAACAACTTATTGAAAAAAGTTGTTGACGAAAATATAACGAAATGTTATATTGATAAAGTCGCTTCTGAGCGGCGAAGTAGTTCTTTGAAAACTGAACGAAACAAACAACGTGAAACGTCAATTTTTATTTTAGATGCTAGACAAACTAACT
>NZ_VEPX01000021.1:0-58338 GCF_006349665.1 Bacillus sp. CD3-5 | reverse complement strand
CTAAAATAAAAATTGACGTTTCACGTTGTTTGTTTCGTTCAGTTTTCAAAGAACTACTTGGTCGCTCATTTGCGACTTCCTTATGTTAACATCTTCATTTTTTAATGTCAACTAAGTTTTTCAATTTCTTTTTTGTCGTTTTTTGCGTTTCCGCATCAGCGACGGTTATTAATTTATCATATAATATCTATCGACGTCAACACTTTTTAATAAAAAGTTCTTTTTCTTACATAACGAATACATTCTTCTGCATTAGCGACTCTTCGAAACAAACAAAAAATGATTTTATATCTTTCTTCCATTGCCTTTTTTACAACGTCATGAATACGTTCATCTTCAAAATCAAATAAAAGTTCTTCTAACTCTCTCTTCAATATGTATTCCATTTCTTTTTTCTCTTCTTTCGTTAACATAAACCCAAGCAAATCATCACCTCAATCATTTCTTCCAGAGCAATAAAAATTAAGCCCATTTTCATTTAACAAAATCCTACCATCCATTATATCCACTACTTACGATATTAATCCCTTGTTCTCTTTTTTATATTTACAGCATATATGTAACTGAAAAGGATTGGACAAAGGGGCGTAATATTATGTTTTTCTTTTTTATTACGAGTAAAAGAAACTTTAAACACATTAGCTTAATAGTGATACTTTCCTTATTTACAGCATGGCTACTCTTTTTGAAAACATATTCACACGAGTCTGCTTTTTCAACCGCTACAGGACCTAAAGTTATTTACAAAGGCGACACCTCTAAAAAACAAGTTGCATTCACGTTTGATATTAGTTGGGGAGACAAAAAAGCAATTCCAATCCTTGATACACTTAAAGAAAGAGATATTAAGAATGCAACCTTCTTCCTTTCTGCTGCATGGGCAGAAAGACACCCTGATGTTGTTGAACGCATCATAAAAGATGGACATGAAATCGGTAGTATGGGTTATAATTACACGTCCTACACTTCTCTAGAGGCAAATGAAATAAGAAGAGATCTTCTGCGAGCACAAGATGTTTTTACAAAACTCGGTGTGAAACAAATTAAACTATTGCGTCCACCTAGTGGAGACTTTAACAAGGCAACACTTAAAATAGCAGAATCACTCGGATACACTGTCGTTCATTGGAGTAATAACTCAAACGATTGGAAAAACCCTGGTGTAAACAATATCGTTTCCACCGTCTCTAATAATTTAAAAGGTGGAGATATCGTCTTATTACATGCATCCGATTCTGCTCTTCAAACAAATAAAGCTTTACCACTGCTTCTACAGAAATTAAAGAGTGACGGCTATGAGCAAATATCCGTATCACAACTTATTTCCAACACAAGTACGAAAAGTAAAGATGTCCAATAATTTTTTACACATAAAAAGCTCTACTACCTTTCGTTCAGGTAATAGAGCTTTTTTTATCCCGATATTTTCATTCGTACAACTACCCTGCTTAAAAACTCTCTTAATTAGGCCGACTTACTCGTCTTTCCAATTAAACGATGTAATATAAGTAACTGATATGCATTACATAATAAAAGTGGTATCACCATTAAATATAACCAATCTGTATCATTAATTCGAAGTGCTGGTACCCACTCAAGAATTGTTACAACGACCATAAAGAACAAAGCTGGCACAAATGCCTTTTTATTCGTTTCCTTACTTTTTATATAAGCAACGATGGCACCAAACATAAATAACACACCAGCAACAAGTATGTTATTCCCTAATGAAATTTCCCCATTTGCAATCAATACCGATCTTAAATACACAAAATCAAATAAAACGAATGCAATAAAGAAGAGCTGGACTATATTCCATAAAGAAGATGATCGGAACATTCCTAGTCCAAAACGGTGGATTGTTAAATAAGCAAAGAACCCCATTTGACTTATCACACTAAAAATAAATCCTACACCCATCAACCAGAAGGAAACTGCCAAAATTTCCTTTCCGTCGAAATTTTGAAAAAATTTAGCGTACTTGTCCCACTCTAAAACAAATCCAATAATGACTGTACTAACCCCACCAAGAAACAACGTCGTAAAAAATAGTCGTACCCACTTGCGGCTATTCACAACACATCCCCCATTATCCTTATATTTCTAATTAAATTGTATCAATGACAATTTCAAAAAGCTAGCCATGTTCATGTATAAATTCCTTAAAGATATTTATATTAAAAAGAGAGAACTGTGCTGAAAGGAGTTCCAACTTATGAAACGGATGCTGCTCGTTTTGACTTCTTCTTTTCTATTTCTTGTACTTGTAGCATGTGCACAAGAAAAAGAAGCAAAGTCCGAACTTGATTATGATCAAACGAAGAAAATGATTGTTGATATTTTAAAAACCGATCAAGGTAAGAAAGCCATTCAAGATGTGTTAACTGATGAAAAAATGAAACAAGCACTCATACTAGATGAAACAGTAGTAAAGAAAACGATTGAAGATGCAATGGTATCCGATAAAGGGCAACAATTCTGGGAAAAGCTCTTTAAAGACCCTGAGTTCTCATCGAAATTCGCTAAAAGTATGGGAAAAGAACAAACAGCTTTAATGAAAACATTACTAAAAGACCCTGAATACCAAGCAGGCGTTATAGAAATCATGAAAAACCCTGAAGTAGAAAAAATGATGTTACAAACGATGAAGAGCAAAGAATACCGTCAATATTTACAACAAGTATTAACAGAAACTGCTGAAAGCCCACTCTTCCAAGCTAAGATGATTGATATTATTAGTAAAGGTGTCCAAAAAGCCGAAAAAAGTGGTTCTGATAAAAAGGAAGCCGGCGGTGAAGGTGGTTCCCAAGAAGGTAAAAAGGAACAGCAGTAAAAATAATAACGATAATAATGAGTGGACAATATATGTATCATCCACTCATTATTATTTTATTTTTGCGCAACAGTTGTTTTATCAATTACCGCTTCAGCTATTGTGCGGTAAATAAGACCTGTCGTGTGCGTATCTTCATATACTGACGGCGCAAAATCTTCTTTATTCCAATCAGGTTGTTGAAGCGGGATTCGGCCAAGTACTTCTGTTTGAAGTTCTGTAGCTAATTTATCTCCTCCACCTCTTCCAAACACATATTCTTTTTCGCCAGTTGTTTTACTTTCAAAATAAGCCATATTCTCAACAACACCAAGAATACTATGTTCTGTACGTAAAGCCATTGCTCCAGCACGTGCTGCTACAAATGCCGCTGTTGGATGCGGTGTTGTGACAATAATCTCTTTACAAGCTGGTAGCATCGAATGTAAGTCTAGCGCAACATCACCTGTACCTGGTGGTAAATCTAAAACTAAATAATCTAAATCGCCCCATTCTACTTCTGTAAAGAAATGATTTAACATTTTCCCAAGCATAGGTCCTCTCCAAATAACCGGTGCATTATCTTCTACAAAGAACCCCATTGATATTACCTTTACACCTAGACGCTCCACTGGAATGATTTTATCTCCTCTTACTACAGGGCGTTTTTCTATCCCCATCATATCAGGTACGCTAAAACCATAAATATCGGCATCAATGATACCAACTTTTTTCCCTAGACGAGCTAAAGCAATAGCAAGGTTAACAGAAACTGTTGATTTCCCTACTCCACCTTTTCCACTCGCCACTGCTAAAAATATCGTTTTGGAATTTGGTGACAATAAAGATTCAGTTTGCTCTTCTTCTTGTTCTGGTGCAAACTGAGCTAATTCCTCTTCTGTAAATTCTGCAAAGCGAAGCCCTACTGTTGCTGCTCCTAGTTCTTTTACTAACTTTACAATTCCAGATTGCAATTGCATTTGTTCCGCGGTACCAGTTTTTACGATTGCAATTTTAACACTTACATGTTCCTTCTCAGGCTTGACTGTTACCTCTTTAATTGCCCCTGTTTCTTTTAACGTTTTATGTAAAAACGGATCTACAATCCCTTCTAACGCTTCCACTACTTGCTCTTTCGTTACCATAATTAGCCCAGCCCCCTGTATGAAAAATAACATAATGTTAATTAAATATATCTCTCTTTACTTTTGAAATAAATGCGTTTACATTTCCAGTATAACATATTTTCGGAAAACTTCGTTAACGAGAGAAACGCAAAAAAATCCTCCTTATTCTGGAGGATTTCCTTTTTCCGTGAAATAACGTAATATACCACGATATACAGCAGCTGCTACCTTTTGCTGATATTTCTCCGAATTTAACATATACCTTTCATTTACATTCGATAAAAAGCCAGCTTCAATTAAAGCACCTGGGTTTTTCGCATACTTTAATAAATACACATGAGAAATTGTTTTAGCAGAACGATTTGTATTCTCTAAACTCGTTCTCAACTCAGCTTGTATAAATTTCGCAGCACGTTCATTTTCAATTGAAGAACGGTAATAGAACGTTTGTGCGCCCTTTGATCCACTACTAGTTAAAGCATTTAAATGGATACTTGCAAAAAAATCTACATCGGGTTTATTAATAATCTCTACACGTTTTTTTAAATCTTCTGCTTTACGTCTACTATATGACTTTGTATCTTTCTGGGCTAAATCATAATCTCCCTCACGCGTTAAAATAACTAGTGCACCTTGCTCTTGTAAATAATCTTGCACCTTCTTTGTAATCTCAAGCGTAATATCTTTTTCTACAATATCCTTGCCACCAACAGCCCCTCCGTCTGGTCCACCATGCCCAGCATCTAATACGATTACTTTCCCTGATAAGGGTAAATTCCAAGCTCGCCACGATTTTGTAATTTGAAATTCTTGTTTGACTAAAAAAAACAAAATAACCGCAGCGAGTGCAAAAGAGATAATTCGAATTCTCTTCATACCTTTCCTCCTCCAGCTAGTCCCTCTAATTACTTATATGGGACAAGAGGAAAGTTTATGCTTGTCTTAATGAAGCTTTAATCGATATCTTCTTTCACCTTTTTCATATCCTTCCTGCCACCATAAGCCGATAAACTGCTGGCAAGATTCAAAAAGTAATTCCTCATCTTGTAACTTAATCTCCCGCATAGTCATGCTCGTTAAAAATTGAAATAGTGTTTCCGTTAATTGTTGCTCTTCTTCTAAGGCCCTATATTTCACATCAAAGAACGATTCGCCATAATAACCAAATTTACTATATCTCGCTCCTAATAAATACGATTCTATCCCTAATTCAATGCAGTAATCTTCATACTGACGATGAAGTTCCTGCATCTGAAAGGCATCTCTAATATTTGAACGTAATGTTTTTAATGATAATTCCCGCAGCATCTTCCGCTCATATTTCAACTGCTTTTCTTTTTGTTTTTCTTGTAAGCTGACAATGACATTCATAGTACTTATAAACCTCCCTAATACGTATTAGTCTAAACTTCTAAAGAAGAAGCATACGCGAGAGGATAGCACTAAAATATTCCAAACTACAAAAATTTCAAAAGAGGAATGAAACATAAAAAACCCCAACCAAAATGGTTGGGGTTTGTAGTTCGCAAAAATTAACGTTTTGAGAACTGAGGTGCACGACGTGCGCCTTTAAGACCGTATTTTTTACGCTCTTTCATACGTGCGTCACGAGTTAATAGACCTGCACGTTTTAGTGTTAGACGGTATTCTGGATCAGCTTTTAATAAAGCGCGAGAAATACCGTGACGAATAGCACCAGCTTGACCAGTGTATCCACCACCATTTACGTTTACAAGTACATCGTAGTTACCTAAAGTTTCTGTTGCAACTAGAGGTTGTTTCACTACTTCACGTAATGCAGCAAATGGGATATAGTTTTCAAAATCACGACCGTTAATGATAACGCGTCCTTCGCCTGGAACTAGGCGTACGCGCGCTACTGAACTCTTACGACGTCCAGTGCCATAGTATTGAACCTGTGCCAAAGTAAGCCCTCCTTTAATTGATTATCCGCGAAGTTCGTAAACTTCTGGTTTTTGTGCTTGGTGTGGATGCTCTGCTCCAGCATACACGTTTAGTTTCTTAGAAACTTGACGGCCTAAGCGTCCTTTTGGAAGCATGCCTTTAATTGCAAGCTCTAACATTTGTACAGGGTAGTTTGTACGCATTTCAAGAGCTGTTCTTTGTTTAAGTCCACCTGGGTGGTTAGTGTGACGGTAGTAAATTTTATCGTTTAATTTATTACCTGTTAAATGAATTTTCTCAGCGTTAATAATAATTACATGATCACCCGTGTCAACGTGTGGTGTAAATGTAGGTTTGTTTTTACCACGTAAAATGGATGCTACTTCACTAGCAAGGCGACCTAAAGTTTGACCTTCAGCATCAACCACATACCATTTACGCTCAACTTCGTTAGCTTTTGCCATAAAAGTCGTACGCATGTGTTTCCCTCCTCGTTATCTTTTCCATAGAAAAAATCTATTGTTTATCTTAAACACGATTTCCTTCCGGGGCTAATCGTGGTTTTAGAAACAATACCATATGTTATGATATACTTTTGAGTTTCTAATGTCAAGCAAATGTTACACCAGGATTAGTTGTTATAGTTTACCTGCCATAAATAAAGCCCATGACCAGGAGCCATCTTTCCAGCAAACTGACGATTTTGTTTCGCTAAAATCTCTGGAATGCTATCCGGATCAAGCTTTCCTTGCCCTACGCTCAGTAACGTACCAACAATAATCCTGACCATATTATATAAAAATCCATTACCTACAAAACGAAAAATTAATTCGTCGTCCTGCTCAATTAGCTCGATTTCATAAATTGTTCTCACTTTATCTTTTTTGTCAGTTTTTGCCGAACAAAAAGAAGTGAAATCATGCGTTCCAATAAAATAAGGGATCGCTTTTCTTATAGCATTTATTTCGAGCGGATATGGATATTGATATACGTAATTTCTACGGAATACATCCGCAGTCTTTGATAATAATACACGATAACGATATTCTTTTCTCTCGACACCGTAACGTGCGTGAAATTCTTCTGTTTTTTTCTCTACCTGTGTGATAACAATATCATCTGGTAACATAGTGTTTAATGCATTGCTCCATTGCCACTCTTCAAGAGACAACGGTGTATCAAAGTGTATCACTTGTCCTTTAGCATGAACAGTAGAATCTGTTCTGCCCGATGCCTGAACACGAACAAGTTCCCCTTTATGCAATTTCTGTAAAGCTTTCTCTATTTCTTGTTGAACAGTACGATGCTGCGGTTGAATTTGATAACCACAAAAATGCATGCCATCATATGCAACCGTACATTTTATTCTATCCATTTCTTTATTCTCCATTACGATCGCACCCATGCCAAAATACAAGCTAAACAAAGTAAGCTTATAATCGTTACAGTATCGCTTGTTTTCCAGCGTAGTTGCCTAAATTTAGTACGTCCTTCGCCACTTTGATATCCACGGGCTTCCATAGCAATTGCTAAGTCTTCTGCACGCTTAAAAGCACTGATAAATAGAGGAACGAGTAGTGAAATGATAGCTTTCATCCTATCTTTTATCGGTCCCCCTGCAAAATCAATACCACGTGACGATTGTGCCTTCATTATTTTACTCGTTTCATCCATTAATGTCGGGATAAAACGAAGAGAAATTGACATCATTAATGCGATTTCATGAACAGGAACTTTTATACGCTTCAACGGCTTTAATAACGTCTCCAAACCATCTGTAATCTCAATGGGTGTCGTCGTTAACGTTAATAATGTCGTCATTAAAATAATAACGAAGAATCGTATAGAAATGTATATTCCTTGCTCTAATCCTTTTTCATGTATCGAAAACCAACCAAGCTGGAATAGTACTTCCCCTTCTTTATTTGTTAAAATATGCAGGAAAAATGTAAAAAGAAAAATCCATAGAATTGGTTTTAAGCCCGAAAGTACATAACGAATCGGCACTTTTGCAAAAAATAAAGCAATGAGTGCATATAAAAATAAAAATCCATATGAAATCGCATTATTTGCTAAGAAAACAACAAATACATATAAAAAGACAATCAGCAGCTTCGTACGTGGATCAAGTTGATGAATAAGAGAATTCCCTGGAATATATCTTCCAATAATCAACTGCTGCATGATTCATGACCACCTTTTCGTAACACCTGCACAACTTCATGAGTAAGATCCTCTAAAGATAAGGTAGCCTTTGGGATTGAAATGCCAAACTTCTCTTCAATTGCACGTTTATACTTTAAAGACATAGGAAGATCCACACCAATTTTCTCTAGTTCATCAGCATGTGAAAATACTTCCTCTGCACTTCCTTGCAAAAAGACCGTTCCTTTATGCATGACTACAATCTGCTCGGCATATTTAGCAGCATCCTCCATATTATGCGTTACAAGGATAACTGTAAGGCCTTTCTCCTTATGTAGCTTATAAAACATCTCCATAAGTTCATTTTGCCCTTTTGGATCTAGTCCTGCTGTAGGTTCATCTAATACGAGCACTTCGGGTTCCATCGCTAATACGCCTGCTATCGCAACACGCCTCATTTGCCCACCACTTAACTCAAATGGTGAACGTACTAACAGTTCTGGTTCTAACCCTACAAGTTGAATTGCCTCTCTTGCCTTTTGCTTCGCTTCTTCTACAGATACACCAAAATTAGTAGGTCCGAAGCAAATATCTTTCTCCACAGTCTCTTCAAACAACTGATGTTCTGGGAATTGAAAGACAACACCTACCTTTTTACGTAGTGGCTTTAGCTTTTTTTCTTTCTTTCCTGCCGAAATGAAATGTTCACCAATTTGAACTGTGCCATTTGTCGGCTGCAATAAACCATTTAAATGTTGAATCATCGTCGACTTACCTGAACCAGTATGACCGATAATGGCATAATAGCCCCCACTTGGAAACGACACGTCTACATCATAAAGTGCGCGTCTTTCAAATGGAGTTTTATATTGATAACGATGTTCTACTTTTTGGAATGTAATCTCCAAAGTTCGTTCACCAAGCTTTCCATTGTAAGATGCGTATTTTGCAAGAGAATTTCATTTCTTTTTAATAATTCTGCTATTTTCACTGAAAATGGTACATCTAATCCAATTTCTTGGAGCATATGAGAGGACTTGAAAATTTGTTCTGGAGTCCCTTCCTCTAATATCTCTCCCTTATTTAAAATAATGACACGGTCTGACTGTGCCGCTTCTTCTAAATCGTGCGTAATTGATAACACGGTAATACCTTTTTCATTAACAAGTTGTCTAACCGTTTCTACCACTTCACGTCTCCCTTGAGGGTCTAGCATTGACGTTGCTTCATCTAATATCAAAATAGACGGCTGAAGTGCTAAAACGCCTGCTATTGCTACTCGCTGCTTTTGCCCACCAGATAACGAATGTGGCTCATCATTAAGAAAATCTTCCATACGGACTAGTCGTAAGGCCTGATCTAATCTTTCTACCATTTGTTCTCTCGGCATTCCGATATTCTCTAAACCAAAGACAACGTCATCTTGCACTGTTGTTCCAACAAATTGATTATCTGGATTTTGAAATACCATCCCAATTTGTTTTCGAACATCCCATACCGTTTCCTCTGACAAAACCATTGTATCATTTACTGTAATTGTCCCTGCTCCCGGCAAAAACAAACCATTCAATAATTTTGCAAGTGTAGACTTCCCAGAACCGTTTTGTCCAATAACAGATACCCATTCTCCTTCATATAAGGAGAATGAAACATCTTTTAATGCATAAGTGGCTGCACCAGGATATTGAAATGATATATTTTCTGTCCGAAGTTTCTCTTTTTTCAATACAAGGCACCCTTTCCTTCGCCAAGTAAGCCTATTTTTATATTTAAAAAAAAGGGCCATGACCAGTTTCTTGAAAAGAACTGTCCTGCCCTTTTAATTATCATTATACTAACTCGATAATTACCATTGGTGCTGCGTCTCCGCGACGTGGACCAATTTTTGCAATACGAGTGTATCCGCCTTGGCGCTCAGCATAGCGTGGAGCTACATCAGCGAATAGTTTTTGAAGTGCATCTTGACCAGTCTCAGCGTTAGCTACTTCATTGCGAATGAAAGCTGCTGCTTGACGACGAGCATGAAGATCTCCGCGTTTACCTAAAGTGATCATTTTTTCCACTACAGAACGAAGTTCTTTTGCACGAGTTTCTGTCGTTTGGATGCGCTCGTTGATAATTAAATCAGTAGCTAAGTCACGTAACATAGCTTTACGTTGCGCACTTGTACGGCCTAATTTTCTGTATGCCATTCGTAGTTCCCTCCTTTGTTGATGGGTTTAAATCCTCAGTCGTCTTTACGTAAACCTAAACCTAATTCCTCAAGTTTATGTTTAACTTCTTCTAAGGATTTACGTCCTAAGTTACGAACTTTCATCATATCTTCTTCTGTTTTGTTCGCAAGCTCTTGTACAGTATTAATTCCTGCACGTTTTAGGCAATTATAAGAACGAACAGAAAGGTCTAGTTCTTCGATAGTCATCTCAAGAACTTTCTCTTTTTGATCTTCTTCCTTCTCGACCATAATCTCAGCATTTTGTGCTTCATCAGTTAAACCAACAAAGATATTTAAATGCTCAGTTAAGATTTTGGCACCTAAAGAGATAGCTTCTTTTGGCCCGATGCTTCCATCCGTCCATACATCAAGCGTAAGCTTATCATAATTAGCCACTTGTCCGACACGTGTCTTTTCCACTTGGTAAGTCACACGTGATACTGGAGTATAAATAGAATCAATAGGAATTACTCCTATTGGTTGATCTTCGCTTTTATTTGCATCAGCTGGCGTATACCCACGGCCACGCTTTGCAGTTAAACGCACGCGGAAATGCGCATCTTTTGCTAACGTTGCAATGTGTAAATCTGGATTTAAGATTTCTACATCACTATCGTGAGTAATATCAGCAGCTGTGACAATACCTTCGCCCTGCACATCAATTTCCAACGTCTTCTCTTCTTCAGAGTAGATTTTAAGAGCTAACTTTTTCAAGTTTAAGATGATCGTTGTAACGTCTTCTACTACGCCCTCAACTGTTGAAAATTCATGTAATACGCCATCGATTTGGATAGCAGTAACAGCGGCACCAGGGAGTGAAGATAAAAGAATACGACGTAAGGAGTTACCCAACGTAGTACCATATCCACGCTCAAGCGGTTCAATTACGAATTTACCATATTTAGCATCTTCGTTAAGTTCAACCGTTTCGATTTTCGGCTTTTCGATTTCAATCATTAACTAAACCCTCCTTCAAAACGTCGAAACCCCGGTTAAACAAAGGTATAACCTCTGTCTAACCGAAAGTCCCCCTTAGGCAGTTCCCGATTGTGCACAACAAGCGATGTTTCTGTACGAAATTTCTCGATAATGCATCATATCCATTATAGACAAAAGGGAAAATTCTATACAGAAAAATTACACACGACGACGTTTTGGTGGACGACATCCATTATGAGGAACTGGAGTAACATCTCTAATTGCTGTTACTTCTAAACCTGCAGCTTGAAGAGCACGAATTGCAGCTTCACGACCAGCACCAGGACCTTTAACAGTAACCTCTAAAGTTTTTAAACCGTGTTCCATTGCAGCTTTAGCAGCAGTTTCAGCAGCCATTTGCGCAGCGAATGGAGTAGATTTACGAGATCCACGGAAACCAAGTGCACCAGCACTAGACCAAGAAAGTGCGTTACCGTGAGTATCTGTAAGTGTTACGATTGTGTTGTTGAAAGTAGAACGAATATGAGCTACACCAGCTTCAATATTCTTTTTCACACGTTTTTTACGAGTGTTTGTTTTACGTGCCATTGTTAGTTCAACCTCCTTTACTTATTATTTCTTTTTATTTGCTACTGTACGACGTGGACCTTTACGTGTACGAGCATTGTTTTTAGAGTTTTGACCACGAACTGGTAAACCACGACGGTGACGAAGACCACGGTAAGAACCGATCTCCATTAGACGTTTGATGTTAAGAGATACTTCACGACGAAGGTCTCCCTCAACTTTAATACGATCGATGATATCACGGATACGTCCTAATTCGTCTTCCGTTAAATCACGAACTCGTGTTTCTTCAGAAACACCAGCTTCAGCAAGAATTTTTTCAGCAGTTGTGCGACCAATGCCGAATACGTAAGTTAAAGAAATAACAACGCGTTTGTCACGAGGAATATCTACACCTGCGATACGTGCCATTCTGAATGCACCTCCTTCTGATTAACCTTGTTTTTGTTTATGTTTAGGGTTTTCACAAATAACCATTACTTTTCCACGTCTACGAATAACTTTACATTTTTCGCAGATTGGTTTAACTGACGGTCTTACTTTCATGTCTCGAACCTCCTTAAAGATTACGGAGTGCTATATTATTTAAAACGGTACGTAATACGACCACGATTTAAATCGTACGGAGATAATTCTACCGTAACTTTGTCTCCTGGTAAAATACGAATGAAGTTCATACGGATTTTACCAGAAACGTGAGCCAATACGACATGCCCATTCTCTAATTCTACTTTGAACATAGCATTTGGCAACGTTTCAAGAACGGTACCTTCGACTTCAATTACATCATCTTTAGCCATTCAATAGTTCTCCCTTCTTCAAATCAGTAACATTTTACACTGCTCTGAAATCCCGGAGAGCCAGCTACTTATAAAGTGGTAAGGATTTCGTATCCTGCTTCTGTAAGAGCAATCGTGTGCTCAAAATGGGCACACCATTTACCATCTACCGTTACCACTGTCCAGTCATCAGATAGTGTTTTTACATATCGTCTTCCTTGATTCACCATCGGCTCAACACAGATGACCATTCCCGGCTTTAATCTAGGGCCTCTATTTGGTGGACCATAGTGCGGGATTTGAGGGTCCTCATGTAAGTCTTGCCCGATTCCGTGACCAACATACTCCCTAACGATCGAGAATCCGTTCTCTTCAGCATGGGTTTGAACCGCATGTGAGATATTTGATAATCTCTCGCCTGGTTTTACTTGTTCTAGACCAAGATACAACGATTTTTCTGTGACATCAAGTAGCTTTTGAACAGATTCAGAAATGTTTCCAACTGGATACGTCCATGCAGAATCTCCATGGTACCCATTGTATTTCGCACCAATATCGATACTGATGATATCGCCCTCTTTGAGCTTGCGCTTCCCTGGAATTCCGTGTACAAGCTCTTCATTTACAGAAGCACATATGCTCCCCGGAAATCCGTTGTATCCTTTAAAAGATGGCGTAGCACCATATTTTTGAATCGTCTTTTCCGCTATTTGATCGAGCTCTTTCGTTGTAATTCCTGGAGTAATGTGCTGTTTTAACTCTTGATGAGTCAAAGCAACGATCCTGCCCGCTTCTCGCATGATTTCTATCTCGCGAGGAGTTTTGCAGATTATCATTACGCTAAGCCTCCGATGAGAACATCGATATCAGCAAATACTTTATTGATATCTTGCTCACCATTAATGCTTTGTAAGTAACCAAGCTCCTCGTAGAAATCAAGCAAAGGTTTAGTTTGCTTAATATTTACATCTAAGCGATTTGCTACAGTTTCTTCATTGTCATCAGAGCGTTGATATAACTCGCCACCACATTTATCGCACACGTCAGCTTTTGCTGGCGGATTGAATTCTAAGTGGTAAGTCGCACCGCACTCTTTACAAATGCGACGGCCTGTAAGGCGTTTTAATAACAATCCTGAATCCACATTAATGTTTAAAACATAGTCGATTTTTTTGCCAAGATCTTTCATAATCTCTTCAAGAGCTGATGCTTGTGCAACAGTTCGTGGGAAACCGTCTAATAAGAAGCCTCTTACGCAGTCTTCTTGACTTAAACGTTCACGAACGATTCCGATTGTAACTTCATCTGGAACAAGTGCCCCTTTATCAATAAAGGATTTTGCTTGTAAGCCCATTTCAGTTTCAGCCTTCATAGCTGCACGGAACATATCTCCTGTTGAGATGTGAGGGATGTTATACTTGGCAACAATCTGTTCGGCTTGTGTACCTTTACCAGCACCAGGAAGCCCCATTAAAATTAAGTTCATCCTTGTTCCCCCTCAGAGTACATGAGCATGTAGGGAAGACAATACTTCCCACTTACTCACTGCTTGATAAACCCTTTGTAATGGCGTTTTACCAGTTGGCTTTCTAGTTGCTTCATTGTTTCTAAAGCAACGCCGACAACGATTAACATACTCGTTCCACCGATCTGTGCAGATGGAGGAAGATTTCCCAGCTTCGTAAAGATAACTGGTAAGATTGCAATCGCTGCTAGGAAAATTGATCCTACAAAGGTCAAACGATACAAGATTTTTGTTAGATATTGTTCTGTATTCTTACCCGGACGAATACCTGGAACATATCCACCTTGTTTGTTTAGATTCTCTGACATTTGCTCTGGATTAACCTGAACAAACGCATAGAAATATGTGAAGGCTACAATGAGCGCAACATATATGATCATTCCCACTGGGTGAGAATAGTTAAAGTTTGCAATAATCCACTGCGATACATCATGTTTCGGGAAGAACTGTGCAATAGTCGGAGGAGTAATTAAGAATGAAACAGCAAAAATTACTGGAATAACACCAGCACTATTTACCTTAAGCGGTAAATGTGTGTTTTGTGCTCCAGCATAACCACCATTTCCTCCTGTTACACGCTTCGCATATTGAATTGGGATCTTCCTAACAGCCTGTTGAATGAAAATAACACCCACAATAACTGCTAGCACAGCTAGTAAAATCAATGCAACTTTAACGATACTCATGAACAATTGATCTCCGATATTTTGAAACTGTTGCTGATACACTTGAGATATAACACTTGGGATCGCTGCGGCAATACCACCAAAGATAAGAATGGAAATACCATTACCTACACCTTTAGCTGTAATCTGTTCACCTAACCACATTAAAAATGCAGTACCAGCAGTCAGTACCGTAGCAATGTATAAATAAGTGCTCCAACCAGGATTCAAAATTAATTGTCCACCTACCATACCGTTAAAACCGATTGACATACCAAACCCCTGAATAAACGCAAGAACAATTGTAAAATAACGCGTGAATTGCGTTAGTTTACGACGGCCCATTTCACCTTGCTTCGCCCATTCCGAAAATTTAGGAACAACATCCATCTGCAATAATTGCACGATGATGGATGCTGTAATATACGGCATGATTCCCATCGCAAAGATGGAGAAGTTTTTCAAGGCTCCACCGCCAAATGTATTTAGAATACCTAAAGCATTTAATTGATCTTGTGCCTTCAGTACGTCTCCATTTGTAAATGGCACGGGGATAAACGTGCCAATCCTGAATACGATTAACATCGCTAAAGTGAATAATATTTTACGTCTTATCTCAGCAACGCGCATAAAGTTGGAGATTGTACGAAACATTAGATCACCTCAACTGATCCGCCAGCTGCTTCAATTGCTTCTTTAGCACTTGAAGAGAACTTGTGCGCTTTAACAGTTAGTTTTTTCTCTACTGCGCCGCTTGCAAGAATTTTAACACCGTCGTTTAATTTGCTGATAACGCCAGTTTCCAGCAATAATTCAGGTGTTACTTCTGTACCATCTTCAAAACGATTTAACGTTGATAAGTTTACAATAGCAAACTCTTTACGGTTAATGTTTGTGAAGCCGCGTTTTGGTAAACGACGGAATAATGGAGTTTGACCACCTTCGAAGCCAAGACGAACACCGCCGCCAGAACGTGCGTTTTGTCCTTTATGACCTTTACCAGCAGTTTTACCGTTACCAGAACCGATACCACGACCGACACGGTTACGTACTTTACGAGAACCTTCTGCAGGTTTTAATTCATGAAGTTTCATTCCCAGGCACCTCCTTATATTAATGAGTTATCCTTAAGCTTCTTTTACAGTTACAAGGTGAGAAACTTTGTTGATCATACCAAGAATAGCAGGAGTTTCTTCCTTAACTACAGTTGAATTCAACTTTTTAAGACCTAAAGCTTCTACCGTCGCACGTTGATCTTGTGGACGACCAATTACACTACGAGTGAGGGTAATTTCTAACTTTTTCGCCATTTGTTTTCCCTCCTTAACCTAGTAGCTCTTCTACAGATTTACCGCGTAATTTTGCAACATCTTCAGCGCGCTTAAGTTCGCTTAATCCGTTCACAGTAGCGCGAATCATGTTGATTGGTGTGTTAGAACCAAGAGATTTCGAAAGAATATCTTGTACACCTGCTAATTCAAGGACCGCACGAACAGGTCCACCAGCAATAACACCAGTACCCTCAGCAGCAGGCTTTAAGAATACTTCACCAGCTCCAAAATGACCGTTGATTGTGTGTGGAATTGTTGTACCAACTAATGGTACAGCGATTAAGTTTTTCTTAGCGTCTTCGATAGCTTTGCGGATTGCGTCTGGTACCTCTTGTGCTTTACCAGTACCGAATCCAACATGACCGTTTTTATCGCCAACTACAACTAGTGCAGCAAAGCGGAAACGACGACCACCCTTAACAACTTTCGCGACACGATTTATCGTAACTACACGTTCTTCAAGTTCTAATTTACTTGGGTCAATGCGATGCATCAATTTTCCCTCCTTTGACCATTAAAATTGTAATCCAGCCTCACGAGCAGCTTCAGCTAGAGCTTTAACACGGCCATGGTATAAGTAACCACCGCGATCAAATACTACTTCTTTAACGCCTTTCTCTACAGCACGCTTAGCAACTGATTCTCCAACTTTCGTAGCAGCTTCAATATTGCTAGTACCGTTAAGAGCAAGGTCTTTATCAAGAGTAGATGCACTTACTAACGTTACACCATTTACATCATCAATAACTTGAGCGTAAATATGTTGGTTAGAACGGAACACGTTTAAACGTGGACGTTCTGCAGTACCAGTAAGTTTAGCACGTACACGCGCATGTCTTTTCTTACGAGTCGCATTTTTATCAGCTTTAGTGATCATTCTTGTCACTCCTTTCTCTCACCTAACGGGTTTACTTAGCAGTTTTACCTTCTTTACGACGAACAACTTCGCCTTCGTAACGAATACCTTTACCTTTGTAAGGCTCAGGAGCACGTACAGCGCGGATGTTAGCAGCGAATTCGCCAACACGTTGCTTGTCGATACCTTTGATTACGATCTTAGTTGGTGCAGGTACTTCAACTTCAAGACCTGCTTCCGGAGTCATTTCTACTGGATGAGAATAACCTACGCTTAATACAAGTTTATCACCTTGTTTTTGAGCACGGTAACCAACACCGACTAATTCAAGTCCGCGTGCGAAACCTTCAGTTACACCTTCAACCATGTTTCCGATTAAAGCACGAGTTGTACCGTGTAATGCACGGTGTTCCTTCTGTTCAGATGGACGCTCAACTGTTAATGTATTCTCTTCAATTTTGATAAGCATATCAGCATTGAAAGTACGAGTTAATTCACCTTTAGGGCCTTTTACTGTTACAGTATTGTCTTCTGCAACTGTAATAGTAACACCTGCAGGGATTTCAAGAATCTTTTTACCAATACGAGACATGTGGTCACACCTCCGTTCGTTTTAAATATATATTACCAAACGTATGCTACTACTTCTCCACCAGTTTGTAATTGACGAGCGTCTTTGTCTGTCATTACTCCCTTAGATGTAGAAACAAGAGCGATACCTAATCCGTTAAGTACACGTGGTACTTCGTCAGCTTTAGCGTAAACGCGTAAGCCAGGTTTACTGATACGTTTTAATCCAGTGATTACACGTTCGTTGTTTGCACCATATTTCAGGAAAATACGAAGGATACCTTGTTTGTTATCCTCGATGTATTCTACATCACGAATGAAACCTTCACGTTTTAAAAGTTCAGCGATCTCTTTTTTGATTTTAGAAGCAGGAACCTCTAATTTCTCATGACGTACCATGTTCGCATTACGGATGCGAGTAAGCATGTCTGCAATTGGATCTGTCATCACCATGTGTTTTACCTCCTTCCCATTTGTGGGTTTTACCAACTAGCTTTTTTAACACCAGGAATTTGACCTTTATATGCAAGTTCACGGAAACAAATACGGCAAAGTTTAAATTTGCGGTATACAGAATGCGGACGACCGCAGCGTTCGCAACGTGTATACTCTTGTACTTTAAACTTAGGAGTACGCTTTTGTTTCGCAATCATAGATTTTTTAGCCACGTTTTCGCCTCCTCTACTTAGCGTTGGCTTCCATTATTTTTGGAATGGCATACCGAATTGTGTTAAAAGTTCACGAGCTTCTTCATCAGTGTTCGCTGTAGTAACGATTACGATGTCCATACCGCGGACTTTGCTTACTTTATCATAATCAATCTCAGGGAAAATAAGTTGCTCTTTAACACCTAATGTATAGTTTCCACGACCATCGAATGATTTCTTAGAAACACCACGGAAATCACGTACACGTGGTAAAGAAACTGATACTAATTTATCGAAGAACTCATACATTTGCTCGCCGCGTAAAGTTACTTTCGCACCGATTGGCATACCTTCACGAAGACGGAAACCAGCGATTGATTTTTTAGCACGAGTTACAACAGGTTTTTGACCTGCGATTTGTGTTAATTCTTCTACTGCGTTGTCTAAAGCTTTTGAGTTAGATACCGCGTCACCAACACCAGTGTTGATTACGATCTTTTCGATTTTTGGTACCTGCATTACAGATTTATAGTTAAACTTGCTCATTAGAGCAGGAGTAATTTCCTTTTGGAACTTCTCTTTAAGGCGATTCAATGAAGTGACCTCCTTTCTTAAGAAAATTATTTATCTAATAATTCACCAGATTTTTTTGCAATACGAACTTTTTTACCATCTTCTACCTTGAAGCCTACGCGAGTAGGTTCACCTGTTTTCGGATCTAAAATCATAACGTTAGAAACGTGAATAGGTGCCTCTTTAGTAATAATTCCACCTTGTGGATTTAATTGAGATGGCTTAGAGTGCTTCTTAACGATGTTAACACCCTCAACGATAACACGGTTTTGCTTTGGGAAAGCCACAAGGATAACGCCTTGTTTTCCTTTGTCTTTACCAGTAATTACCTGTACTTTATCACCTTTTTTTACATGCATCTTAATTCTGCACCTCCTTAGCAAGGCAATACCTTAAATTATAGAACTTCTGGAGCTAAAGAAACGATCTTCATGAAGTTGCTATCACGTAATTCACGAGCTACTGGTCCGAAGATACGAGTACCACGTGGGCTCTTATCGTCTTTAATGATAACCGCTGCGTTTTCATCAAATTTGATGTAAGAACCATCCGGACGACGAGCACCGCTCTTCGTACGTACTACTACTGCTTTAACAACGTCACCTTTTTTAACAACGCCACCTGGTGTTGCTTGTTTTACCGTAGCAACGATAATGTCACCAATGTTAGCATATTTACGACCAGAGCCGCCTAATACTTTAATTGTTAAAAGTTCACGTGCACCAGAGTTGTCAGCAACTTTCAAACGAGATTCTTGTTGGATCATGTTATGAAACCTCCCTTCGGACTAAAAATTCCGATTCGTCTATTTAGATAATAACCGCTTCTTCAACGATTTCAACTAAACGGAAACGCTTAGTAGCAGAAAGCGGGCGAGTTTCCATGATTTTTACGATATCGCCAAGTTTCGCTTGGTTTTGCTCATCATGGGCTTTGTACTTCTTAGAATACTTAACACGTTTTCCGTACAAGGAATGAGTTTTGTAAGTTTCAACTAAAACTGTAATCGTTTTGTCCATTTTGTCAGACACTACACGACCAGTATAAACTTTGCGTTGGTTACGTTCGCTCACTATGCAAACCTCCCCTCAATTTATCGATTAATTCCGATCTCTCTTTCACGAACTACAGTTTTCATACGAGCAATTGCCTTACGCACTTCACGAATGCGAGTTGGATTCTCTAATTGTCCTGTAGCAAGTTGGAAGCGAAGATTAAACAACTCTTCCTTTAAAGCTTTAACTTTTGTTTCGATTTCGGCAGTGGTTAATTCACGAATATCATTAGTTTTCATTAGATTCACCACCATTTTCTTCACGTTTTACGAATTTACATTTCACAGGTAACTTGTGAGCTGCAAGACGTAATGCTTCGCGTGCTACCTCTTCAGATACACCCGCGATTTCGAACATAATTTTCCCAGGTTTTACTACTGCTACCCAGCCTTCTGGTGCCCCTTTACCGGAACCCATACGTACTTCTAGAGGTTTTGCAGTGTAAGGTTTAGAAGGGAAAATTTTAATCCATACTTTACCGCCACGTTTCATGTAACGAGTCATTGCACGACGAGCAGCTTCGATTTGACGGTTTGTAATCCATGAAGCAGCTTGTGCTTGTAAACCGAATTCACCGAAAGCTACTTCAGTTCCACCTTTAGCACGACCACGCATTTTACCACGATGCTCTCTACGATATTTTACGCGTTTTGGCATTAACATATTATTTTCCTCCTTCCTCAGAAGCTTTCTTTTTTGTAGGAAGGACTTCTCCACGGTAGATCCATACTTTTACGCCTAATTTACCGTATGTTGTATCAGCTTCAACTGCTGCATAGTCAATATCAGCGCGAAGTGTATGAAGTGGAACAGTTCCTTCACTGTAAGATTCTGCACGAGCGATATCAGCTCCGCCAAGACGACCAGAAACCTGTGTTTTAATACCTTTAGCACCTGCACGCATAGCACGTTGAATAACTTGCTTTTGTGCACGACGGAATGATACACGGTTTTCTAATTGACGAGCGATGTTTTCGCCTACTAATTTAGCGTTAAGATCAGCTCTCTTAACTTCTAAAATGTTGATGTGTACACGCTTGCCTGTTAATTGGTTAAGAGCTTTACGAAGTGCTTCAACTTCAGTACCACCTTTACCAATTACCATACCAGGTTTTGCAGTGTGAATTGTAACATTTACACGATTTGCTGCACGTTCGATTTCTACTTTAGCAACAGCAGAATCTTTTAAGCGTACATTAATGTACTCACGGATTTTGATGTCTTCATGTAATAATGTAGCGTAATCTTTCTCAGCGAACCAACGAGATTCCCAGTCACGGATAACGCCGACACGAAGACCAATTGGATTAACCTTTTGACCCATCGATTATCCCTCCTTCTTTTCTGATACCACAACTGTGATGTGGCTTGTGCGTTTGTTAATTTGGCTTGCACGACCCATTGCACGTGGACGGAAACGTTTTAACGTTGGACCTTCGTCAACGAAAACTTTCTCAACAACTAGGTTGTTAATGTCCATTTCATAATTGTGCTCTGCATTTGCGATTGCAGATTTTAAAACTTTTTCTACAACTGGAGAAGCAGTTTTTGGTGTGTGGTTAAGGATAGCAATCGCTTCACCCACTTGCTTACCTCGGATTAAGTCTACAACTAAACGAACTTTACGAGGAGCAATACGAACTGTTCTCGCTACTGCTTTAGCTTGCATTGAAGTGCCTCCTCTCATTATCTTCTAGTTTTCTTATCGTCAGCATCATGACCTTTATACGTACGAGTTGGTGCGAATTCACCTAACTTGTGGCCTACCATGTCTTCAGTAACATATACAGGTACATGTTTACGACCGTCATATACAGCGATTGTGTGACCGATGAACTGAGGGAAGATCGTTGAACGACGAGACCAAGTTTTAACAACTTGCTTTTGCTCAGTTTCATTTAGCTTTGCAATTTTACTCATTAAATGATCATCGACAAATGGTCCTTTTTTCAAGCTACGAGCCATTTTGGTGCCTCCCTTCGTGATTGCCGTACGGTTCTCAAAGTGAACCGTACTACAATCCCATTATTTTTTACGACGACGAACGATGAATTTGTCAGACGCTTTGTTTTTCTTACGAGTTTTGAATCCAAGAGTTGGTTTACCCCATGGAGACATTGGAGACTTACGTCCGATTGGTGAACGTCCTTCACCACCACCGTGTGGGTGATCAACTGGGTTCATTACAGAACCACGAACAGTTGGGCGCTTACCTAACCAGCGAGAGCGACCAGCTTTACCGATCTTGATAAGTTCGTGTGACTCGTTACCAACTTGACCTACAGTTGCACGGCAAGCAGATAATACAAGACGCACTTCACCAGAAGTTAAACGTACAAGAACGTATTTACCTTCTTTACCAAGTACTTGTGCAGATGTACCAGCAGAACGAACTAATTGTCCACCACGACCTGGTTTAAGCTCGATGTTATGAACAACAGTACCTACTGGAATGTTGATTAATGGTAATGCGTTACCGATTTTAATGTCAGCTTCAGCGCCAGACATAATTTCCATACCTACTTCTAAGTTCTTAGGAGCAAGAATGTAACGTTTTTCACCGTCAACGTAGTTAATTAATGCGATATTCGCAGAGCGGTTTGGATCGTATTCGATCGTAGCAACGCGTCCTGGAATTCCATCTTTGTTACGTTTGAAGTCGATGATACGGTATTGACGCTTATGTCCGCCACCTTGATGACGTACAGTGATTTTACCTTGGTTATTACGACCAGCCTTTTTGCTTAAAGGAGCAAGTAAAGACTTTTCGGGTCTGTCAGTCGTGATTTCAGCGAAATCATTCGTAGTCATGTTACGACGACCGTTAGTAGTTGGATTATACTTTTTAATTCCCATCTCAATTTCCCTCCTTCTTTAGTAAGAATTAAACGCCTTGGAAGATTTCGATTTCTTTGCTGTCAGCAGTTAGCTTAACGATTGCTTTACGACGACGGCTAGTAAAACCAGCGTGACGACCAACGCGTTTTGCTTTCGGCTTGTAGTTCATGATGTTCACTTTTTCTACTTTAACACCAAAGATCGCTTCTAGAGCATCTTTAACTTCTGTTTTATTAGATTTAACGTCCACATCGAACGTGTATTTTTTTTCAGCCATCATTTCCATAGAACGTTCAGTGATAACTGGGCGCTTAATGATATCACGAGGATCTCTCATTATGCAAGCACCTCCTCTACTTTTTCCACTGCCGCTTTTGTCATGATTAGCTTATCATGATGAAGCACGTCTAAAACGTTTACGCCATCAGCAGTGATTACTGTTACTCCAGGGATATTGCGAGCAGATAACTCTACAGATTCGTTTGCATCAGCAGTTACGATAAGAGCTTTCTTCTCAACAGTTAATCCTTTAAGTACTGCTAGCATATCTTTTGTTTTTGGTGCATTTAACACTAGGTCTTCAAGAACTACAATGTTGTTCTCAACTACTTTAGTAGCTAATGCAGATTTGATTGCTAAACGACGAACTTTCTTAGGAAGTTTGTACGCATAGCTTCTTGGTGTAGGTCCGAATACCGTACCACCACCACGCCATTGAGGAGAGCGGATAGACCCTTGACGAGCACGTCCAGTTCCTTTTTGACGCCATGGTTTACGACCACCACCGCGAACTTCAGAGCGAGTTTTTACTTTGTGTGTACCTTGACGTAAAGATGCACGTTGCATCATTACAGCTTCGAAAAGTACAGCTTCATTTGGTTCGATACCGAAAATAGCTTCAGCTAATTCGATTTCACCAACCTGTGAACCAGTTTGGTTATATACAGTAACTTTTGGCATTGGAATTCCTCCTTCCTATTGTGAATTATTTGCTAACCTTCACAGCGCCTTGAACAACTACAAGAGATTTCTTAGCACCTGGAACGTTACCTTTTACTAGTAATAAGTTGCGCTCAGTGTCAACTTGAACGATTTCTAAGTTTTGGATAGTAACTTGGTCTCCACCCATACGTCCAGCAAGTTTTTTGCCTTTGAATACACGGTTCGGAGCAACTGGGCCCATTGAACCTGGACGACGGTGATAGCGAGAACCATGAGACATAGGTCCGCGAGATTGTCCGTGGCGTTTGATAACACCTTGGAAACCTTTACCTTTAGAAATTCCTGTTACATCAACGATTTCACCTGTAGCGAATACGTCAACTTTTACCTCTTGACCAACCTCTAATCCGTCCACGTCTGCATCGCGGATTTCGCGAATGAAGCGCTTAGGAGTTGTAGATGCTTTAGCAGTGTGGCCTTGTTCAGGTTTGTTAGTTAACTTTTCACGCTTATCTTCAAATCCTAACTGAATTGCGTTGTAGCCATCAGTTTCAGTTGTTTTCTTTTGAAGAACAACGTTTGGATTAGCAGCGATAACTGTTACTGGGATTAACTCACCGTTCTCAGCAAATACTTGAGTCATACCGATCTTTCTTCCTAAGATTCCTTTGGTCATGAGTTACACCTCCTACATTTTTAAGTTATATAAATTATAGTTTGATTTCGATATCTACACCAGATGGTAAGTCTAAACGCATTAATGAATCTACTGTTTGTGGAGTAGGACTCACGATGTCGATTAGACGTTTGTGCGTGCGCATTTCGAATTGCTCACGAGAATCTTTGTACTTATGAACAGCACGAAGAATTGTGTAAACAGTTTTTTCAGTTGGTAATGGGATCGGACCAGAAACTGTTGCCCCAGAACGCTTAGCTGTTTCTACAATTTTCTCAGCTGACTGATCAAGAATACGGTGATCGTAAGCTTTTAAACGGATACGAATTTTTTCTTTTGCCATTATTTTCCCTCCTTCGTTCGCCTATTTCTAAAATAGACCTTCTCCATGGAAATTTCCTCACACCATGCCATGGCAAAGCGGCCGGGTGTGTCAGCAACCTTCCACTTCATCGCAGTCAAAGACCAACATTGTCTATTATACAATGTTATTCGTCTAGATGCAAGCATCTTTTTGTTTGCATCTGCTTTTCTCTACTTTTGCTATTATACATGGCACTTTAAAGAATTTCAAGTTTTCATCTAGTAGAATTCATTTTACAGTTTCTGGATTTCAGTTTTAATGATTTCACATTATTATAGAAGAAACTCGTCAAAACATGAAACAATCATTTTGTTCATTATATAAATGCAAACAAAAACCCCAAGGGAAAATCCCTCGGGGTTTTTTATATCAGTTAAGATTACTCAACGATAGTAGCAACTACGCCGTAACCTACTGTACGTCCACCTTCACGAATAGAGAATTTAGTTCCCTCTTCGATAGCGATTGGAGCAATAAGTTCGATAGTCATTTCTACGTTGTCACCAGGCATTACCATTTCAGTACCTTCTGGTAATTGGATGATACCAGTTACGTCAGTTGTACGGAAGTAGAACTGTGGACGGTAGTTAGCGAAGAATGGAGTGTGACGTCCACCTTCTTCTTTAGATAATACGAAAACTTCAGCTTTGAATTTAGCGTGAGCTTTTACAGAACCGCTTTTTGCAAGTACTTGTCCACGTTGGATGTCTTCACGAGCAACCCCACGAAGTAAAGCACCGATGTTGTCACCAGCTTGAGCTTGGTCAAGAAGTTTACGGAACATTTCTACACCAGTTACAGTTGTAGAAGCATTTTCTTCAGCAAGACCGATGATTTCTACAACGTCACCAACTTTAACGATACCGCGCTCAACACGACCAGTAGCAACTGTACCACGACCTGTGATAGAGAATACATCCTCTACAGGCATTAAGAATGGTTTGTCAGTTTCACGTTCTGGAGTTGGGATGTAAGCATCAACTTCAGCCATTAATTCAATGATTTTTGCTTCCCAATCAGCTTCTCCTTGAAGAGCTTTAAGAGCAGAACCTTTGATTACAGGAATGTCGTCACCTGGGAATCCGTATTCAGATAATAGGTCGCGAACTTCCATTTCTACTAATTCTAATAATTCTTCGTCGTCTACCATGTCGCATTTGTTTAAGAATACAACGATGTAAGGTACACCTACTTGACGAGAAAGAAGGATGTGCTCACGAGTTTGAGGCATTGGGCCATCAGCAGCAGATACTACTAAGATACCGCCGTCCATTTGAGCAGCACCAGTGATCATGTTTTTAACATAGTCAGCGTGACCTGGGCAGTCAACGTGTGCATAGTGACGAGTTTCAGTTTCGTACTCAACGTGTGCAGTTGAGATTGTGATACCGCGCTCTCTTTCTTCTGGAGCAGCATCGATTTGATCGTATCCGCGTGCTTCAGCACCACCAGCTTTTGCAAGAACTGTAGTGATCGCAGCAGTTAATGTAGTTTTACCATGGTCAACGTGGCCGATTGTACC
This sequence comes from Bacillus sp. CD3-5, assembly GCF_006349665.1. NCBI lineage: Bacteria > Bacillati > Bacillota > Bacilli > Caryophanales > Bacillaceae > Bacillus > Bacillus sp. CD3-5. The sequence continues at coordinate 32,285 of NZ_VEPX01000021.1, read as the reverse complement.
GATGTTAACATGGGGTTTAGAACGTTCGAATTTAGCTTTAGCCATTCTAAATTCCTCCTTAGTTTATATAGGTTATTTTATATTTAGTCTAGAAAGCGAAACTTGCGTCCCACTTTCTAAGCTTACATAAGTAGTTATACTTGAACAATCGATAAAAATCAATTATTCACCTTTATTTTTTTTGATAATTTCTTCAGAAACAGACTTTGGTACTTCTTCATAGTGGTCAAACACCATAGAGAATGTTCCGCGTCCTTGAGTGTTAGAACGTAATGACGTTGCATAACCGAACATTTCAGAAAGTGGAACCATAGCGCGAACAACTTGAGCGTTACCGCGAGCTTCCATACCTTCTACACGTCCACGACGAGATGTTACGTCACCCATAATGTCACCCATGTACTCTTCAGGAATTACAACTTCAACTTTCATCATTGGCTCAAGAATTACTGGGTTACATTTAGAAACCGCAGCTTTAAGTGCCATAGATGCAGCGATTTTGAACGCCATCTCAGATGAATCGACATCATGGTAAGATCCGTCAACTAATGCAGCTTTAATGTCTACTACTGGATATCCAGCAAGTACACCATTTTTAAGTGCATCTTCAAGACCTGCGCCTACAGCTGGGATGTATTCACGTGGAACAACACCACCGACGATCTTGTTTTCGAATTCGAATCCTTTACCTTCTTCGTTAGGTTCAAACTCAATCCAAACGTGTCCGAATTGTCCACGTCCACCAGATTGACGAGCGAACTTACCTTCAACTTTCGCAGCAGAGCGGAAAGTCTCACGGTATGCTACCTGAGGAGCACCAACGTTTGCTTCAACTTTGAACTCACGGCGCATACGGTCAACGATGATATCAAGGTGAAGTTCACCCATACCAGCGATGATTGTTTGGCCAGTTTCTTGGTCAGTGTGAGCACGGAATGTTGGATCTTCTTCAGAAAGCTTAGCTAATGCTGTACCCATTTTATCTTGGTCAGCTTTAGATTTTGGTTCGATAGCTACAGAGATAACTGGCTCTGGGAATTCCATAGACTCAAGGATAACAAGGCTCTTCTCGTCACAAAGAGTATCACCAGTAGTAGTATCTTTTAAACCTACAGCAGCAGCGATGTCACCAGCGTAAACTGTTGAGATCTCTTCACGGCTGTTAGCGTGCATTTGTAGGATACGACCTACACGCTCACGCTTACCTTTAGTTGAGTTTTTCACGTATGATCCAGAGTTTAACACACCAGAGTACACACGGAAGAACGTTAACTTACCAACATAAGGGTCAGTCATGATTTTGAATGCTAATGCTGAGAAAGGCTCTTCATCGCTAGACTTACGTTCTACTTCTTCATCTGTATCAGGAACGATACCTTTAATAGCAGGTACGTCTAATGGAGATGGTAGGTAGTCGATAACTGCGTCTAACAGAATTTGAACACCTTTGTTTTTGAATGCAGAACCACAGATTACTGGGAAGAATTCTACAGAAGTTGTAGCCTTACGGATACCAGCTTTAAGCTCTTCTACAGTGATTTCTTCACCTTCTAGGTACTTCATCATCATTTCTTCATCTAGCTCAGCTACCGCTTCGATAAGTTTTCCACGGTATTCTTCAGCTAGTTCTTTGTGCTCTTCAGGAATCTCAACACGTTGAATGTCTGTTCCTAAATCGTTACCGTACATGTAAGCACATTCTTCAACAAGGTCAATGATACCATTGAACTCATCTTCAGCACCGATTGGTAACTGAATTGGATGTGCGTTTGCTTGTAAACGATCGTGGATTGTTCCTACAGAGTATAAGAAGTCCGCACCAATCTTATCCATTTTGTTAACGAATACGATACGAGGTACGCCATAAGTAGTAGCCTGACGCCAAACAGTTTCTGTTTGTGGTTCAACACCAGATTGTGCATCAAGTACTGCTACCGCGCCATCAAGTACGCGTAAAGAACGTTCTACTTCTACTGTGAAGTCTACGTGACCTGGAGTGTCAATGATGTTTACACGGTGACCTTTCCATTGTGCTGTAGTTGCAGCAGAAGTAATTGTGATACCACGCTCTTGCTCTTGCTCCATCCAGTCCATCTGAGATGCACCTTCGTGAGTTTCACCGATTTTATGAATACGTCCTGTGTAGTACAGAATACGCTCAGTTGCTGTTGTTTTACCAGCATCGATGTGAGCCATGATACCAATATTACGAGTGTTTTCTAAAGAGAACTCTCTTCCCATTTGGTGTCTTGCTCCTTCCATATATGGATTGGATTTTTTATTTTAAGTAGCAAAAAAGCCACTTTATATTGTTACATATGTCAGTATGTCCAGTACTCTCATTATGTAAAACGAGCGCCATTGAAAGGGAGAGGCATTCTCCCTCTCCACACTTCCATAAGCGACAAATAAAGCGGTCTATGCTTACATTTATTTTACGTTGTATCCTACCAACGGTAATGAGCAAATGCTTTGTTAGCTTCTGCCATTTTATGAGTGTCTTCACGTTTCTTAACAGATGCACCAGCGTTGTTAGCTGCATCTAAGATTTCGTTAGCAAGACGCTCTTCCATAGTTTTTTCACCACGAAGACGAGCGTAGTTTACTAACCAACGAAGACCTAAAGTTGTACGGCGTTCTGGACGAACCTCAACTGGAACTTGGTAGTTAGCACCACCAACACGACGAGCGCGTACTTCAAGAACAGGCATAATGTTCTTAAGAGCTTGCTCGAATACTTCCATTGGCTCTTTACCAGTACGTTCGCTTACGATATCGAACGCATTATAAAGAATTGTTTGAGATTTACCTTTTTTACCGTCAACCATCATTTTGTTGATAAGGCGTGTTACTAGCTTTGAATTGTACATTGGATCTGGTAACACGTCACGTTTTGCAACAGGTCCTTTACGAGGCATATTGAGTTCCTCCTTTCATTAAAAAGTTATTATTTCTTAGCCGCTTTTGGCTTTTTAGTACCGTATTTAGAACGGCCTTGCATACGCTTGTCAACACCAGCTGTATCAAGCGCACCACGAACGATGTGGTAACGTACCCCTGGTAAGTCTTTTACACGACCACCGCGAATTAATACTACGCTGTGCTCTTGTAAGTTGTGACCGATACCTGGGATGTATGCTGTTACCTCAATACCATTTGTTAAACGAACACGAGCATATTTACGTAACGCTGAGTTTGGTTTCTTTGGAGTCATTGTACCAACACGAGTACATACACCACGTTTTTGAGGTGCAGAGATATCAGTTGATTTTTTCTTTAAAGAGTTAAAACCTTTGTTTAACGCAGGTGATTTAGATTTCCATACTTTATCAGTACGACCATTTCTCACTAATTGGTTAATAGTAGGCATTTGATTATCCTCCCTTCGCATGTTTGTATGACCACATATCCAGGTGGTTCATTATTAGTTGAAAACAAAGTTTTTGCAAGGGAGAGCAAATGCTCTCTCCTCACAAAAACAGTTTTAACTTATTATTCCTATTGCTGAAGCTCCCACTTGAATCCCCGCAACTTTTCCAAGTTTACGAACTGATTCAACTTTTGTTATGGGTATGTTATGTTGCAATGCAGTACGAATGATAACATGGGTTAACCGCATATCAGCATCTTCTGCAATGACAACTTCTTTAACTATACCATTTTTGATTGCTTCCAATGTACGTTTATGACCAACGACCACATTTTCAGCATTTGACACTTTTTGATAAGACATATAAATATCCTCCAAAGCATCGTTCAGGAGCAACCTTGCTTATAGTAACATTTTGACTCATACAATGTCAACTAGGATTAACTGTTTTTATACAAAATTTACGACGGAAAATTTTACTGTTCCACATAAACTTCATCGTTTTCTACATTCATGTCATCTTGTGTTGTTTTAACAAGATCCACTTTGCGATAACGATTCATGCCTGTTCCAGCAGGAACAAGTTTACCGATAATAACATTTTCTTTCAATCCTAGAAGCTCATCACGTTTACCCTTAATTGCTGCATCAGTTAAGACACGAGTTGTTTCTTGGAACGATGCTGCAGATAAGAATGAATCTGTTTCAAGTGAAGCTTTTGTAATACCAAGTAGAACAGGTCTAGCTGTTGCTGGTTGTTTACCTTGTAGTAACACCTTCGCATTGGCATCAGTAAACTGATGGATATCTAGTAATGTTCCTGGTAATACATCTGTTTCACCTGCATCACTTACACGAACTTTACGTAACATTTGGCGTACCATTACTTCTACGTGTTTGTCACCAATTTCTACCCCTTGCATACGGTATACTTTTTGAACTTCACGTAATAAGTATTCTTGAACTGCCGTAATGTCCGTTACTTTTAGTAATTCTTTCGGATCAATAGAACCTTCTGTTAACTCTTTACCGTGGCTAATTTGCTGTCCTGGAATTACTTTCAGACGAGCACCGTAAGGAATAGCATACGTACGAGTTTCAACTTCACCCTGTACAACTACTTCTTGGCGATCTTTAACATCGTTGATCGCTGCGATAACACCGTCGATTTCACTGATAACTGCCTGACCTTTCGGATTACGAGCTTCGAAGATCTCTTGGATACGAGGTAAACCTTGAGTGATATCATCTCCGGCAACCCCACCTGTATGGAACGTACGCATCGTTAACTGTGTACCTGGCTCACCGATAGATTGAGCTGCGATAATACCTACCGCTTCCCCTACCTCTACGTCTGTTCCAGTTGCTAAGTTACGACCGTAACACTTCTTACATACACCGTGGCGAGTGTTACACGTGAACGCTGAACGAATGTTTACAGTTTCAACACCCGAATTTTCAACAATATGAGCAATATCTTCAGTAATTAATTGATTTTCAGCAACTAATACTTCACCTGTTTCAGGATGTTTTACAGTTTTTCTTGCAAAACGTCCAACAAGACGATCATATAATGACTCGATAACTTCATTACCCTCTTTAATCGCACCAATTAATAAACCGCGATCTGTTCCACAATCATCTTCACGAACGATTACATCTTGTGCAACGTCAACAAGACGACGTGTTAAGTAACCAGAATCGGCAGTTTTCAGTGCTGTATCGGCAAGACCTTTACGCGCACCATGCGTAGAGATGAAGTACTCAAGTACTGTTAAACCTTCACGGAAACTTGATTTGATTGGAAGTTCGATGATACGACCAGATGGATTGGCCATCAGACCACGCATACCAGCAAGCTGAGTAAAGTTCGATGCGTTACCACGGGCACCGGAATCACTCATCATGAAGATTGGGTTGCGTTTATTCAAGGATTTCATCAGTTTTCCTTGGATAACATCTTTTGCATTACTCCAAATAGAGATAACACGATCGTAACGTTCTTCTTCCGTGATTAAACCGCGACGGAATTGTTTAATTACATTATCTACTTTTGCTTGTGCTTCGTGGAGAATTTCATCTTTTTCACCTAATACAAGAATGTCAGATACCCCAACTGTAATACCAGCTTTTGTAGAGTACTTGAATCCTAAGTTTTTCATACGGTCAAGCATGCGAGACGTTTCTGTAATTTTGAAACGTTTAAACACTTCCGCAATGATGTTACCAAGGATTTTCTTGCTGAATGGCGCCACTTCTTCGCGACTAGCAATAATCTCTTTAATGTTCGCACCTTTTTCAACGAAATATTTCGCTGGTGTTTCTTTTTCAAGGTTTGAATTTGTTGGTTCATTAATATAAGGGAACGACTCTGGTAAGATTTCGTTAAATATTAATTTACCAACTGTTGTTAATAGAAGCATACTCTTTTGCTCTTCAGTAAATGTTGCGTTGTTTACTGCGCTTGCAGCTACTGCAACACGTGTATGAAGATGTACATATCCATTTTGGTATGCAAGTAATGCCTCGTTCGCATCTTTGAAGACCATACCTTCACCGATTGCGCCTTCACGCTCAAGTGTTAAGTAGTAGTTACCTAATACCATATCCTGAGATGGAGTAACAACTGGTTTACCGTCTTTCGGGTTCAAGATGTTTTGTGCCGCTAACATAAGAAGACGAGCTTCTGCTTGTGCTTCTGATGATAAAGGTACGTGAACGGCCATTTGGTCACCGTCAAAGTCCGCGTTGTATGCAGTACATACAAGTGGGTGAAGACGGATTGCGCGACCTTCTACTAATGTAGGTTCAAACGCCTGAATACCAAGACGGTGAAGTGTTGGTGCGCGGTTTAGAAGTACTGGATGTTCTTTAATCACAGATTCTAAAACGTCCCAAACTTCAGGTTGTACACGCTCGATTTTACGTTTCGCACTCTTAATGTTGTGTGCTAATCCTTTTTCAACTAACTCTTTCATTACGAAAGGTTTGAACAGTTCAAGCGCCATCTCTTTTGGTAATCCACATTGGTACATCTTTAAGTTCGGTCCTACAACGATTACAGAACGACCAGAGTAGTCAACACGTTTACCTAATAAGTTTTGACGGAAGCGTCCTTGTTTACCTTTAAGCATGTGAGATAGTGATTTTAATGGACGGTTACCTGGTCCAGTAACTGGACGGCCACGACGACCATTATCGATTAATGCGTCTACAGCTTCTTGTAACATACGTTTTTCGTTCTGAACGATAATGCTTGGTGCACCTAAGTCCAATAGACGTTTTAAACGGTTATTACGGTTAATTACACGACGGTATAAGTCGTTTAAGTCAGACGTAGCAAAACGTCCACCATCTAACTGTACCATTGGGCGTAGTTCTGGTGGGATTACTGGTAGAACATCTAAGATCATCCAAGATGGCTCATTTCCAGAGTTACGGAATGCTTCTAATACTTCTAGACGTTTAATAGCACGAGTACGGCGTTGTCCTTGTGCTGTTTTTAATTCTTCTTTTAAGAAGTCTACTTCTTTATCTAAATCGATGTCTTGTAATAGCTTTTTAATCGCTTCTGCACCCATAGCAGCTTGGAATGTGCTACCATATCGATCACGATATGCACGGTATTCTTTTTCAGAAAGTAATTGCTTCTTATCAAGTGGTGTATCTCCACTTTCTGTTACAACATAAGAAGCGAAATAAATTACTTCTTCAAGCGCGCGAGGGGACATGTCTAAGACAAGTCCCATGCGGCTCGGGATACCTTTGAAATACCAAATATGAGATACAGGAGCAGCTAATTCGATATGACCCATACGTTCACGACGCACTTTCGCACGCGTTACTTCAACGCCACATCGATCACAAACTACACCTTTATAACGTACACGTTTGTATTTTCCGCAATGACATTCCCAGTCCTTTTGTGGTCCGAAAATGCGCTCACAGAACAAGCCATCTTTTTCAGGCTTTAACGTACGATAGTTAATTGTTTCTGGTTTCTTAACTTCACCGTATGACCAAGAACGAATCTTGTCAGGTGAAGCAAGTCCAATCTTCATATATTCAAAGTTATTTACATCTATCAAGGGGCCTACCTCCCTTTTAGTCTACAGGTTATCCCAATTATTCCTTAGTTGTCTCAACTTCGACATTCAATTTGTCTGCTGATTGATGATCATCGTCATCTTCCGTATCACGCATTTCAATTTCTGTATCGTCGCTAGACATCATTTTAACGTCCATACCTAAACTTTGCAGCTCTTTAATCAATACTTTGAATGATTCAGGAACGCCTGGCTCTGGAACATTTTCGCCTTTAACAATTGCTTCATACGTCTTAACACGTCCAACAACATCATCAGACTTCACTGTTAAGATTTCTTGAAGAGTATAAGCAGCACCATAAGCTTCAAGTGCCCAAACCTCCATCTCACCGAAACGCTGTCCACCGAACTGAGCTTTACCTCCAAGAGGCTGCTGCGTTACAAGTGAGTATGGTCCAGTAGAACGAGCATGAAGTTTATCGTCAACCATGTGCGCAAGTTTGATCATATACATGACACCAACAGATACACGGTTATCGAATGGTTCACCAGTACGTCCGTCATACAGGATTGTTTTCGCGTCATTTGCCATACCAGCTTCTTCAATTGTGCCCCAAACATCTTCCTCACGAGCACCATCGAATACTGGTGTTGCAATGTGAATGCCAAGGTATCTTGCTGCCATACCAAGATGAAGCTCTAATACCTGACCGATATTCATACGAGATGGTACCCCTAATGGGTTTAACATGATATCGATTGGCGTACCGTCTGGTAAGTAAGGCATATCTTCTTCTGGTAAAATACGAGAGATAACACCTTTGTTACCGTGACGTCCGGCCATCTTGTCACCTTCAGAAATTTTACGTTTTTGAACGATATATGCACGCACAAGTTGATTCACGCCTGGTGGCAATTCGTCGCCATCTTCACGGTTGAATACTTTTACGTCTAAGATAATACCGCCACCACCGTGTGGTACACGTAGTGATGTATCACGTACTTCACGCGCTTTTTCTCCAAAGATAGCATGTAATAGACGTTCTTCAGCTGTTAATTCTGTTACACCTTTAGGTGTTACTTTACCAACAAGTAAATCTCCATCTTTTACTTCCGCACCAACGCGAATGATACCGCGCTCGTCAAGGTTGCGTAATGCATCTTCCCCAACGTTTGGAATATCACGTGTGATTTCTTCTGGTCCAAGCTTCGTATCACGAGCTTCTGACTCATATTCTTCAATATGAATAGAAGTGTACACATCATCTTTTACAAGGCGCTCACTCATAATGATCGCATCCTCGTAGTTATAACCGTCCCAAGTCATGAAGCCAACAAGCACGTTACGTCCAAGTGCTAGTTCACCTAATTCCATAGAAGGACCATCCGCAAGGATTTCACCTTTTACAACTTCATTTCCAACACTTACGATTGGACGTTGGTTGTAGCAAGTTCCTTGGTTAGAACGAATGAATTTTTGCATTTTGTAGCGATCTAAGTCGCCTTTTACTGTTTGACCGTCAACTTCTACATAGCGACGTACCCAAACTTCACGTGCTTCTACGCGTTCAACAACACCAGGGTGTTTACAGATTACTGCAGCACCTGAGTCTTTTGCTGATACGTACTCCATACCTGTACCTACAATCGGAGATTCCGGATTCATTAACGGAACCGCCTGACGTTGCATGTTCGCTCCCATAAGTGCGCGGTTAGAGTCATCGTTTTCTAAGAACGGAATACAAGCTGTCGCTGCCGACACTACTTGTTTTGGTGATACATCCATGTAGTCGATGCGTTCTTTATTTGTGACAATGTTTTCACCGCGGAAACGAGCTACGATATCTTCATCAAGGAATTCTCCTTCTTCAGATAATTTCATATTCGCTTGGGCTACAACATAATTATCTTCTTCATCTGCTGTTAAATAATCAACATGCCCTGTTACAAGACCAGTTTCTGGGTCAACACGACGGTATGGTGTTTCAATGAAACCAAACTCATTTACTTTCGCGAACGAAGATAATGAGTTAATCAAACCGATGTTTGGTCCCTCTGGTGTTTCAATCGGACACATACGACCATAGTGAGAGTAGTGAACGTCACGTACTTCAAAGCCTGCGCGCTCACGCGTTAAACCACCAGGTCCTAATGCAGATAATCTTCGTTTGTGAGTTAACTCTGCTAACGGATTTGTTTGGTCCATGAACTGAGATAACTGAGAACTTCCGAAGAACTCTTTAATAGATGCAATAACAGGACGAATATTAATTAATGCCTGTGGTGTAATTGCATTTGTATCTTGGATCGACATTCTCTCACGAACAACACGTTCCATACGAGAAAGACCGATACGGAATTGATTTTGTAATAGTTCTCCAACAGAACGCAGACGACGGTTTCCTAAGTGGTCGATATCATCTGTATCCCCTACTTTATATAGTAGGTTGAAGAAGTAACTGATAGAAGCAAGGATATCACCTGGTGTGATGTGTTTTACATCGCGAGTAATATTTGCATTACCAATTACGTTAATTACGCGCTCGCCTTCTGACTCAGGAGCATAAATCTTAATAGATTGCAGCTCAACATCGCCTTCTACCACTCCACCCATTGGTTTCGCTGTTTTGAATCCAATGTTTTTCTCTAAGTAAGGTAAAATGCGATCAAGTGTACGACGATCTAAGATTGTTCCTTCTGCCGCTAAAATTTCACCAGTTTCTGGATCCACTAATGTTTCAGCTAAACGTTGATTAAACAATCTGTTTTTAATGTGTAACTTTTTGTTGATCTTGTAGCGACCTACATTTGCTAAATCGTAGCGCTTTGGATCAAAGAAACGAGACACAAGTAAGCTCTTAGCATTTTCTACTGTTGGTGGTTCACCAGGACGTAGACGCTCATAAATTTCAAGCAATGCTTTTTCTGTGCTATCTGTGTTGTCTTTTTCCAATGTGTTGCTTAAGTATTCGTTATCACCTAAAAGCTCGGTGATTTCTTGATCAGAGCCAAACCCTAATGCGCGTAACAAAACAGTTACAGGAAGTTTACGCGTACGGTCAATACGCACATATACAACATCCTTAGCATCTGTCTCATACTCTAACCAAGCTCCGCGGTTTGGAATTACAGTAGCAGTAAAACCACGTTTTCCGTTTTTATCCACTTTGCCACTATAGTATACGCTTGGAGAGCGAACTAACTGGGAAACGATAACACGTTCTGCACCGTTAATTACGAATGTTCCAGTCTCTGTCATGAGTGGGAAATCTCCCATGAACACATCTTGTTCTTTTACTTCACCAGTTTCCTTGTTGATTAGACGCACTTTTACACGAAGTGGTGCTGCATACGTCACATCACGCTCTTTGCATTCGTCTACAGAGTATTTAGGTTCACCTAAGCTGTAGTCGATAAATTCAAGCGATAGATTTCCCGTAAAGTCTTCAATCGGAGAAATGTCTTGGAACATTTCTCGCAAACCCTCATCAAGAAACCACTGATAAGAAGAGGTTTGAATTTCGATAAGATTTGGTAACTCTAATACTTCACTAATACGGGCATAACTTCTTCGTTGGCGGTGGCGTCCGTATTGAACTAGTTGACCTGTCAACTGCTTCACCCCTCAAATCATGAGTATTATAAATGCACAAAAAAATTTGTGCAAAATCACAAATAAATACAACTACTGCTATTTAGCGTAGTCTTTTTCTCTTAAAGATAAATACGTTGAGTCTTTCTACCTGTTCAAAAAAGAAAAATGGCTTCTATAAGAAAACCATCATTCTGTTTCATAATCTGCTGATTTTACTATCTTTTCCAAGAGAAACAAAAATATACATCTTTCTCAACGCAGAAAATCATATATTGGCATTGTATAATGTTAACATAGCCAAAAATAACCGTCAACGTTTTTTTGATTTTATGATATAATATCCTTTTTTCTTTTCTACAACTTCGACTTCAGAAAATACTTCTTCTAGTTTCTTCAGCGCAGATGGTGCACCTTGTTTCTTTTGAATAACAATCCACAACTCCCCACCTGGAACTAAATGTTCTACAGCTTTTTCTAAAATCTCATGCACGATATCTTTACCTGCACGAATTGGAGGATTAGATAGAATAGCAGCATACATACCATCTACATTTTCATAGACGCTACTTTGAAAAATGTGCACATTTCCAATTCTATTGTTAGCGGCATTTTCTTTCGCAAGCTCAAGTGCCCTTTCATTCACATCCACCATGTGAACTTTACGGTCTTGAAACTCTTTCGCCAACGATAAACCAATTGGTCCATACCCACAACCTACGTCTAATATGTCACCTTTAATATCTGGCACTTGAAACGCTTCAATTAAAAGACGAGAACCAAAGTCCACTTCGTTTTTCGAGAACACCCCACGGTCAGATAAGAAAGTAAATTGAGATCCACGAAGCGTAAATTCCCATCGCTTACGATCACTTTTACTAGAAGGGTCGTTAGAAAAATAATGGTCTGCCATATGGCCACCTCTTTTCTTTACAGTTAAAAAAAAAGCTCGCATGAGAGCGAGCTTTTTTTAAAGCATCAAAAGTTAATTACTTAACTTCTACAGCAGCGCCAACTTCTTCAAGTTTAGCTTTGATTTCTTCAGCTTCTTCTTTAGCAGCAGCTTCTTTGATTACTTTTGGAGTGTTGTCAACTAATTCTTTAGCTTCTTTTAAGCCAAGACCAGTGATTTCACGAACAACTTTGATAACTTTGATTTTTTGTGCACCAGCGCTAGTTAGTTCCACATCAAATTCAGTTTTCTCAGCAGCAGCTTCTCCAGCGCCACCAGCAACAGCTACAGGAGCAGCAGCAGTTACGCCGAATTCTTCCTCGATAGCTTTTACTAAGTCGTTAAGTTCTAATACAGTCATAGATTTAACTGCTTCAATGATTTGTTCTTTAGTCATTGTAAATATCCTCCCTTAAATAGGTTTGTATTGTTTTATCGATAATACGTAATTATCTTTTAAAAAATTAAGCGCCTTGCTCTTCCTTTTGGTCTGCAACTGCTTTAGTAGCAAGTGCAAGGTTACGGATTGGAGCTTGAAGAACGCTAAGAAGCATAGAAAGTAAGCCTTCACGTGATGGAAGAGTAGCGATAGCTTTAACCTCATCAAGTGTTACAAGTTTACCTTCGATTACGCCTGCTTTAATTTCTAAAGCTTCATGATCTTTAGCGAAGTCGTTTAATACTTTCGCAGGAGCAACTACATCCTCGTTACTGAACGCGATTGCGTTTGGTCCTGTTAAGAATTCATTTAACTCAGCCATTTCAGCAGATTCTGCAGCACGACGAGTTAGAGAGTTTTTGTAAACTTTGAACTCAACGCCAGCTTCACGTAATTGCTTACGTAATTCTGTTGCTTCAGAAACTGTTAAACCACGGTAGTCAACAACGATTGTAGATTTACTAGCGCGAAGTTTGTCCGCGATTTCAGTTACAACTTGTTGTTTAGTTTCGATTACTTTGCTCATGTTATTACACCTCCTGTAGATTATATAGAAGATGTACCGAAAGTGCACTAAAAACCTCCATGCCCAACTTGTAGACATGGAGGCATATAGTCACAGAAAAAATTCCGCTTCGTATATTAACACCTAGGTAGGAAATTAAGTCTATTGACACCTACTGTCTACGGTACACTAATTAAATTCACAACATAAATGATTATATTAAAACTTCTTTATGAAGTCAACTTCCAAAATTTACGCTAATGTAGAAACGTCTACACGTACGCCAGGTCCCATTGTAGAAGCAACTGTTACGTTCTTCATGTAAGTACCTTTTGCAGCAGCTGGCTTAACTTTTTGTAAAGTGTCAGCGATTGTTCTGAAGTTTTCTACTAATTTAGCATCTTCGAAAGATACTTTACCGATTGGAACGTGGATGTTACCAGCTTTATCAACGCGGTATTCAACTTTACCAGCTTTGATTTCGTTAACAGCTTTAGTTACATCGAAAGTAACTGTTCCAGTTTTAGGGTTTGGCATTAAACCTTTAGGTCCTAATACGCGACCAAGTTTACCAACTTCACCCATCATGTCAGGAGTTGCTACTACTACATCGAAATCGAACCAACCTTGTTGGATTTTACCGATGTAATCAGCATCGCCTACGAAGTCAGCTCCAGCAGCTTCAGCTTCTTTAGCTTTTTCACCTTTAGCGAACACTAATACACGTTGTACTTTACCAGTACCGTGTGGAAGAACAACTGCACCACGGATTTGTTGGTCAGCTTTCTTAGGGTCAACACCTAAACGGAATGCAGCTTCTACAGTTGCATCAAATTTAGCTGTGTTTGTTTTCTTTACTAATTCTACTGCTTCTGTTGCAGAGTAAGCAGCTGCACGATCAACAAGCTTTGCAGCTTCTACGTACTTTTTACCTCTTTTAGCCATTTTTATTTCCTCCTCGAATGTGGTTTTAGCGGAATAACCTCCCACGTTTACGCTTATTTTCAGGTATAACCTGAGGATGCGCGCCACCCATTTATTTAAAAACGATAATCATTTACGATAATAAAGGTTGCGAATTGGAATTCCAGACCCGCAACCTTTTTTAAAAAACAAATCGAATTAGTCTTCGATAACGATGCCCATACTGCGTGCAGTACCTTCAACCATACGCATTGCAGCTTCTACGCTAGCAGCGTTTAGGTCAGGCATTTTAGTTTCAGCGATTTCGCGTACTTTATCACGCTTAACAGTTGCCACTTTATTACGGTTTGGTTCACCAGAACCAGACTCAATACCAGCTACTTTCTTAAGAAGAACAGCAGCAGGAGGAGTTTTAGTAATGAAAGTGAATGAACGGTCCTCAAATACCGTAATTTCAACAGGGATGATAAGACCAGCTTGATCTGCTGTACGAGCGTTAAACTCTTTACAGAAGCCCATGATGTTAACACCTGCTTGTCCTAATGCTGGACCAACTGGTGGAGCTGGGTTAGCTTTACCTGCAGGAATTTGAAGCTTTACCATTTTAATTACCTTTTTAGCCACGAGACACACCTCCTTAAGTCCGTGATGTGGTCAATTGGACAGTGATTTGCCCTCCCACGTCATATTTTATCTCTAAGGATAAAATCTTTCAAAAAACGTCTCCGATAACGAAGACGTACTGACTTAAAAGATATTATCACTTTTTACAATTCATTTCAAGTTTCATTTTATAATTTTTCAATTTGATGGAAGTCAAGTTCAACTGGAGTCTCGCGACCAAACATGTCCACAAGCACGCTAACCTTCTTCTTCTCCACATCAATTTCTTCGATAGCACCTGTATAATCTGCGAATGGTCCCTCATTTACACGTACTGTCTCATGAAGTTCAAAGTCGAAATCAACCACCTCGTTGTCCATTCCCATATGTTTCATAATGGTAACAACTTCCTCTTCTAATAGAGGTGATGGTTTAGATCCAGAACCAGAAGAACCAACGAACCCAGTTACACCTGGCGTGTTACGTACAACATACCAAGAGTCATCAGTCATGATTAATTCTACTAATACATAACCTGGGAACACTTTTCTTTTCATTAATTTTTCTTTACCATTTTTCATTTCTACTTCTACTTCTTCCGGGACAACAACACGGAAAATTTTATCTTGCATACCCATTGATTCTACACGTTTCTCTAGGTTTGCTTTTACTTTATTTTCATATCCAGAATAAGTATGGACAACATACCAACTTTTTTCCATTCATTTAGGACGAGCGTCCTTCCCTCCCTGACGTACATTTTTTTGCGCAAATGAAAAAACCCGTTCACCGGGCTTTTACACAGTTCTTATAAATAACATTATATCATGGATAAGTGCTTCTTATTCAAGAATTAACCAAGAATTAACCGAATTAAAGAAGAAATGCCCATATCAACAACTGCGAAGAAAATCGCAAAGAAGACAACTGTAGCGATAACAGTCGCTGTTGAACGGAGTAATTCATCTTTTTTAGGCCAACTTACTTTTTTCATTTCGCGACCTACATCGCCGAAAAAGTTCGTTAAACGCATCTACGGGACCTCCAGTGTATTATTTCAATTATTTATTTTGTTTCCTTGTGAACTGTATGCTGATTGCATGTTTTACAAAATTTCTTTATTTCAAGTCGCTCTACTGAGCTCGTATCTTTCATCGTAGAGTAGTTTCGATTTTTACACTCTTCACATGAGAGTACAACTTTTTTCCTCATTAGTTACACCAACCTTGTAACATTATGTCCCTAAAAATGTATCATACAATAAAAGACAATGTCAATGTCATGCCTTTTGTACTCCCTACAAAAAGAAAACAGGTGATTTTTTACACCTGTAGTACTTGTTATGAATTTAAAGTGGTACTCTCTCTCATTTCCATATATCGTTCTAATTTCCGCTTCACCCTCTGTAAAGCGTTATCAATAGATTTCACATGTCTATTTAACTGTTCCGAAATCTCTTGATAAGAACGGCCGTCTAGATATAAAGAAAGCACCTTTCTTTCTAAATCGCTTAATAATTCAGATATTTTAGATTCTATGTCTGTATATTCTTCCTGACTTATAATCATTTCTTCAGGATCAGTTACCTTCGCTTCCGAAATAACATCTAATAATGTCCGATCAGATTCCTCGTCATAAATCGGTTTATCTAAAGACACATATGAATTTAACGGAATATGCTTTTGCCTGGTTGCTGTTTTAATAGCGGTAATAATTTGTCGAGTGATACACAGTTCAGCAAATGCTTTGAACGAAGACAGCTTGTCCTCCTTATAATCACGAATCGCTTTAAACAATCCAATCATACCTTCTTGAACAATATCTTCTCGATCGGCACCCACTAAGAAATAAGATCTCGATTTCGCGCGAACAAAGTTCTTATATTTGTGAATCAAATATTCTAGAGCGTCAGTATTACCTTTTCGAACTAACTCAACGATTGCCTCATCTTCTAAATCACGAAATGTAACGTCGCCTACACTTACGAAGCCTGCTTCCACCTTGATCCCTCCGACCGCTATTTATTTAGAAATATTATACAGTAAAAAGACAAAGAGCGTCAATGCTTCAACGCTCTCCTCTTCTTAATTTTTCTAACTTTTCTGTAATATCTTTACTAAATATCTTTCGCATGGCGGGTTGCTTTTCTTTTGCGTCTTGTGTACGCCTTCTTACTTGTTGCTCCATCGCTTGTACTTCCAACTCTAATTCCCGCGCAGATTTCCGGAGCGCACCTTGAGCAAATATAACCCATTGTTCCGTATAATCAGAAGTCGCAACATATATTTGCGTATTTATATTTCTAAGTTCAATCGCAAGTTGCTCTATCTTTTCATCTGCCGTTTGATTCTTCCTCGTGAATATAACTTCCACACGCGATTGTTTCATCTTTTTTTCAATACCGTGGACTGTATACGCATCAAAAACTATCATTACCTTTGTCCCTGTGTAACCTTGGTAATCCGCCATCTTATCAATCAGTGCATCTCTTGATGACTGCAAATCTACATCCCGTAGTTTCTTCAAGTCTCCCCAAGCTCCAATAATGTTGTAACCGTCAACGATTAAAATATCGTTCATTTTTTATTTACCAATTTCGTTACGTTTACGATATACCTCATACATTAACAAACTCGCGGCCACTGAAGCATTTAAGGATGTAACTTTACCAACCATCGGTAAAGTAATTAAGAAATCACATTTTTCACCAATAATACGACTCATACCTTTTCCTTCACTTCCAATTACTAATCCAATTGGCATTTTCCCATCTAAATTACGATAATCCGTTTTCCCTTTTGCATCTGTACCAGCAATCCAAAGTCCACGTTCTTTTAATTCATCGATTGTACGAGATAAATTCGTTACGCGTGCAACAGGAATATATTCAATTGCCCCAGTAGATGCTTTCGCAACTGATGCAGTAAGTCCCACAGCTCTTCTTTTCGGAATTATAATTCCATGAGCTCCTGTCGCATCCGCAGTACGCATAATAGAACCGAGGTTATGCGGGTCTTCAATTTCATCTAAAATTAAGAAGAACGGATCTTCGTTACGCTTCTCTGCTACTTTGAATAGATCTTCTAGCTCAGCATATTGATATGCGGCCACTTGAGCAATTACACCTTGATGGTTCCCCTCAACTAATTGATCTAACTTCTTTTTTGGTGCATGTTGCAAAATAATTTTATTTTCTTTCGCTAGTGCCAGTACAATTTGCACTTGTCCTTTGGCAGCACCTTCTGCGATCCAAATTTTATTAATATCTCTCCCTGATCGTAACGCTTCAATTACAGGGTTACGTCCGATAATATATTCACTACTCATGATGATGTGCCCCCTTCCTTTTCTTCTAGAACAGCAATTGCCTTATATACAATTTCGTCTAATCTTTCACGATTATTTAATAAGTGATGATAGCCAATTAACGCTTCAAAGGCTGTACTATGTCGATATGTTTGTACATCTGTATTTTTCGGAACAGTACCTGAATTTGCATTACGCCCTCTTCTTAGTACTGCCTCTTCTTCCTCAGTTAAAAATGCTGTCTCTAATAAATGATAAACAACTTTCGCCTGTGCTTTTGCCGAAACAAAGCTTGTCCCTAATCGATGCAACTGATTAGGACGAACCTTCCCTTTTTGAAGTAGGTGATAGCGGATATATTGTTCATATACCGCATCACCCATATATGCTAACGCTAAGCTGTTTAATTGCTTTGCATCAATCATTCTTATCCTCTTTTCCATCTTGTACCTTGAGCGGTATCTTCTAAAATAATATTACGGTCTTTTAAATCATCGCGAATTTGATCTGATAATGCAAAATCACGATTTTTACGAGCTTCAATACGTTTTTGAATAAGCGCCTCAATTTCTTCATCTAGTAACTCTTCTTGTGCTAATTCTAACCCTAAAATATCAAATAATGTTTCAAGTTGTTTTACGTATGCTTGAATTACCACTGTAGACGTATGTTCTTCCAGTAAATATTGATTTGCATGATTTGCTACATTATATAACTCAGTGATTGCATTAGCAGTATTGAAATCATCATTCATCGCTTCTTCAAATGCAGTTTGGAATTTTTCCAGATCAGCTAACCATTTCTCATTATGATCTGTTAAATCCGTACTACTTTCCATACGGTGTTTCAAATTACCGTAAGCTGTTTTAATTCTTTCCAGTCCGTTATTTGTGCTTCGTAATAACTCTTCACTGAAATTAATTGGGTGACGATAATGTACTGATAGCATAAAGAATCTAATTAACTGCGGATCATATTGCTTAATGATATCGTGAACTAAAATGAAGTTCCCAAGTGACTTAGACATTTTTTCATTATTAATATTAATATATCCATTGTGCATCCAATAACGTGCAAATGTTTTTCCTGTTAGCGCCTCAGACTGCGCGATTTCATTCTCATGATGAGGAAATGCCAAGTCTTGACCACCGGCGTGAATATCAATTGTATCCCCTAAGTATTTACGTGCCATTGCCGAGCATTCGATATGCCAGCCTGGACGACCTTGACCCCAAGGGCTTTCCCAGAAGATTTCTCCTTCTTTCGCAGCTTTCCATAGTGCAAAATCAAGAGGGTCTTGTTTCTTTTCTCCTACTTCAATACGCGCACCGTGACGTAAGTCCGCGATCGGTTGATGTGATAACTTACCGTACCCTTCGAATTCCTTCGTTCTAAAGTACACATCCCCTTCTGATTCATATGCATATCCTTTATTCACAAGTTCTTGAATAAATTCAATAATAATATCCATATTTTCTGTTACACGCGGATGAACTGTTGCATGTTTGCAACCTAATGCCGTTACATCTTCAAAGTACGCTTCCACGAAACGGTCCGCAATTGTCGGCACATCTTCGCCTAACTCATTTGCGGCTTTAATTAATTTATCATCTACGTCAGTAAAGTTAGATACATACTGCACATCGTATCCTTTATATTCTAAATAACGGCGCACTGTATCAAATACCATAGGTGGTCTTGCGTTCCCGATGTGAATATAGTTATAAACTGTAGGTCCGCATACATACATCTTTACCTTATTTTCTTCTAATGGAATAAACTCTTCCTTTTGACGTGTTAACGTATTATAAATGTGAATAGTCATTTTTATCCTTCCTTTCTACCTTTACTTCAAGTTGTTTTTTCAATTTATCAAGTTCTACTTCCATGACCTTTAATTTATCAAAAATTGGGTCTGGAAGGTCGGAATGATTCAATTCTTGACCAATCTTTACGCCATTTTGAATAACGACTCGGCCAGGTATACCTACAACTGTAGAATGTGCAGGGACTTCTTTTAATACGACAGAACCTGCTCCAATTTTAGAATTCTCTCCAACTGTAATAGAGCCTAGTACTTTAGCACCTGTTGCAATTAATACATTATCCTGAATTGTAGGGTGCCTCTTTCCCTTTTCTTTACCCGTACCACCTAATGTAACTCCTTGATAGATCGTTACATTGTCACCAATTTCGCACGTTTCTCCAATTACAACTCCCATTCCATGGTCAATGAAAAAACGACGACCAATTGTTGCTCCTGGATGAATCTCAATGCCAGTAAAGAAACGACTAACTTGTGAGATCCAACGTGCAATAAAGAAGAAATTCTTTTTATAAAAAGCATGTGCAATTCGATGGGCCCAAACTGCATGTAATCCAGAGTAAGTCAAAATGACTTCGAAATAACTTCTTGCCGCTGGATCCTGTTCAAAAACGACTTCAATATCTTCCCGAAGCCTCTTAAACATCGACGTTCCCTCCCCTTTATGGGCTGCTTTTTCGAGTGAACTAACTCCCTACTTATCCCCCTAAATCTTTATACACGTGGATAAAACTTATACTCATACCCAATTTTACGGTATAAAAAAAGACGCCTCTGTCATATTGACAGAGACGCCTTATAAGCGCGGTTCCACTCTGTTTAGGCTAAAAAAAGCCTCAAACTCATCTCTGATAACGGTGTACACCGCTTCTGCTTACTTTACGTCCTAAGACGTTTCGCAAAACAATTTGCTGTTCAGCAGAAGACTCGAAGGGGCATTTCAAAAACCCGCTTATAAACCACTTCCAGCCTAAGGTGGTTCTCTCTGTAAAAAGCCTGATTTTCTACTTCTCCTTCTCGTCGCTTTTCCTTATTAGGTTTTAAGTATACTTATTATATTTCTAAACCTAGAAAATGTTAACCAATTACTTTTTGAAGACGATTTAAAACTTTTTCTTTTCCAAGAAGTGCAATAGCATTAGGAAGCTCCGGGCCGTGTGTTTGACCAGTAGTTGCAACACGGATTGGCATAAATAGGTTTTTACCTTTATGACCTGTTTCCTTTTGAACTGCTTTAATAGCCGCCTTAACTGCTGCCGGTTCCATAGCTTCTAGTGCTTCTACTTGACCAGCAAATGCACGAAGTACTTCTGGTACTTGTTCACCTTTTAATACTTCTTGTCCTTCTTCTTCATAATCAACATGATCTTTGAAGAACATTTCAGAAAGCTCTACAATTTCAGCTCCAAAGCTCATTTGTTCATGATATAACGCAATTACATCACGAATCCAAGCTTGTTCTTGTTCACTTAAAGTTTCACCTATACGTCCAGCTTTCACTAAATGCGGTAAGCTTAATTCTACCACCGTATCTAAATCTTGCTTTTTCATATATTGGTTGTTCATCCATTTCAGTTTTTGAGAATCAAATAATGCAGGTGATTTTGATAAACGAGCTGCATCGAACATTTTGATAAACTCTTCTTGAGAGAAGATTTCTTCTTCTCCTACTGGCGACCAACCTAGTAGTGCAATGAAGTTAAAGATTGCTTCTGGAAGATATCCAAGTTCTTTATATTGCTCGATAAATTGAATAATAGATTCATCACGCTTACTTAATTTTTTACGGCTTTCATTTACAATTAAAGTCATATGACCGAATTGAGGAATATCCCAACCGAAAGCTTCATAAATCATCATTTGTTTTGGCGTGTTTGAAATATGGTCATCACCACGAAGTACGTGTGTAATTTCCATTAAGTGATCATCTACTGCTACTGCAAAGTTATAAGTTGGAATCCCATCTTTTTTCACGATAACGAAATCACCGAAATCATTTGAATGGAATGCAACTTCATCTTTTACAATATCTTTAAATGTGTAATCACGGTCAGCTGGTACACGGAAACGAATACTTGGAATACGTCCCTCAGCTTCAAATTCTTTCACTTGCGCTTCAGTTAAATCACGATGGTTACCTGCATAACGAGGTGTTTCACCACGAGCGATTTGCCCTTCGCGTTCTGCTTCTAGCTCTTCTTCTGTCATATAACATTTGTAAGCTAAACCACGCTCTAATAAATCTTCATATAACTTTTTATAAATATCTAAACGCTCTGTTTGACGATATGGTCCAAATTCACCACCAACATCAACACCTTCATCCCAGTCCATACCGAGCCATTTCAAGTATTTTAATTGGCTTTCTTCTCCACCAGCAACATTACGTTTTACATCAGTATCTTCAATACGAATAATAAACTTACCATCTTGATGACGAGCAAATAAATAATTAAATAATGCCGTACGCGCATTTCCGATATGTAAGTGTCCTGTTGGACTTGGCGCATAGCGCACTCTCACTTGCTTTTCCATAATTGGTACACCTTCCATTCTTAATGTCAACACATTCTATAATTGTACACCAAAAAAATGTGATTATCCATCTTACGAATTAAAAACCATTATTTTTTCTGTAATAAAACAACTGCTTGAGAAGCAATTCCTTCTTCTCTACCTGTAAATCCTAGTTTTTCTGTTGTTGTTGCCTTTACATTGATATTATCAATAGACGTTTCTAATAGTTCACTAATGCGTTTACGCATACTTTCAATATGTGGTGCCATTTTTGGCTTTTGAGCAATAATTGTACAATCTAAATTCCCTAATTCATAACCTTGTTCACGCACAAATCCCCAAACCTTTTGCAATAATATAGCTGAATCAGCATCTTTAAAGGCGGGGTCTGTATCAGGAAAATGTTTTCCAATATCTCCTGCTGCAATTGCACCTAAACACGCATCCGCGATTGTATGTAACAATACATCTGCATCAGAGTGACCGATTAATCCTTTCTCATGTGGAATTGTAATTCCGCCAATAATTAACGGTCTACCTTCCGCGAATTCATGCACATCAAAACCTTGTCCAATTCGAAACATTTTTTACATCCTCCTCGAGCTAAACTACTGAGCTTTATGATTCTATATTATATCGCTATCCTTATAAAGAAAAGCCCGGCCTTTGCCGAGCTTCTCTTCGCTATAATCATTGCTATCATTTCTTTTGAACGTGAAGAAAACTTTCAGCAATTAGTAAATCCTCTGGAGTCGTCACTTTAATATTATAGTAACTCCCCTCTACTACACCTACTTGCTTCCCGATACGTTCTACGAGACTTGCATCATCTGTACCAAGGAAACAACTCTGCTTCGCACTTCTATGAGCTTCTAACAAAAGAGAAACAGAGAACCCTTGCGGTGTTTGTACAGCTGTCAGCTGAGATCTTTCTACTGTTTCTACAACAACACCCTGCTCTACTTTCTTAACAGTATCTTTCACTGGCACCGCACAAATGGAAGCTCCATATTTTTCTGCTGCAGTTAATACATCTTGGATCACTTTATTCGTTACGAACGGGCGCGCACCGTCATGTACAAGAACATACTCAACATCACTCGTATGCTGAATCGCATTATATACACTATCTTGTCTTTCAGCTCCACCTTGAATAAATTGTACTGGCTTTGCAACCGGATACTTCTGCATTAACTCTTCAAAATACGGACGCTCTTCTTCGTTAATTGCCATAATAATATTTTTACATGCTTTATCCTGTTCGAAAGCACGTAACGTATGCACAATAATCGGTACTTCATTAATAAGTAAGAACAACTTATTTTTGCCAGCACCCATCCGCTTTCCTTGACCAGCTGCCGGAATAATTAATGTATACATATTAATAATCCTCTACTTATAATGCTTTTTCTAATAATTTACGTTTGGCAAAAATCATGCGCCCAGCCGACGTTTGTAACACACTCGTAACGAGTACATCGAGTTGTGAGCCTACATATTCTCTACCATCTTCTACTACAATCATCGTGCCGTCATCTAAATATGCTACACCTTGATTTTGTTCTTTTCCATCTTTTACAACATAAACACTTAGTTCTTCACCTGGGAGTACAACAGGTTTAATTGCATTAGCTAAATCGTTAATGTTTAACACCGTTACCCCTTGTAATTCAGAGACTTTGTTTAAGTTGAAGTCATTCGTTACTACCGTTCCACCAGTGATTTTCGCTAACTTTACAAGTTTGCTATCCACTTCTTGAATATCGTCGAAATCGCCTTCATAAATTTCTACCGGAATCGGCATCTCTTTTTGAATACGATTTAAAATATCTAATCCTCTACGACCACGATTACGTTTTAAAGCATCAGAAGAATCGGCAATGTGCTGAAGTTCTTCTAACACGAATTGTGGAATGACAATTGTTCCTTCTAAAAACTTTGTTTGGCAAATATCAGCAATACGTCCATCGATAATTACACTTGTATCGAGAATTTTCCAATGCGCTAAAGATTCTTCTACCTCATTTTCTGGTTCTTCATTCTCACTATTATTATTTTTCTTTTTCCCACGTTGTGGTAATGTAAATAATCCTAGCAATTCATTCCTCTTTTTAAACCCTACTTGGAATCCTAAATATCCTAGTAAAAGAGTAAAGAACACTTGCAACACTGTACTAATAACTGGAATTGTAAATTCACGAATTGGTATTAAAATTAAATACGCAACAATAAGCCCAGAGATTAAACCTAATGTACCAAACAAAACATCTGCTACAGGCGCTTTTACAAGAGCCTCTTCAATATGCTTAATAAGTTGAACAATATAATCTACAAGCCAAAATGTTGTTAAAAATAAAATAATTGCACCAATAATTGCACGAACATACGATCCTTCCAATAATGGAACAGCACCGATGTCTAATACATTAATAACTTTTGGGATTAAGTAAATCCCTAACGCTCCCCCGATTACTAAAAAGAAGAGCTGTACAATCCGTTTTAACATCCAACCACCTCCTACTCATTATTAACCATTGTTTCGCTAATCAAAACGCCGAATGCAAAAGCGGACGTGTTTTTTTATAAATAGTTTTATTTACCAATATATCATATCATATACCAAAAATGTTCTAGTGTCGTTATATTATAGAATCAATGTAATATTCTTAATTGTGTCTACTCATATAGAGATGCTCTTGAATTCTTTTTAGACCTTCTCGTATTTTCTTCGCCCTGACTTCCCCAATTCCTTCCACATCATCTAATTCATTAATAGTTGCACGACAAACACCTTGCAAAGTTTTAAATCGATTAATTAAATTTTCAATGATAAGTGGTGGAACACGCGAAATTTTGCTTGTGATTCGGTATCCTCTCGGCGTCACACTTTCTTCTAAACTCGTTTGTCCCGGGTATCCGAGCAATTTAACTAAATCACTGTCCTCTAGAAGTTGTGTATTCGCAAGTTCTTGTAACTTTTTCAAAATTTGATGATGGTCTTGTGTTTTTTCTTGATAGTAATCTTTAATTAATAGCGCTGCCTCTGCTTCTAAGTCGGCTAATAGTTCCGTAAGTTGTAAACGAATTAACCTACCTTCTGTTCCCAATTCATGAATATAGCTCAATATTTCATTTTTAATACGTAGTACCATTTCAACACTATGTAAAACATGGACTACCTCGGACATTGTAACAACCTCTTCAAATTCTAGAATGCCCAAATTCGTAATCCCATCATTCCATACAGCCTTATATTTTTCTAACGTTTGGATAGCTTGATTCGCCTTTGTTAAAATAACGCCTATATCTTTTAGTGTATAACGTAAATTCCCTTGATATAGCGTAATTACGTTACGTCTTTGTGAAATAGCCACAACAAGGCTGCCTGTCTGCTTTGCTACACGCTCCGCCGTTCGGTGGCGCATACCTGTCTCAATAGAGTCAATAGATGACTCTGGAACTAACTGTGCGTTCGAAATCAAAATTTTACTTCCAGTTTCATTTAAAATAAGTGCCCCATCCATTTTTGCTAATTCATATAAACTAGCTGGAGAGAATGCACAATTAATATGAAAACCTCCATCAACAATACTTTTAATCTGCTCATTATATCCAAGAACAATTAATCCCCCTGTTTGTGCGCGAAGTACATTATCTATCCCTTCGCGCAGTGGTGTTCCCGGGGCCACAAGTTGTAAAATATTAATCATACTTTTGACACGTTGCTTGTTTTCTTCCATAGCCTAGCCTCCTAATGTCAAACGAAGTGCTTCTCCTAAATTAGATACACCAACTACCTCAATCCCATCTGGAATTGTCCATCCTCCCAAATTTTTTCTAGGAATAATAGCGCGTTGAAATCCTAATTTAGCCGCTTCTTGTACACGTTGTTCAATTCTTGATACTCTTCTTATTTCTCCAGTTAATCCTACTTCTCCTATTACTGCATCGGTTGGTGCCGTAGATTTATCTCTAAAACTTGAAGCTATACTTAAAGCGACAGCTAAATCAATTGCTGGTTCATCTAACTTCAAACCACCTGCTACTTTTAAATATGCATCCTGATTTTGCAATAATAAGCCTGTTCTTTTTTCTAGCACTGCCATAATAAGCGATACACGGTTATGATCAATTCCCGTTGCCATTCTTCGAGGGTTTCCAAAACTAGTAGGGGAAATTAATGCTTGTATTTCTACTAAAACTGGTCTTGTTCCTTCCATTGAGGCAACCACTGTTGATCCCGCAACCCCAACTGGTCTTTCCTCAAGGAAAATCTCAGAAGGGTTTAATACTTCTGCAAGACCAAGTTCTTTCATTTCAAAAATACCCATTTCATTCGTAGAACCAAAGCGATTCTTTACTGCTCGCAAAATACGGTATGTATGATGACGGTCTCCTTCAAAATAAAGAACTGCATCGACCATATGTTCTAACATACGAGGTCCTGCAATCGCCCCCTCTTTTGTCACATGTCCAACGATAAAAATAGGGATTCCTTTCGTTTTTGCAAGTTTCATTAATTCCGCTGTACATTCACGAACTTGTGCCACACTTCCCGGCGCTGATGTTACTTCAGGTAGATGTATTGTTTGAATAGAATCAATAACAACAAAGGCTGGGTTCACCTCTTCAATATGTGTTGCAATTCGCTGTAAATCCGTCTCTGATACAACAAATAGATTACTACCATTTACATGTAAACGATCCGCACGCAGTTTAATCTGTTTTGCTGATTCTTCACCCGATATATATAGGACATCATATGAAGAATCTGCTAATTGCGATGATATTTGTAATAGTAACGTTGATTTTCCAATCCCGGGGTCTCCACCAATCAGTACTAAGGATCCATCTACAATCCCGCCACCAAGTACACGGTTAAATTCTTGAAATTTTGTTTCAATACGCGCCTCAGACTTTGTTTCCACTTCTGTTAGACGTCTTGGTTTTGTTACTTCTGTTTGAATTGCATTGGCATAATTAAGGCGCCTTGATGATACAACCGGTTCCATCTCTTCAACAAGCGTATTCCATTGACCACATCCAGGACATTTCCCCATATATTTTGGTGACTGATACCCACACTCTTGACATGTGAATTTTGTTTTCTTTTTAGCCATATCGTTTTATATCTCACTTCACTTTCATCTATAAACAATTTATCCTTGTCGTACAAGAAAGAGGGCTATCTCGTAGCCCTCTTAGTTTGTCTATACTTATTTTACCTTTTCAGCACTATGAATGACAAATGATTCTCCTTCAACATCAAAGATAACTTTTTGTCCTTTCTCAATAGCACCTTTTAAAAGTTCTTCCGATAGTCTATCTTCTACATGTTTCTGAATTGCTCTACGAAGCGGACGAGCACCGTACTCTCGGTCAAACCCTTTATCAGCAATGGCCGAAATTGCTCCTTCTGTTAATTGCAATTCAATTTCTTGCTCTTTTAAGCGATTTACTAACTGATTTACCATAAGTGTTACAATCTCTTGAATATGTTTTTTCTCAAGCATATGGAACACGATAATTTCATCAATACGGTTTAAGAATTCTGGACGGAAGGCTTTTTTCAGCTCATCCATTACTTTACCTTTCATATCCGAATAATCGCGGCCCTCATCTTGTACGTTAAATCCAAGATGCTTATTACGTTTTAACGCCTCTGCACCAACGTTAGATGTCATAATAACAATTGTATTGCGGAAATCAACTGTACGCCCTTTCGAATCTGTTAAGCGACCATCTTCTAATACTTGTAGTAAAATGTTAAACACATCAGGATGAGCTTTCTCTACCTCGTCTAATAGGACAACTGAATATGGCTTACGGCGAACTTTTTCTGTTAATTGTCCACCTTCTTCATATCCAACATACCCTGGAGGAGATCCAACTAAACGAGAAGTAGAATGTTTCTCCATGTACTCAGACATATCGATGCGAATCATTGCATCTTCATCACCGAACATAGATTCTGCTAACGCTCTTGCTAACTCCGTTTTACCTACACCTGTTGGTCCTAAGAAAATAAACGAGCCAATCGGACGTTTCGGATCTTTCAACCCTGCTCTAGCACGGCGAACAGCTTTTGCTACAGCTACTACCGCTTCATCTTGACCAATAACACGATCGTGAAGGATGGATTCTAAGTTTAATAATTTATCAGTCTCTGTTTGTGCAAGTTTAGAAACTGGGATACGAGTCCACGTAGAAACAACATTTGCAATATCTTCTACTGTCACTTCTGAGTTTTCTTTTCCTTGTTGCTCTTTCCATTGACGCTTCGTATCTTCTAACTTCTCACGTAAACGTTGTTCCATATCACGTAAGGAAGCAGCTTTTTCAAACTCTTGACTTTGTACAGCTGCATCTTTTTCTTTTCTAATTTCCTCAAGCTTCACTTCAAGCTCTTTTAGATTTGGTGGTGTTGTATAAGAGCGTAAGCGAACCTTTGAAGCAGCTTCATCAATTAAATCAATTGCTTTATCTGGTAAGAAACGATCTGTAATATAACGATCTGAAAGCTTTACAGCTGCATCAATTGCATCATCTGTAATAGATACGCGGTGATGTGCCTCATAACGATCGCGTAAACCTTTCAAAATTTGAGTTGATTCATCTAAACTTGGCTCATCAACGTGAATTGGTTGGAAACGTCTCTCTAAAGCTGCATCTTTTTCAATATATTTGCGATATTCATCTAACGTTGTCGCCCCAATACATTGTAATTCCCCACGAGCTAAAGATGGTTTTAAAATGTTCGATGCGTCAATAGCACCTTCTGCTCCACCTGCACCAATTAATGTATGAAGTTCATCAATAAATAGAATGATATTTCCTGCTTGGCGGATTTCATCCATTACTTTCTTTAAACGGTCTTCAAATTCACCACGGTATTTCGTTCCGGCTACCACTGTACCCATATCTAGTGTCATAACACGCTTATCTCTTAAAGTTTCAGGAACTTCATTATTTACGATTTGTTGTGCTAATCCTTCTGCAATTGCCGTTTTACCTACACCAGGCTCCCCAATTAATACAGGATTGTTTTTTGTTCTACGGCTTAAAACCTCAATTACACGTTGAATTTCTTTACCACGTCCAATAACAGGATCTAAACGATTTTCACGTGCAACAACTGTTAAATCACGTGCTAAGCTATCAAGTGTTGGTGTATTTGCATTTGTTGAAGAACCACCTTGATGACCTGAACTTGCTTCATTACTTCCAAGAAGTTGCAATACTTGTTGTCTTGCCTTATTTAAGCTAACACCTAAGTTATTTAAAACACGTGCTGCTACCCCTTCACCCTCGCGGATTAAACCAAGTAAAATATGTTCTGTTCCAACGTAAGAATGACCTAATTTACGAGCTTCATCCATAGACAGCTCAATAACCTTTTTAGCACGCGGTGTATAATGTACGGTTTGAGAAGCTTCTGTTCCGCGTCCAATTAACGCTTCTACCTCTTTTTGAACTTTCTCCGGGCTTAATCCAAGAGCAATCAACGCTTTTGCTGCAATTCCTTCACCTTCGCGTACAAGCCCAAGTAAAATATGTTCTGTTCCAATATTGTTATGCCCAATACGAATCGCTTCCTCTTGAGATAAAGCTAATACTTTCTGTGCTCTTTCTGTAAATCTTCCAAACATCATAGAAATCGCCTCCTACTTGCGCTTAGTTTTTTTCAATACGTAATCGCTCACGGATTAAGGTTGCTCTTCGATAATCTCTTTCTTCTGGCCCTAAAGGTCCTCCCGCATATTGTTGTAAAATGCCTGGTTGTGTAAGAACCATTAGCTCAGTCAAAATATTCCTCGATATACCTTTTATATATCCTAAATCAATACCAAGTCGTAAATCTGATAAGCAATTGGCTGCTTCCGCAGATTGAATTAAACGACTGTTAGCTAGTATGCCATAAGAGCGATAAACTTTATCTTCAAGCTCAATACTTGAATTTTGTACAATTAATTCTCTAGCCATCTTTTCTTGCTGTATGATTTGTTGAATAACACTCTTTAAATCTGCAATAATATCTTCTTCAGATTTTCCTAGCGTCATTTGGTTTGACACTTGAAATATATTACCTAACGCTTCGCTACCTTCACCGTATATTCCTCTTACTACTAACCCTAATTTTTGAATTACTTGTATAATACGGCTAATTCTTTTCGTTAAAACGAGCCCCGGTAAATGGATCATTACGGAAGCCCTAAGTCCTGTACCAACGTTAGTAGGGCAGCTCGTAATATATCCAAGTGATTCATCAAAAGCATATTCAACCTCTTTCTCAATCCAATTATCTATTTGATTGGCACTTTGAAGGGCCTCTGATAACTGCAATCCTGAAAATAAGCACTGAATCCGAATATGGTCTTCTTCATTCAGCATAACACTAATATGTTCGTTTTCTGACAATAGACACGCTCCATATTCTGTTCCTGCAAGGTTGGGACTAATTAAATGCTTTTCAACTAATACTCTCCTTTGAAGAGGCGTTAATTCATTCATTTTTAATAGTTCAAACTCTCCAAAAGGTTCTACTGTTTTATTTATAAATTCCTTTTTAAATAATTCTTGAATCTGTTTAGCTTCTTCTTCGTTTTGCATAGTAGAGAATTGATATTTTTTAAAATTACGAGCCAAACGAATTCGACTACTTAAAACAATATCAGAATCAGGGCCATCCCCCTTCATCCATGGACTAATCGCTTCATTCATAATTTTGTCCAGTGACATAGAACTATTCCCCCTCTCTATGCTCACTAAGCTGATTTTCAAGGTTTCTAATTTTATCCCTTACTTCAGCAGCTTTCTCAAATTCCTCTTTCTGTACGTATTGTTTCAGAATGAGTTTTAGTTCATCTAATTCTTTCTTTAAGTGAATATTTCCTTCTATACGCTCCGGAATTTTTCCACAATGATCTGTATGCCCGCCGTGAAGACGTTTTAATAATGGCTTTAAATGTTCCTTAAATGTATCGTAACAAGAAGCACATCCAAAGCGTCCTACCTTTGTAAGTTGCTCATATGTCATTTTACAATCTGGACACCTCAATATATTTGTGTTCGAAAATCCGCTTTTTCCTTCTTCAAACATTGTTGATTCACCGTGTAATAACCCAGCAAATAAATCATGGAATGAAAAGTTAGACTGCGATGATTGAAAGAAAGACGTATAGCCACTTTGTTCTGCACATTGCTCACAAAGATGAACTTCCGCCTTCTTTTCGTTAATTACTTTTGTATAATGTAAAGTTGCTGGTCTTATATTACAGTTTTGACAAGTCATCACTATCCCCACCTTTACAACAGGAACGATCTATCTCATAGTACTTTTCATACATTACTAGACTGTTCACTTTCCTTTATTCGTTTACAAAAGTGCGTGTTCTTTTTTCAAAACTTCTACAATATTTAACTGCCTTATCTTTTAGTTATTATTCTTTTACAAAAGCTGTATTTATTTATATTTCAGTGTTCTTAACATTGCGCATAATATTCGAGCCCTAAGTTCATCTCGAGAAGGAACATCCATTGATAATACAGAACGATCTAGTACGCTTAACATAAGTTTAGCTTCACGATTCGTTATGATTCCCTCTTCTATTAAACGTATAATCATACTCTCTGCATTTCCTTGCGCAACGCTATGATCAATCATATGAAGCATTTGATCAATAATGTCTATATCGTCATGCAGTTTGACTTTTATAATGCGAATGTAACCTCCTCCACCACGTTTACTTTCTACTACAAATCCTCTTTCTAACGTAAAACGGGTATTGATTACATAATTGATTTGAGATGGTACGCACTCGAATCGATCCGCAATCTCATTTCTCTTGATTTCAATCACATTATTATTACTTAAGTCAATAACTTGCTTTAGATATTGCTCAATGATATCAGATATATTTCTCATTTATCCGCCACCTTTATTGACTTTGACTATCTTTGACTTTAATTATATACGTATTAATAAAATTTGCAACTGTTTTGCTTATTTACTATCCTAGCCACATTCCCCTGTATTTAATCAAAATAATAATTATTTAAATACATTTTTTATTACTATGGATTATAAAAGAAAACACGAAAAAACACGAGTCATTTGACTCGTGTTTAGTTGCTTGGCGACGTCCTACTCTCACAGGGACAAGGTCCCAACTACCATCGGCGCTAGAGAGCTTAACTTCCGTGTTC